>NZ_JBQFQS010000004.1:0-391578 GCF_056537005.1 Ruegeria sp. CH6 | reverse complement strand
GCGGGGAACTTCGGATACCGAAGTTTTGCTCGCCGCGATGGATTTGTGGGGTGTACATAAGGCACTAGAGCTTTCGCACGGCATGTTTGCCTTTGCTGTTTATGATCGCAAACAGAACCGCGTGGTTTTTGCTCGTGACCGACTGGGGAAAAAGCCGCTCTACATTGGCCTCAAATCTGGCAAGCTACTGTTCGGATCCGAACTGAAAGCGTTGCGGGCGCATCCGGAGTTCGGCGCACCTGCCGCCTGCCCGCGCGCGGAGGCGCAATATGTCCGCTATGGTTTTATTCCTGCGCCTCTGTCGATTTACCGTGATGTCATCAAGTTGCCCGCCGGAACCTTGGTCGAGGTGCAATTGGATACGCCACCAACCTCAGCAGACGCTTTGTCCGAGCGTATCGAGAGTTTTTGGGATATTCGCCAATGTGCTGCCGAAGGTCTGGCAGAGCCCTACGAAAACGAAAACCATGCGTTAAAGGCAATCGAGGCCGAGCTTGGCCGTGCAGTGCAAGACCGCATGGTCGCCGATGTCCCGGTCGGTACGTTCCTGTCGGGGGGCATCGATTCCACACTGATCACTGCGATCATGCAGGAGCAAGCCCCGTCCAAGGTCACAAGCTTCACCGTCCGCTTTGAAGACAAGGACCTGAACGAAGCGGATCACGCCGCGGCAATAGCCTCATATCTGGGCACCAATCACCACGAGGTGACAGCCACTCCCCGCATGGCGTTTGATCTGCTCGACAGTTTGCCAGCGGTCTATGATGAACCTTTTGCCGATCCATCAGCGATCCCGACCTTATTGGTTTCACAGCTTGCGCAGCGACAACTCAAGGTCGTTCTGTCGGGTGATGGTGGCGACGAGTCATTTGGCGGGTACGAACGCTATGCCCGTATGTTGGCGATGCAGAAGCTGGCGCAAAAACTGCCCCGACCCGCCGCAGCGGCCATTGCCTCGGCGCCGGGAGGCGTCAGCAAGGCGATTATGTCCGTGCTGCGCCCCGCCCTGCCCGGCTCCATACGAGAGCAGATGACACCTGACCGCCTGTCAAAGGTGGCTGACATCGTTCGTCATCCGAATCTGCGCAGCAGATACAACTCGATGTTTAGTCTTTGGGAACCTTCTGCCGCTCTGCGTGCCCAAGTGAATGACACGGGCGTATACCAGGCCCGTGATCTTCCGAATGGGCTAAGCGATACAGACACCATGATGATGCTGGATTCCAGTATCTACCTGCCCGAAGGTATCCTGGTCAAAGTTGATCGGGCCTCCATGTCTGTTGGCCTTGAGGTGCGGGCACCGCTGTTGGATGACCGCGTTGTCGCCGCCGCCTGGCGGTCGCCGAACACACTTCGATACAATGGCAAGGTGGGTAAAGTCGCGTTGCGCCAACTTGTTGACAAACGCATACCCAAGAGCCTCTACGACAGGCCCAAACAGGGATTTGGCGTTCCTATGAACGAATGGCTGCGCGGACCGTTGAAGGAAGTAGCCCAAGGCGTTTTTTCAGGTGACAGCGCGGTTTGCGAGATCTTCGATCCGGCGCTTCTGCAACGGCGCTGGCGTGAACATCTTGATGGTAGCCGGAACTGGGGGCCGCATCTCTGGTTCGTTCTGGCTTACAGTTTCTGGCACCGGAGATGGATGCAATGATCCGACCCAAATCATCCGAAGTGCGACGTCTGCCTACTACCGCATGTGCCGGACATCCGGTCAAACCAACATTCGTTGTCTCAAAGAAGCTGGACCCCTGCGGTTTCGACAACGTAGCCCGTAACTTGTTTGCTTGGTGACGCAAAGGTCAGAGGTAAGTTCAAAGTGCTCAAGAATTTCCTTTTAATCGCTCTCAGTTGCCTGATCACATTGGCCTGTGTCGAGGTTCTTCTGCGCGTATTCGATCCTTTGAATCTGGAACCTCATTCGAGCCCAAAGATTGCAAATGTCACACTACAACATCAGGGCGTCCATTTCTGCGAGGGGGGCCCCGACCGGCTGCGTCGGCATGACACTGTCTATTCACGCGAAAACCCGCTGCAATCGTATTTCGAGTTTCGCAACGATATCGTCTCGTATCACAAATATAATGAACATGGCTTCCGGGGAACGACCGAGCCAGGGGGCGACAAAGGGCGCATACTGGTTCTGGGTGACTCCTTCATTCGTGGCACATTGTCCGACGAAACAGAAACCATTCCAGCACTCCTGACGCGCTGGTCCGAGGACGCGCATTACATCAACCTGGGCACGGGCGGTCATGGCACTTTGCAACATGATCTGACCTATCGTGAATTTAAGGATGTGTTCCCGCACGACACCGTGCTGATGTTCGTCTTCAACAGCAATGATCTGACCGACAACGTCACGTTCAGAAAATGGCAGGAAAACCCGACCCCCTTCGGTCAGAAACAGACTGTCAGCCAGCAACTCAAGACCAAGATCGCGACTTTCCATGTCGGCAAGCTGGTCATACGTTTGAAATCCATGCTGACCAACCGCGACCTCTATCCGTCTGAACCAACAGAGGATGAGACAAACCTGTTCCTGGAATCTCTGCATACGCTCAATCAGGCCGTGACCGACAAGGGCGCCCGACTGGTTGTGGTTTCCCTGCCCAGCGTCTCGGAGTTCGTGGATGAAGGCTATGTAACATTCCGCTCCGATCCAGTTGGCTACAGCGATGCGGTTCGAGCCCTGATTGAGCAATCTGCTGGCGACGAAGGCTTCATCTGGCTTGACCTGAAACCCGGACTGGAAACCATGTCAGATCAGTTGCAGGTTCCGACCGTTGACCTGTTCGGCAGCCCGGATCATCACCTGCAGGAAGTCGGGAACTATGTGGTCGCCTCAGCGGTTGCAAAATTTCTCGAGGAAAATGGCATCGGAGCGTTTGAGATCGAAGACAGCTTTGTCAATCGCATGCAACACGCGCCCGATGCGGTGAGTTGCCCCTGAGCCTTATCAGACTGCAGGAGGCATGACTTGCTGCTCCAGTGTCATCGCCAACCCGGTTGGCAATGATATGAGTGGCACGTAGCCAAACGCATTCGCTGCTGCAGAATTGTCCAGAGCAAAGCGCGTGAAGGGTGGTTCATGATCCGGATGGATCGACAAATCCACCGGACCCGCTGGTCCAAAAGCGGCGATCACCTGACCAAGTTCAGCAAGTCGAACGGGCCCGGACCCTGCGATGTTGAAAACCCCTGTTGCGCCCGTTTCAGCTGCCATCAATGCCGCCCGGCTCAGGTCGTGGGCATGAACGAAATCTATCCTGTTCTCGGGGCCGCTGACCTCGATCCCGTGCCCGGCCCTTGCCGACTGCAACATCCGGATCAGAAACTTGTCTTCGGGCAGTCCAAATCCATAAAGCGATGACGGGCGCAAGATGGTGGCCTTCAATCCATCTGTTTCAGCACACTCGGCGATTACGCTTTCAGCCATCCGTTTGGAAGCGGCGTATGATCCGCCAATCGGACCTGGGCCTGTTGCAGCATCTTCGCGAATGACCGCCGTGTGTGGGTCCCGGTAGACCGAACCGCTTGAGATAAATATCAGGTGTACATTCCGCCCTGCCGCCCATTGAGCCAGGTTCAGAACTGCTCTGACATTTATGTCGTAAAGGTCGCGCAAAGACGACGAGGCATCTGCTTCAACACCTGTCGGTATTTTTGCCGCGCAATGGATGAAAATATCTGCCCCTTCGGTGATTGCGTCAAAGCGGGCGGTATCATTCCATTCGCTCAAATTCCATTTTTGACGGTCAATCGCAACAAACGGCACCCCGCGATCCGTAAGCAAAGCGCAGAGATGCCGACCCAGCAGACCGGTTGCACCTGTCAGTGCAACCTTCATGATCTGCGACCATAGAGGCTGAATTGCGTGCCGGGATCCGGGATCAACTCACCAGTATTTTCCAAGTGGTTCAGCGCTGCAGTGGGCAACACCAGCTCGCTCCAATACCTCAGAACTGCGCTGTCCCAAGCAATCTCAGGCAAATAAGGCATCCCCTGATCGTGTTTGATGTAAAACTCGACCGGATTGAAACCGAGCTGCGAACAGAATGGTGTTGTACCCGAGAAACGTGCGTTGATTTCAAAGACCTTTGGGACACCGTCGTGATCCAGTCGCAGTTGAAAATTGCAGGCCCCCTCAACGCCCAGCTTTTTGGCAATCGCTGTCACATAGGCCTCGACCTCGGCATTTTGTTCGGGGAATGCGCGATAGGTATCGCCGGACCGCAATATACGCCGCAGCGCCAGAACGGGTGAAAGCTTGCCGTTGACCCCAACGATGGTGCAGGTGAATTCTCGGGTATCGTCACCGATCAGTTCCTGCACGATGATCTGTGAATGATCCCCGGGATAGGCGGCAAGCTCTTCTCGGCTGTTTGCGCGCTCAACACCAATGGATCGAAACCCGACGGCGGGTTTCGCAATGACTGGAAAAGGCAGATCGCCAATTTTCAGCGCGTCGACCAATGGCCAGGTCCTTGGATAAGGCAACCCGTTTTCTTTGAGAAACGCCGAAGTCAGCGCCTTGTCATCAGCGATCTGAACCGCATTCAACGGATTGACCACAACCCGCGTCCCAAAGCGTTGCGCGATCTCCTCGCGTTTTTCCGCACACAATGCGAGTTCGATATCAGTACCCGGGATGTAGTAGTCGACGCTTTCAGCTTCGAAGATGCGCGCCAGCGATTCCAGGTATCGCGGCGACCGGCAACCCTCGACCAGAAATACCTTGTCGCAGGCGTAGAGACCTGCAGATTGTGCCGCCATATCAGCGCCAAGGATGCGGATCGGAAGGTCTGTTATAAGCCGCAGCGATTTGATGATCCCCTGACCGACACCTCCGCCAGCGCCTGTAACCAATACCGTGATCAATTCACTTCTCCATAAACGAAACAAGTTTGTCTTTGGTGGCCTTACTCAGGTCCGTCGCAGCAATCTCACGACAGAACTTTGCCCGATCAAAGTCGATGTTTGGAAGGCTCACTTTCACCTCGGACCCATCAAGCTGGATTGTGAGATAGGTAAAACCCGTTCCTCTTGGTTGTCCGACTGTACCCGGGTTCACCAAGAGAACTTCGCCCGCGGCCGGCTTCAGCCAGGCATCGGTTTCAACACTCTCGGCCCGACCCTCTGCATCGACAATCACAGCAAAGGAACGATGAGAATGGCCAAAAACCCCAATACTGAACCCATTGTCGCGTAAGTTCTGTGCAGCAGGAGCCCACTGCTCAGGTTTCGACACATAAGACCAGTCGCCATATTCATACGGGTTGGCATGGGAAAACAGGATCGGACCAAATTCATATCGTGTGCACCACGGATAGCGTTCCCATAGCGGCGGCAGATCAGCGACCTTGGCATGTGTCCAATGGACAGATTCCAGCACGAAATCCGGGATATTATCGTAAAATGCTGAATTGCCGCGATCCAGATCGAAATAGAACTGATCGTGATTGCCGCAGATAAAAACACAATTCTGTTCGGATTTCAGCTGATCGACAGCGTCCAGAACCTCTCGTGGCTGAACCCCATAGGTCAACAAATCTCCAAGCACGACCACAAGTTCAGGGTTGATCAACTTCACCTGCGCAATCGCTGCAACCAGTGCATCTGCGTTCCCGTGAATGTCGGACAGAACGGCGATCGTCTGAATACTCATGAACTTCTTCTGCCTGCACTCTTGCGGTTGGATTCTTGTGGTCGTTCCATCGGCATTCAACCTGTTTGGATCGTACAAGGAAATCTGACCGGCACAAACTGATCCTGTCCCTGCGAAGGTCAATGAATCCCAGAAATCAATTGAGCAATCCGCGCTGACGCAAGGATTGCACAATGGTTTCGGCGGCTACGGTCGCGCCTTTTTCATTAAAATGGGCATCTGCGGCATACATCAAGCGGGGTTCGTCAGCGGCTTCGAACACCTCAGTCAGATCGATCATCTGAAGATCAGCCTGGGTCGCTGCGTCCCGAACCATGTTGCGCAAGGGATCGTGTACAAAATCCTGTGGCAACATGCCCACAAAGCGGCTGATTGTAGGAATGTAGACGACCACCAGCTCTCCATCCCATTGTTCTACCATCTCAGCCGCCCGTTTCAGGACCTGACCATAAACCGGGTTCGGTTCGGCGGCTTTGGGATAGTGAAGCCCCATCACTTCGGTCGTTTTTTGCAGGGCGAAGAAGTTCCGGAATACGCGCTGCTTTCGAAGATAGTCCCGCCAGGACAGGGTGGTTCCACCCCACCATTGATCCATGTGCTGTCTGGCTGCCTCTATCTGCGCCTCAGAGTGCGCGATGACGCCAAAATCCGTTCCAGGCTCTAGCGCAGGCGCTAGCCAGGGCATCTCTTCTTCGCGCTGCAGGTTCTTCCAGTCATTGCCTGCGAAGAAGGCCATGACCGTCACATCCGGCTTGAAATAAGGCCCATACCGGCCAAGCACCGCCAACTCGAACAATGGCCCGGCGCCCCGGTGGCCTGTATTCATCAATTGCGGGATATCTTTGCGTAATTGACTCGCCAGATCGTGCCCATCTTCAAGGCAGAATCCTTCGGCAAACGAGTCACCCAGCAACATGACATCGATATCTCCGTCGTGCACAGTATCGGGGTTTCGGAACCCGTACCGGTCAGGCTGATAAGAAACCGGCTGGCCATTCAGTGAACACAGAAAGATGTCACCCTCGGTCAAAGGTGAGAGCATGGCGGTATCAAGCGTTTGGATGTCTTTTTCATTGTTCAAACGTTTGATTGTATAGGCTGGCGGTATATTTTGTCGGAATTGCCCGGTCTCGGTCGTCTCACTTACGACGCCGAACATACCAAGACGCGCGGGCAGAGACTTGACTGTCAGATAGGCCTCAAACGCGAACAATGTCGCAAACAGCGAGCTTGCGCATATGCCGACAACAAGCCTGGTATCGCCTTTGACCCGCAGGGCAACAAACAAAAGGCACAAAGCCATAAATCCCGGGACCAACACATAACGGGTAATACGCGCAATGCCCGACGCATACTCGGCAGAGTTCAAAACTGCATAGATGACAATCGCAATCAGATAGAGTGCCGGGAGCAGGCACAAAACAGCAGCGAAGCGCCCACCTTTCTCACCGTTTCCCATTTAGCCCCAACCCTTCGGTTTCATGCGAATTGTCCCCACTTAAGCTCGACCATCCATTGATCACTGCTATCGCGATCTCGAATCGTCGGCACGAAGTCCGATACCAATTGGGGCTGGTTGCGCACCGCAGACTTGCCTGTCGAAGCACGAGGATACGACCCCCTTCACCAGAAATGAGGGGAAGCAAAGAATTACAGAGGTGCTTTGCTAGACCCGCTACTCGGGCATAAAAGGAAGGGCCATCTAAGACAGGCTGGAAAACAGCGTATCTCATAAGGCGCGAATCCGATTCCAAACGCAAATTGGAACAATGTATGCTCATAGGCTAAAACACAAAATCACTAATACCAAACACAGATCGTGTTAACACAACGATCCATTATTGCAATTGAGCTTAGGGAACCCTCGCGGGGAAGTCAGGGGGAATTTAACTCTGCGATCCCCACACGACCAATTTGTTTGCGGTAAATTGCACTCTGGTCGTTGAGTATATCGTGTCTATGCATGCGGAGTGCATGAAAATTAGGGGGTCGGCTGTTCGAGCCGACCCCCTAAGTACTAGCTGATAATCGCGTTCAGCGTCGCGCTGGGGCGCATCACGGCTGCAGCCTTTGCCGGATCGGTATGATAGTAGCCACCAAGATCCGCAGCCGCACCCTGAGCCGCAGCCAGTTCGGACAGGATCTGCTCTTCTTTATCAGCCAGCTCTTTTGCAACCGGCGCAAACTCAGCGGCCAGTTCGGCATCTTCGGTTTGCGCAGCCAATGCCTCGGCCCAGTACCGCGCGAACCAATAGTGGCTGTCGCGGTTGTCAGGCTGACCAACCTTGCGGCTTGGCGACTTGTTGTTGTCCAGAATGCCTTGCGTCGCGGCTTCGGCTGCGGCACCCAGAACACCCGCCTTGGCGTTGCCCTTGCTGTCAGCGAGGAAGTTCAGCGATTCACCCAGCGCACAGAACTCGCCCATCGAGTCCCAACGCAGGTGGTTCTCTTCCACCAACTGCTGCACGTGCTTGGGCGCCGAACCACCCGCGCCGGTTTCGAACAACCCACCACCGTTCATCAGTTTGACGATGGACAGCATCTTGGCCGAGGTGCCGAGTTCAAGGATCGGGAACAGATCGGTCAGGTAGTCACGCAGCACGTTACCAGTGATGGCGATGCTGTCCTTACCTGCGGTGATCGTCTCCAGCGACTGACGGGTCGCCTCACGCGGGGCCATGATCAGGAACTTGTCAGCTACGCCAGCCGCCTCAAGGGCCGGTTTGACGTATTTGATCAGCTCCGCGTCATGGGCGCGGTTTGCGTCCAGCCAGAAGATCGCTTCGGATCCGGTCAGGCGCTGACGGTCCATCGCCAGCTGGATCCAATTTTCAATCGGAGCCTTCTTCACAGTGCAGGCACGCCAGATGTCGCCCTTTTCAACCTCGTGCGAATGCAACGTCTCACCATTGGCCAGAACGATACGGATCGTGCCATCGGCGGGTGCCTGGAAAGTTGTCGGGTGCGAGCCGTATTCTTCCGCCTTCTGCGCCATCAGGCCCACGTTGGCCACGGCACCGGCGGTGGCCGGGTTCAACGCGCCGTTGGCTTTGAAGAAGTTGATGGTCTCGTCATAGACGGGAGCATAGCAGCGGTCAGGAATCACACAGTTGGTGTCTCCCTTGGCGCCGGTCTCGTCCCAGCCTTTGCCACCTGCGCGGATCACCGCGGGCATCGAGGCGTCGATGATCACGTCCGACGGAACATGCAGGTTGGTGATGCCCTTGTCGCTATCGACCATGTACATGGAAGGACGGTCCGCCTTGATCGCGTCGATCGCGGCCATGATGTCGGCATTGTCTTTTACGCGATCCAACAGATCACCAAGACCCGAGTTCGGGTTCACACCCAATGCGTCCAGTTCCGCGCCAAACTTCTCAAACACTGGCGCCAGCCAAGCTTTGACTGCATAGCCGAAGATGATCGGGTCCGAGACCTTCATCATCGTCGCTTTCATGTGCAGCGAGAACATGGTGCCGTCTTTTTTGGTGTCTTCAATGGCGTCCGCCAGGAACGAGGACAGCGCTTTGACCGACATGAAGGTCGCGTCGGCAACAGTGCCTTCGGCCAGCGGCCATGCGTCTTTCAGAACGGTCACGCTGCCGTCCTTGCCGACGAATTCGATCTTGGCATCGCCCGCCTGAGCAGCCGTGATGGTGGCCGATTTCTCATTGGCATAGAAATCGTTACCGGACATCGACGAAACCTTGGTTTTGCTGTCCGACACCCATTCACCCATCGAGTGCGGGTTCTTCTGAGCGTAGTTCTTGACCGCACGGGCCGCGCGACGATCCGAGTTGCCCTCACGCAGAACCGGGTTCACTGCCGAGCCTTTGATGGCGTCATAGCGTGCGCGGATCGCCTTTTCCTCGTCAGTCGAAGGCTCTTCGGGGTAGTTCGGAATATTGTAGCCCTGCGATTGCAGCTCTTCGATGGCTGCAACCAGCTGCGGGACCGACGCCGAGATGTTCGGCAGCTTGATCACATTGGCATCCGGCGTCTTCACCAGCTCACCCAGAGCAGCCAGATCATCGGTGATGCGCTGATCTTCGGTCAGGTTTTCCGGGAAGGTCGCCAGAATGCGCCCGGCCAGCGAAATATCCTTGGTGCCGACACTCACGCCAGCGGCCGAAGCGAACTTGCGAATGATGGGCAGGAACGATGCGCTGGCCAGCTCCGGCGCTTCGTCTACAATGGTATACAATATATCGAAGTTCGATTTTTCTGCCATATTCCCTTACCTTTTTTAAGCCTTTCAGGGGCGTGCGATCCGAGAGTTGTGCCACAAGGAGCGTGGCGCGGGAGGAGCGGCTCAATCATACCGCTCCGTCGGTGACTCTGATTTGACAGGGCCTCCATTAAATCAGGATCGACCTGGGATCAATCGCAGTATCGCGCGCATATTGACACGGTTGGGAGATTATAGGCCCTCTTGCTTTTCAAATGTCTTGGCGACGCAATTTAGCCATCCCGCCGTGGAAGCCATGAAAGCTTGAGATCATCATGATCAAAATATTGATCGATGAGTTGGTCGATCCTTGAATTTCGATCCGGAGATTTATCGATATTTGGGATCAATCCGGAATTTTCCAGAGCGTTGATCATACCTTGCTCAGCATCTTGATTAGTTTCCTCGAAATAACTGCGGAACGCCTCGCGAGCCAAATCTCGTCTTCCAAATGTCTCGTACAAGAATGGGCGGTAAGCTAACACATATTCTTGTTCCCAGCTTGGGTTCGAGAACGTGCGTCGAATCCGATTTAGCCAAGATAGCTCTGCGGTTACTTGGTCGGCGCACCATTTGATATATTGATCCGCATACAGGATACCCTTTTGCTCATCCCCGATACTAAGATGAATTGCCACAGGAGACAGTAGTTCGAAATAGACATCAGGCTGCAGCTCCGCTCTTGTCTTTTCAGCTTTCAATGCAGATTCAGCATCGCCCGAATAAAGTATGTGCAGCATAATCAACTGATCATACACCCATGCTTTCTCTGGCCATCGCTCAGCGGCTTTGGATACGAGATCAAAAGCCAACTCATGGTTTCCGCTGTCGGTGTGATATGAGGCTATCTTCTCCGCTACCTCACTAATATTTGGATAGTCAGCATGTAAGCGCTCGTAAATCGCGAGAGCGGCCTCACGCTCTCCGGTATCTTCGAGAAACTTCGCCTTTTTCCAGGTTACGTAAGCCTCTTCAGGAAACGCCTTTGATACACGATCAAAGTCATCCAAAGCCGCATCAAGATCCCCGCTCGCGTGCTTTATCTGCGCTCGCATGACCCAAGTCTGGTAGTTCTCTGGTTGCAGCTCCATTGCATGATTCACATCAGCAAGCGCGCGTTCATAGTGGCCGTTGTAGCTATGAGCCCAGGCCCGTCTGGTCAGAAAGAGATGCCGGTATACGGGCGCAGTATCGTCCTGTTCGATCAACGTCGTACACGCAGCAATGCGTTCAGACCGGGTTGCCTTGCCATTGATACATGTTGCCGCCAGATCATCAGGCCTCGGGTTCCCACCAAACCAAATAATTCCAGCGGCGAGAATGGTGGTCAAAGCGGCAAGGCGTATGCGCATTCAAGCTCCAGTACAGAGTGTTTACTCGCCTCTAGATGGTATTTTTCACAACAATTACAAGCGTATTTACTTTATAACCATTTGAAAAATAGCCTTCCTTCATATCACCCTTAATGTGCAAACAACTAATACCGGGGCGGCGCCAACCCCGCCTGAAACCAGCTGACCAGCGAAACGATAGAATAGACGGGCAAGCCCGTTGCTGCCTGAATGTCGGCTGCATATGGACACATATTGG
The DNA here is from genome assembly GCF_056537005.1 of Ruegeria sp. CH6. NCBI lineage: Bacteria > Pseudomonadati > Pseudomonadota > Alphaproteobacteria > Rhodobacterales > Roseobacteraceae > Ruegeria > Ruegeria sp. CH6. Next base: position 380,092 of record NZ_JBQFQS010000004.1, on the reverse strand, counting down.
TGCATTCCAGAACCAGCGCCCCAAGCTCGGGATGCGCCTCTTTCATGGCCATCGCTGCCTCAACATTATCGACCCGCGCCTTTTCAACATCCAATGTCAATTCATTGTCGAGGATGGCTCGGGTAAACTCCTGCCCGCCTTCAGTCGTGCCGATAGGCGTGCCATCAGGAACCCGCGCCCGGGTCAGGTGGTCCTGCGTCAGGGTCGATGCCGAAATGGTCAGAACACCGGCACGCTTGCCCGCCGGCAGGAAGCGATTAACCATCTCAACCTGCATCAGGGAAGAGGTTACGACCGGAACCGGAACCGCCCTGGCCAATTCATCCTGAAACAAAGACAGAAACCCGCAATTGGTGGTGATGCCATCCACCCCGTCACGCACAAGATCGCGGGCAGCATCGATAAAGGCGTCCAGCATACCCTCAGCCTTGTGTCGCACCACCAGATCGGGTGAGGCATCGCGGACGATGCGATAATGCACCGGAAAGGGCCAGGTCAGGGCGTTACCCATGTCGCCGGGGATGCGCGGGAAACGGGCGTCCAACATCAGGATGCCGACCGAAGCGCCATAAACAGATTTTCCGCCCTTAGCGATCATACCTTATCCCTCACCTATGATACGTGCCGAAATGTCGTCCGAGCCTTCCATGTAGATGTTGGAAATCCCGTGACGCACAGCATCCTGAACCTGATCCATCCGCTTGACGATATGTCGACCCAACGCCGCCGCCGCTGCATCTGCATCGCGGTCTATCAACGCCTGCATGACCCGTTTGTGTTCCTCTTTCGACCGTTGAACCCGGTCAAGGCTCATGGAAATCCAGCGGATGTAGCGGATACGCTCATTGATCCGGCGCAGGGTCTCCAAAAGTTCGGCATTCCCCGAAAGTTTGGCGATCCCAAGATGAAATGCTTCGTCCCTGCTGACCGCCTCTTCAACAGTCAAACCGGTGATATCGATCCCGGTTTCATAAAGCTCATCGCTCAGCGAGCGGAGTTCTTCGTCGGACGCTTTTTCACAGGCTGATCGGGCCGCTGCCACTTCGATGATCTGCCGCAGTTCAAAAAGATCGTAAACGCTTTGCGCATCCAGAGGCCGGCAAAAGAACCCCTGTCCCGGTCGAAAATCGAACATCCGCTCAGCGACCAGCCGGTTCAGCGCCTCGCGCAAGGGTGTCCGGCTGACTCCCAGCTCTTTCGACAGCGCAACCTCGTTAAGCCGATCGCCGGGCCGCAGGCGAAACGATACGGCCATCGCCTTTACCTGCTCATAGATATCATCAACGCGTGGCCCAGCCATGAAACCGCCTTTTCCTGCTTTTTGCACAGGTGCCACAGGCGAGACTTGAAATCAATATACAAAACTGTATACAGCTCTGCATGCAGATTCTGCGAGGAAGGAAACGCAAGCTATGACCGGAACCAATTATCTGACCGGCGCCGAAGCGATGGTGAAAATGCTCGAGGCCCACGGCGTCAAACACATGTTTGGCTTGTGCGGAGATACGACCTTGCCATTCTATGATGCGCTGTCACGCATGGATCACGGCATTCAGCACATCCTGACCCGCGATGAACGGCATGCAGCATATATGGCTGACGGCTACGCTCGTGTGACGGGAAAGCCCGGCGTATGCGAAGGGCCATCGGGCGGTGGCGCAACTTACATTCTGCCCGGCGTGATCGAGGCCAATGAAAGCTCGGTCCCGATCCTTGCCATTACGTCAGACGTGGCCACCACCAGCCGCGGCAAGTATCCTTTGACCGAACTGGATCAGCCCGCACTTTTCAAACCACTGGCCAAGTGGAACGCTTCGCTTGATGACGCCACCCGACTGCCAGCAATGGTTCGGGCGGCATTCCGCGCCATGACAACCGGGACACCTGGTGCGACCCATCTGGCCTTGCCGTTCGATACGCAGAAAGGTCAGGTCGACGAGGCAGAAATCTGGGCGGACGCGCGCCACCGCAGCTATCCGGCTGAACGTGCTGGCCCGGATATGGCTGCAATCGAGGCGGCGGCCGAAATACTCGCAAACGCAAAATCAGCAGTTGCAATATGCGGTGGCGGACCTGTTCTGTCTGGTGCCAGCGATGCGCTGCACGAAGTGGCCTCCTTACTGGATATGCCGGTGGCAACAACGGTATCCGGTCAGGGTTCCATCGCCGAAACCGATCCTCTGGCGCTAGGAGTGGTCGGCTCAAACGGGGGCATACCCGCGACCCGCGCCGTGGTGGATCAGGCTGATGTGGTGGTGTTCATTGGATGCCGTGCCGGATCGGTGACAACCGAACGCTGGCGCAGTCCGGGCCGCGATACCACGATTATCCACATCGACAGCGATCCCATGGTGATTGGTGCCAACTATCAGACAGAAGTGGCCATTTGCGCCGATGCACGGCTGGCACTCGAAGCCTTGGCACGATCCCTGAAAGACCGTCGCGATCTGACAAGCCAAGGCGGTGCCGCCAAAGCCAAAGCAGCCTGGGAGGCCAAACTGGCCGCATATGCAGCTCTGGCAAACAGCACGGAAACACCCATCCGACCCGAAGCCGTAATGGCGGCGATGATGGATATACTGGATGATGACGCAATTGTCGTTGCGGATCCCGGCACGCCTTGCCCTTACTTCAGCGCTCACTATCGCTGGGCCAAACCGGGCCGCCACTTTATCACCAACCGGGCACATGGTGCGCTGGGGTATTCGCTGGGTGCCGCGATGGGTGCGCATGTCGGTCGACCGTCGGTAAAGACTTTGGCCGTGATGGGCGACGGATCATTTGGATTCACCTGCGGTGAATTCGAAACCATGGTACGTCACAAAATGCCGATTACGTCGATCGTCTTTTCAAACTCGGTATTCGGCTGGATCAAGGCAGGCCAGAATGCGGGATTTGGACAGCGTTATTACAATGTCGATTTCAATCGGACGGATCATGCGGCGGTCGCCTCGGCCTTTGGCGTCAAATCGTGGACTGTAAAGGATCCCGCCGATCTGCGTCGGGTTCTGAAAGAAGCAATCGAACACGACGGACCGACCCTTGTCGACATCCATTCCCAGCAGCTTCACGAAGCCGCCGCCCCGGTATCCGAGTGGGTCGCGTAAGAAGCAATCGCGGGCGTCAGCTGTGCCAGAAACTCTTGCGCGATGGCTGACAGCGGACGCCCCTTTGCGGTGATGATCGCAAGATCCAGCATCACAGTGGGTCTGAACGGGCGGGTCTGATACCCGCCCTCTTCATCAAACATGACGGTGAACGGGTCGATGACCGCCACCCCCATACCCTGCTTTACAAAGCTCAACAGGTTCTCGGACAGGTGCGTGTGGATTTTGGTGCGCCAGGTACGTCCAGCTGCCTGAAAGATATCGCGTGTCCGGCGATGGGTCTGATGCTCAGGCCCCATAACAATGAAGGACTCATTCTCCAACAGTTCCGGCGTCAGCACATCGTATTGGACCAAATGACTGCCTTCGGGAAAGGTGGCCAGTGTTTCGAAATGGAACTCTTGGTAGTTCAAAGTGTCATGCAGGATCGGCATTTCGACTATGCCGATCTCGAACAGGCCTGAGATAACCCACTCCTGAATCTTCGACGAATACTGAGACTGAAAACTGACCGACAGGTTTGGCCGCGATTCAGCAAAGCGCGCGATCTCACGCGGCATGAACCCGAATGACAACAGATGCGGCGCAGCCACCTGTAACTGCCCCGGATGCTTGTTTTGCAAATCAGTCACGGCCTGCGCCACGTGGTCCAACCCACGAACCACGGTATCGACCTCACGGAACAGCAGTTCAGCCTCTGGCGTCGGCAGTAAACGTCCCTTGTTACGCTCAAACAATGGAAGGCGGGCTTCACGCTCGAGCTGCGCAAGCAGATTACTGATACCCGGCTGAGAAATGCCAAGAACCGAAGCCGCTCCGGTTACAGTGCCGGTCTCCATGATAGCGTGAAAGGCCTGCAATTGCCGGAAGCGAAGAGACACTTTGCCCACCTCATCATTTTTTCTGATACTCTTGCTATAACATAGTATTTGAAATGATATACTAGGCAATGCACGGTTCTTCCCGACCGCCGGAGGAAGAATGAGCAATCTAAATCAAAAAATTACAGGGTTTGACGTGTGGCATCTTGCGTTGCCGGTCACATCCAGACGCGATCACGGGATCGGCTCGGTCGAGGGAACGTGCGAAGTCGTCATTCTGCGGCTAACTTCCGAAGACGGCAATGAAGGATTTGGTGAGGCCTCTCCGTGGTCGGTCTTTACCGGCACGCCCGAGGCCACCTATGCAGCGCTGAACCGGTATATCCGACCACTCGTGATTGGCGAGAAAGTCGGTGACCGGGCGGCGATCATGGCTCGGGCCGCGTATGCGGTCGCACATTGCACCGAGGCGAAGGCCGCGCTGGAAAGCGCCCTGCTCGACCTGTCAGGCCGGATAACCGGCTTACCGGTCTGGTCACTGCTGGGGGGCAAATGTCGCGACATGATTCCACTCAGCTGCTCAATCGCAAATCCGGAGTTCTCGCAGGATATCGACTTGCTGGCGCGGCTTCGAGACGACGGCGTCCGGATCGTCAAGCTGAAGACCGGGTTCAAAGATCATGCCTTCGACATCATGCGCCTCGAATATCTGACACAAAACTATCCGGAGTTTTCGGTCCGTGTGGACTACAATCAGGGGCTGTCAATTGACGATGCCCCAGCACAGGTGCAGGACGTCGCCCAATTTAACCCTGATTTCATCGAACAACCGGTCAGGGCACATCATTACGGCATGATGTCAAAGCTGCGGGATATGATCGACATTCCCTTGCTGGCTGATGAGAGTGTGTTCGGACCCGAAGACATGGAACGCGCCGCCCGCGAAGGCATCTGTGACGGCGTTTCGGTGAAAATCATGAAATCAGGTGGCCTGACTCGTGGACAAACAGTCGCCCGCATCGCGGCGGCACATGGGCTTAGCGCCTATGGCGGCGACATGTTCGAAGCCGGGCTGGCCCATCTGGCTGGCACACATATGATTGCAGCCACTCCGGAAATCACCCTTGGCTGCGAGTTTTATCAGGCCTCTTACTTTCTGGGTGAGGACATATTGGAGGAGCCCTTCCTCGTGGAAAACGGCAGGGTTGTTGTGCCCGAAACTCCGGGACTTGGAGGACGACCTGATCTGAACAAGCTTAACCATTATGCCGTTACCAGAGCTGTTGCAGCATGACTGACAAAAAGACCATAGCCATTGTCGGCGCAGGGATTGTCGGCGTATCGGCCGCTGTTTGGCTGCAGCGCGATGGCCATGACGTGATCCTGATCGACAAGGCAGGCCCGGGAGAAGGCACATCCCATGGCAACGGCGGTGTTCTGGCCTCCTGTTCGATCGTACCCGTGACGGTGCCGGGGCTACTGCAAAAAGCCCCTAAGATGCTGTTCAGCCCATCGCAGCCTTTATTCATGAAGTGGGGGTATTTTCCCAAACTTCTGCCGTGGCTGATGCGCTACCTGAGGCATGCCAATGCAGATGACGTCGAGCGGATCGCTGCTGCCCTGACCCCCATCGTTGGTGACAGCCTGAATGACCACAAAGCGCTTGCTGAGGGGACAGGTGCTGAGAAATGGCTCGAACCGTCCGACTATCTGTTTCTCTATGAAAACAGGGAACATTTCGACGGGGATGCGTTTGGCTGGGGCATTCGTCGCAAGCACGGGTTTCATTGGGAAGAACTGGAAGGTCAGGCCTTTCACGACTACGATCCGATCTTCAGCCAGGATATTGGCTTTGCCGCAAAGCTAGGGGATCACGGTCACATCAAAGACCCCGGTCAATATGTCAAAGATCTCGCAGCGTATGTGGAAACAAATGGTGGACGCATCGTACGCGCCGCTGTCGATGATATCGTCCGCAACAACGGTAAAGTGACAGGCGTACGTACCGAGGGTGAGACCATCGCCTGCGACACCGCAATTGTAACCGCAGGGGTCTGGTCAGGACCTCTTGCCAAACGTTTGGGTATCTCTGTTCCTCTGGAAAGCGAACGCGGCTATCATCTTGAACTGATAGAACCTTCGGCGATGCCGCGCAGCCCGGTCATGGTCGCATCCGGTAAGTTTGTCGCCACGCCGATGGAAGGCCGGATTAGACTGGCCGGGATCGTAGAGTTTGGCGGCCTTGATGCGGCGCCTTCGCGCGCGCCGTTTGAATTGATGCGAAAGAATGCCCGCGCTGCATTTCCGGGCGTGACATGGAAGGACGAAGTTGAATGGATGGGGCACAGGCCTGCGCCAGCGGATTCGATCCCGATCATCGGTGACGTACCCGGGATCGAAGGCGCGTACATGGGTTTTGGGCACCATCACATCGGTCTGACAGGCGGACCAAAGACAGGGCGCCTGTTGGCGCAAATGATTGCGGGCAGAACCCCGAACGCGAATCTGAGCGTTTATGCTCCGGCGCGGTTCAAGACATAACGATGCCGGTGAAAAACACTGGCGCACCTAATTTCAACTGGGAGAAAAAGATGAAAAAACTAGCTGGTCTTCTAACTGCAACTGCATTGACAGCTGCGACCGCCATGCCGGCAATTGCCGAAAAATGGGATATGCCGATGGCGTATTCGGCATCCAATTTCCACTCGGCCACGGGCGCGGAGTTTGCCAAATGCGTCACCACAGGCACCGGTGGCGAGATTGAGATCGTTACACATCCTTCCGGCTCGCTGTTCAAAGGCGCGGATATCAAACGCGCCATTCAGACTGGCCAGGCTCCGATTGGCGAACGCCTGTTGTCCGGTCACCAGAACGAAAATGCGCTGTTCGGTTTTGACTCCATCCCGTTTCTTGCGACCTCTTTCGATGACAGCGCCAAGCTTTGGGACGCCGCAAGACCCTCGATCGAAAATCTGCTGGCTGAGCAGAACCTGACCCTGCTTTATGCCGTTCCTTGGCCGCCACAGGGGCTGTACTTCAAGAACGAAGTGAACTCGGTCGCCGATATGAAAGGCATCAAGTTCCGCTCGTACAACAACGCCACATCACGACTGGCAGAGCTCACCGGAATGCTTCCGGTGACCATCGAAGCAGCTGAAATCAGCCAGGCCTTTGCCACCGGCGTCGCGGACTCGATGGTATCGTCCGGTTCGACCGGCTATGACCGGAAGGTCTGGGAAAGCCTGAACTACTTCTACGAAGTAGACGCCTGGTTGCCGCGCAACTACGTGATGGTCAATTCCGATGTCTGGTCTGGTGTCTCGGACGCCAACAAGAACGTCATCAAAGCCTGTGCCGAACTGGCGGAATACGCCGGCAACTGGCGCGCCAAGGAATACACCGGCTTTACCCTGCAAGGTCTGCGTGACGGTGGCATGACTGTTGGCCCAGCATCCGAGCAGATGACGAACGAACTGAAAGAGATCGGCGTCACCATGACCAATGAATGGCTTGAGGCCGCTGGCGACGAAGGCAAAGCCATCGTCGACGCGTTTAATTCGTCTCAGTAAACAACCTGACCCGGGCGGCAGCTGATCCTGCCGCCCGTTGTCCATTCAATCACAAACAAACGGGGACAGCATGGCGGTATTGAGAGGGCTTCGGTCCGTACTGGATTTCATTTATCTGGCGGCGGGTGTTCTGGCTGCGCTCAGCTTGATCGCCATTCTTGTGCTGATCGTCGTTCAGATGCTGGCCCGATGGACGGGCGAGGTGTTTCCGGGTGCACCGGATTATGCCGGTTACGCGATGGCAGCTGCTTCGTTCCTTGCCTTTGCCAATGCGCTGAACCGAGGCAGTCACATCCGCGTCTCGATCCTGTTGAATTCAGTGCCGGACGGGGTTCGACGCATACTCGAGATTTGGTGCTTTGCCGTTGGCGCTGCTGTGATGTGGTATTTCTGCTGGTACGCCTATCGCTTTGTCTACTGGAGCTGGAAGTTCAACGATATCAGCCAGGGACAGGACAAAACCGCCCTTTGGATACCGCAGTCAGCGATGCTGTTCGGCGCTGTCATTCTTGCCATCGCGCTGACCGATCATCTGATCCACGTGCTGTTCCGGGGTGATCACCGCATCACCCGCGACCTTGCCGACCAAAGCCACGGAGAGTGAGGACATGGAAAACGTATCAATCATCATCCTCTTTCTCTTTGTACTGTTCACCTTGCTTGGCTCGGGTGTCTGGGTCGGCCTTGCCCTGATGGGCGTCGCATGGGTCGGGATGGAACTGTTCACAACCCGCCCTGTCGGCGATGTCATGATCACGACGATCTGGTCGGCTTCATCCTCATGGACCCTGACGGCACTGCCCATGTTCATCTGGATGGGCGAAATCCTGTATCGAACCCGATTATCTGAGGACATGTTCAAAGGTCTTTCACCTTGGATGGCCCCCCTGCCCGGTGGTCTGGTGCACACCAATATTGTCGGCTGTACGGTCTTCGCCGCTGTGTCCGGATCCTCGGCCGCTACACTGACCACGGTCGGCAAGATGTCGATCCCGGAACTGAGAAAGCGAAACTACCCCGAACGCATGATCATCGGCACTCTGACAGGTGCTGCAACGCTGGGCCTTATGATCCCTCCGTCGCTTACGCTTATTGTTTACGGCGTCACCATCAATGAATCGATCACCAAGCTATTCTTTGCCGGTATCCTGCCCGGGCTGGTGCTGGCCGCGATGTTCATGGGTTACGTGGCGATCTATTCGAAATTCGGCAAAGACTGGAATCCCAACAACGAAGGCAAGCTGAGTTTTTCGGAGAAAATCAAGAACTCGCGCTTCCTGCTGCCGGTGATCCTGCTGATCATGGTGGTAATCGGATCGATGTATCTGGGATATGCCACCGCGACCGAGGCTGCGGCCTTTGGTGTGATCGGAGGGCTGCTGCTGGCCGCAGGTCAAGGGTCACTGACTTGGAAGACATTCACCGAAAGCCTGATGGGTGCCACCAGAACCAGCGCGATGATTGCACTGATCCTTGCGGGTGCTGCGTTCTTGTCCCTATCCATGGGCTTCACCGGACTGCCGCGCGGACTGGCCGATCTGATTGCCGGGTGGGAGCTGACGCGGTTCGAACTGCTGATGGTCCTGCTGGTCTTCTACATCATTCTGGGCTGTTTTCTTGATGGCATCTCCTCGGTGGTGCTGACGATGGCTGTGGTCGAACCGATGATCCGGGACGCAGGCATCGACCTGATCTGGTTCGGCATCTTCATCGTTGTCGTCGTCGAGATGGCGCAGATCACACCGCCGATCGGGTTCAACCTGTTCGTGATGCAGGGCATGACCAACCACGAAATGAGCTATATCGCACGCGCTGCCATCCCGATGTTCCTGATCATGGTTCTGATGGTGTTTGTCCTGATCTGGTTCCCAGAACTGGCCACTTGGCTGCCAGAGAACCTGCGTCAAAGGCCGGGAGGATAACCCGGCCTTGAACCCGCTCCATCTTGCGGCCCGCCACGGACCTTACGTATTGGTCGCAGGTCTGATGGCGGGTCTTGCATTGCCAGCACTTGCTGAACCGATGCGAGATTTTCTGCCGCCGCTAGTCGTGCTGCTGTTGTTCGTCACCGTGCTGCGAATGGAGCCTGCAGCCATTCTGGGTTCACTGACAGAACTGCCGAAAGTGATGTTGACGGTTCTGAGCATTCAGCTGCTTCTGCCAATGGTTATCGTAACAGCGGGGATTGCGGGTGGCTGGATCGGCACTCCACTGTTTTTGTCGATGATCATCATGGCCGCGGCGCCGTCGATTTCTGGCAGTCCCAACATGTGCTTGATGATGGGGCATCCGCCCGAACACGCCATGAGGTTGATGGTTGTAGGTACCGCCCTGCTGCCTCTGACGGTAGTGCCCATTTTCTGGCTGTTGCCCGAGCTGGGCGGGGTAAGCGCGGTATTATGGGCTGCGCTTCGGCTATTCCTGACGATTGCCCTAGCTACAATTGCTGCTGTGGCGGTGCGGCGGACCGTTTTACGCAATCCATCCGAAAACACGCTTCTGAGCCTCGAAGGCGCCGCCTCGATCACGCTTGCGGTTTTTGTTATAGGTCTCATGCCATCCGTCAGCGCAGTCGCGTTGGCCGAACCGATGCGCGCTGCCTTCTGGATCGCCTTTGCCTGCGCTGCCAATCTGGGGGCGCAGTTCATCACGTTTCAGTTGACCCGCAACAGGTTGTCGATGCCAAATGCGACTGCCCTTTCGTTGATCGCGGGGAACCGGAACATCGCACTATTTTTTGTTTCACTTCCACCCGAGGTTACCGCCCCGATCATGGTCTTTATCGGTGCCTATCAAATACCGATGTATCTGACGCCGCTGATCATGCGACCGCTCTATCGCAGAGATCAGACCTGACGAACTGCAACACCTTTTGCTCTCATTTAGATACCGGGAATTTGTCGTATTGCATGCAAAACACCGGTGATCTATCGATACGCTAATGCGTTGTGTTTTTGCGTTGATTTTCTCTTTTTTCGCGTGCGCGGCTTCCCATGTGATCGCGCAGGAAGCGGTCATTGATCCTCCTGAACTCAGTGAGTCCGGCAGGGCCTATTTGGATGCGATCCGATATCACGGCATTGACAGCGACGTCGTGTATTTTGATCCGACGCGACCAGCCCCACCGCTGGAAACAGATGCCAAGCCAAAGCCTGAGCGTTCAGAGGAAAACCGTTCCTGGACCTTTTCAGGAGGGTCTCAAACGACAACCGTCATAATCATGCTGTTGATTTTGGGGATCCTGGTGGCATTCGTCTACTTCACGGCAGGTGGAACATCCGTTTCATTCGGCAAAGGCGTAGAGAACACTCGGCGCAAATCGAGGCAGAAATCCAACGGTGAAGGGCCTGACCCAGCGGACCAATCTGATCTGGATACAATCCTCAATATTCCCGACCGCCAGCTTGCGCTCATTGGATTGGCGCAGCTTGCCCTGACGCGATGCCTCAATGCAAACGGCGTGCTGTTCAAACGCAGCTGGACACATCGCGAAGCCCTTCGAAAACTGCCGCAAACACTGTCTTACATACAAGACCTGCGGGCGCTGGTTCTGGACAGTGAACGTGTTCATTTCGGCGGCCGCTCGATCAGCGAAAGCGACTTTGCAGCACATGTTGCGCGGGTTCGACCGATATTGCGGGAGACACGCGCATGACCGACATCAGCCAGACCAGTCCCCCACCTCAGATCAGGCTGGATTGGATCATAATCGCTCTGGTGGTTCTGCTGTCTCTGGGTGTTTTCCTGTATCTCGCCGCACAACGCCAATATGTACTGCGCGAATCCACCAACGGTTTTGACGGGCTAAAAATCTGGTTGAACAGCGAGTCTCAACCGACCCAAAGTTTCACCGGTGGCTGGCCATTGGATCGCAGCACCATCGGTTTGTTGGTCCAGCCGATATTCGACACGCATCCCGATACAGATCGAAAGGCTGCCCGAACCAAAGAAGAATTGCTGCTGCAGACGGATGAATTTGATCAGCAGATCGATATCATTCAGGAGAAAGCCGGTTCCGTTCAAAGCCTGATCATTCTGCCCAAGTGGCGCAGCGGCATGCGGCTGACAGGGTACGGTCATCCTTTCCTGCTGGCGCCCCGCGGTGATGTTCAAACGGTTCTGCATCAGATCGTCGGCCCGGATGTGGGTCAGGTGTTCTACATGCGCACTCCTTTCTCGGACTTCGATTATGACGGGGATAGGGAAGTGCTGGCCGCCCGAGTTTACGCAGGACAGGCGTTTGAAGGGATCGGATGCGAGCCAGTTATCGGCAGGCCGGGCGCGATGCTACTTGGCCTTTGCCCATTACCTGGCGACGGAGACCGGGATCAGGCCTATGTACTGTCCGATCCGGATGTTCTGAACAATCACGGTTTGCGACTTGGTGAAAACGCTCTGATTGCCGCGCAACTACTGCCGCAAATCGCAGGGGAAAACCGGATTGTCATCGACTACAGTGACAGAAACTGGCTGACCGAGCCGGAGCAGATCGTCCAGAGGGAAAGAACCTGGGAGGATCTGGCGCGTTTGTTCGAGTATCCGTTCCGGATTTTGTGGATCGGGGCGGCATTGCTTCTGGCGCTTGCGATCTGGCGCGGTGGCATTCGTAACGGGCCGGTTATCAATCAGGGTCCATCGCTTGGCACTGGGAAGCGTGCAGCCAACCGGGCGCGGGCGCGATTAATGCGGCTGACCGGGCAGGACGGCGCATTGCTGTCAGATTTCGTCGATACCCGGATACGTGCACAAGCAGCCGAGGTATTTGGGCCGGGGCATGTGGTCAATGGCGGCGTCGAAGCCGCCTACCTGCGATACATGCAGACGCGCCAGCCTGCGCTGGCCGCTGAACTGACTGACCTGCTGGGAACAATCCGGGGATTGCCTGCGCATCTGAATGCCAGCGACGCCATCACTTATGTAGACAAATTTGAATCGATACTGGAGCGATTTGCCGATGACGCTTGATGAATTGTTTGCCCATGCCGAGGCTCTGCGCACGGAGATCGGCAAAGTCGTTCAGGGACAGGAAGAGGCCATCGACCTGCTGCTGACTGCCCTGTTTTCACGCGGTCATGTGCTGCTGGAAGGGCCGCCGGGAACAGCCAAAACCCTGCTGGCGCGCAGCTTTGCAGGTGCCCTCAACCTTGCATTCGGACGTATTCAGTTTACGCCTGACCTGATGCCGGGCGATGTTCTTGGAACTTCGATTTACAATTTTCAAACCAGCGAATTCGTTCTGACCAAAGGGCCCGTCTTCAGTCAGATCCTTCTGGCGGACGAGATCAACCGGGCGCCCCCAAAGACACAAGCAGCGCTATTACAGGCCATGAACGAGCGGATGGTGACCATAGACGGAACTGACCACGATCTGGGATCGGAATTCATGGTAGTCGCCACTCAGAACCCGATTGAGCAGCAGGGAACCTACCCACTGCCCGAGGCGCAGCTTGACCGCTTTCTGTTCAAGATAAACCTGACTTTCCCGCCCGAAGATGTCGAACTTGCCATTCTGCGCCAGCACGCTGCTGAACCTCTGGATTTCCTGACGGCAACACAGGCGGTTGCACCGCTATTGGACGGCGAAACCACCGCCGCTGCGCGCAGCCTGATCGATGGCATCGTTCTGGATGACGATATTCTGGCCTATATCCTAAGGCTGGTGCGCGCGACGCGAGAGAGTTCGGACATCGCCTTTGGTGCATCGACCCGGGCTGCAGATGCTATCGCCGGGGCCGCCCGTGCGACTGCCGCCCTGAACGGGCGCGACTTCGCCATTCCGGATGACGTCAAAAACCTGATTATTTACGCTTTGCAACACAGGATCGTTCTCAGCCCCTCTGCGGAAATCGAAGGGCGCAGCGCCCGGCAGGTTCTTGAGAACATCCTCAACCAGATCGAGGCACCCCGCTGATCCGACCATCGCAAAAATTGCTGGTTGCGGCCTGTGTGGCCCTTTGCCTGTCACTTGCAGCGATCGTGCTGGGTGACGCAACCCGAAACGTGGCCGTCATGCCCTGGATTTTGCTGGGTGTGATCGCTGCGGTGGATCTGCTGTTGTCTTGGCCCCGCCGCCGATCAATCTCAGTGGAACCGGTGGGGGAGGTCTTTGTTGGCGAACCTTTCGGCATAGCGCTGGAGGTTTCACCTTCCACGGCGGGCCTGCGCGGGCATCTTGATTGGCCCGAAGGCCTGAAGGGTCCGTCAGAATTTGATCTCGGGATCGGCAAGGCCACAATCAAAGGCGAGGCCGTGCGGCGTGGCACATGGGTTTTTCCAAACGTGTGGCTGTTCTGGTCCTCGCGCCTGACACTGTTCGAATTTGTGCCCAAGATCGGTTTCGGGCTTGAGGTCGCAGTCGTACCCAATATCCGCCGCGTCCAGTCAGGTGAAATATCCACGACCGTTCAATCCCGGCTGTTTGGAGTCAAGGAAAACCGCGCCATTGGTGAAGGGACAGAGTTCCATCAATTGAGGGATTTTGTACCCGGAATGGATGCCAGTTCAATCGACTGGAAACGGTCAGCGCGCCATCGTTCGCTGGTCGCGAAAGAGGTTCGCGCAGAACGCAACCATCATGTGATCATCGCGCTCGATAATGGATATCAAATGCGCGAAGAGATCGCCGGGCTACCAAAGATCGACCATGCGATTACCGCAGCTTTGGCGACGGCATGGGCCGCAGCAATCGGCGGCGATCTGGTTGGGTTGTACGCCTATGACGCAGAACCGCGGCTGTTTTTGCCACCAGAACCCGGGCGCGCAGCCTTCACACGACTGCGGACCCGTACCGCAGAGCTAAGCTATGAAAGCCGCGAAACAAACCATACGCTGGCCATGACCGAACTGAACAGGCGTACACCAAAACGCAGCCTGATCATCGTGTTTTCCGATTTTGTCGATACTACCTCGGCCGAGTTGATGGTCGAGAATGTTGGTGTTCTGGCAAAGCGGCATCTGATCGTGTTCGTTGCACTGCGCGACCCGATCTTGGAAGCTCAGGTAAAAGGCACTCCCTCAGACATGAACGGCGTCGCCGAAACGGTGTCCACCGGACAGTTGCTGCATGAACGACGCGTAGTGCTCGAGCGTCTGCATCAGCTAGGGGTCACCATCATCGACACAGAGCCGGGTAATGTTTCAGCACGGCTGATTTCGACCTATCTGGAAATCAAAGCGCGGGAGATGATCTGATGTCAGACAGTGACCTGATCCGCTCTGCCCGTTTCCGGCAGGAACGCGAAGCCGACTGGGTAAAGCTGTCGGCGTTGGTCGACAAAGCCGAAAATCAGGGTATGCACCGCCTGAGCTTTCAGGAAGCGCGTGATCTGGCCGATCTTTATCGTCAGGCAACCACATCGCTGTCCATTGCGCGTGAGATTTCACTGGATCGCGGGCTACTGGACTATCTCGAGGCACTTACAAGCAGGGCATATCTGAGCGTTTATGCGCCACAGCAACGGCTAGGCGGGATCATCCGCAGATTTCTAACCAGTGGAGGGCCAAGGGCCATGCGCGCCTCGTGGCGGGTTTTGTTGCTTGGGTTCCTCTGCATGGCAGCAGGGGCGGTGGCTGGCTATTTCTTTTATTTCGACAATCCCGAATGGTTCTACGTCTTCATGCCTTCGGAACTCGCCGGGGGGCGCAGCCCTGACGCCAGCACCGACTACCTGCATGCGCAACTCTATGGAGAGGAAGACGGATCGGGGCTTGGCGCATTTGCGACTTATCTCTTTTCGCATAACACCCGCATTGCCATTTTCGTTTTTGGTCTGGGTGCCTTTCTGTGCGCACCATCCATCCTGCTGACATTCTATAACGGGCTGATCTTAGGTGTTTTCTTTGCACTTCATGTCGACCGAAACCTTGGCTGGGATCTGTTTGGCTGGCTCTCCATTCACGGCGTGACCGAGCTTTCGGCGATCTGCATAGCCTGCGCCGGTGGCCTGAAGCTTGGGCTTGCTGTGCTGTTCCCCGGCAATCAGACCCGCGCTTCTGCATTGCGGGCTGCAGGCCACGATGCAGTCAAACTGGCCATGATCGCGGCCATGATGCTGGTCGTTGCTGCATTACTCGAAGGGTTCGGGCGTCAGCTTGTTCAGGACCAGAGCACACGCATTGCAATCGGCTGGGGTGTAGGTGCTTTGTGGTTGCTGTGGTTTGCACTGGGTGGAAGGGAGCGGTCATGACCATTCGCCCGATGGATCAGTTGCTGCCACCCGAAGGGGTGCCACTGAATTTCAGGATCGCTGGCATCGGTGTGCGGACAACGGCACAAATAAGCGATCTGCTGATCACAGGGATCGGTGCTTTGGCGCTGTTTCTGCTGACGCTGGCCTTGGACATCGTGACGCCTGGAACCGCGATTGCCATCGCCTCGATGTTGTTCTTTTTCATCCGCATCCCCTACTACGCGATGTCTGAACTGATCTGGAATGGCCAGACCATCGGCAAGCGGCTCATGAAGATCAAGGTCGTTGCGTCGGATGGGCAGGCGCTGACAACGCAATCACTTGTCGTGCGCAACCTGATGAAAGAGGCCGAGATTTTTCTGCCGGGCACCCTTCTGCTGACACTGGATGCGAACCAGATGGTGCCCTCGATCATATCACTTTTATGGATCATGGCCGTATTGGCTGTTCCGCTGTTCAACAAACGTCGCAGACGGCTGGGCGACATCATTGCGGGAACATATGTAATCCACCTGCCCAAACCGGTTCTTCTTGAGGACATGTCAAAGGCGATCAGGCAACCAGTGGCAGACGAGCAGAAGTTTCGTTTCCTGACCCATCATCTGGAACATTACGGCGCGTTCGAGCTGCAAACACTTGAAGGGTTCCTGCGCGCAAGCGACAGGCCCAAAGGTCCCGCAGCCTACAAGCGCCACAAGGAAACCCTTGCAGCAATCGTTGATCAGATCAGGCGTAAGATCGAATATGCCGATCCCGTCCGGGCACAGGATCAGCAAGCCTTTCTTGAGGCTTTTTACAAAGCGCAACGCGGATATCTTGAGCAACGGCAGCTCTTTGGCGACAAACGCGCTGACAAATATCATGCCGCGCAGGATGATCAGGCCTGAGATAGCCTGTTGTAATTTTACACTGACGAGAGCAGGCTCTGCGCATTTCTTCTTGCGGATGAGTGCCGCTGCGAGGCTTTATCTCAATCAGATAGTCTAAGATATTGATGAGGTATTCAGTATGACAGATGCAGTTAACTCTGGGGCACATACCCCTTTTGGTGTCGGATCGGTTGTCGGCGACTCTTTTTCAATTCTGTTCAGCAAGCTTCCCGTGGTCGCGCTTCTGGGCTTCATTCCGGCGTTGTTCGATGTAATTTTGACCAACTCCATGAACTTGGACACCACCACAAGCCTTGAGCCGGGTGCTGAATTCGACACAGCCGGTTTCGTTGGCAGGTTCGGTGTGGCGTTTCTGTTCAGCCTGGTGATGATGTCGATCATTACGGCAACTCTGGTTCAGTTTTCTTATGACGCCAAACTTGGTCGGTCGGCTCAGATTGGTCGCTATTTTTCCACCGCAATCAGAAATCTACCTGCCATCATTGTGTTGTCGATTGTAGCTTCGATCCTGTACGCAATCGGCTTCATGCTGTTGATCATACCCGGTATCTGGCTTTACGCCGTTTTCTCGATGCTCGTACCTGTCATCGTAATCGAAGGTGCGGGATTTAGCGCCCTAGGTCGCAGCGCCGAACTGACCAAAGGTTACCGCTGGCCGATTATCGGGGCATTGTTCCTGATATTCCTCTGCCTGTTCCTGTTCGGCTTCGTGACCGCCTTTATCCTGGCAGCTATATCAGGTGGCTCTCTCTTTGGACTTGGAGTGCTTCTTGAGACAATCATCAACGCAATCTCTTATGGTTTGGCGAGTATCGCGATAGCGATGATCTTCGCACGCCTTAAAGAGATCAAAGAAGGTGTCAGCGTTTCCGATCTGGTGGACGTGTTCAAATAATCACGACGCACGGCGCGCAAAAATTAAACCAGCAGCCCTTTCGTAAGGCTGCTGGTTTTTTAATTCTACGGCCAGACGATTAGTGCATTGAGCCTGGCGCACTACCCACTCAGTTAACCTCTCCAATCCAATCCAGAAACAAACCCGTTCCTGGCTTTGATTGCCCTGCGGACGTAATCGAACAAAAGTAACCCCGCTTGGTGTTGCACTCATGTGCGCTGGCCAGTGCCAGTGCGCCGCTGCTCAGATACTCATCCAGTAAGGGTCGCCAGCCGATGCCAATGCCCAATCCGTTCTGGATGGCTCTCAGGTAAACCATGTAGCTGAGGTACGCATCATGGGCCGGTGGCTTTGGGATTTCGATCCCTGTTCCTTCAAAGAACCTTTTCCAGTCACCGTTATGATCCAGTTCGGACATGTGCAAAAGCTTGCGTTGCGCCAGCTCAGCATGGGTTAAACTCTGCCCGTTGTTCAACAGATCGGGATGGCAGACTGCAACCATCCGCTCAGCGAAAATTCGACGACTGCTGGTGCCCGGAACACCCTGTTCACCGAACAATATGACCACGTCACACTTATTGGCGTTGAAATCAGGGTTCTGATCCCGGGTCACGATCTGAATCTTCGTAGACGGATGCAAGGCCTGAAACTCCGCCAGACGCGGTAGCAGATACAGGCTGGTAAAGCCGATACTGGCGCTGACCACGATGGTTTCATCACCGCGCCTGGCCCGTAAGGCATCCATCCCATTGCTGATCGCATCAAAGCCGCGCGACACCGCATCCGCCAGCAACACGCCATCCTCTGTCAATGTAAGGCGCGGCTTGGTCCGCAAGAAAAGCCTGACCCCAAGCTCTGCCTCCAATGCCGCGACATGGCGGCTGATTGCCGGCTGAAGCACATTCAACTCCTCGGCCGCCCGGGAAAAGCTGAGACGGCGCGCTGCTGCTTCGAACGCTTTAATCTGTTGCAGCGGAAGAGATTGGCGCGACATATTCATTCCTTTCAGGAACTATTGTCATTCACCATTTCCATCTTTTTCTCTCATTTCAAGCGCGCAAATCTATCTCAGCGACCGGTTAGGGAATGATCTATGGAAAAACGGATCCTGGCTTTGGGCGGCGACGGGATTGGCCCAGAGATTTTGGGGTATGGCTTGCGCACGGCAGAGGTTCTGGCGCGACAAACTGGTATCAAGCTCATAATCGAACAGGATTTGCTGCATGGCGCCTCTTGGGATGCGTTGGGCACTTTCTGTTCGGACGAGGTTCTGCAAAAGGCCCGTCAATCCGATGCGGTTCTGGTTGGTGCTGTTGGCGGCCCTCAATGGGACAACATCCGCGTCCCGGGCGGTGCTGAGAAACAGGATGGCCTTATGTATCTGCGGCACCATCTGCAGACCTACCTTGGCCTGAGGCCGGCGCGTGCCTGGAAACCTTTGATGCGCCAAACACCATTTCGATCGGGCCTCGCGGACACAGCAGATGTTCTGATCCTGCGCGAAATGTGTGGCGGGGCGATGTTTGCGCACGAACGTGGCCAGCGCATCAGGAATGGTGCGCGACAGGGATATGACCTGACTGCCTATGATGAGGATGAAGTATCGCGTTTCGCGCGTGGCGGGTTCGAACTTGCGCGCGAACGGCGTGGACGGCTGGTTAGCTGCGACAAATCCAATGTGATGGAAAGCTACAAACTGTGGCGCACAGTGGTGACAGAGGTCGCGCAGGATTATCCTGACGTGGCTTTTGAGAACATGTTTGCGGACAATTGCGCTTATCAACTGATGCAGCGCCCGGGAGATTTTGATGTGGTTCTGTGCTGCAACCAAATGGGCGATGTACTCAGTGATCTGACGGCCGTTTATGCCGGTTCGCTGGGAATGCTACCGTCGGCGTCATTGTCCGCCAATCCCGCCTGCGGTCCGGTTTTCGGCATGTATGAAAGCACCGCCGGATCAGCCCCCGACATTGCCGGGCGCGGCATCGCCAATCCGGTCGGTACAATCCTTTCGGTCGGCATGATGTTCAAATACAGTTTCGGTCTGCCTGAATTTGCATCTCTGTTAGAAAACGCTGTCGAAGAAACACTGTATGACGGCATTTTGACGCCGGATCTGGGTGGTGAGGCAAATGGTTCTGAAATGACCGATGCAATCCTTGCACGGGTCAACGGATGAGCCCTGCCTACGACTATATCATTGCCGGTGGTGGCTCGGCGGGATGCGTACTGGCGGCCCGGCTCTCAGAAAACCCGGATGTATCGGTCTGTTTGATCGAGGCAGGTGGCCATGGACGCGACCTTTTTATCCGGATGCCAGCCGGAAACGGATTTGTATTTGGCAATCCACGGCTGGATTGGGGTTACACTTCGGTCCCGCAAGCCGCCCTGAATGGGCGCAGCATCTACTATGCGCGCGGCAAGGCATTGGGTGGATCCTCCATCGTCAACGGTATGATCTACATGCGTGGCGTGGCAGCCGATTATGACAACTGGCGTCAATTGGGGTTGGAGGGGTGGTCTTATGCGGATGTCCTGCCCTACTTCCGCCGCGCCGAAGGGTCACGCGATCGTCGGGATGAATGGCACGGCACCAATGGACCGCTCAAAACGGAACCAGCGCGTAATTTCGGTGAAATCGAACGCGCCTTTATCTCAGCCGCCAAGGCAGCAGGACACACAGAGCTTGACGACTTCAACGGATCTGAAAGAACAGGCGTCGCGCGAAACGACAGCACCGTATCAAACGGCATCCGACAATCTTCGGCGATTGCGTATCTGCAGAACCGTCGCTCGAATCTGACGGTCCGTACAAATGCCCAGATCGGGCGGATCATATTCGAAGGTAAACGCGCAATCGGGGTTGAAACCACCGACGGTGAGGTCGTCCGCGCAAATCAAGAAGTCATCGTATGTCAGGGCGCTTTTGGTTCGCCGCAGTTGCTGATGCTTTCAGGTATCGGGCCAGCGGATCATCTGCGCGATCACGGAATTGATGTCGTCTCGGATTTCCCTTCGGTTGGAGCTCACCTGGCTGATCACCCGAATGTTTCGATGCAATACGGATCAGAGCGGATCGATCTGAGCCACGCAAAACACCAGCGGCTGGACAAGGCCGCAATCTTGATGGGCAAGTGGCTGCTGAATGGCTCTGGCCTCGGCGGTGGCGCATTTTTTTCAACCGTGCTCTTCCACGCTTTCGAGGACCCAGCCCTGCCTGAGCTTGAGGTATTTATGACGCCCATGGTGGTCGAGGAGAACCTGGGAAACGGCGCGGATGAGAATGTGCCTCTGCTTCAGCGCCTGGGTCGCAAGCTGTTGGTCCGCGGCCGCAAGATGGCCCGGCCGGGAATTCAGATCGACATCAATCTTGAACGGCCTCAATCAACCGGAACCGTTCGGTTGGCCAATTCCGATCCACGCACGCATCCCTTGATTGATCCGAATTATCTAGCCCACACAAAAGATCTGGATGATCTGAGAAAAGGCGTTGCCGTCATGCGTGAGGTGATGTCTCAGCCCGACATCGCCCGATACCACACGGGCGAAATCGGGGTTTGGAAAGATGCGCATACGAAGGCTGAAGTCACCGAAGCGATCCGTCAAAGCGCCTATACAGGGCATCATCCCTGCTGCACAGCTCGAATGGGAGATGTGTTGGATAATGAACTGCGTGTTCAGGGCGTCGACGGGCTGCGCGTTTGCGACGCCTCTGCGATGCCCACTCAAATCACTGGAAACCTCTACGCAACCGTTGTCATGATGGCTGAAAAGGCTGCTGACATGATCCTTGGACGCGCAGCTTTGCCACCTGAATACCCCGGAAAGAGACCCGAATGACCGAGACACGTATCTTTCAGTACTTCGTCAGCAATCAATGGCATGACCCGGCTGAAGGGGAATACATCGACAGCGAAAACCCCGCTACCGGAAAGGTCTGGGCCCGTATACCCGATTGCCGAGAAGCCGACGTAAACCGGGCAGTGGCCGCAGCAAAATCCGCCTTTTACGACGGACCATGGGGCCGAATGCAACCTGCCGAGCGTGGGCGGGCATTGCGTCGGGTTGGCGATGTCATCTCAAAATACGCTGACCGTCTGGGTGCGATCGAGACGCAGGATAACGGCAAGCTTCCATCGATGATCACGCCGGGGCTGAAACCGGCCCAATGGCAAGTGGACAGCTGGCATTATTACGCGGGTATGTGTGACAAGTTCGAAGGTCGCGTCATCCCTGCCGAAGCACCGAACATTCACAATTACATGACATGGGAGCCGTTCGGCGTTGTGGCGCAGGTTTTGCCGTGGAACTCACCGCTTGGAACACTGATCTGGAAACTAGCGCCCTGTCTGGCTGCGGGAAACACCGTGGTTCTGAAACCTTCTGAGCATTCCAGCTGCTCGACGCTGGAACTGATGGATGTTCTGCTCGAGGCAGACCTACCTCCGGGTGTCCTGAACGTGGTCACCGGCTATGGGCCGACGACGGCAGCTCCGATGATCGAACACCCCGATGTCCGAATGGTCAGCTTTACGGGCGGCACCGCAGGTGGAAAGGCGGCAGCAGTCGCCGCCGCGCAACAGGTCAAGCCCCTGGTGATGGAGCTTGGTGGGAAATCCCCTCAGATCGTCTTCCCTGACGCGGACATCGAACTTGCCGTCAACGGAGTTGCAGCCGGGATTTTCCCGCCGGGCGGTCAAAGTTGCATCTCGGGCTCTCGACTATTGGTTCATGCAGATGTCATCGATGAATTCACCAACGGGCTGGTCGAAGTCGTTCGCAAAGCCCGCGTCGGTGACCCTCTGGATCCGGCAACACAGATCGGTCCAATGGCGAACCGGCCACATTACGAGGCCGTATTGAACCGGATCGCAGCCGCCGAAGCAGCGGGGCACACCCTGCTGCTGGATGGACGCTCGGCCTGCCGAGACGCCGGGTACTACATCGGCCCGACCATCTTTGCCGATGTTCCAAACAGCTCCAGTCTTGCCCAGAACGAGGTATTTGGCCCCGTTGTAAGCACCGAAGCCTGGACAGATGAGGCAGACGCAATCCGCATTGCCAACGATACCATCTACGGTCTTGCCGCCGGTATCTGGTCGCGGGATATGGCCCGCGCGATGCGGTTTGCAGATCGCATCGAGGCAGGCACCGTTTACATCAACAATTACTTCAACGCCGCCACCCAATCACCAGTCGGTGGCATGAAGCAGTCTGGCTATGGCCGTGAAAACGGTTGGGAAGGGATGCGTTGCTTCATGCAGACGAAATCTGTCTGGCTATCGACCGACCCGCATCAACCCGATCCATTTGAATGAAGGACGGCCAACCGTGACTGCAACAAAGCGCCTCGCAAATTTCGCCACATCCGCAAACCCGAGTGATGAGTTGCGGCAGATTATTGCACCCGCTGTCGCTGATTGCTTTGGATGTATCCTCGCTGGGGCCGACGCCGAAGTCACACAACGTGCAATTCGTGCCTTGAGTCGAACAGGCACCGGATCGGCGACAGTCTACGGTAGCGATCAGAAACTGGCGGCGCCCCACGCGGCACTGGCCAACGCGGTTGCAGGTCACGCTTGGGATCTGGACGACTGGGAAGAGCCGGGAAACACGCACCCGACTGTCGTGCTGCTGCCTGCCCTTTTGGCAGCCACCCATCTCAGCCCTACCAGCGGCAAAGAACTGAGCAACGCTTATGCCATCGGGGCCGAGATCATCATGCGGCTCGGTGAAGCTGTGTCGCTGGATCACTACGCCCGTGGGTTTCACAGCACAGCAACACTAGGAACCATAGGCGCGGCCGGCGCCGTATCCCGATTGCTGCGACTTTCACCCGAACAGACGTCGCATGCGCTGGCACTGTCCGTGTCGCAGGCGACGGGCCTGACCCTTCAGTTCGGCTCGAATGCCAAACCATTGCAAGCCGGATGGGCAGCACGAAACGGTCTTGAAGCCGCCTTGATGGCAGCTGAGGGTGTTTCGGCGCAGGTCCATGTTCTTGACCATCCTCGCGGTTTCGCGGGCCTTTTGGGCGATCACAGTGAAGCGCGGTTTGAAAGGGCTTTCGCCGGTCTGGGCGCACCATGGGCCTTGCAGCAATATGGTCTGATCCTCAAACCCTGGCCCTCTTGCGGATATACGCATCGGTTGATGACGGCCGCGTTGGAGCTGCGCCCGCAAATCATCGATCGGTTGGAAGAGGTCACGGCCATATCCGCGACCCTGCCTGACTTTCACTTTGAAATCCTGCCCTTTCAGAACCCCGTCACCCGGAACGAGGCATTGTTTTCAGCGCCTGCCTGTGTCGGACAGGCACTTGTGGCAGGTGATCTGACATTGAACGATAGTGAAGCTTGTTTCTGGGAAAGCCCTGAGGTTGCGCGGTTGATCCAGTTGACGACAGTGACGGCAGAACCCGCTCTCAATCCCGACCTGAACTACGACCCGGAGCAGCCCGATTGTCTGCGGGTTGAATTTTCAGGGGGCGAAATTCTTGAGACCCGCTGCGCCTATCCACTTGGTGCGCCCCAGAACCCGATGACGAATGAACAACTCGCCAACAAGTTCGCCGAAGTCACCGGTCGCGACAAAGACGGTTTCTCAAAGCTCATGAACTGGCCGGACGCGCCAGATGTTGCAAATTTTTTCAGCGAGATAGCCAAATGACAGCACGCAGACGCAGCGGCGGGCGCGCAGCCCGAAAAGAAGCGCGCAACGAAGGTGCCGGTTCGGGACCAAGCACTGCTATCTGGCCCGGTATCGAAGGCGGGCAATATGCCCCTCTGACAAACGACGAAATCAGGATGATCGATGAAACGGCGATGCGCGTCCTTGAAGAGATCGGCGTCAAAGGCGCGACCCGAACCTGTATAGATACTGTCTGTGCCGCCGGAGGCTCATTGACCGGAGATGGACGCCTGCTTTTTCCCGAACACATGGTGCGGGAAACACTCAAGGGAGCAGGTCGAGATTTCAAACTGTTCGGGCAGAGCCCGCAGTTCGATCTGGACCCTTCAGGCGCACGCACTCATTTCGGCACATCAGGGGCGGCTGTGCACATTATCGACAGCGAGACCGGTGACATTCGCGATACCACGCTGCAGGACCTCTATGACATGGCGCGACTGGCCCATGTTCTGCCAAACATCCACATGTTCCAGCGTACGGTTGTCGCACGGGATCTTTCTGATCCACGCGAGATGGATTTGAACACAGCCTATGCCTGCCTGAAAGGAACTGCAAAGCCAACAGGAACCTCGTTCGGCTCGACCGAGGCAATGGAAGACGCTGTTCAGATCCTTGAGATGATAGCCGGTGGGCCAGAAGCCCTGCGGGCACGACCGCCAATCTGTGTATCGACCTGTTTCATCGTGCCGCCCCTGACCTTCGCCGAAGAGGCATTGGGCGTCATCGAATGTGCCGCCCGTCACGGTATCCCTCTCAAACTGGTGTCCGCCGGGCAGGCCGGGGCGACCAGTCCTGCCCCACTGGCCGGTGCCGTCGCACAACAAACCGCCGAAGTCCTGGCGGGCATCGTTTATGTCAATCTGCTGAACCCAGGTCATCCCGCCACATTCGGTGCCCTGCCCTTTGTCAGCGACCTGCGCACCGGCGCAATGTCCGGGGGCAGCGCAGAACAGGGTCTGCTGATGGCCGCCTGTGCGCAGATGGCCCGGTTCTACGGCATTCCCTGCGCCGTCAGCGCAGGCATGACGGACAGCAAGTTGCCTGATTTTCAGGCCGGGTTTGAGAAGGGGTACACCGAATTGCTCGCCTCCCTTGCCGGCGCCAATCTGATTTATGAGGCGGCGGGCATGTACGGCTCATTACTGGGCTGCTCACTCGAAAGTTTCGTTCTGGACAATGATCTGATCGGTTCGGTCATGCGCGCAACACGTGGGTTTGAGGTCTCAAAAGAGACATTGTCTCTTGAGGCGATACGCGAGGTTTGTGTGGGTGGGCCGGGTCATTTTCTGGGGCATGGTCAAACCCTGAACAGGATGGAAAGTGACTACTTTTATCCCGCGCTGGCCGACCGGCGCACACCGCAGGAATGGGCAGCGGCCCCCGACAAGGATCTTCTTGAGCGGGCCCGCATCAAAACCCGTGAACTGCTTTCGATGCCTGCGCCCTCTCACATATCGGATAAACTGGATCAGGAGATCCGAAGCCGCTTTCCCATTCGCAAGCTCGCTGGAAATTCTGACCGTTAACCGGCTACCAACGCAAAACGGCTGAGAGCTTTGTTCACAAAAAAGGGGCAGGGAAACTGTCCCCTGCCCCGTACTGCTCTGCCTGTTTTTTGGTTGTATCAAAGCGCCGCTTTGAACAATTGCGTCAGGTTTTCCTCGGTCAGTTCGATTGGGTTGCCACCGCAGGATGGGTCAATGATTGCGCCCTTTACCAATTCAGGGATCGATGCCTCGGTCACACCCAGTTCAGACAGTTTGCGCGGTATGCCCAATGAATCATTGAACTCCTGCACGAAGGCACGGAACCCGTCGAAACCGCCCTCGATACCCAGATAAGCTGCCGCCGCGTTGAACCGATCTGCA
The DNA here is from genome assembly GCF_056537005.1 of Ruegeria sp. CH6. NCBI lineage: Bacteria > Pseudomonadati > Pseudomonadota > Alphaproteobacteria > Rhodobacterales > Roseobacteraceae > Ruegeria > Ruegeria sp. CH6. Next base: position 354,063 of record NZ_JBQFQS010000004.1, on the reverse strand, counting down.
ATAGCCGACGCATTGAAATCCAGAACCGCTGGCATACAAACCGCGTTGGTCGTGCCGTGATGAGTGTTGAACACCGCGCCAATAGGATGGCTCATGGCGTGGATTGCACCCAGACCCTTTTGGAACGCAGTTGCGCCCATCGCCGCAGCACTCATCATCTGGGCGCGCGCCTCGATATCGGTTCCATCTGCATAGGCACGTGGCAGGTATTCCTTGACCAGACGCATGCCTTCCAGCGCAATACCCTGGCTCATCGGATGGTAGTGCGGGCTGGAATAGGCTTCGACACAATGTGCAAAGGCATCAAGGCCGGTTCCCGCTGTGATGAACTTGGGCATGCCCACTGTCAGCTCAGGATCACAGATCACGACTGTTGGCAAAACTTTGGGATGGAAGATAATCTTTTTCGCGTGCGTTTCAGAGTTGGTGATGACGCTGGCGCGTCCGACCTCGGAACCCGTACCGGCCGTTGTCGGAACGGCGATGATCGGCGCGATGACGTCAGCGTCTGCGCGGGTCCACCAGTCGCCGATGTCCTCGAAATCCCAAACGGGCCGCGTCTGACCGGCCATAAAGGCCACCATCTTGCCCAAGTCCAGACCTGAGCCACCACCAAATGCGATTACACCGTCATGGCCGCCCGCGTTATAGGCAGCAACGCCAGCTTCCAGGTTCTTTTCATTCGGGTTGGGATCCACATCGCTGAACAGGCCGCGACCAAGACCGGCCGCCTCCATGATATCCAGCGTCGCTGTGGTGATCGGCAAATCGGCAAGCCCTTTATCCGTGACCAGCAGAGGCTTTTTCATGCCCGCAGCCGCACAGGCTTCGGGCAGTTCCTTGATGCGCCCGGCACCAAATTTGATTGCGGTCGGATACGACCAGTTTCCAACAAGGCTCATGTCAGAGTTTCCTTCAAGATAGAGGCCTACCTCGCCGAGGGGGAAGCGAGGCAGGCATGTCGTCCTTAGCCCGTTACCTTTTTGAGGTGGTAGGATTTGGGACGTGTCAGGTTGTGATAGCCGATGACGGACAAGCCACCGCCGCGCCCGGTATTCTTGCAACCGGTCCAGCAGAGACCGGGGTCCAGGTAATCCGCGCGGTTCATGAACACGGTGCCGGTTTCGATGGCGTCACCTACTCGTGCCGCGCGATCCACGTCGCGGGTCCACAGGCTGGCGGTCAGGCCAAACTCGCTGTCGTTCATCAACGCGATGGCCTCGTCATCCGACGACACTTTCATGATGCCGACCACCGGACCAAAGCTCTCATCGCGCATCACACGCATGTCATGGGTGACATTAGTCAGGATCTGTGGCGTCAGATAAGCGCCCCCATCATCCTTGGCGAAGGTATCAATATGGGCAACCGCCCCGGCTTCGACAGCCTCGGCGATCTGCGCTCGGACCTCATCAGCGAACCGGACATTGGCCATCGGACCAATTGTCGTCTCGGTGTCCAGCGGATTACCCAGCTTGTAGCCCTTTACGACCTCAACCGCCTTGGCAACGAAGTCGTCATAGAGGCTTTCATGCACGTAAATCCGCTCGATTCCGCAACAGCACTGGCCCGAGTTGAACATTGCCCCGTCGATCAGCGTATCAACGGCTGCATCCAGATCGGCATCTTCCATGACATAACCGGGATCTTTACCTCCCAGCTCGGTGCCAACTCCAGTAAACGTACCCGCCGCCGCACGCTCCATCGCCTGACCGCCACCAACCGAGCCGGTGAAATTCACGAAATCAAACGCGTTGCCTGCAATCAGGTCATTGGTCACGTCATGGCTCAGAAACACATTCTGGAACACATCCTCAGGCACACCTGCGGAATGGAAGGCCTGTGCCATACGCTCACCCACCAGCAGTGTCTGAGTGGCATGTTTCAGGATCACAGTGTTTCCTGCAATCAGCGCGGGTGCGACCGTGTTGATTGCAGTCATGTAGGGGTAATTCCACGGCGCGACCACAAAAACCACGCCATGCGGGATACGCTTGATGTAACGCTTGAATGTCTCATCCTCGCCCACGGCGATATCAACCAGAGACGCCCCGGCGATTTCGGCCATATGGCTGGCGCGCTCATTAAAGCCACCAAACTCACCGCCATAACGCATCGGGCGGCCCATCATATGCGCAAGTTCGGGCACGATCTCATCGTTCATGGCCCCAACAGCAGCCACGCCCGCCATCACAAGATCAATCCGATCCTGCAACGGGCGCGCAGCCCATTCAGCTTGTGCCGCCCGTGCGCGGCCTGCGGCTTCAAACGCAGCCTCACGCGACAGAACTTCACGTTCCGCATAAACCGATCCATCGATCGGCGAGATGCATTTCAGTGTCTGGCTCATGCCATCAACTCCACATAGAGGGCGTCTGCGCCCTGCTTCTTCTTTCAGTAACTCTGATAAACATGTGAGGTCGGCCTCACATGCCGTCTTTTACGCCCGCTCAAACCCGCGAGCGACTTCCCAATCCGTCACCACGCGCTCGAATTCCTCGATTTCGACTTCGGCAGCACGGGTATAGTGATCGACCACCTCGTCACCCATGGCCGCACGTAACATGGCCGAGCCATGCAACGCATCCCGCGCTGCGCGCAGGTTGCCCGGGATCATGCCGGTTTCGCCTTGGTATACATCGCCTTTGGTGGGCGGCTGCAACTCCAGACCCTCTTCGATACCTGCAATCCCGGCCGCCAGCATTCCGGCCATTGCCAGATAGGGGTTCATGTCCGAGCCCGGGATCCGGCATTCAACTCGAACCGCCTTGGTCCCATCCCCGCACAGACGGAACCCGGCAGTCCGGTTGTCGACTGACCAGATGATCCGTGTCGGTGCAAAGGTGCCCTTCATGAAGCGTTTGTAGCTGTTGATGTAAGGGGCCATGAAATAGGTATAATCACCGGCATATTTCAGCAGACCTGCCATGTAGCTTTTCATCAGCGCCGACATGCCCAACTCATCCGATGCGTCGTAGAAGGCAGGTTTGCCATCAGCCCAGAGCGACTGGTGCACGTGCGAGGAACTGCCGACCTTGTCGTGGTGCCATTTCGGCAGAAACGTAGCGGCGTGGCCATGCTGCCAGGCAATCTCTTTCACTGCGTTCTTGGCGATCGAGTGATACTCGGCCGTGTCCATCGCCTGTGCGTATTTGATGTTCAGCTCTTCCTGCCCAGTCTCGGCTTCACCCTTTGTGTTCTCGACCGGTATGCCCGCATTCCACAGATGGTTGCGGATCGGGCGCATCACATGCTCTTCCTTGGTGGTCTGCAGGATGTGATAGTCTTCGTTATAACCCGAGATCGGCTCCAGATCGCGGAAGCCTTCCTTGCGGATTTGGTCAAAGCTCTTCTCGAACAGGAAGAATTCCAGCTCGGTAGCAGTCATCGCGTCATAGCCCATGGCCTTCAGACGATTGACCTGCTTTTTGAGGATGGCCCGAGGTGAATGTGGCACTTCTTCATGCGTGTGGTGATCCAGCACATCACACATCACCATCACCGTACCTTCCAACCACGGCACAGGGCGCAAAGTATCCAGATCGGGTTTCATGACGTAGTCGCCATAGCCCCGCTCCCAACTGGTAGAGGCGTATCCGTCGGGCGTGCCCATCTCAAGATCGGTGGCCAGCAGATAGTTGCAGCAATGGGTCTCTTCCCACGCGCCTGCCACAAAATGCCCTGCATGAAACCGTTTGCCCATCAACCGGCCCTGCATGTCCACCATGCAAACCAGAACCGTATCTACGGCCCCTTCTGAAACCTGGGTCTTGAGATGTTCGAACGTGAGCATGTGCCACCTTTATGCTGACCGGGCCCTGAGATCACCGGCTATTCAATCCGTTTGACCCGCCCCACGAAAGGGGCGGGTCGTTATGGCAAAGTCTTAGCCGTAGCGATAAGGCCGGCCAGCTTTTTGCATGGTTGCGTTGTACTGTTTGAAGATTTCGACAACCTTCGCCTTTACAGGGCTTTCGGCTGCGATTTCGTCCCAGAACTTGACGGCAGCCTCTTCGACCTGCGCCCATTCTTCATCCGGGATCGTGGTCAGTTTCAGCTTGTCGCCATTGACGCGCAGGGACGCTTCGCCACCCCAATACCACCACTGACGGTAGTAATGTGATTGGTCACAGCAGACCTTGAACAGGGTCTTCAGATCTTCGGGCAGTTCGTTCCAGCGATCCATGTTGGCAAAGAAGTGACCCGCCCATGCGCCCGACACGTTGTTGGTCAGGAAGTAGTTGGTCACGTCCGCCCAGCCGACTGTGTAGTCTTCGGTGATGCCGGACCATGCGATGCCGTCCAGCTCGCCGGTCTGTACCGCAACTTCGATGTCTTCCCATGGCAGGGTGACAGGAACAACGCCGAACTGCGACAGGAAGCGACCCGCTGTCGGGAAGGTAAAGATGCGCTTGCCCTTCAGGTCCGCCAGACTGTTGATCGGGTCTTTGGTCGCAAAGTGGCACGGATCCCATGCACCGGCAGAGATGTGCTTTACGCCGACCTTCGAGTATTCCTCGTCCCAGATCTCATTCAGACCGTACTGGTTGAAGAGAACCGGCACATCCAGCGAATAGCGCGATGCAAACGGGAAGTAGCCGCCAAACACGGTCACTTCGGTTGGGGACGCCATCGAGTCATCATCCGACTGCACCGCATCAATCGTGCCGCGCTGCATGGCGCGGAACAGCTCGCCCGTCGGAACCAGCTGATCTGCATAGAACAGCTCGATCTGCATCCGGTCACCGGCGATGTCGTTGAACATCTTGATTGCAGGGTCGATCACATGCTCGGCCAGTGCCGGGCCCGCATAGGTCTGCATCCGCCATCTGATCGTCGATTGCGCCAGCGCCGGTGTTGCCAGAGCAGCAGCAGGTGCCGCTGCGGCCCCTTTTAGAAATGTACGTCTGTTCGTCATTCTCTCTCTCCGTTGGTCAGTTTCAAATTTGCGAAAGGATATCCCCTCACCCTTGTCCCGGTTGGTCCGGGATCATTTGTTGTAAATGTAATCCGGCAGCCACAGCGCGATCTGCGGAAAGGTCATGATGATGGCCAATGCAAGTGTCATCACCAGAACGAATGGCAGAATAGAACCGTAGATGTCGCGCAGTGAAATCTCGGGCGGAGCCATGGCCCGCATCAGGAACAGGTTATAGCCGAACGGCGGCGTCATATAGGCGATCTGCGTGGTGATCGTATAAAGCACACCGTACCAGATCAGGTCGAAACCCAGCTCACCCACTAGCGGGACGTATAGCGGGGCAACGATCACCAGCATCGCGGTATCGTCCAGAAAGGTGCCCATCAGGATAAAGCTGAGCTGCATCAGGATCAGGATCATCCACGGGTTCAGGCCCAGACGTTCCGTGAACAGATTTTCGATCGCACGCACCGCACCCAGACCATCGAACACCGCGCCAAACGCCAATGCGGCAAGGATAATCCACATGAACATGCAGGTGATGCCAAGGGTTGAGCGAACAGAAGTTTCAAAGACCTCACGGGTCATTCGCCCCTTCAAAACGGCTGCCGCAAAAGCGGTCAGCGCACCAATGGCCGAGCTTTCAACAAGCGAGGTCCAGCCGTTGACAAAGGGAACCATCATCGCCGCAAAGATCCCGATCGGCAGCAGACCCGCGCGCAAGAGGCGCAGCTTTTCCGCCATCGGCACATCTCGCTCTTCCTTCGGCAGCGCAGGACCCAATTCCGGATTAATCTTGCAACGGATCACGATGTACAGAATGAACATCGCCGCCATCATCAGGCCCGGCAGAATACCTGCCAACCAAAGCTGACCAACCGGTTGCCTTGCAATCATTGCATAGAGCACAAGTACCACGGATGGCGGCACCAGAATCCCCAGGGATGACCCGGCCTGAATGACCCCGGTCACCATCTTCTTGTTGTAGCCGCGTTTGAGCAATTCCGGCAAAGCGATGGTGGCACCGATGGCCATACCGGCAACGCTCAATCCGTTCATGGCCGAAATCAGAACCATCAGCCCGATTGTACCGATGGCCAGACCACCGTTCAGCCCGCCCATCCAGACGTGGAACATCTTGTAGAGATCGTCGGCGATTTTGGACTCTGCCAATACATAGCCCATGAAGATGAACATCGGCAGCGTCAGCAGCGGATACCATTTCATCAGCTTCATGGCGGCGGCAAAGCCGATATCGTACCCCCCACGGTCGCCCCAAAGCAAAAGCGCGGCGACGACGGCGACAAACCCGATGGCACCGAATACACGCTGCCCGGTCAGCAGCATCAGCATCATGGTCGAGAACATCAGGATGGCGATCAATTCGTATGACATCAGATCACCTCACGCGGGATGTCGTCGCCCTTGAGGCGGAGAATATCTTTGAAAAGCTCGGATATGGCCTGCAGCAGCATCAGGAACAGGCCAAAGACCATGATCACCTTGATCGGCCAGAGATAGGGTCGCCAGGCGGTCGGGCTGCGCTCGCCATATTGCAGCGAATAGCTCAGCGAGTCGTACCCGCCATAGATCATCACGCCGAGATAGACGATCAGGAAGAAAACGGTAATCGCATCGGTCCAGGCCCGCCTGCGATGCGACCATTCACTGTACAGGAGGTCCATCCGTACATTCGATCCCATCTGAACCGAATAAGGCCCGCCAAGGATGTAGTAGGCAACCATCGCGAACTGCGCCATTTCCAAGGTCCAGAGCGAAGGAAGAAAGAAAGTTTTTGAGACCGAGGACCAGAGCAGAATGCCCATCATCACAAAGATGCCGTACATGACCACACGGCCAATCCAGCGGTTCATACGGTCAATGACCGCCACATATCCCCGCATGAACTTCATGCTTGCCTTCCTGCTCTCATATCTTTGCCTCAACCTGAGAAAGCTCATCGACCACTGATCGCAGGATCGGCGCCAACTGACCGGCGATGCGATTTATGCCTGTGGGTGTGTCGATCAGATCGTTGCGCACTTCGATCATCACATTTGGAATGCCACGTGAGATCGCATGTTCACGCAACGTGTGCGTGACACCATCGGTGGCGGAATAAGGTTCGTTCAATGCCACGCGCAGTCCACAGTCTTTGGCATGGCGAAGCATGATCTGAGCCGCACGATCATCCGCATCGTGCAGAATGCCCAGTTCGACGGCCCGAACCTCACCCCTATACACCGGTGTAAAGCTGTGAATGGTAATCAGCACAGGCGGTGCGGGCCTTGCGTCCAATGTCGATGCCAGCAGCTGCCGAAATGGTTCATAAACCTCCCGTATCCGCCGGGTCCGTTGATCATCGGACAGGTTTTGGTTGCCGGGAACCGGGAACACTTCGCTTAGCTGAGGCATCGCATCCGCGCGTTCTGGCGGGCGGTTGCAGTCATAGACCAATCGGCTGACACGCGAGTGAACCAATGGCGCGTCCAGCGCCCCCATCAGTTCCACAGACAACTCAAACGCACCGATGTCCCAGGCCGCGTGCGAACGCGCGGCGGCCTCATCCAGCCCCAGCCCGTTCAAAGACGCCGGGATAAAACGACTGGCATGCTCGCAGACCAGAACGGCAGACGCACCGCCCCGCGCATTCAATGCGCGCGCCGCTGGTGCCTCGGTCGGCTGTAGCAATGATGACTCGGTATCAATTGGCATAGGTAACATTTGCTACAGCGGAAACTAACCTGTCAAGAAAATTACTGTAGACAAAATTACAAACACAAATATTCTGTAGAGAATTGAAAAAAGAGGTGCCGATGGCAACCGTCGCCAAACTTGTCAAACAGCGAATACAGGATGAGCTTGATGGCCTGACCCGGTCAGAGCGCCAGCTTGCCTCGATCCTGTTGCAGGACTATCCCATGGCCGGGTTGCAATCGATCACCAAGCTCGCGGCAGCGGCTCAGGTTTCGACCCCGACTGTGATCCGCATGGCGCGCAAGTTGGGTTTTGACGGGTTCCCGGACTTGCAGGAAGCGCTTCGCGAAGAGGTCGCAGCGCAGATCAAGAAACCGATCTCCAAGCGCGACGCCTGGGTTGTGGATGACGAGGCCGAGCATCCTATCACCCGGTTTGCACAGGCCGTCTGGACCAACATGCGCCACACGCTGGAGCGCCTCGACAAAGAGATGTTCGACGCGGTTGCTCAGCTATTGGCAGACACGGATCGGCATCTTTATGTGGTTGGCGGGCGCATCACCCGATCTAACGCCGATTACCTGTTCAACCATATGCAGATCATTCGCCCCAACGTGACCATGTTGGGCAATTCCGCCAATGTCTGGCCTCAATATCTGCTGGATATGGACGAAGCATCGGTCTTGGTGATCTTCGACATCCGCCGGTATGAGGCACATCTGGAGAAGCTGGCTCAGGTTGCGTCAAGCCGTGGAGTTACGGTGGTTCTGTTCACCGACCAATGGGGTTCTCCCATCGGCAGGACCGCTGATTACACCTTTCATGCATTGGTCGAAGCCCCATCCAGCTGGGATTCGACCATCGCCCTGCAACTGATCTCGGAAACTCTGATTGCAGAGGTCCAAGAAGCGCGCTGGGACGAAAGCAAGGAGCGAATCGAAGAGCTGGAACGCTATTTCTCTTCGACTCGGATTTTTCGCAGCCACGAAACGTAACGGCTAAAATCATTACATTTCAATCGCATTGAAGTGCTTAATCTCATTTGACCTGCCACAAGCTCAAGACTAACTACTGATATAAGTTAGTATTATCAGAGACTTGGATTTGCTGCGGCAGTGGCACAACTACACCGCCTGTTCTGACAATCCTTTGCCGTCAGTAAATCAAAACAGGAAAATTATTGCCTACCAAATCCATCATATTTTCAGCATTCTCGCAAAACGTGAGAGAAAACCAGCCGGGCGAGCAAACTATCGCCAGCTTTCACCCTTACGTTGCCAGCGCCTCTACAGCTAGTTGTTCGCTACTGATACGCACAATGGGCATATTGATATCTGTTGGCCAAAACCTGTACCGCTTTGGCCTGTCAAAGATGCCTCGAATGAAAGACAAGGGCCACGCATCGTGAGTTTCAAAAACCAAGCATCTAAACCGCCGCGCCACGAGCTTCGTAAAGTGCGCAATCAGGGGACGATGTTCCTTGCCCTGGCTTTTTTGTTCAGCATCTTCGTAAACCTGCTGATGCTGACGGGTCCACTGTTCATGCTACAGGTCTATGACCGGGTGTTGGGTTCACGTGCGGTTGAGACACTGACTGCGCTCTTCCTGCTGGTGGCTTTGCTCTATGGGCTGATGGCGATGCTTGATTTCGCCCGGGGCCGCATTGTGGCCCGGTTCGGAGCTCGGTTTCAGTCCACACTGGATCAACGCGTTTTCGATGCCACCCTGCGCCGCGCTCTGCTTCCGCAGGCGCGTTCCGCCCCGGCAACGGCGTTGCGCAATCTGGAATCGATTCAGAACCTCTGCTCATCGCCTATTTTGCTGGCGGTGATGGATATTCCATGGACCCCGGTTTTTCTGGCGGCAATATTCCTGTTTCATCCCCTGCTGGGGTGGCTCGCCGTAGGTGGTGGTGCATTGCTGATCGTGATCGCAATACTCAATCAGGCACTGACCCATCGCAAAGTGGCGGCGGCGCAATCTGCCTCGGCGCGCGCAAACTCATTCTCGGAACACGCACGTCAGGCAGCCGAAGTCGTGCGCTCGCAGGGCATGCAGGAAGACGTCACAAAGCGCTGGTTGCAGCAACGCTCTGACGCGCTGTCGCAAACGATCGCTGCCAGTGACTGGACCGGCAGCTTTACCTCACTGACAAAATCCCTGCGCCTGTTCCTGCAATCCGCGATGCTGGCCTTGGGGGCGTGGCTGGTGCTGCAAAACGAAATGACGGCTGGCGCAATGATCGCAGGGTCCATCCTGTTGGGCCGCGCGTTGGCGCCCGTGGAACAGGCCGTAGGGCAATGGGGCACGATCGAGAGAGCACGATCAGCGTGGTCCTCATTGAATCAGTTCCTCGATAGTACGCCACCCGAAGCGCCTCGAACCAAACTGCCGGTTCCCGAAGCGCGGCTGACGGCAAAGGGTCTGACGGTGATCCCCCCCGGTGCAACTGGACCGACCTTGCGCAACGCTTCGCTGCAGCTCGAACCCGGGAAGGCCCTTGGCGTTATCGGCAAAAGCGGCTCAGGCAAAACCACCCTTGCCAAGGCCTTGCTGGGCCTTTGGCCGCCTGCGGTCGGCGAGATCAGACTGGGTGGTGCCACACTGGATCAATACGATCCGAATGATCTGGGTCGCCACGTGGGTTACCTACCGCAACAGGTCACGTTGTTCAATGGAACGGTGGCGGAAAACATCGCCCGAATGTCACAACAGCCAGATCCTGACGCGGTCGTCGCCGCTGCCAGAAAGGCAAACGCGCATGAACTGATCCTGAGCCTGGAAAAGGGATACGATACGTTCCTGGAAGGAAATGACAGTCAGCTTTCCGGTGGTCAAAAACAAAGGATCGCATTGGCAAGAGCGTTATATGGCGACCCGGTTCTGCTGATCTTGGACGAACCGAACTCGGCCCTTGATGCCGATGGGACTGAGGCATTGAACGCAGCGATCCGCGGCCTGAAAGCAGAAGGCAAAGCAGCAATTGTCATGACACACCGACCACAGGCGATCTCGGAATGTGATGATCTGGTTGTCATCGAAAAGGGGCAAGTCGTCAAATCCGGCAGCCGAGACGAGGTACTGGGTTCGATGGTGCAGAACGCCAATGTCATCAAGCGGCAACTCAACAAGGTGGGTGAATAATGGCGGGTAACCAAACACGGCCAGCCTGGCGCATTACCGGTCCGGCCATTGTCGGCTTTGTCGCACTGGCCATCCTTGTCGGCGGCATCGGTGTATGGAGTGTTCGGACCCGTCTGGCCGGCGCAATAGTCTCTCAGGGCGTGATCGAGGTTCAAAGCAACCGGCAGGTGATCGAGCACCCTGACGGGGGTGTTGTTGGGGAAATCTTCGTCCGCGACGGTGATGAGGTTGCTTCCGGTGCCATGTTGCTGAGGTTGGATGATACCTTTCTGGCATCTGAAAAGTTCATCGTTGAATCTCAACTGTTCGAGCTGCTGGCCCGCAAAACCCGACTGGAAGCTGAGCGTGATGGTGTGGACAAGGCCATGCTGGACGCAAAATTGCAGGAATTGAAAGATCAGGAACCAATCGATCCGGGGCTTTTGGCAGGTCAGGCCCGCCTGTTTGCGGCACGTCTGGAAACTCTTGCCCAGAAGACCGACCAGCTTGGTAAGCAAAGAATTCAGATCGAAAGTGAAATCGATGGAACCGAAGCCCAGTTGGTTTCGTTGCGCCGACAAGTTGAACTAATCGGCGAAGAGCTGGAAGATCAGCAGAGCCTGCTGACGCGCGGCCTGACCCAGGCCAGTCGCGTCTCGGCCCTGCAACGAGAAGAAGCCAGCCTGACTGGCCAGATCGGCAATCTGGAAGCAGCAGTCGCGCGGCTCAAAGGGCAGATTGCAGCAACCGAAATTCAGATTGTCGAACTTGCTGCCACCCGGCGGGAAGAGGCAATTACCCAATTGCGGGATGTTCAGTCACAGGTCGTGGAATTGTCGGAACAAAGGTTGTCGCTGACCGAGCGTCTGTCACGCCTCGACATTCGTTCGCCGGTGTCGGGGACGGTCTACGGCAGTCAGGTCTTTGCTGTGCAGTCGGTGATCCAACCCGCTGAACCGATGATGTATGTTGTGCCACAGGACACGCCATTGCTGGTAGCCGCCCGGGTGGATGCCATCCATGTGGATCAATTGCATCTGGGTCAGCCTGTTGCCTTGCGATTTCCAGCTTTCAATCAAAAGGACACACCAGAAATCGAAGGTCATGTAATCAACGTGTCCGCTGATACCTTCACCGATGAAAACTCGGGTCTGACCTTCTATCGCGCCGAGGTTGTTCCGGATGATGGGCAGGTCGAACGCCTGAATGGGCAAAACCTGTTGCCCGGCATGCCGGTCGAAACACTGATCAAGACGGATGAGCGCACACCGCTGTCATATCTTGTCAAACCGCTGGCGGATTACTTCAATCGGGCCTTCCGAGAGTAACCGGGTTGAAAGCGCGCTGCCTGAGATCGGGTCTCAGGCAGCGCGCATTCAAACGGCTTCGAGATTTCCCAGCAGGATCGAGGTCATCTCGGTTGTCACCACCCCGTCGACCGCTGTGACTGACGCACCTGTTTCGTAGTCGACATTGGTTCGGGTCATACCGGACAGATCGGCATCAGCATCCAGAAAAACCCACTTCGCTTCATGCGGAGTAGGTTGACCAACGGCAACCTGAAGAATGGCCAGCGCATCAAGCGCGTTGATCGTCCCATCCTGATTAATATCCGCCGCAATCAGGTTCTCTGGAGCGGCGGGCCCCCATGTCGGATCCAGACCGACGGACATGCGCAATACCTGCAACGCATCAAGCGCAGTAATCTCAGCACTGGCCGTGGAGTAACTTTTGACGACGTCAAACTCGCCCTGAAATGTTCCGTCAGGCAGACCAAAGTCAAACCGTCCTTCGGAATCTGCAGTGGCTACGACGGTCCCTCCACCCTGTGGTGTAAACCTGATTTCCGCATCAGCGAGCGCCGGGTTGGCTGTTTCCGTGCTGATATTGACGTCCCCCAAAACACCGGGCGAACCGGGCGGGGTCAGGCCACCGAAATCCCCAAAATAAACCGGAACGTGGTCAGGTCCGTCAAAACCGCTGCCAAACACATCCGCACTTGTCAGTGGTCCACCTACTGCTGAAATGACCTCGATCGTTTCGTCACGGTATTCGATCCGGGCACCCTGCGCCGTTGAGTTGAAACTTAGCTGGGCCGGGCTGCGCAACAGCAGATAGTCGAACATATCCAACCTGTCGGTTCCGGCTTCGAAATCGGTAATCGTGGTCAGTTCGCTGCCAGAACGCATAACAAAGATGTCCGCTCCGCTTCCGCCACTCATCGTCGTGGCACCCGCCCCCGCGATGAGAATGTCATCTCCATCTCCGGCCATCAGAGTTGAGCTGAGGATACTACCGGTCAACATATCATCCTGTGCCGAGCCTGAAACCACACCAGACCCCTCACGAACAACACCCAGATCCCCAACCGAAACTGTTAGCTGAGTCAGACCTGCATCCTCTTGCGAAGCCGCAAATATCTGCAGTTCGTCCCCCACATGGGCCACAGTCAGTGTCTGAACATTCTGCAACCCGCTGGCCAACGTATCTGCGAAACTGTCCAGATGGATGAGCTGGCCTTCGGGCGTCATGGTGAACAAAGTGATCCCGTCATCCCCCCCACCTGCCACAACAAACACTCTGCCATCGACCTCAATGACTGACAGGTCCTGAACCGATTCAAATCGGGTATCGAGCGTGTCCAGTACGTGATCGGTAGGCGTCAGTTTTCCGTCCGCAGCCATATGCATGACACTGATTGAGTTGCTGCCCGCGCCAGCCACGACAACCCAGGAATTTCCGTAAGCCTGCACCACTTCAACTGCAGTTGGGGCGTTGATTCCAAGCGTCGCAATCGCATCCCCGTTGTCGATGGTGTTCAGCACACCCGAATTCGGATTGATCCCATAAGTGTTGATCGAATTGCTGGCCGCATCCGCCGCGACGATGAACTGCCCTGTACCCACCTGCAGTGTCTGAAGCGAATCGGCCACCCCCGAGGTTGCTCCGGTCAGGCTCAGAGATCCGTCTGCGTTCACACTATACGTGTTGATCTGGTCGGTATCTTCATGCGCAATGGTCAGGAGGCTTGTTGTACCCAAAGACACCTGAACCACTGCAGAAATATCGCCGCCACCGATCAGCGTTCCGGTTTCCTGTAGTGCGCCAATGGTTCCATCCGCGTTTAGTGTGTATCCAACAAGGCCCGTAGCTGCATCAACATCCAATATCAGTTGATCATTTCCCGCCAGTGACACGGGCACACCACTGCGCCCGACCTGCATACTGATCGAACCAGTAAAGTACTGTTCATCGATAACTTGCGGAGCACCACCCTCCACAATCTGCCAGGCTACGACACCGCCGCCAGGACCGGTCGTGCTGTACATATACGTGACACCGTTAAACGTTTTTAAAGCCGTATCGCCGATACCTGAATCGAGCGCCGGCTTCCCCGTTGCCACCACTCTTTCGAACTGAAGCGTCATTGCAAATCACCCCCGTGCCACCGCTGGCATTGAAATCAGGATGATCAGGCGCCCGGACCGAAACCAGAGCAGGAATGTGGTGAAAACGAGAATTTCGGCTCCAGTTTAACTCAATTTTTCTGGTCCGACCGCATGGATAACCGGGTGACAAGAACAATGAACAGAATTCGGCAAATGCCGAACTGTCGCCGGATTGCTTGCGGCCATCAAAGGTGAGGGCACGATGATGAAAGAACCCGTTTCGAATAAACAAGCGAACTCGGAAAATCTGCCTGAAGACGGGCGCAAAAAGCATGTGAGGCAATGGCTGGATCGCAAGATGCGGCAATGGGCTGGTCGCGGAATTGCGGGAGGATTAGGTTCAAGTCTGATGGCATTGCCCGCGCTGGGTCAGGCCAGCATCGACGACCTGTATGCATTTCAGTTTGCCGAAACCATCCCCGGTGTACGGTCCGCCAAATTGCTGAAGAATGGCGATGTTCTGTTGAAGATGGCTGATGGCCGTTCGCTGATCGTGGCCGCTGAGAACGTACAAGTTCTCGACGGCGGCGCGATCATGATTGCTGAGGGAGTCGTGGCCGAAATCGCTCAGTTCAGCCTCGCGGCCGAAGCAGGCGGAGCAGCGACCGGCGGCCTAGGTGGCGCAGGCGCCGTACTTGGCGGAGTTGGCCTCGCAGGAGCTGCGGCCGCCGGAGGCGGCGGTGGCGGTGGTGATGATGCCCCTTCCACGGGTGCGGTACCGACACCCCCTGCCCCTGTTCCCAACGCGCCACCACCTGCGCCTCCCGCGCCTAAAATACCTAGCCTGAACCTTTCAGAGTTGCAGACGACTGGACTCAGCAGCGACAACCTGAAACTGGCCCTCCCCCAGGGCACGGAAACGGTGGAGGTTACGATTGGTTCAGTAACAAAGACGGTCACGCCGGAGCCTGACGGAAGCTGGATGATTTCCCTGACCCCAGCCGAAGCCGCCGGTCTGTCTCAGGGCCTGACAACCATCACTGTCAGAAATCTGGATAGCGATGGAGAGGAACTCTCCACTGAAACCGTGGAATTCGTGGTTGATACCCAACCGCCAACACTGGCGATCACCGGGTTCTCGGTTGGCGCTGTGATGAACGCTCTGGAACAGGGCAGCGACCTGACGATCTCGGGCACAACTGACGCCGAAAACGGTCAGTCGGTAATGGTCACGCTCAACGGAGAAACCTACACTGCAACGGTTTCAGACGGACAATGGAGTGTGACTGTCCCCGCCAGCGATCTGGCAGCCCTGCCGGACGGGGTCACCGTCACAGCCACGGCAGTTGTTTCCGATGCAGCAGGCAATCCGGCAGTTCAGGCAAGCAGCAGTTTCGACACAGATTTTGGCGCCCCCAACATCTCGCTCGACACCGTTGCAGGTGGTTCAATTGACCTCGCCGATGTGGCGAATGACCTAGTTCTGACTGGTTCGACAAGTGCCGAAGACGGGCAAACAGTGACGGTGACATTCGAAGGGCAGACCTATACCGGAACCGCATCGGGCGGAAGCTGGAGCGTTACCGTCCCGCGCGCTGATCTGGCGGGGCTTTCGACTGGCACTCCGGCGGCGATCAGCGTTGCGGTCAGCGATGCGGCCGGGAACCCTGCAGTTCCGACATCGGTATCTGTTCCCGTTGATTTGACAGGACCTTCGATTGCGATTTCGCCTTTATCTGTTGGCGCAGTCCTTAATCTGGCGGAATCCGGGTCGGATCTTGTCATCAACGGAACCACGGGCAATGTCCCTAACGGTCAGCAAGTCACCGTCTCGCTCAATGGGCAGAGCTATACTGGCACGGTGTCTGGTGGGACCTGGTCTGTAACCGTTCCAACCGCTGATCTCGGCGCGTTGGCTGACGGCAGTTCTTTCACCGTCACTGCGGATGTCGCGGACTCAGACGGGCTTGCCGCGCCACAAGCTAGTGTCGGCGTATCCACAGATACGTCACCACCAACATTGAGCATTGACACCTATTCCGGTGGCGCAGTCCTGAATGCCGCGGAGCAGGGCACCGATCTCACGATCTCTGGGTCCACTTCGGCCGAGGATGGGCAAACCGTAACCGTTTCAGTGAATGGCCAGACCTACACAGGCACCGCTGCCGGTGGCGCGTGGAACGTGAACATACCTGCAGCCGATCTTGGTGCCTTGTCGGATGGGTCGACAATTGCAGTTACGGCAGATGTTTCCGACGCCGCCGGCAACCCGGCGACACAGGTAACCGGCAGTTTTGACACCGATTTCACCGCACCTGCGCTGGCTATTGCAAACCTGTCGGACGGGGCTGTTATGAATGCGGTTGAACAGGGAACAAATCTGACGATCTCCGGCACCTCTGACGCCGCAGATGGAACCACCATCACCGTTGAAATCATACGTGAAGACGGGACTGTCGATATCACTGGCACCGCAACGGTAAACAGCGGCACCTGGACCTACACCGCCACCGCCCTCGGCGGGCTACAGGATAGCGAAACTTATGACGTGACCGCAACGGTCAACGATGCCGCTGGCAACAGCAATAGCGCCACAAGCAGTTTTGAAACCGATTTTACGGCCCCAACCATCTCGGTGAACCCGTTATCGGTGGGATCAGTTCTTGATGTTGTGGAAAAGGACACCGATCTGGATATTTCCGGCACGACGACCGCCGAAGATGGCCAGACCGTTACGGTCAGTCTTGGGGGGCAAAACTACACCGCAACTGCCTCTGGCGGCAATTGGCAGGTGACGGTCCCGGCTTCCGATCTGGATGCATTGGCGGATGGCGGAAACTTCACTGTCACGGCATCTGTAGAAGATGTTGCGGGAAATCCGATTTCCGACGCAACAACAACACTTGCTACCGATTTCCGGCCGATCCTTGGAATGAACGCGGTTGGTCCAAACAACGCGGTTTCGCTTACCGATGCAAAGTCTTCGGGCATGACCGTCTCGGGCACCTCAAGCGGACTTAGTGCGGGGCAGACCGTGGATGTCACGCTCAACACTGTATCCGTGGGTACCGCAACCGTCGCAGCCGACGGTACCTGGAGCCTGACGGTGCCGTCATCTGCTTTCACTGCGATTGACGCCGGTGACAGCCTTGATTTTTCAGCTGCTGCGACCGTTTCAGGTGGAACCAATCCGCTGCCCGTCAATGATCAGGCTGTGGCACATATCCCCGCCGCCTATGTGATTACCGAAGCGGGACGCAGTGGCAATACTGTTACGTTTGAAATTCACGCGGACCCCGACGTCAACATCTCAAGCGGCTTCGCAATCACAGCCGAGCTGGGTTTTGATCCATCAGTCGTCACTTACGATACCGGATCAGAGGTAGAAAACAGCGATTTCAATCTGTTCCTCGCAAACCCGAATGGTGGTTCTGCCATCAGTTTTGCAGGTGCCGCAACAAGCTACAACGACCTGTCTCAACCCGTTGTAACGTTTACCATGACGGTACAAGATCCGACAAAGCCTATCGAACTGACCATCACAACTCCGGATGGCGGACCAACAAAGTGGCAGATCGGAACCGACGGCGCCGACAACTTGACCTCATCAAACATCGACGACGTGATCCGCGGCGGAGATGGCGATGACACGATCGACCTGACCGGCGCGGGCAGGGATATTGTTGTCTTCGAGGCCGATCCCGCGGCCAATGGCACAGACACGATTACCGGGTTCACAATTGGTCCTGCTACAGATGTGACGGATGCGCTGATGTTCAGCGGTCTGGATGTCTCAACGCTGCGGGGCGATGGAACTGATGTGGAAACCCTTGGCGTAGGTGACGCGATAGGTGCCAATACCGGTTTCGTCGGATTGACGACTACGTTGACAGATCTTGACGCGGACACAATCGCCACAGCGATCGAAGGCCTGTCCGGCGCTCAGGCGGGGGACGAAATCTATGTCCTCGCGACAGACGGAACCAACAGTGTTTTGGTCAAGGCAGATTATTCATCCCCTGTCACTGCAAACGTTCAGACTGTCGCCCAGTTTGACGGATTGGCGGATCTGACCGGATTGAATGCAGACAACATCCTTCACACAGATCCAACCGGCGCCACTGCCTAAACCGCTGAAAATACAGTGACTTGCGATGCCCGATATATGGGCATCACACAATCAACCTACCGGGGGGCGCATGACTCAGAATGGTCTTTATCCTGTAAGCCGCGACCGACACAAAGATCGCTACTGGCAACGTTTCACGTCGTACAATTTTGCACGAGAACTCTCAGAATGCCCGTTGGTACATACTGAGGTTTGTCAGGCCGCTGCCACTTTCCCGATCCTGTTCCGCAAGACTGAATTCGGCATCCGACCGTTCGCAGTATTGTCGTTAACACAAAGGGAGACACCTTTTGTTTCCACTCAGGGACGCTGGTTGGCAAGTTATGTCCCGTCCGCATTGCGCTGCTATCCTTTCAGCGCAGAGACGCTAATTGCTACCACTCCAAATTCCACTCAGCAGTTCCGTCTACTGGTGGATGAAGCGTCGGGATTGGTGACGGATGATGTCCAAGACGAGCCATTCTTTACGGCTGACGGAACCCTGTCACCTGATCTTTGCGCGGTCAGGACTTTTTTTCAAAATCTGACAGCCGCCGAGGCCGCAACAAACCGACTGTGCGGCATCATTGATAAGATGGATCTCTTTACGCCGGTGCGGCATCACGACGGGATCGATTTGCCGCCGGATTGGCTAGGGGTCGACTTTGCTCAGATCGAAGCGCTTTCGCCACCGCACAAACTGCTTCTCATGAACAACAACGCGATGGGTCTGATCCACGCCCACCAGGTTTCCCTTTCTCATTGCGCATGGTTGTTCAAAGCACAGCAAAAACAACTGCATCGATCACCAGATGCCGAAAGTCCGGAACTGAACGGGTTCCTGTGCGCCATGGCAAGCGCCCAGCAGTTGGAGGGCATCCATGCAGGTTATTAAAAAACTCTGGAAGGCTCTGACCATTCTGATCCCTGCCACTCTGATATCGGCCTGTGAGCCGATTCCGGATCTGGTCCCGGTCGAGATGTCCTTCTCCGCAGGCTCAGCAGGGGCTGGGGCAACCCAACCTTCAGCTGCTCTTACCCAAAGTACATTTGGCAAACGCGTACAGGACGCGGTTCAAACCAGTCCAACACTAGCACAGAGCAATACCAGGCTTGAGGCGGCAAAGGCCGGGCGTGACGCTGCAAAAGGAGCATTCCTACCGGAAGTGTCTCTGGGTCTCAATGCACGTTCACAACGCGTGGACTCGGATATTGCCGATACAACGCCTTATCTGCGCGTCTCGCAACTTGTTTATGATGGCGGCGCGGCCGCAGGCAATCTGACTGCAGCGCGGGCACGTGTTCTGGAAAGCCGGGGCGATCAACTACAGACCGCTTCTGCTACCGCACTGGCGGCGATCGAGACATACGTTTTGGTGCTAAACCAACGAGAAATCGTAGAAATCTCACGCCGCAATGTCGAAGTGCACGAAACAATCGAACAACAGATTGCCGATCGGACAGCCAGTGGTGCAGGATCAAACGCAGATGTTTTAACCGCACGCTCACGTGTCGCGGATGCCCGCACCCGCTTTGCTGATGCCAGAGCCCGCTCGGATCGCGCAAACGCCCGGTTTCGCGAAGTTTTTGGCACTCCGCCGGGCAGTCTCACTGCGCCCGTCCCCGCTCCGAACCTGTCCCGCAGCGATCTGCAGATCGTGCTCGATAGTCCTCAGATCAGGCGTGCCGACGCCACGCTGGCGGCCGCAAAGGCTGAGAGAGCGGCCGCATTGGCCCGCCGCCAACCAGATATCCGTGTCTCAGCCTTTGCTGATCAAGACGTTAATCGGGATGCCAATTTTGGCGTGGACCTCTCGGTCAACTACGAACTGGATAGCACGGGCAAACGCCGTGCCGCTATCGCTGCAGCTGAGGCGCAGGTTAAAGAGGCTGAATTTGCACGCGAGACACTGATCCGCGAAATCACAAGAGAACTCGACTTCATTCGCTCTGACCAACAAGCCGGAGCGCAGCGCCTGCGCGAGGCCCGGATTGCTGTTCGGGCCAACGCCGACAGTGTCGCCGCTACACAAGAACAATTTACAATCGGTCGCAGCAGTCTGATCGAAATTCTGGATGCTCAGCGCGATTATGTGAATGCACAGGAACGTTTGATTTTAGCCGAACAGAATTTTTTTCTCACCAACTACGCAGCACTTGGTCTGACTGGCGACATCGTGGATCTGCTGGGGATTAAGCTTACAAATTGGGATGGCTTGCAATGACCGAAAACGGTACCCCGTCCGGCCTCGACACCCTCTCCTCGCTGGAAGCGTGTGTTCTCCATGTTGCCACCACGCTGCAGCGCCCATTGACGAAGGCTGCTCTTTACGCAGCGCATTCCAACCCATCGGGCGCTCTGACCCACCGGGACGTGATTACCGTTGCGCAGCAGGCCGGAATGCAGGCGGGTTTTGGGGCCCGCAAACTCAAGGAGTTCGATGGCAGCCTGGCTCCGGCAATCCTGCTGATGGAAGGGAACAAAGCAGTTGTCTATCGCGGGCGTGCAGAAAACAACGATCTTCTGATCTACGATCCAGCCCTTGGCGAAGGTGTTGGCGAAGTACCAGAGAGCAGCTTTCGCGAAAGATACACAGGCTATGCCATCCTGTTTCGCCGGGAACATCGCGAAGAGATTGCCGAAGGGTTCGTCAAACCGGCGGGGCATTGGTTCTGGTCAGCCCTTGTGGCAAATCGCTGGTCTTACACTCAGGTTGCTCTGGCAGCAGCTCTGACGAACATACTGGGCTTGTCGACCTCGGTCTTTATCATGATCGTATACGACCGGGTCTTGCCAAACGAGGCAACAGAGTCGCTGATTGCTCTGACGATCGGTGTTTGCCTAGCGCTGCTATTCGACTTTATTCTGAAGATATTGCGAGCAGGGTTTATTGATCGCGCCGGGCAAGATGCGGACAAATTCATGGGCCGCCGCATATTCGACCAGTTACTGAACATCAAAATGAAATCACGCACCGGATCGACCGGAGCAATGACAAGTACCGTGCGCGAGTTCGAAACGCTGAGAGAATTCTTCACCTCGGCGACACTGGTTGCGGTTGTTGATCTGCCATTCATCGGATTGTTTGTCTTCACCATCTACATGATCGGCGGATCGCTTGCACTGATACCCGCCTTGGCAGTGCCAATCGTGCTGCTGACGGGGTTGGCGGTTCAACCGCTGCTCTCTCGCCTTGCAGAACAAAGCTTCTCGGACGGTCAGTCAAAACAGTCTGTCTTGGTCGAAGCCGTGACAGGCTTGGAAACTATCAAGACGACGGCCGCAGGACGACAGATGCGCTCGCGCTGGGATGAGGCCGTCGCGCGCCAGTCAGAGCATGGAATGCGTAGCCGTGCGGTTACGCAGCTGGCTCTCAATCTGACAGGTTTTACACAACAGGCGGCACAGGTGCTAATCGTATTCTACGGCGTGTTCCTGATCTCGGATGGACAGACCAGCATGGGGGCCTTGGTCGCGTCGGTTATGCTAACCGGACGCGCTTTGGCACCACTCGGCCAGCTGGCGCAGACGTTGACCCGCGTGAATCAGGCCCGGAGCGCGTTTCGAAATCTGAATGCGTTGATGCAAGCTGAAAGCGAACGCCCCGAGGGACGCAGCTGGATCAGCCGTCCCCGATTTGACGGGCGCATCACATTCAACAATGTACACTTTGCCTATCCCGATCAGGATGAGGATGCTCTGAAAGGTGTGAGTTTCACCATCAATCCTGGCGAAAAGGTTGCGATCCTTGGTCAGATCGGATCGGGGAAAAGCACTGTCGCGCGATTGCTGCTGGGTCTCTACCAGCCCCGTGTCGGATCGGTGATGATGGACGGGTTGGACCTCCGTCAGATTGATCCGGGAGATCTGCGCCGTAACGTCGGATCTGTATTACAGGATATCTGGCTGTTCTCGGGCACTGTTCGCGAAAACATCACCAGCGGCGCCATTCGACCTCGGGACGAGGATCTGATCCGTGCCGGGCGGATTTCCGGAGTAGAAGATTTCATTGCCAGACACCCGAATGGATACGACCTCCGGTTGGCCGAACGTGGTGAGGGCCTGTCGGGCGGTCAGCGTCAGGCCATCGCACTGGCACGGGCGCTGATCGGGCGACCGCCTGTTTTGCTGTTTGATGAACCCACCAGCGCAATGGACGTCAAAAACGAAGCCGAAATCATCCGAAGACTAAAAGAGGCAACACAGGATTCAACTATGGTGGTGGTCACGCATCGCACCAGCCTGTTGGAACTGGTTGATCGGGTGATAGTGATCGAAGACGGCAAGGTCGGAGCAGACGGGCCAAAGAGCCTGTTGACTCAGCATGCCCCCAAAAAGCGGAGGCATCTGAATGTCGCGGCATCCTGATCTCGAAACCCTCGCGCGGGAGATGCGCGGGCGCTCTTCGTTACGTGGATCGCTGCTGTTGTTGGTTATCTTGTCATGCCTCATCGCAGCCGGGCTGTGGGCCTATCACACCGAACTGGATGATGTGGTCCGGGCAGAAGGGCGCGTTGTTCCCTCGGCTGACATACAACTGATCGAGGCAACAGAACCGGGCGTGCTGCAACAGGTGTATGTCCGCGAAGGGCAGATGGTCGACAAGGGCACGCTGTTGATGGAGTTCGATACCACCCAGATCGACGGTGAGTTGGGGCGGGAACAGCAGCGCGCTTTTGGCCTGATGGCACGAGCACAACGGCTTTCGGCCGAGATAAACGGGACCGAGCTGCGATTTGACAACATCCTGATCAACGAGGCCCCGGAGCTGGTTCGTTCGGAAACTGCATTATTTCAGGGTCGACAAGCCGAATTGCTGGCTGAGATAGCCATTCTGGAACGACAGCGTCAGCAACGGCAGCGCGAGTATGAAGAGGGGTTGGTGGATCAGGTCACGGCAGATGAGACCCTAAAGGTTCTTGCCGAGGAGCGCGCGATGTTGGCCCCGCTTGTGCAACGCCGTATGGAACCGGCCACAACTTTGCTGGCGTTACGCCGAAGCGAAGCGGAATGGCAGGGACGCAAAATCAGAGCCAAGGCCGTGGTCAGCCGGCTGGAAACTGGCCTGGTTGAAGTTGATGACAAGATTGCGGCAGCGCGCAGCAGGTTTCGCAGCGCGGCTTTAACCGATCTGGCTCTGGTCACCGCTGAATTGGCGGCTTTGAAACCCACCCTGCCCGCGCTTCGTAATCGTGCTTCCCGGGCTCAGGTTCGTGCTCCGGTCAAAGGTGTTGTCAATCGAATACATCGCACGACACTTGGCGGCTTGGCGCGCGGCGGCGAAGAGTTGATCGAGATCGTACCACTGGACGACACCTTGCTGGTCGAAGCCTATGTCAGACCTAGCGACATCGCGTTTTTGCACGCAGGACAACGGGTCAAGGTCAAGATCACGGCGTATGATTACGCGAGATATGGTGGTCTGAATGGAGAAATCGTCCGCATCGGCGCAGATACGATCACCCGATCCGAACGGAATGATGAAGAGGTTTTTGTCGTCGAAATACGGACCAGAAACGCAATTCTGGATGCAGGCGGTGTAGCAGTCGAAATCATTCCGGGAATGATCGCCGAGGTCGACATCCTGTCGGGGCGCAAATCCGTGATGGATTACCTGATTCAACCCGTATTGAAGATCAAGGACCAGGCTCTGCGTGAATAAAAACCATCGCGGATTGGGGTTCTGACCGAGCAATTTTACTCCGCTTGTAGCGGGTTCAAAACACAGGTGCGGGTCGGATGATTAGTCCTGGAAGCGCTTGACGGTACTTGAGGAAACTCTTGGAGCTTAACCGTTTTAAGTTCTTTTGATTGTGGTGATCGTGTCTACAAAACTGTGTTGGCCACAATCAAATTACACGATTCAAGTGCAGTGATCCCACGCTATTTTCTTCCACCCCGTTACGGCGCTTCTCGCCAAGATAGGGCGAGCTATCAAGAATGCGCTGCGGAACAGCGCATGGAGATAGTCCTTGTGCACCTAAGGTAGCCCGGGCTGGTGCCGTTAGTTCTATTGGCCCCCGGAACCACAACGAACCAAGGGGGAACTAGCACAAAACGAAAGGGCCTGGTTCCAAGAATGACCCATTACAAAAGATCACCATGACCAAACTATTTGCTTCTGAACCGCCGGAGATGAGTTGAGCTTGTGGTTCAAGATACAATCCGACGGTCACCTATCGTATCGATCAGGGGCTGCAAATGGCGTTCATACCGACGCCACTTGGCCTTGGACGAAGAGTAGAGCGGCTGGCGCACCTGTTGCACACTGGCGGTTCTTACACGTCGCTTACCCGAGTAGAACTCAAGGCAGGCATCGGTCCACTCCAGCCCGCAATAGTCGATGATCCCGCGTGCCACGCTGTCGATATCGTCCACCAGCTCCTCATAGCGGATGCTGTGAAAAGCGCCTTTGGGCAATGTCGCGTGCCAGTGGTTCATAAGACGCACGTAGTTGTTGTAATACCGTCCAAGCTCTTCCTGATCATAGCTGTGCAACTGGCTGCGCTCGAAAAGGCGGGTATAGCAGGACAGACATATGTCCAACGGATCGCGGTCGATATGGATGATCTTTGCGTTGGGCATGATCCCATGAATCAGACCGATCAACTGAAAATTCGCAGGCATTTTATCAACGACGTGACCAGCACCCGGCGCATGAAGAGACAAAGCATCCACATAGTCTTCAGCGCGGCGGGTCAGGGTCTCATCAGTGACTGAGCGTACAGATCGCGGCACGTTCGATGCCCCATCATCCAGACGCCCAAAAAGGTTCTGCAGGTCGTTCAGTTCCCCGGCGCCGACCACCTCGGGATGTGCATCCAGAATTGACTCGGTCAACGTTGTGCCCGAACGCGGCATGCCAACCACAAAGATTGGCTTTTCACTTGAAATGGAGTTGCCGCGCAAACGTTCAATCATGGACTGGTCAAACGTGGCGATCAGGTCATCCGTCAGCTCATCGGTTTCTGATGGGTCGTAGGCAACAAGCGAGCGCTTGATCCGCGCCCCTTTCTCGTAATTCTCAAAAGCTTCATCATAACGCCCCAGCTTTTCATAACAGTCACCCATTGCATAACGATAGGCGACCGCCTTTTGCGGCAGCATATCCGCAGCGTCCGGCAGGACGGCTTCCAACTGCTGGAATACGGGACTTTCTTCGGTGACTTTTTCCAGCCGCGCCAAAGCGATCAGAGCGCTAAGCTTATCATCAGCCGATTCTGCCGCGGTCTCGAAATGCTGACGCGCAATCTCAAAATCGCCTTGTTCGATAGCCAGATGGCCCAATGCAAGACGGCTTGCGGTCAGATCCGGTTTCAGCTCCATGGCGCGTTCATACAAAGCTGTCGCGCCCGCGACATCGCCCAAATGAGCCTTGGCCATCGCTGCCTGATGACACGCCGTTGCACTGTTTTCATCCAAGCGCAGTGCCTGCTCGGCTTCGATAAGGGCAAGCTTTGGATGGTTCTTCTCAAACAGAACCTGCGACAGACCAACAAAGCTGTCGGCTTTGTTCCCATCCAGTGAAATGGCGTTTCGAAACGCATTCTCTGCCTTGTCCAAATCGTTTTCGAGCATGAACAACCGTCCGAAATTCCGGTGCAGCTCGGCGTCACGTGGTGTCTTCTCCAACCGGTTTTCCGCAACGCTGCGGGCCTCGGACAGTTTTTCCACCTCAATCAGCACCGAGATGAGATTGTTGGCCGTCTCGGCAGATGCCGGATTGAGCCTCAGCGCCTTTTGATACAGCAGTGCCGCCTTATCCCGATCACCGTTGTCGCGCGCGATGCTTCCCAGATTGTTGATCGCGCGGTCGAATTCGGGGGCCAAAGCCAGCGCACGTTCCTGAGACGCTTCTGCCTGATCAAGATGGCCCTGATCATAGTAGACCAAACCGAGATTCGAATGAGCCGCGGCGCTGCCGGGTACGATTCGCGCCGCGCGCTCTCCAATCTCTCGTGCCTGATCCAATTGACCGGCAACGCGCAGTACTTCGGTGAAGTTCGTCAGGAAGTTACCATTCTCAGGCTGCAATCGCACGGCCTCACCAAGCGCTTTGACGGCGGGATCAAGCTGGCCGGTTTGAAATGCGATCAATCCAAGCATGTGATGCGCCGGTGCAAATTGTGGTGCTGCGCGAACAATCTCGGAAAACAGACCCACAGCAGGTTTGAGATGTCCCTTTTCATAGTGAGACATGCCTTGTGAGAACGCATCCTGCACCGAAAGCTGCTGCTGCCTTGCCATTAGTGTTACCTCATTCCTGCAGCGTTTTTGACCTGCAAAAGCGCATGTTTTTTGGATCGACCAGCTACTCGTAGAGCATTCTTATAGCCCAGTCTATTGGCCAGATTTTCCGGATAACACCAAGTATCAAAACGATATGTAGTGTGTGGTATGTGCAATACCGCAAAATATTTGAAAGGTTTATACAAAAGTCACATTTGTGCCCAGCTTCGCAGCTAGCTAGCTAATTTACCTATAGTAAACAAATAAAATTCCGAGGGGGTTTTCGGAAAATGAAGAGTAGCGCAATAAAGCGCCCACACACTCGTGTGGCGCGCGGGGGTCGTATTGTGAAATGGAAAGGGCAAGTGGCGAGTGTTGCGCCGTCGCTGTTCCTTGTTTCGGCTTCTGTTGTGGCATTGTCGGTCGGGACTGCGCAATCGCAGGTCATTTCGACGACACAAAACACCCGAGCAGTTGTTTCCACCGATGTGGATACCACAATTACGGCAACCGGAGCGGTCAACCTGACCACCAGCGGCGGTCCGGCCGTTCTCATTGATACGGACTATTCCAGCACAGCGATCAACAACGGCACAATTTCGGGCCCCTCTTCGGCCAGCGCCACCGGATTCGGTGTACTTCTGGACGGGGATCTCAGCGCGACCGGTGAGATCATCAACAACGGCACGATAGCTATCAACGCCGGCAGCAGCACCTATGGGGCGGCATTTGGTTTCCTGATGGGCGGAGACTATAGCGGTGCATTTGTGAACACCGGCACCGTCACGGCGAATGCACAGGCCACCAGCAGCGGCAGCGCAAGCGCACTTGGCGCGCTGTTCACAAACGGCGTTGAATCGACAGGTTCAGTTTTCAACTCGGGCACAATTTCAGCCACCGCAAGCGCAGCTGGAACCAGCGATGTTTCTGCACTTGGGCTTGTGTTCGTCGGCGATGTCGGCACGAATATCGACAACAGCGGCACGATCAGCGCCACTGCTGAAAACGGCTCGACCCTCGAGGCCCGCACGATCCTGATTACCGGGGCGCTGAATGGCGATGTCAACAACTCGGGTACGCTGCAGGCCACAGCGACCAATAACGGCACCAACGCCGAGGCTATTGCCGTTGAAATTCAGGGCAACGCCAACGGCAACTTAATCAACAATGGCAACGTGCAAGCCGTTGCAACCGGGCAGACGACGGCCACGGCCTGGGCCTACCACTTGGAAAGCGATCTGAACGGAAGCTTCAACAATACCGGAACGATTACAGCAACGGCGACTGCGACCTCTGGCGAAGCTGATGCCGCAGGACTGTATGTAGAAGGCGACACGACCGGAAACGTGGTGAACAGCGGTTCAATCAACGTTCGCGCCAACGCAAGCTCATCGGCCACCGCCGCCGCCGTCTATCTGTCCGGCGATTTCGATGGCAGCTTTTCGAATACCGGTTCTATCTCGGTTGTCTCGAACTCAACCGACGACGAAGGCGTTGCCAATGGTCTCTACGTGAGCGGAGCCATGACCGGTAACATCGTCAACGGGGGCAGCATCGATATTCGGGCCGAGGGCGTTTCTTCGGCGACAGCAGCAGCCTTTGATATCCGTGGTGGCCTGACCGGTAACTTCGTCAACACCGGAACTGTAACCGTCAACGCCACAGACACCACTGATGACGAAGCCGAGGCCTATGCCCTGACCGTGCGTGGTGGCATGGAAGGCGATATCTTTAACAGCGGCACCATTGCTGTCCGGGGCGACGGCTACTCATCGGCGACCGTCGCAGGATTCGAGATTCGCGGTGGACTGGAAGGCAACTTTCACAACACCGGATCGATCACTGCCATTGCGACTGATGAAACCGAAGAAGCTGAAGCCTATGGCCTTTATGTCAGCGGCGGCATGACTGGCAATATCGTCAACTCCGGATCGGTTCAGGCGATCGGACATGCGTATTCCTCTGCGACCATTGCCGGCTTTTACATCACAAGCGGCCTGACCGGCGATTTCAACAATTCCGGTTCGGTGACCGCTATTGCCACAGATCAGACCGATTCCGCCGAGGCGTATGGCCTGTATGTCTCAAGCGGCGTGGACGGTAACGTCACCAACAGCGGGACGATCTCGGCTACGGCATTTGCCGAAGAGGATGGAGCTTATGCATACGGCATATACTCGTCCTCCGATGTGAATGGCGATTTCGTCAACACCGGCGCGCTGATTTCACAGGCGACGGAAACCGCTGACTTTGCATCTGCTGTCGGATTCTACAGCGGTGGCGATGTGACAGGGAATGTCGGCAACAGCGGTTCGGTGGTTGTGCGCGCGTTGGGACAGACCTCTGCCTCTGCACGCGGTTTCCATTTCGGCGAGGGGCTGGACGGAGCCTTCTTTAATTCGGGCACCATCGACGTCAGATCGGTTAGCGCCGCTGCTCGGTCACGACCTGTTCCCCCTCCACCACCATTTGCAGTTGTCCCACCGGATGCAAGCGGCGTCTTCGTAGACGGCGGTGTCTCGAGCGATTTCATCAACACTGGTTCCGTCGCAGTGCGTCACGATGCAGTGACCGAGGCCAATGCCGCAGGCTTCTACATTGGTGAAGATCTTGATGGCAACTTCGTAAACCAGGGCTCCATCTCTGTCACGGCCAACTCAAGCGATGACGAGGGCGTCGCCACCGGGTTGTACGTTGGCGGCGCAATGACCGGAAGCATCTTCAACTCCGGCAACATCAACATTCGTGCGGATGGGGTATCATCAGCTACGGCGATCGCATTCGATATACGTGATGGGTTGACAGGCGATTTCGTCAACACCGGAACGATTACGGTGCATGCACGCGATGTCGTGGATGATGAAGTCGAGGCTTTTGGGCTTCAAGTTCGCAATGGCATGACCGGAAACATCATCAACACTGGCACTGTCGACATTCGTGGAGAGGGTTATTCCTCGGTCACTGCGACAGCCTTTGAAATCAGTGGCGATTTCAACGGAACCTTCCGCAACAGCGGAACGATCAGTGCCGTCGCCATCGACCAGACGGATGAGGCTTATGCCTATGGTCTGTATGTCAGCGGCGAAATGGAAGGCGATATCATCAACACCGGCACCATCTCGGTCCGAGGTGAGGGGAATTCTTCAGCAACCGTCGCGGGTATATACATCCGCAATGGCCTTGAAGGTAACTTTGTGAATTCCGGTTCAATCAGTGCAGTCGCGACTGACGAAACGGAAGAAGCAGAAGCCTACGGCCTGTATGTCAGAGGCGGGATGACCGGCAATATCGTCAACACCGGTTCGGTGAGCGCCCGAGGAGAGGGTTACTCATCTGCGACCGTCTATGGATTCTATATCCGCAGCGGACTTACCGGAGACTTCTTCAATTCCGGCTCCGTCAATGCCTTTGCACAGGACGAAACATCCTCGGCCGAAGCCTATGGCCTGTATGTCAGTGGTGGGTTCGAAGGTAATGCGATCAACAACGGCGTCATAACCGTGCAGGCGATCGCCGATGAATCCCAGGCCTATGCATATGGCATCTACTCATCCTCAACGCTGGATGGTGACTTTACCAATACCGGCACGATCTCGGCACAGGCAACTGCACCCGATTCCTTTGCTTCGGCAGCCGGTTTCTATGCCGGTGCGCTTGTAAGTGGGAACATCGCAAACAGCGGCACGATATCAGCGCAGGCGCAGGGTCTTGGCTCTGAAGCGCAAGCGTATGGCATCTACGCGAGCGGAGTAGACGGCAACGTTTCGAACAGCGGAGCAATCACGGTTAAGGCCGATGGTGAAACCTCTGCAACAGCAGGCGGTGTCTATATCAGCAACGCGTTAGCGGGCAGCTTCACCAATGCGGGTTCGATCAACGTGACCTCCACGGATGCCACGGACGAGGCCGAAGGATATGGTCTCTATGTCGGGGACGATGTCGCGGGCGACATCACCAACAGCGGCTCCATCACTGTTTCAGCCAAGGGTGAAACAAGTGCGTCGGCTTATGCAGGCGCCATCCAGATCAGGGACGGTTTTGACAGCACGCTCTCGAATTCTGGCACCATCAGTACCACCAGTATTTCAGGTGCAGATGATGCTACCGCGCGTGGCGTCTATGTGCGTGGGAACACCGGGGGTCGCGTTGCGAACACCGGCAGCATCATGGTTCGGGCCGAAGGTGCCCAGAATGTCAGAGCGCAGTCGATCCTGCTCTATGATGAGGTCACCGCAGACATCTCCAACACAGGCACCATCAGCGCCGCTGCAGCAATAGCGAACGGCACTAACGATGCCGAAGCGCTGGCTGCGGGTATCTGGGTCGAGAATATGCAGGGCACGTTCTCAAACACCGGATCTATCACGGCAAGCGCAACGGGTGGTCCCGCTGCGAATGCATATGGTCTGTATTTCGAGAACTTTGACGGCGTGATTACGGATGTAGGAACCATCTCGGCCACTTCCGACGGCGGTGATGCTTATGCGATCTATCTGGGAACCGGCAAAGGTGTCCTGAACGTAGATACGAAAGACAACATCTCGGGCCGGATCCGTGTTGGTGATCACGATGTGAATCTGGACGCACAAGGGGGTAGCAAAGTCTTCAGCTTTGAGGACGCCGCACCAACTGTGGGAACATTCACCACCAAGATTTCGGATCAGGACTCTGCCTGGTTTGTCCAGAACGAAGGTGGGGCAGCTCCGGTATATGCTGTCGTTGACGGGACCGACGTTGCAACGCCGGGCGATGTCGTCGCCATGTTTGGCAGCGTAGTAGGCAGCAGCGGCAATGCGCTGCAGTTCCAGCAAGCCCCGCAGGTAACACAAGGTGTTTCGTTCAGAAATGCGCCCGGTGCGACTTTCGGTGGGTTCCGCCCGTTTGCAATGATCGACGCAGAATATCGCGAGTTCGAGAATGATCCTGACGTCAAAACCGATGTGAAGCTGTTCAACGGCAGTGCCGGACTTTCCGGCCAGACAGAAAACGGCATTGCACTGGCTTTTGGTATGGGCGTGTTCACGGCCGATGGTGATAGCCGCACGACCGACTTTGACACCACCGGCTTCTATCTGGATGCAGCGGTGGGTCGCCAGTTTGGCGCGTTCACGGTTGAGGCCGGGCTTGGTTACGGCTGGCTTTCGACTGATCGAACACGTCAGATCACGGGCAGCGCCGATGCAAAGGCAGATTATGACAGCACACTGCTGACTGCACATATCGGTGTTGAGCGCGCGTTCGATGTCAGCGACAATTTCGGGCTGATCGGTTTTGCAGACGCCAGATATACCAATCAGAAGGATGATGGTTACACGGAAACCGGCTCGGTCGCGAATGCCACGGTCGGAGACATCACAACCGAGGTGATCGAAGCCCGGTTGGGTGCCGAAGTTGAAAAACAATTCAACAATGGCGGAGTTCTGTCAGGCCAGCTAAGCGGTGTGCTGCGCCGTGGTCTGGGGGATTCGCAGGCCGATGTCTCCGTCTTCTCATCAACTCAGAATGTGATCTTTGCATCGACAGACTTTACCGGTGCAAGCGTCGCAGTTGGTTATGAGAAAGATCTGGTTCAGGACATGCTGCTGGAGCTGAAGGCCGAACAGGAGATCGGCGATAATGCTCAGGGCCCGTTCCTGCGCGCCGGTCTTAAGTGGTCGTTCTAAAATAAAAATCTCTGCGGCACCTACCCGGTGCCGCAGAGACAAATTCCTGATGACAGCGCCCTCCTACCTAACGCTGTGTTTATGTAAATCGAAACATGGCTGAATAAGGGCTTGTCTCAGACGTGGTGCCTGAGCTAACCAAAGGTCACGCAGGGGAGTCCCACCGAGGGGACTGAGAGGCTGACGGGGCATTGCCCGGCGACGCGACCCTTTGAACCTGACCCAGTTGATACTGGCGTAGGAAGCTAGGGCGCGCAGGCCATGGATCCGGGCGGGCGCACTCCGAACAGGGGGCCGTACACCCTCTCGTTTCCCCAAGCCAAAACTCATCTGGTGTCTTTTTGAGTTGAACTGCTTGAGGAGCACCAACATGAATGTCCCCAACCCCAAAATCACCACAGGTGAACTGCCTGCTTCGTGTAAGATCTATGTGAATGGCACACTGCACCCTGACGTCCGCGTTCCAATGCGCGAGATTTCGGTCCACCCGACAGCGGGTGAGCCGCCGTTGCCGGTCTATGACAGCTCCGGCCCCTACACCGATCCGAACGTGATCACCGACATTCGACAAGGCCTGACACCATTGCGTCGCAAATGGATCGAATCGCGCGGCGATGTCGAGGAGTATGAAGGGCGCGAGATCAAGCCCGAGGATAACGGGTTTGTAGAAGGCGACCGCCTGACGCCCGAGTTTCCGGTGCGCCCGCGGCCTCTGCGCGCAACAGATGGCAAGGCGGTGACGCAACTCGCTTACGCCCGCGCCGGGATCGTGACGCCAGAGATGGAGTTCATTGCCATCCGCGAAAACCAGCTGCGCGAGGCCGTGGCCGAGCAACGTGAAGGCAATGATTGGGGTGCCAACATACCGGACTATGTGACTCCGGAATTTGTGCGGGATGAGGTCGCCGCAGGTCGCGCGATCATCCCCGCCAATATCAACCACCCCGAAAGCGAACCTATGATCATCGGGCGCAATTTTCTGGTCAAGATCAACGCCAATATGGGGACCTCGGCGGTGACCTCTTCGATGGAAGAGGAGGTGGACAAGATGGTCTGGTCGATCCGCTGGGGCGCCGACACGGTCATGGACCTGTCCACAGGCCGCAATATCCACAACACCCGTGAATGGATTATCCGCAACTCACCGGTTCCGATCGGCACCGTGCCGCTCTATCAGGCGCTGGAAAAGGTGAACGGCATTGCCGAGGACCTGACATGGGAGGTGTTCCGTGACACGCTGAT
Organism: Ruegeria sp. CH6; assembly: GCF_056537005.1. Lineage (NCBI taxonomy): Bacteria > Pseudomonadati > Pseudomonadota > Alphaproteobacteria > Rhodobacterales > Roseobacteraceae > Ruegeria > Ruegeria sp. CH6. The sequence goes on along the minus strand of NZ_JBQFQS010000004.1, from coordinate 320,690 downwards.
CGAGCAGGCCGAACAAGGCGTGGACTATTTCACCATCCATGCGGGCGTGCGCCTGCACATGGTTCCAATGACGGTGAACCGGGTGACGGGCATCGTGTCGCGCGGCGGATCGATCATGGCCAAGTGGTGCCTGCATCACCACAAGGAAAGCTTCCTGTATGAGCATTTCGATGAGATTTGCGACATCTGCCGGGCCTATGATGTGTCGTTCAGTCTCGGGGACGGTCTGCGTCCCGGCTCCATTGCTGACGCCAATGACGAAGCACAGTTTGCCGAGCTCGAGACGCTGGGGGAGCTGACTAAGATCGCCTGGGCAAAGGACTGTCAGGTAATGATCGAAGGCCCCGGCCATGTGGCGATGCACAAGATCAAAGAGAACATGGACAAACAGCTGGAGTGCTGCCACGAGGCCCCCTTCTACACGCTTGGCCCCCTGACCACCGACATCGCACCCGGTTATGACCACATCACCAGTGGCATTGGCGCGGCGATGATCGGCTGGTTCGGTTGCGCGATGCTCTGTTACGTCACGCCCAAGGAGCATCTGGGGCTTCCGGATCGGGACGACGTGAAAACCGGCGTGATCACCTATAAGATCGCCGCCCATGCGGCGGATCTGGCAAAGGGACTTCCAGGCGCGCAACGCCGTGACGATGCCCTGTCGCGTGCCCGGTTTGAATTCCGTTGGGAAGATCAATTCAACCTGTCGCTCGACCCCGACACCGCGCGCGAATTCCACGACCAGACTCTGCCGAAACAAGCGCACAAGGTCGCTCATTTCTGTTCGATGTGCGGGCCGAAATTCTGCTCGATGCGGATCAGCCACGACATCCGGTCCGAGGCGCAAAAAGAAGGAATGGAGGCCATGGCCGCCAAGTTCCGGGAAGGTGGAGATCTTTACCTGCCTGTTGAAGACTGACCGGTATGGCGAGACCGGTCCAACCGGTCTCGCATCCGTCTGAAATACGGACCTAGGAGATGTTACATTGAACACCTAAATAGACCGCATCAGGCAAAAAAACAGGGTTTACCGGTGACTAACGGACTGAGTGAGCAACACAGCAACGCCATAAAATATTGGGCAAAGCAGCATTCAATTATTCGAAAAGTGATCCTCTTCGGCAGCCGGGCTCGTGGTACGCATTCCGCAAACAGCGACTTTGATCTGGCAATACAAGTGTTCCCGGCCAGCCCGCATCACTATGCTCAGATGGCCTATATGGACTGGCATGACCGCCGCGTGGAAGATCTGGAAGCTGCGCTGAATCACAGGGTTCAGCTTGAGTGGTTTGCACCGGGGGCAGGACTGGCCATCGAAAGATCGATAAAATCCGAAGGCGTCACGGTTTTCTTTCGTCAGTACTTCGAAGACGAGGCCGGTTAGTTGTTGCGTATGCGGCTGACTTGACTCGCAAAGCTTCGAAAACTGGTGCAGCGACTGCCGAAACGGTTGGCGAAGCCCGAAGGGCTTCAGCCAGTCACTGTATAGACGGTGCTGAGTATCCACAACGCAGCGGCCAGCAATGCAAAGGTCGCTACCGTGGATACTCCGAAACCCAGCACATTGGCATTGCGATACGGGCGCATCAGATTGTCAAACCCTGATTGGTTCAGGGGCCCTTCACTCACCTTAAGTTCTGCAATGAAGTGAGACATCATGGGGGTGTTTCTGGCAATCAGCGTACCCAGACCACGGCACATGATCCACAACGTTGGCAGGAGGGGCGGAATACAGGCAATGCTCAGCACAATGGCAGCCGGAACACCACCCTCACGGAACGGACCTACCAGGTTCACCCAGTCGTTACTTACGCTCTCAGGTGTCAAAACCAAGATCGCATAGAGAACGAACACCATCAGAAACGGGATAATCAGCGCTAGCACAAGTCCGATCGCCGCAATGCAGACCAGCCCGGCGAGGATGGCCACATCACCGGCATCATGCCATCGCAACGCGCTGAGAATTTCGACCATCGCGACAAACGCAAGCCACGCACTGACGGCGATAAATAGGATGAAGATCAACATCGCTCCGTGGGTCGCACCCAGATTACCCAGATACCCCAACACAAATGCCGCAGACAGAGCCAACCCAAGCACAAAGGCCATCTTGCGCTCGTTCGGCACCAAAGTGACCAGGAAACCGGACATCATAAACAGCCCAGTGTTTTCGAAGACCCGACTATGCACAATCAGAAACACACCGTAGCCGATCTGATACGCCAGATCATAGTAAGTATCTGATCCCCCGAAGAAACGGGCACTCAGCTTGTCCCGATCTACTGCCGCCGCCACAAACGCAAACATGGGCAGCACGCTGATGGCTGCCTGAAACCAACGCTTGTTCGCTGGAACGTCATCGTTAAAAAAGCTCCACGCTCCGTAGGTTGTGATATCAAAAAGCGCCCAGCCCAAGTAGATTGCACTGACCACAAAGACGGAGGATAGCCCAAGTGCCCAAGCCACCGTTTTCAAAGTAAACGGACTTTCGCCGTAGCGGAAACTAAACAACATCGTTGGGTCCGCGCTGGGGTCAATGAATGTGTAAGGCCCACGCAACAAATACAGGCCAATTGTCCCCTGCCGGGTTTGTGGGTTTGCGATCAGGTCGATTTCTGCCGGCCGCGGATTGCGAGACCGTAACCCCACTAATATTGCGAATAAGCCTGCGACCAAAACGATTGAATTCATTGTCATAAATAAGATCCGAACTGATGCTTTGGATTTTCTCTCATCCGAGAAGGTGGTGAAATTAAGGCTCGTGTCCGACTATGAGAATTCTAAGTTCAAATTGGACCGTTTCATCAATCCGCAGGTTGGGTGGTATCAATCAGGCAAACAGCGCTGCAAGAGCGGCGTTTGCTTGTTTCAGTAATCATAGACCCTGACAAAAATCGGCTCGGGTGCAGGAATCGGATGGAGGCCGGAATATGGTTTGTGCGCAGGCAGCAGGAAAACAGGCCAATCGACAGCGCCATCCAAACGCACGCGATTTGGCCCTGGTTGCAACAACACCGGTAGCTGCACTGGTTCGTCCTCGACCAACAATGACACCGCCACTGGTTGCCCGCTTTTGTCGAACAGTCCGAATTCCTGCTCAAGAGGCGTTTCAAACGTCACTTCGCTGACATCCGATAAGCGAACTCCCGGAATGCCAATGTTCGGCGCAACCCGAACATAGGAGTTTTTAAGAAACGGTTTCATCAGCTCGCGCAGTTTTTGGGTTCGGTAGGTGTCAATGATCAAATGCGGCGGTACGGCACGCAGTTTGCGCATGAAGTCCGAAGCTTCGCCTTCGGTATTCGCGATGTGAACCTGTCGCGTATCAAGCCACCGGCGCTGAGATTCCGCGTGGTTTGACAGCATACCGATACCATCAAAGTACTTTTCGTTGGGCCCAAGCAGAGTTTCGACCTGCCGGATGAGATCAATCTCAGCCCGGTTGTCGTGTTCAATATACGTGATGTTGCGGGCAAAGCTGAGAAGAACGGCAACGATCCATACCGCATGGATCAATTTGGCCTGAAACTTGCCGCGTGCCGCGTAGTCCAGTGTGGCCGGGGCCCAAAGGCACAGAAACGGGATCACCATGATAAACACATAGGGCCAGGGCTGATTATGACGTGCAATCAGCACGATCATGACAAGGGTGAAAACCAGCGCAACCCTATGCCCGGACGTCAGCGTCCTCCATCTGTAGAGACTTGCCAGCAGTCCAAAAGCGGCGAGCAGATAAGGAAGCAGATTTCGCTCGATCGTCTGCCCATAAAACATCCCCAAAGTGGTGTAATAGACATGTCCGCTTGTGGCGACCCTGAGCGGACCTTGGAAAAGAGAGGTCAGTATCGTCAGACTGTCCCAGCCACCGAACGCGATGCTGTAGACAAGAATGGGAATGACCCACCCGGCGACCAGCATTAGGCCGCGCCTAAGTGCAGTTAGTAGATCCAGACGCAAAAGCGCCTCAACCACCAGTCCAAGGCCAAGCGCGAGATTGAAGTAAACCGCCTTTTGCGTCGCGATGAAGGCAAGCCCGCTGAACAATCCGGCGATCAGAATAGTCTTTGCACGAGATATGTCTCGGGGCACGATCCAATACAGCGCAGCAGTTGCGAAAAACAGCGCCAGAGACTCGGATCGGGTACGAAATACCCGCTCGATAAAGGTTGAAAAGCTGAGGGCCAGCAGAATGACCAGCAACGCGCGTACCCGGTCCTGACCCAGTTTCCGCGCGATGCCATACAGCAGGGCCAGCGTTCCGCAGGCCAGTAAAGCGGTCTGCAAGCGGCCGATCATGATGGCCGACACCGCATCCCAACCCAGCCAATGCGCCGGTTTGTAAAACACCGCATAGCCGACCGCCTTGGCCGGCCAGATCGTATCAAAGAACCCATTGCCCAGATATTTAGACTGCCCGAATTGCCAGAATTCGTCCATCACGAACTGGGTGTTGAACGCGAAGAACACCAAGAAGCCGAGCTTGGCGCATAGTGCAACACGTATGGCCCACTGATAGCGCAGCATAGGGTCACTGGTTTCACCAGCACGGGCGTATTGCAGATCTGAGGCTTGCAACGTCTTACTCAACTGGCGCGTTTAAGCTGGCTTTTCTTTCCTTCGATCATTTCCATCCGTCCGCGCGGCACCCGCGTCCGAGCGTTCCAGGCTTCGTCAATTTCGGTTTGCTTTGGCGGCAATGCACTGGTCACCGCTTTGTCACCACGGATGATCGACAACAGGAAATTCTTGAATGCGTTTACCGAACGCAGGCCTTCCTTGGGATTTGTAACCGCCTGCAGCGCTTTGCGCACCATATAGGTCGGACGGAAGTGGAACTTGCGCACTGCGTATTCGCAAAAATCCTCAAGATCCTTGGGCGACAGGCCAGGCAGGTCCAGAACACATCGGTGCTGACCATCGGGATTCAGCCATTCGTCGAAATTGGTTGTGGCCAGATAACCGCCCTCCTGTGCCCATTCATAGGCACCGGTGCCCGGATAAGGCATCACCGGATAGAACTGGGCACTGTCGGGATTCAGTTCTTTGGCCAGCTCAAGGGTCTTGGCCAGCGTCTCTTTTGTTTCACCGGGGAATCCAACCATAAAGCAGCCGTGGACGAGAATACCCAGCTTGCGGCAGTTCTCCATAAAGTCCTTTTGTTGCTGCAATGTCTGACCCTTGCGCATGTTGATCAGCAGGGTCTGGTCACCGGATTCAAACCCGGTCGCACATTGCCGAAGCCCGGCTTCTTTCAGGGCTTTCAACGTTTCGTAATCGACATTGACGCGGATGTTGGCAAACCATGGCAGCGTGATACCGGCCTCTTTGACCAGCCGGGCAATTTCCTGTGCCCGGACCCGGTCTGAGGTAAAGGTGTCATCCTCGAAAACGATCTCCTGAACTTCAGGCATGTTGTCCTGAATCCACTTCATTTCGTTTACGACATCTTCGGGCGACCGACACCGATAGCTGTGGCCATGCATCACCTGCGGATAGACGCAGAAAAAGCACCGCGCCTTACAGCCCCTACCACCGATCAGCATGACCATGGGCTGGTTCGCGATCGTGAACAGATAGTTTTCAGGTGTCAGGAATTGCTTGTAGACCGGGGCCACCCAAGGCAACGCATTCATATCACTGATCAGGGTGCGATCACCGCTCCGCTCCGAACTATCGCCCGATCGCCACGCCAGACCGTCAACCGACGAAATCGGCTGCCCCTGCTCAAGCGCCTCGGCAAGCTCGGATATGGTAAAGTCGTATTCGCCAATCGCGACAAAATCCAAGGCCTTGCTTTGGGTCAGGGCCACTTGCCACTCAGCCGTTACATGGGTTCCAGTACAGCAGAACCTGGCCTGCGGCAGAGTAGCCTTGAACAGATCAACGGTTTCCAGATCATGGTTAACGCTGGGGGTTGATGTTTCGATCACCACCAGTTCAGCGTCGAAGTCACGCAATCTGTCGATGGTGTCCTCGCGCGACAGCTCGTCAGCGGCGCAGTCCAGCAACAGACATTCATGGCCTCGCGACATTGCCAATGCAGTGGCATGCGCCAACCAATAGGGATAGTACAACGTCCCCGATTTGATCACCCCGGGACTGCGTTGAGACCTGGAAAAACGCCAGTCTCTGAGAGGCGGATTTACAAAGGCGATTCGCATTGCGTTGGTCCCTTTCCGTGTGCGGGTATTGATGTCTTTCCCACGCCAGACAACCATTGTTCAAGCAGTTGATAACCCGAGTTCAGGGCCGCGATCTGCGTTGACCGGATCGACGAGATCTGGGCCGCATCTTTGGTTGGTTGGTCAAGCTTTTGCAGCACCGTATCGGCCCAGCAGGGGTCATTCAGTTCAACCACACGGTCCTCGTACCCAGCCTGCTTGCAAAAGGCGCGGACCTTGGCCGCGTAGTTCAGAGCAACAAACGGCGTGCTGCTGTTCGAGGCGAAAATCACCGGATGAAGCCGCATTGAAATGAGCGCTGACGATGCGGCGATATGGCCCTGCACCTGAGAAGGCAGTAGTTCCTCGGTTTCAATACATTCGATGTCGCAGCCCGTCTTTTGGACGATCTGTTCGGCAAAGGCGCGATCTTCAGGATTCATGGTCGGCAGCATGGCCAGTTCGCGCCCGGCCTCGGTCAATCGGGTGACCAGTTTGGTCCAGTTCTGAAAGCTCTCATCGATCTTTGCCTGATCCAGTTCATACAGGTTCTCGAAATTGGCCCAGGCGCAGGGGGATATCAGTATGCGGTTCGCAGATGCCGTGACCGGTGAGGTTGGCAGCAAAAGCGCCGGATCGGCTGCTGTGCTTGCATGACTCAGACCACAATCCTGCAGCAGCTTGGTCGAGGCGTCATCGCGGGTAATGACAAGGGATCGGCGGCCCAAAGCCCATCGCGTCAACCAGCGGGAAAAACCTCGCTGCAATGGCCCGACCCCGATACAGAACACGCCGGTTCGCGTGCGAAACAACCGACCAAAGGCAAAAAGCGAACAGACGACCACGTGCTTGGGCAGGCTCAGATCATGCAACCATTGCCCGCCCGAGATAAAGATGCCCTGAAAGCCCGAAAACACGACAAGGCTGCGCATTGCATCAGGTATAAGGGTAAGGGGCTGAACCGCTCGCGAACTGCTGGCTGGGGCCAGCGCGTCCAGAATGACACGTTCCCGCGCTTCTTTGCTGGCGGGCAGCGGACGGGTGTCAATTCCACTTGGTCCGAAGGCAATCAGATATGGGTCCACCGCATTTCCGGGCTGGGACAGGAATTTCTCCAGCCGTTCGGACACCGCGCAAAGAATTGCCTCATCCCCTTTGTTTCCCGCGTTCTTGAGCGCAATCATCCCAACGCGACAGCGTTTGCGGCGCGCATCGAGATTGTCGCCGCTGATGAACAGCCCGGCGATCTGACCCAAACCGTATGGAAGATGCGTCATGGCAAAAAGGGCGGTCAATCGCAGCCAAAGCGCCGGTTTTCTAACCCCAATGCACAATGCTAGGGAAACCACTGCAATGCAGATCAAGTAAATTGGCAGCACCAGCAGCACCAATGGCGGAACAAGAAACACCGGCGACCAGGCGTTCGGGTGACGTCTGATCAGCCAGGTACGGCCTTTTCCATACGCGTACATGTTCTTTGCCCAGCTTCTCAGATCAGCACGCTGATGATGCACGACAACTGCATCCGGAATTGCCACCAGCGACTGCCCGATGTCACGCAACCGCCGGGAAAGGTCTTCGTCCTCTCCCATGCGCGCGAAACGCGGGTCGAAACCGCCCGCCCGTTCAAGCGCTTCTCTTTTGTACAGCACATTGAGCGTTGGAATATGCGGCACCGTTGCTTCAGACATGGGTATCTGTCCCTGCAAAGAACCGCGTGACCCCATATAGGATGAAAGCATTATGGCCAGCGCATCATAATGTGCGCTCTGGCCCGCTGGCGGTGCATTGCCTCCACCCACTGCGGCAACGTCGAGCCGAGTTGCCGCATTCAGCAGGTTCTCAAGCCAGTGCGCAGGGGCTTCGCAATCCGCATCCAGAAAGGCAACAAACTCGGTACTGGCCGATCTCCAACCGACATTCCGGTTCTTGCTGATCGAACGCGTGGCACTGGTGATGACCCTAAGGCCGGGAAAGGCCTCATTGGCGAGCTTGACCGTCTCGTCGGACGACCCGTCATCAACCAGTATCACCTCGGACGGTGCGCGGTTTTGCTGATGCAGTGACCTCATGCACATGCTGATTGTCTGCGCGGCATTCCGGGCGACAACGACAACGGTCGCCTGTGGCTGTGACGTTTCGGTCATGCCAGCACCTTCCGTTTCGTAAACGCTGGGGCCATCAGAAGCGGCGCGATGATAGTCATACTGGCAAAACCCACGACCCGCAGTGCAAGCGCAAACTCCAATGCCTTTTCAAAGCCATACCCCAGAAACGCCAATACCCCGGACCAGCCCCATTCCTGAAGGCCCAGATTTCCCGGCGTGAATGCGGCAAGCTGTGTGGTCTGAACGATGGTAAAGCCCTGGGCCGCGTCCAGCGACGAAATCGAGTACCCAAGGGCAATCACAACCAGTGGCGCTTTGACCAGTATGGATAGATAGCGCAGGACCGACAGGCCATAAAGCTGGGATACCGTCGACGCGGAACATATCCGCGCGATACCACGATCATCCTGCAGAGCCGGATGTTCTGCCAATCTTGGATGAAGCCTGCGCAATACGGGGATCAGATGGTCCAATTGCATGGACGCCAGCATACCTAGACTGAGAACACTGATGGTACAGGCAAACCATGTTATTGCGCCACCACCAATGGTCCAAGTAATCAGGGTTCCCAGTGCCATACATATCAGGACAGCCACGTCAAAGAACTGCTCGAAAACCGAGCTGCCCGCCCCGCGAGTAAAGGGAATATCGTGGAACCTGCGACCGGCCCAACCCCGAACCACGATCGACGAAACATAGGTGGTCAACAATTGCGACAACAGCGCCGAAGCTGATGAGCAGGCCAGAAAAAAGGAAAACTCCTGCGGCGCCTGATCAGGGGTTATCTTGCGGAAGACTATGCGCCATTTCAGCGCCGATATAGATATTTGTAGACCGGTCAGCGCAAAAAAGCTGATCAGCAACCACTGCGGCGCGTCAGACAAACGACGCACCAGATCACGAAGGTCGAGGCCACTCCAAAGGACCGCGCAGGTCACGAGGACCAGCGACAATACCAGAAACACTACTGATCTTAGCCAAGTCATGCCGGTTGATTGAGCGCCGCAGCGCTGTGACCAGAGATGGCCGTTTCGCGTGCAGGCAGAACCGCATCATGGCGGGATCTGTTTCCGGCAACGATGGAAAGAAGAAAGCCCGAAAAGAACAGCTGCACGCCGATAATGATCATCGTGAAGGCCGCGATCAGTGGCCGCATTTCGTTCAGAGACCCGAAGTTCGACGCAATCCAGCCGGTGGTGATTGTCGCAACCCAAAAAGCACCAATAAGTGCCAGAGATGCGCCACCGAGAATCCAGTATTGCAGGCGGGAAAAGCCCAGCCAGTACCGCGCCCTTTCTGTCGGAACGCGTAATTCATCACGATAGCTGCCCATCAGCGCAGCCAGCCACAGCACAATGGTCTGGGATGCCAGAACCATCGATGCGCTGGCAACAACAGCCCAGTGGTCGCCGAACTTGAACCCACCAATCAATACCATTTCCTGGTCACCGCCCAACTGCAGCAACACAGTGATCGCAAAGCCGATGGCAAACAGGAAAAGGGCAGGCACCAAAAACAGCCATGTAGGGCTGAGCATCAGCATGTAGATCAGGTGCCTTAGTCCGTCACGCCACGGATTCAAGTGCGGCGCGCGTCCGCGCCCGTCTGGTGACAACGTAATCGGAACTTCGGCGATGGCGAATTTCCGTAACACGGATTTCAGCAACATCTCCGACGCGAACTCCATGCCCGTCGAAGACAGGTTAAGTCGGTTCAACGCCTCTTTTTTGATCGCACGGAGACCACAATGCGCGTCGCCGATCTCGGTACGGAACAGGAACCGAAGGATACCCGATAGGGCAGGATTGCCGATATAGCGGTTTTTCCAGGGCATCGCGCCTGGTTTGATCTCACCGCTGAACCGGTTACCCATGCACAGATCGGCACCATCCATCAGGCGCTGGATCATCGGAACGGCTTCGACAAAATCGTAAGAGCAATCGCTGTCACCCATGACCAGATAGGCCGCGTTGGTTGCAGCAAATCCACCGATCAGCGCAGCGCCGTATCCGCGCTGCGGGACATTGACTACGCGCGCACCGGCATCTTCTGCCAGTTTCTGACTTCCATCCGTGCTGCCGTTGTCAGCAACGATTACTTCCCCGGTCAGTTGGTACTCGTCTTTTAGCAGCACCAACGCCTCACGCGCGCGACTGACGCAGGCCGAGATAGTCTCGGCCTCATTCAGGCACGGCATGACGATGGCGACGGAGTTTTCGTGCGGTACCATTGCTCTGAAGGCTCCCGATGCCCGTATGATTCATTCAACAAAAGCTAAAAAACAGGGTAATTGCGTCCAAATCGTGACCGCAACCTGACGAATTCGAGCTTGGCGGGGACTTCAGCAAGCACATCCAGCGGCACACGACGAACGATTGTCACCGCAACAGCATTGCAGATCATTTAACCCGCGCATCCGAAACATGGTCCTAGTGGACGTAATATACATTAATCACAATACCTTACGCAGGCATCGGGCGGCCCGTATCTACTACCACGCCTGCCACCCTCTGCAGATGGCGAGCCACGGAGATTCAGAAAAGCTGTGAAGCGTCCGAGGCATCGATTTCACACCCTAAAAAGATCCAGACCCTATGACGTCGTTGCATCAGCCTTTTCATTGATCGATGCGAGTATCCTGTTTCGCTGAATCTTCCCGGATGGCCCCTTTGGCAAATCGGCCAATATGTAAATCTCATCAGGCGATTTGAACTTACCCAACCTGCTTTCACATATGCCCAACAGATCCAGCGGCGTCAGGTTTGAACCGTCTCGAATCTTGACTGCTGCCGAAACTGTTTCGCCATAGCTTTTACAGGGCCGGGCAAAGGCTGCAGCCTCAATGACATCGGGGTGGGAATACAGCGCTTCGTCAATCTCACGAGGGGCAATATTCTCGCCACCCTTGATGATCAGCTCTTTCAATCGCCCCGTCACATAGACGTAGCTGTCTTCATCCATGCGCGCCAAATCACCCGTTCGCAACCAACCATCCGGAGTGAAAGTACTCGCCGTCGCATCAGCATTCCTGAGATATTCCAACATCACGTTTGGCCCACGAATGACCAACTCGCCCTCGGTACCGGCTGGCACCTGTTTCAGGTTTGCGTCAACTATCGCTGCTTCGTTCCCATAGGCGATACCGGGTGAGCCGATCTTGCGAACACCGGGCGGGAGCGGATTTGACAGGATTTGCGCTGCCGTCTCGGTCAGGCCCATGGTTTCAACGATCGGTATCCCAAAGCGATGTTCAAATGCTTGCTGGACATCGGGAGCCAATGCGGACGAAGCCGAACGGCCAAAGCGAACGCGCTGGCGGGTTTCGTCATCGGGGTCGATATCAGAATGCAACAGGTGCGATATGATGGTGGGCACAACCGAGAACCATGTTGCCTGCGACCGCACCAGATTCCCCCAGAAACGGCTCGCTGAAAATTTCTCACACATGGCCAGCGAACCTCCGGACACGAGTGTACCCATGACGGTCACGCAAAGCCCGTTGATGTGATAGATCGGCAGAACGCAAAACCCGCGGTCGGCTGCGCTCAACTCGTGGGCGATGGCCGTCGTCCAGCCACCGGCCAACAAGCTTGCTTGGCTGTGCACGACCCCTTTCGGGCGCCCGGTGGTGCCCGATGTGTACATCAACAGCGCATGATCGCCCGCTGATACATCATGTAGCGCAGTCGCCGCTGGCTCGGTGGTTGGAACTTGCAATGCAGTGATTGTCGATGAATCTGCGGTCCGCTCGAACAGGTCAGCCTGACCCGGATGCACAAATCCATATCGCGCGCCGCTATGTTCCAGCGCATAGGAAACCGCGCTGTCGCCAGCGACCAGATTGATCATGGTCGCCCTGAGCCCGCCGTATAGAATACCAAAAAGAACCTCCAATGCCTCTCGGCTGTTTGGATACAGGATGGCGATGCTTTCCCCTTTTGCCACTCCCATTTCGGTCAGCATAGTCGCTATACGGCGAGCGGTGTCACGCAGCTCTGACCAACTCAGGTCTGGCGCCCCGTCAGGAAACACAAAGCCTATTCCGCCCTGCCCGGCCCGCAGGTCCAGCCAGTCACGGACGGTTCCTTTTGGTGGCTCGTTCATCGACCGGCCTCCGCCCAGTACTGGCCGAATATCTCATCCAGCTCCGGTTCACGTGGCGCAATCTCGCGGACGATTTTGGTGGTTTGTACGAAATGCCTCCAATGAAGATTGGTATCGATGGAGTTTCCGCCCCAGCTGCCGCATCCCATGGATAGGGAAAACGGCATCCCATTGGTGAAACTGCCACCTGTCGCAAAGGTGTGAGCTTGATTCACAATCACCCGGCAGGTGGGAAGATCGCGCCCCAATTCTACTGCGCGGTTGTCATCGGATGTGTGAATTCCAACCGAATGACCCGCCCCCTGATACTCCAATATCCGCGTGGCCAGTGCCTTGGCTGTTTCGAAATCCGGTGCCCTGTACAGTGCCAGAACCCGGCTGAGCTTCTCTCCGGACAGGGGGTGATCCGGTCCGATCCCATCGGTCTCGACCGCCAGAAATCTGGTGTCACCGGGAACTTTGTTTGCCATCCCCAGGGCTTCAAGCATCTTGTCTGCGTCCTGTGCGATGGCCGAACGGTTGAGATGTCCGTCTGGCCACAGCCGTGCCACGATACCATCGGCGTCTGACGCCGGAACTAACGCTCCCCCCTCGTCGGCCATCGCGGCAACAAAGTCGTCATAGACCGCATCTACCACGACAACCGCATTCTCGGATGAGCACGAGGTTGCGTTGTCAAAACACTTGGATGCCGTGATTTTGGCCGCCGCGCCCACAAGATCGGCGGTTTCATCCACAATCACGGTCACATTGCCCGCGCCGACGGCGACTGCGGGTGTGCCGCAAGATTGTGCGCGGTGTACGTTGTTCTGGCTTCCGGTGCAGATCACCCGGTCGCATGCTTCCATCAGTCGTTGGGTTTTTGCCTTTGAACCCGGCGCGGGGATCATCTGGACCAAATTCCGATCCAAACCCAACTTGTCGAATTCAGTATGGATGTAGCTCAGCAGCAGTTCACATGAGGCGACCCCCTTAGGTGACGGGGCAACGATGATTGCGTTGCCGCCCTTTAGCGCGTTGATGATGTTATTCGCCGGCGTCGCGGCAGGGTTGGTTGAGGGTACGACCGCTCCAATGACCCCGATGGGCCGGGCAATCTCGGTAATTCCCGTTTCAGGATCGTCACTGATGACGCCGTGTGTCTTTGCCTCAGCAATGTCGCGCAGCAGGCCCAGCGTCTTGCGGTGGTTCTTGGTGATCTTGTCTGGCACGTTGCCCAGACCGGTCGTCTCCACCGCCAGTTCAGCAAGCATCTGGTTTCGAGCGGGCTCCATGATCGCCCAGCCTGCTGCAAGTGCCGCCTTGTCATAGAGAGCTTGACTGCCCGATGCCTCAAAAGCGATCTGGGCTTGGCGGGCCTCTGCCACGATCCGGTCAATTTCCGCAATCTCAGGGGCTATGTCGTTCGGAGCGTTCATCTTGATCCTCGATTGATTGTCCGGGGCGGATTGATCCCGCCCCGATTTCGGCCTTTCAGAGACCGGCCAGCAATTCATTCAGGGTTTGCTGGCGCTGCGCCCACATCTCGATCACTTCGTCACGTGTCATGATGTGCATGGGTGAACCGCCCGCCTCCATCTTCTTGGCGACGCGGGAATTGGCAAACATCTCGGGCACGGTCACTGAGAGTTTCTCGATCACCTCGGGAGGTGTTCCTTTGGGCACCATCACACCCCGGAAATTGACCGACGAATTGTCCACGTCCAGACCCTGTTCCATCATGGTCGGCACATCCGGCAGGAATGCGTTCCGCTCCAGATCAGCAACACCAAGGATTTTTACATTGCCTGCCTCTTGTGCGCGGAAGGCGTCGGACAAGTTGTTGATTCCGCCCATAACTTCACCAGCGATCACGGCTTTCATGGCCGCTGCACCGCCACCCTTGGTTGGGATGTAAGCCATCGTGGTTCCGGCGGCCTTGTCGATCTGCAACGCAGCGATGTGGTGGCCCACGAAAAGACCTGCGCCAGATACGGTCAGCTTGCCGGGATTTTCTTTGGCATAGGCAACAACATCTTCCATCGAATTGAATGGGCTGTCCGCGCCCACGACAAACACGGCCGGGTCTGCGCCCCAATTGGCGATGGGCTCAAAGCTGTCAGTCGAGTATTCGACACCACCTTTGATCGACTGCGCGATGAAATGCGGTACATTATAAGCGGCCAGAGTGTATCCGTCGGGGTCAGCCTGAGTGGCAAACCAGTTCCAGCCCACACGCCCGCCTGCGCCAGGCTTGTTGATGATGGCGATGGGCATTCCCAAAGCATCCTCGTTTCCGGCGGTCATGGTGACGATCCTTGCCTGAAAGTCTGTCGCTCCACCGGCCCCGTAGCTGACCATCATCATCAACGGTCGTTCAGGGTATTCCTCGGCCAAAGTGGCTCCTGTCAGACTCATAAGGGCTATTGCTGCCCCTGCAATCAGTCGTTTCATTTTACGTTTCCTCCCTGATTTGGTTCACCCGCGCAGGCGCGGTCAGAACAGAATTTCCCTTGGTGTGTAGACGTTCAGAAGCATGGCAAAGAGCCCGTACATCACCGCCACGAAGACCGCCGTGATGATCCCGCGTTTGAACCAGCTTTTGACCTCGGAATGCGGTGCGGGGTCGTAGATCGACAGCAGGATGAAGAAGGCGATGGTTGTTGCGGTGTAGAAACCCAGCGTCTTTGCGGCCCAAAACACGTAGATCAGGGTGATGACCAGCCCCGGCAGCATGTTGATGAACATTGTGCGTGTCACACCGCTACCGACTTTGGACAAACCCATGATCGCCTTGCCAAACGTCCACCCGGCCAGAACCACAAAGACAGTTGCGATCAGACGGGGGAACAGGAATGCTTAAGCTGGTTGCTGGGTATAGCTGACCCATGTGACCCATAGCCCAACGGCAAAGACCAGGCCCGAACCAAAGATATGTTGTGTTCGGTTCATGCCTGCGCCTCCTCTTTGGTGGTGTAACGGCGGCTGCGCAGTTCCATCCAAACCGAGTACATAATCGAGGCCAGAACCACCGCGATCAGGAACAGGTTCAAGCCCCCGGTCAGGAAGTATGAGGCCTTGCCGACGGTCGCGTCAGCGATCATCCCACCTTGAATGAAGTTGGCTTCAGCAATCGGCCCAAGGATCAAGCCCAGCACCAGCGGTGCAGCAGAAAATCCGAACCGTTCCAAAAAGAACATTCCGATGCCGAGGCAGGCCATGACATAGACGTCCCCCATCGAGCCCTGAACCGAGTAGGCCCCGAAAACTGACAGAGCCAGAACGATGGCCGCCATCACTGATTGCGGGACCTGCGCGACCCGCGCAGCCAGCCCGGCAACATAAAGGCCGAAGATACACATCAGCACCTGCCCGATCAGCATTGAGTTGATGAAGGTCCAGGCCACATCCGGGTGATTGTCGAACAGGTCCGAGCCCGGGAAGATCCCGTGGATCAGCAACCCGCCAAGCAAAACGGCGGCGGTCGGGCTGCCAGGAATCGACAGCGTAAGCAGCGGGACCAGCGACGGGCCGACCATGGCGTTATTGGCGGATTCCGCAGCAATCACACCCTCGGAATGGCCGGTGCCGAACTTGTCCTTCTCGGATGAAAACTTCTTGGTCTGGTCATAGGCAACAAGGCCCGCAATCTGCCCGCCGACGCCCGGGATAAGGCCAATGATTGATCCGGTCAGCGTGCCGATGCTCAGCGCGCGGGTGCGGCTGAATAATTCTCTGAACGCGGCCGTTATCGAGTGGCGCTGTACCTCGATGACCTCGGCCCCGGTGTTGTGGCGGCCCTTTGCGAACATGGTCAGAACCTGAGGGATCGCAAACAGACCGATCAGCGCAGCGATGATGTTAATACCACCTCCCAAAGCTGGGTGAAAAATGAACCGCTGCGCCCCCATGATGTCGTCGAAACCGATGGCGGCCAGCCACAACCCGATACAGCCCGACAGCAAGCCCTTGACCACCGACGCAGAATCCAGCGTGCCGATCACCGTGACGCCGAGTATGGCAAGCCAGAACAGGTGCGACGGACCAAATGCCAGCGCCCATTGGGCCAGAACCGGTGTGAGGAAGATCAATAACAGCACACCAAAGATGCCACCAACAGCCGAGGCCAGAAACGACAGTTGCAGTGCCCGGGCACCCTGACCTTGTTTGGCCATGGTGTGGCCGTCCAGAGTGGTGGCGATATTGGCCGGGGCGCCGGGGATCTTCAGCAGAATGGCACTAACAGCCCCACCGGCAACGGTTGAGGTATAGGCAGCGCCCAACAAGATCAGACCCTGAGCAGCCTCGAGCTGAAAGGTGAACGGGATCAGCAAGGCGACGGCCATTGTCGGTGACAGGCCCGGGGTCGCTCCAAGGATCAGCCCACCGATCGTGCCGCCCAGAAGCAGCAGGAACGACAGCGGCGTGAACACATCTCCGAAGTAGTAAATGAATTCCATCCAGGGCCTCCCAACCCGTCAGATCGTGCACTTTTCTGTTTGTTGACAAATCAGGTTAGGGAATGAAAATAGTATTGCAAATGTTTTCATAAATTCGACCGTGAAGGAGGGATTTATGCCTGATTATCAAAAAGGTAAGGTTGATATTGTTGCTGTAGCAAAGGCTGCAAAGGTATCCCCGTCCACAGTTTCCCGCACCTTCAATCACCCTGATCTGGTGAGTCCGGCGACTCGGAAAAAGATCAACAGGGCAGTGCAAAGACTGGGCTATATCCGCAACCGCGCGGCCCAAACGATGCATGGCAAACGGTCCGGGACAATTGGCCTTGTCGTGCCAACGATCAACCATGCCATTTTTGCCGAAGTCATTCAGGCATTCTCGGATTCAATCGACCGGGCCGGATTCAGCCTCTTGCTGGCATCACATGGCTATGACCTCGATCGGGAATACGCGATGGTCCGCAAGTTTCTGGAACATCGCGTGGATGGCGTGGCGTTGGTCGGGCTGGAGCATTCCGAAGCAACCCGACGCCTGATCGATCAGCAGAAAATCCCTGCGCTGGCGATCTGGAATTATGCTGAAGATTCAGAACTACCTTGCGTTGGGGCTGACAATCATCTTGCGGGGCGTCAGGCAGCAGAGCACCTGATTTCCCTTGGTCATCGGGATGTTGGTTTGATTTTCCCTGACACTCAAGGAAATGACCGCGCGCGTCATCGTCTCACTGCAGTTGTTGACTATCTCGGCAGTCACCGGATCACGATCCCGGACAACCGTAAATCCGAAGCGCCTTACAGCGTGTCGCAGGCAAAGCAGGCAGCACTGGAGTTGCTGGCTGACCCTCCGCTTCCAACTGCGCTGCTCTGTGGCAATGACGTCATCGCTCAGGGCGCGCTTTATGCAGCACATAAGCTTGGCCTGAACATCCCTCAGGACATTTCGATCATCGGTATCGGGGATTTCAAAGGGTCGGCGGATATTGAACCCGGTCTGACGACAATCCGGATACCTGCGGAGACGATTGGGACGTTGGCAGGTGAAAAATTCACCAGCTACATCACATCAGATACACCGGAGCCGTTCAGAATTTGTTGCGATCTGGAATGCATTGTCCGAGACACAACCAGTTCGGCTTCACTTGAACGCTTCGAGAGTTGATGATGCCCTTGGTCTAACTCTAGAGAATTGCCAGATTGAGTTTGGGTCAAGATAAGCGCTGCTGCCTTTCATATTGTTCTTTGTCATCATGTTAATCCCCAGTGGGCTCCCGTGATAACCTTGAACTAGTGCTGTCTGTCGTGTGTCTGGTGATCTTCAGCGAAACTAAAATTCAGGTCAGTCTATGGGGCGCCGGCAAAGTTAGCAGGACAGTTGCGACCAGACCGCGAAACGATATGCATTGCAGCGCAGACACTGAAACAGCAGGATTATCAGCGCGGTCTTTGCAACCGATTGCAAGTTTCTTGCAATAGTGCATAGTGGACCCGCTATGAATATCCCGGTGAATACCCCAGAAATCCGTGGCCGGAACCGCCAGCGATGAGTGTAACCCTGAAAGAGGTCGCAGCGCTTGCAGGCGTGTCCCGATCAGCCGTCTCACGCACCTTTACCGAAGGCGCATCCGTTTCTGCAAAAACCCGCAGCAAGGTTGAAAAAGCAGCACAGGCACTGGGCTACAGTCCGAATGCGCTGGCTTCATCCCTGACAACCGGTCGAACCAAGTTGATCGGACTTATCTCGAACAACTTTCACAACCCGATTTTCCTTGAGGTCTTTGATCAATTCACCCGTGCGCTGCAGGAACGCGGCCTGCGCCCTTTGATCGTGAACCTGACTGATGAGACTGAGCCGGCAAATTCGGTCCGAATGCTGAGGCAGTATTCGGTTGATGCAGCGATTGTCGCGTCCTCAACCCTGCCGCCCAGCTTTGCCAAAGCCTTTCATGATGCAGGCGTGCCCGTGGTTCATACTTTCGGCCGTTCCGCCATCTCGCCTGAGGTCCATGTCGTCGGGATCGATAACGTCGAATGCGGTCGCATGGCGGCACGAGAGCTTTTGGCAAGGGGGTATCAGCGCGTTGGATATTTGGGTGGTCCCAAAGATGCAACCTCGGCGCTGGACCGGCATCGTGGGTTCATGGAAGAACTCAACAACCACCCGGATATTGACGTAACGCATTGTTTTGCAGGGGCGTATTCGTTTGAAGCCGGACGAGCCGAGATGCTGCGATTGCTGGAGGGCTCACCTGCCGAGGCGTATTTCTGCGGTGACGATATCCTGTCGATCGGAGCGCTGTCGGCATTGTCAGATCACGGGTTGAATCCCGGCAAGGACATCGGGATCATCGGCCTGAATGACATGGAAATGTCGCGCTGGGAAAGCGTCGATCTGACCACAATCCACCAACCGATCAAACAGATCATCACGTCGTCTGTCGATCTGGTTGAGGAAATGCTGAAAGAGCCCCAGCGCTATCCCGAGGCTCGAATTTTCCCGTGCCGGGTGATTGAGCGGGGTACATTACGGCCCCGCCCCTGATCAGCGAAACATCGGTGGGCGCGCATCTTTCCAGGCGCCGTCCTCCCGGCCAGAGGCCACTGCTGCGTGGACCGCTGCGATAGACCGAACACCGTCTGATGCATTTGGCAATCCGTCGCGCTGCTCACCCTGAATCGCATCGGCCAGATCGCAATAGATGTTCGCAACGGCCAGCGGAAACCCTTCGGGATGCGCGATCGCGACGCGTGAAAGGCGCTGAACCTCGTCATGCAATCCGCCTTCGCCTTTTTCGATGATCTGGGTCCGGCCTCCAACAGGTGTGTAAATCAACTGGTTGGGTTGTTCCGATGCCCAACGCAACCCACCTGTTTCGCCAAACACCTGAATGTCGAACCCATGCTGTCGTCCAATGGCAACGGATGAGGTCCAAAGGCGTCCGACAGTTCCGCCCTCCATCCGGAAATTGATCATCGCGTCATCTTCAAGCTCGCGACTCGAGATGGTGGAGGCCAGATCGGCGGACAGGTTTTTCACCTCGTCATCGCAAATGAAACTAGCCATGTGCAGTGCATGAATACCGCAATCGGCGAACTGACCCGATACGCCCGCCATCGCAGGATCATAGCGCCAACGAACACGCGGATTATCTGCGTCAGTGGCATCCCCATGATGCCCGTGGCTGAAGTTGGTCACGACCAGACGCACCTTGCCGATGTCGCCCGCCCGGACCATTGCACGGGCCTGCCGCACCATGGGATAGGCGGAATAGCAATAGTTCACCGCGCAGATCTTGCCGGACGCTTCGGCCACGCGGACGATCTCTTCCCCCTCTTCCACTGTCATGGTCATCGGCTTTTCGCACAACACATTGAACCCGGCTTCGAGGAAGGCTTTCGCGATCTCAAAGTGGGTCGAGTTCGGTGTCGCGATAGTCACCAGATCAATCCGGTCTGCGCGATCCTTTTCCCCTGCCAACATCTCGCGCCAGTCACTATAGGCGCGATCGGCGGCGACACCCAATCGTTGGGCATATTCGCGACCAACGTCAGGGCGGTGATCCAATGCGCCAGCGGTAAATTCGAACATCCCGTCAGCCAATGCGCCCAGACGGTGTGCGGGCCCGATTTGGCTGCCTTCGCCACCACCGATCATGCCCCATTTCAGCTTTGCCATGGTTCGTGTCTCTCTTCAGAAGTCTCGTTGTGTTTCAGCGTCTAAAAATCGCCAATTTCCTGCCATTGGCGCTGCTCGGACGAGGCCAGAGCTGCCGCCAGAACCCGATTGACTTCGTGCCCATCCCGGAATGTTGGCCAGATTGCCTTTCCGGTGTGAATGGCCTCAAGGAAGTCCTTCGCCTCAATGATGATCTGGTCCTGGTATCCCGTTCCGTGCCCGGGCCCCTGACAGAAGGGTTCGTAATCCGGGTGTGCCGGTCCGGTCAGGATCTTGGTGAAACCTCGCGTCGCCTCTGGCCCGTCGTGGCGATAGTACCAGAGGGCATTCTGGTCTTCCTGATCAAACCGAATGGCGCCTTTTGTGCCCGAAATCTCATAGGCATAACCCATCTTTCGGCCAGTCGAGATACGACTTACATAGATGTTGCCCATCGCGCCGTTTTCGAAGCGGCACATGATCTGAGCGTGGTCGTCATTGGTCACATCCCCGCCGGGGCGCGTATGATGAACGGTTTCAACTTCGGCCATGACCGCAGCAATGGGCCCGATCAGTGCCAGCGCACCATTGACCATATGTGGGGCAAGGTCGCCCATCGTTCCGTTCGCCATTCCTGTGGTTCGCCACGTGGCCGGGGCCTGCGGATCAGCATAGAAATCTTCGGTGTGCTCGCCTCGAAACCAGGTGATGTCCCCCAGTTCACCATCCGTAATGAGCTGACGTGCATATTGGGTCGCGGGCGTCCGAACGTAGTTGAAACCAACCATATTGGTCACGCCAGCCGCTTCGGCGGCCAAAACCATGGCCCGGCCATCATCAAGGGACGCGCCCAGGGGTTTTTCGCACAAAACCGGCTTACCAAGCGCAACGGCGGCTTCGGCAATTTGACGGTGGGTCGATTGAGGTGAGGCAATTACAATGGCCTCAACCGCGGGATCGTTGACCAGCACCCGCCAATCCTCGGTCGCGCGATGAAATCCGTAAGCCTGACGGTATCGTTCCGCGCTTTCCGCGCTTGAGGCACATATCATCTCAAGCCGCGGTCGCAGCACAGTGTTGAACACGGCCCCTACAGCCGACATGGCAACCGAATGGGCCTTGCCCATATAGCCGCCACCTACGATTCCAATTCCGATTTCAGGCATCTATCACGGCTCCGAACATATTATTTGCAACCGGTTGCAAAATCAGTATCGTGTG
Organism: Ruegeria sp. CH6; assembly: GCF_056537005.1. NCBI lineage: Bacteria > Pseudomonadati > Pseudomonadota > Alphaproteobacteria > Rhodobacterales > Roseobacteraceae > Ruegeria > Ruegeria sp. CH6. The sequence continues at coordinate 299,005 of NZ_JBQFQS010000004.1, read as the reverse complement.
AATCGATTCAACGCAAGGTCCAAACTTTGCTGACCCCTTTTTGCCGGAGGACATGACTTGAGCGCTTTGATAGATGGTATCAAAGGAAACCGGTTCGCTGTTTTGGGACGCGCAGGCATGGACCTGTTTGCTGACCCCATTGGCGTCAAAAGCGAAGACGCTGATACATTTCGGGCCGATCTCGGGGGTTCGTCCGCGAATATCTGTGCAGGGCTGGTCAAGCTTGGCAGTCAGTCATCGCTGATCACGTCGATTGCAGATGACGCCATCGGTCGGTTCTGCATGAATCGCCTGAATCACTACGGTGTGGATACGTCATATATTCGCGTTGTTGGCGGCGAATATCGTATGTCGCTTGCGGTTTATGAAAGCACGCTGGAGGATTTTCAGAATGTAATCTACCGCAATGGCGCGGTTGATTTTCAGGTCACCGAAGAAGACATGGACCAGGTCGACTACGGCAAGTTTACCGCGCTAATCTCGGCCGGAACGGTCTTTGCGGCCGAACCTTCGCGTAGCGCCACATTTCGGGCGATCGACAATGCCCGCAAGGCCGGACTGCCAGTTATCTTTGACATCGATTACCGACCCTACAGTTGGCCCTCGCCCGAGGTTGCCGCAGATGTCCTGTCGCGCGCCGGTGAAGCAAGCGATCTGATCGTCGGAAATGACGAAGAGTTTGGGTTCATGGCCGGCGGCATTGAAAGAGGATTTGAAAAGGCCAAGGAACTGGCCCAGAAACCTGGACGTATCGTCATCTACAAGATGGGTGAAAAAGGTGCCATCACACTGGTCGATGGTGAGGAAATCCACACTGGGATCTACCCCGTCACCGCCGTGAAACCCAACGGGGCAGGCGACAGTTTCATGGCAGGTCTGTTGGCCTCAATCGCCGCTGGGCATTCATTGCGGGACGCGGTCATGCGTGGATCTGCCTGTGCCTCAATCGTTGTGTCACAACCTGGCTGCGCCCCGGCCATGCCGACAACCCCAGAGCTGAACGAATTTCTTGCGTCCCACCCGGGCCCCACAGCGGCCCCATAGGAGACAATCATGCATATCGCGCCATATGACAATCAGAACAAACCAATCGTCGATGCGGATGACCCAACGGTTCCGCTGAACTACTTCAACATCGTCAAACTGAAAAAAGGCGAAGCTTTCGAATATCAGGTGCCGGGCTATGAGACCTGCATCGTTCCTGCAACCGGCAGTGTCGATGTTGAAATCGAGGGCCTTCAGTACCCCAAGCTTGGAAACCGGGGAGAAGACGTCTGGGATGGTGAGCCCGAGGGCGTTTACGTCCCTGTAGGCGCTAAGGTGCAGCTGGTCTGCGTGTCGGATGAAACCGAAGTCTTCATCGCGGGTGCCAGGTACGACAAGGTGTTGGAACCCTTTGATGTGCGCGAACATGACCTTGTTCAATACGGCAGCGACGACACCAAGACCCATCGCAAGATCAAGCACATCCTCGGTCAGAAACAGCACGACAAGGTCGGCCGGCTGCTGGTCAGTGAGTTGTTCACAGTTGGTCAGGGCGGCTGGTCCGGTTTTCCCAGCCATAAGCACGACACCAACCGCCTGCCGGATGAAACCCGTCATGATGAGACGTACAACTTCCGCTTCAAACCCAACTGGGGGTCGGGCCTGCAGATGTTGCAGCGTGAAGACAATGAGCCTGGGGATGCCTATCATATCGTCGACGGCTCAACGATCTGCATCGACAAAGGCTATCACCCTTGCTGCGTTCTGCCGGGGTACGAGATGTACTATTTCACTATTCTCGGCGGCCTGAGCCAGCGTTCACTGGTACAGTATTTCCAGCCCACCCATGCCTATCAGATCGAAACGATCCCTGGCATCAAAGACATGATTGCAAAGTTCAAATGACCCTTGTCACACTCTCTGACGTTCTGAAACCGGCTTATGAACAGGGCTACGCCGTTGGTGGTCTTGTGACTTTGGGTTGGGAAGACATGCGCGCCTATGTGGCCGCTGCTGAAGCCGAAAACGCACCCGTGATCCTGCAAGCGGGACCCAGCTGCCGCGAGCATACTCCGTTGCCGATTTTAGGCAAAATGTTCCGGCATCTGGCCGAAAACGCATCCGTCCCGATCGTAGCGCATCTGGATCATGGCTACACGTTCGAAGACTGCAAAATCGCGCTCGACAGCGGGTTCACGTCGCTGATGTTCGACGGCTCCAGAAAACCGCTGCAACAGAACATCGATGAAACCGCAGCCATCGCGGAAATGGCACATGCAGCAGGTATTTCCTGTGAGGGCGAGATTGGCTTTGTCGGCTATTCCGGCGGAGAAGGGTCCAACGGTACCGATCCTGACGAGGCGGCTAAGTTCGCGCGCGAAAGCGGTGTGGATGCGATGGCCATCTCGGTCGGCAATGTTCATCTGCAGGAAAACAAGGAAGGCGGGCTGGACGAGGCACGCATCACACAGATCGATGCTGTGACCGACGTACCTCTGGTCATTCATGGCGGATCTGGCGTGCCGGTGGAACAACGCAGCCGATTGGCCCGCGAGACCTCGATCTGTAAGTTCAATATCGGGACTGAGTTGCGCATGGCATTCGGTGCAGCATTGCGCGAAGCGGTGAATCGCGATCCCGATCGCTTTGATCGAGTGACGATCCTGAAAGAGACTATTGATCCGGTCGAGGCCACCGCCCGCACTGTGATCCGTGCCTTCGGAGCGCCACCCCAAAGGTAGGCGCCCCTTCAGGTCAGACAGTGAATGCGGTCCGGAATGCCTCTAGGGCCGCTTCCGGATCGCCCGAAGCAAAGGCCTCCATCCCCACCGGACCGCGATATTCGAGTTCATAGAGCGCCTTTGCGACCATCTTGTAATTGATCTCGCCCGATCCGGGTTCGCAGCGGCCCGGATTGTCCGCCACCTGTATTTCTCCGATCCATGGCAGGCACTTATCGCACCACCGGATCAGATCCCCCTCGCCGATCTGCGTGTGATAGAGGTCGAGATTGATGCGTAGTTGTGGTCGATCGACCGAAGACACCAATGCAAGCACATCAGCCGTGGACCCAAACGGGCAACCGGGATGGTCCAGCAGATTGAGGTTTTCCAGCGTGAATATCACACCTTCCTCCTCGGCCAGATCGCTGATGCGGTTCAGAGTATCACGCGCCTTGAGCCACATGTCTCCGCTCACGACATCATGCTGCCAGATCGGAATGCCACCATCGCCAAGCCCGGTGCCATGCAGGTTCAATCTATCTACATTCAGCCGCTTGCCGATCTGCGCTGTTTCCCGTGCTGAACGAAGCAGCATCTCTGCACCCTCATCATCCGCCAGACGCCCCTCGAGATAGCCGTTCATGATGGTGAAGTTGGCGCCGACAGCTTCGAGTTTTGCAAGATCCAGATCAGGCCAGTTCCAGAGCCCGACACCAAACCCCATCTCGGTCAGGCGGGCGGCACGCCAATCCATGGGTTTGTCCAGCCAAAGCATTTCGGCGCAGGCCGCCAGTTGGAAAGGTTGGGACATTCCCACTCTCCTATTTGAGTTGTAGTGCGATTTCAGATGGAACCGGCTTCGACCATGAAGTTGCCGGCGCTGCACATCGCTGCATCATCCGAGGACAAAAACAGCACCATGCGGGCGACATAAATCGGGTCAATCGGATCCGGCAAGCATTGGCGATCAATCTGTTTGGCCAAAGCTTCAGGTGTGATCCACAATTCCTTCTGGCGCTCGGTCATGATCCAGCCGGGCACGACTGTATTCACGCGAATACGGTGATCCCCCAACTCGCGTGCCATGGTTCGGGTCAGCCCGTGAACTGCCGACTTCGCGGTCGCATAAGCCGGAAACCCTGCCCCCGCCTCCCACCAGGAGTTCGAGCCTATATTGACGATCGATCCACCACCCTTTTCCATCATGCCCGGAGCGACGGACTGAATGGCGAAGAACATGTGGCGGATGTTGGTCGCCATACGCTCGTCCCAGTACTCGGGGCTGACCTCGCGCCAGTCATGGCGGTCATCATGGGCGGCGTTGTTAACCAAAACATCGGCATTGCCCAGTTCCTCAATCATCTGGCTAAAAGCATCCCGCAGGGCTTCGATATCCCGCAGGTCGCATTGGGCAAAGACATGCTCACTCTCCAGATCAGCCAGCAACGCATGGCCGGCATCCGCGTTGATATCCAGGAAGCCGACCTTGGCGCCTTGCGCGGCAAAGCTGCGAACAATGTCTGCTCCGATCCCAGCCGCACCGCCGGTTACAAAAACAGTCTTGCCGTTCAGGCTTGGGTAGTTCGCAAAGGCTTGGGTCAACTGTCACGCTCCATGATCCATTCCACCTCGGGGGCCGCAACGAAGCGCCATTTCCGAAGTGGTCCGGCCATGACGTTCAGGTAATACATCTCAAACCCATAAGGTGCACCGCAAGGGTGATGGCCACGCGGGACGGTCACAACATCGCCATCAGACACCGCCATGGTTTCGTCCAGTTGGCCGTCATCCGTATAAACCCGCTGAATGCCGAACCCATTGGCGGGATTCAGGCGATGATAATACGTCTCTTCAAGATAAGTGATGCGCGGAAAGTCGTCTTCGTCATGACGGTGGCTGGGATATGACGACCAGTGCCCGTTTGGCGTGAACACTTCGGTCACAAGCAGGCTGTCGGCGTAGTCCTCAGCCTCCATCGCGATGTTATTGATATAGCGGGTGTTCACACCCTTGCCGCGTTCAGTCAGTGTGATCCCGTCCGGGCCGATCCGCCGGGCCTCGTGGCCTCCTTTGCCGGGGGCCGAACACACGGCGATCACGCAATCGGTTTCGGCCACGGCCTCCCATTCGGTTCCGTTTGGCAGATAGAGGCAATGAGGTGGGGTCTTTTCAAAGACGTTCATCCGGTCGCCCAATACGCCCCAATCCTGATCCGCGCCGGTAATGCGCGCCTTGCCTTCAACCATCACAAGGATGACTTCGCGGTCTCCGGTTACCTCGGCTGCCCGGTCCCCCGCTTTCAAATGGTAGAGCCCGAAACCCACATATCGCCACCCGGCACTGGCCGGGGTGATGTCGTGCACCTTGCCACGGGTGCCAAAAGGTTTCTTGAGCAGGTCTGCCATATTTGTATCTCCTTAAAAGGCGGGCATTGGTTGCCCGCCAATAATGCTTCATGCAGCCTGCCGGGATTGCAGCGCAGCAAAAACCTTGGACAGTTGCTCCTCAGTCCAGCCTTCGGAAACCGCGCGTCGCAGGATATCCGCCTGACTTTCCGGTGCGTTACCTCCCACAGGCGGGTCCGTATCGAGATTGGTCGGGAAGGGGTAACCCTCTGCCGTGGCCGCTATGGCCGCGTCCAGTTCCGCTGCCGTCAGATCGCCCCGTTGTTTCAGTGCAATCAAAGATAGGAACACCGCCTCGGACATGGATCGTCTGTCGATGGCCTCCATCGCGCGGCCAAAAGCCGAGGAAATCTGCAACAAGTTCGCCATTCGGTGAATATCTGCGCTGCTGTTTTCCCCTGCCGCATGGAACAGTGCCGGGTTGAAGAACACCGCATCGCCCTTCTCCAACGGCAACTGGATGTAGCTTTCCTCGAAATAGGCTCGATGTGCCTCATCATGGAAGGCAACGTATCCCGGTGCATAAAGCTGCGAAAACGGCAACAGCTTGGTGGGGCCACTTTCAATCGGCATATCGCAATGAGCCACGGCCCCCTGCAATGTCAGCGTTGCTGTCACCAGATGGGCATGAACCGGGTAGCGCGCCGCGCTATCGGCGCATTGGAACCCCAAGTGGTAATCACGATGCGCCTGCTGGGCCTTGCCTCCGGGGCGCACCTGATTGATTTGCGCCGTGACCTGATAGTTTGGTCCCAACCACGCTTCACACGCCGCCGCTATCGCCGTGTTCCCGAAATAGAGCGCAAAGCCATCGGGGTCGCGCAGGCACTGTTTCTGCAGCGCATTCCAAATCCGGTCATTGGCCCCGGACGCAGCAAAGTGATCGCCCTCACCGCCACTGCCTTGACGCTCTTCCTCTATGATCTGCCGAAAGACAGCCGTGGCCCGGTCGATCACCGAGGTATCGGCAAACGCCCCTTTCAGAACAATCACCCCGGCCGATTTATCCAGAACATGCCCCCACTCGGCCAACAGAGCCTTGCGCTTGATGGAATCCTCAAGCGTGGGTCGCAGCGTATGCATGTCATAGATTGGAACGTTATTTTCGATCGAGGCGGCATGCGGCACCGCCTCGGCCAACAGGTTCTGCGAGGTCAACACCTTGAATTCATCCAGATCACAGGATTCCCGGTCGAAATAGCCGACGAAACCGAGTTCTTGATGCACCATGATTTTTCTCCTCTTTCATGGCTTCGGTGTTGCCCCGAAGGGCGGGTTGTTACGCTTTGATCTCCAATCCTGCCTGACCGCAGACTTCGACAATGTGGTCAAAGCCCTTCTTGGAGTACTCATATGGCGGCGCCTTGGCGGGGTCCTGTTCAGCCTCGACCACAATCCAGCCTTCGTAATCCATGGTTTTGAGCGCATTCGCGACCGCTTGGAAATCGATGCAGCCATCGCTCGGCACCGTGAATGCACCGGCAATCACAGCATCTAGGAAGCTACGATTATTCTCACGTGTGTCCTGCACCACTGCTGGGCGGATATCCTTGAAATGTACATGGTGCACACGATCGCCCCAGCGGTTCAGCGTGGCCATCACATCGCCGCCACCAAACAACAGGTGGCCGGTATCAAAGCACAGCTTCACTTCCGGCCCTGATCCTTCCATCAGCCAGTTCACGTCATCTTCGCTTTCGATGATCGTGCCCATGTGATGGTGATAGGCCATGGTCATGCCCTGATCCGCCATCCATTTGGCCAGTTCGGTGATCTTTGCACCGTAGGCCATCACCTCGTCTTTGGTCAGCTTTGGCCGGTCATTGACCGGCGTCCCGATCTGCCCCTGAACTGTGTTCGAGCATTCGGCGTAGACGATACACGGGCTGTTCAGCGCCACGAACTGCTCGACCTGTTCCCGCACAGCCTCGCGTTCGGTTGTAAAGTCGTTGACCAGAGACGCGCCCGAACACCAGCCGCCACAGAGTGCGATGTTGTTCCCGTCGAGATAAGCACGCAGACCTTCGGTATCGCCAGGCATCCGCTGCCCGCGTTCGACGCCGATATATCCGATCTCGCGCGCCTCTCTCAGCGCCTGCTCCATGGTATAGGCGGCTGTCAGGTCCGGCAGATCGTCATTTTGCCATGCGATCGGAGAAATCCCGATTTTCACGCTCATTTCGTGTTTCTTTCCTTGATGGCGGCTTCATAGGCCACGCGTTTTTCATTCACTTCGGGACGGATGCTGACTTCGGGCACTGCCACTTCCCACCACGTTCCGCCATATTCGGTCGATGGATAGGGATCTGTATCGATGACAACCACATAAGGTCCCTTGATATCGGCCCGTTTTGCCAGTGCCTCTTCGAGTTCGGCGATCGAGCTGACCTTGACCGATGTCGCACCCATCGAGGCCGCGTGGGCGGCAAAATCAATCGCTGAAGGCGACTCATGCACCGCGTGATCCAGCAGGTTGTTAAACTCTGCTCCGCCAGTGCCCATCTGCAAGCGGTTGATGCAGCCAAAGCCACGGTTGTCAGTGATGACTACGGTAAAGGACACGCCCATCATCGCGGCCGTCGCCATTTCCGAATTGGCCATCATGTAGGTGCCATCACCCGTAAAGCAGATCACATCGCGATCCGGCTGGGCCATCTTGATACCCATAGCGCCTGCAATCTCGTAGCCCATGCAGCTAAAGCCGTATTCCATGTGATAGGCCCCGGGGCGCGGTGCCTTCCAAAGCTTATGCAGCTCTCCGGGCATCGTGCCGGCTGCGCACATCACAACTGTGTCGTCGTTCGAGGCTCGTTGAACCGCACCCACAACCTGCATATCTGTCGGCAACGCATTGCTGTCGGCGGGCGCATCAGTAAGCGCATCCACCTTTTCGAACCAATCGGATTTCAGCGTATTTGACACAGACGGTGCCTGATAATCGCCCAAACCGGTTCCCAGCTCACCCAAGCCAACACGCGCGTCCGATTGCAGCGGCATAGCACCATGCTTTTCGGCGTCATACGCAGCGGTGTTCAGACAGACCATTTTGCGTTCAGGGTTTGAGAACAGACCCCAGGACCCTGTGGTGAAATCCTGAAGTCGCGTGCCTACGCCCAACACCAGATCGGCCTCGGCACACACGGCATTAGCAGGCTCTCCGCCAGTTACGCCAACAGGGCCAATATTAAGGGGATGATCCCACGCAAGCGATGACTTGCCGGCCTGCGTTTCTGCGACAGGCACATTGTGGGTTTCGGCAAAGCTTTGCAATGCGGCAGTGGCATCCGAATAGTGCACCCCGCCTCCGGCTACGATAACCGGACGTTTGGCGGCCTTGATCGCTTCGACGGCACGCGCAAGCTCACCTTCATCCGGACGAATACGGCGCTGTTGCCACACGCGGGGCTCAAAGAAGCTTTCGGGATAATCATATGCCTCGGCCTGAACATCCTGACAGAAGGCCAACGTCACCGGCCCGCAATCAGCAGGGTCCGTCATGGTGCGGAATGCGCGCGGCAATGCTGTCAACAGATGTTCGGGGCGGCTGATCCGGTCGAAATACCGGCTGACAGGACGGAAGCAGTCATTTGCACTTACGGTTCCGTCGCCGAAATCTTCGATCTGTTGCAGCACCGGGTCCGGACCGCGCGTAGCGAACACATCACCCGGCAGCAACAGAACCGGCAGGCGGTTAACATGCGCCAGCGCTGCTGCAGTAACCATGTTGGTCGCGCCAGGCCCGATTGAAGATGTCACGGCCATTGCGCGGCAACGACCCATCTGCTTGGCATAGGCGATAGCCGAATGCGCCATGGTCTGCTCGTTATGTCCCCGATAGGTTGGCAAACTGTCTTTCACGGCGTGCAGCGCCTCACCCAGACCGGCCACGTTACCGTGCCCAAAGATGGCCCAGACGCCTGCGATGAACGGCTCTCCGGCCTCGTTCATCTGCGCCCCCAAATAACGCACCAGAGCCTGCGCCGCGGTCAGTCGGACTGTCTTGCTCATCACGATCCCTTTCAACACGAAGCCGCCATCGGCCTTCCGTTGGTTGTCACATTTGCGAAAGTGTCAGGCTTTTTGCCGAGCCTGCAATCAGTGTGGCGTCCGGTGCCACCTTCCCTTTCGGATGCCCCAGTAGGGGGCATCCGGAAAATCCTAAGTTAAACCGTGCCGCCCAGCGAACCTTCAAGCTCGGCCATTTCCTGACCACCCGCCATCAGGTCTTGCAGCTCTTCGGGCGTGATCTCACCGCGTCGTGCCGTACCAAGCGTTTTGCCCCGGTTCAGCACGGTAAAGCGGTCACCCACAGCCAGCGCATGGCGTACGTTGTGGCTGATGAACACCACACCCACGCCCTGACTGCGCACGCGATCAATGGTAGCCAGAACGTTCGAGGTCTGACGCACGCCAAGTGCCGAGGTCGGTTCGTCGAGGATCAGAATCTTGGCACCGAAATATACCGCCCGTGCGATCGCAACGGTTTGGCGCTCGCCGCCTGACAGCGTTCCGACAGCCTGATCGGGGCCGCGCAGGTTGATGCCCATCTTGCGCATCTCTTCCATGCAGACATCGTTTGCCTGTTCGACATCAAACCTTTTTAGCAAACCCCGGCCTTTGGTCGGTTCGCGCCCCATGAAGAAGTTGCGCGTAACGCTCATCAGCGGGATCATCGCCAGATCCTGAAACACGGTCGCAATGCCTGCTTCCATGGCATCTCTGGGTGTATCGAAGTGCAAAGGTTTGCCTTCGAACAAGATCTCGCCTTTGGTGGGTTTATGAACCCCGGACATGGTCTTGATGAAGGTGGATTTACCCGCACCGTTGTCGCCCAGCAGACAGTGACACTCGCCCGGCTTCACATCAAAACTGACACCAGCCAGAGCGATGATGTTTCCAAAGTGCTTTTCGATGTCTTTCATCTCAACGATCGGAGCGGCGTCGGTGGCGGAGTCCCCGTGATGGAATTTGGTATCCTCGGTCATATCAGCGCTCTCCCGTTACGCGTTTACGGATCGCGTTGTTGAACAGAACGGCAATCAGCAGCATCGCGCCCAAGAAAACCTGGAACCAGTCCTGATCGAAATCAGTATAGGTCAGGCCGATGACAACCATGCCAAAGATGATTGAGCCGAAGAATGCACCGATGGCTGAGCCATAGCCGCCGGTCAGCAGACACCCTCCGATAACAGCGGCGATGATCGCTTCGAATTCTTTCTGGAAGCCACGGCGGGCATCGGTCGATCCAGCATCCATCACTGTGATGATGGCAACCAGAGCGGCACAGCATGCGGTCAGCATGAACAGCGAGATCTTGACGCGGTTCACCGGGACGCCCGAGTTTGATGCGGCGGTCTTGTCACCGCCCGAGGCGAAAATCCAGTTCCCTGCAGGGGTACGCAGCAAAACATATGTTGCCGCCAGCGCCAGCACGACAAACCACAGAATTTCCACCGGAATACCCGGCACTTTGGGTGCGCCGCTTTTGAATGTATCGATCATTCCGTTTGCGGCGAGCCATGCGAACAGGCTGCCAAATGCTTCACCTGAGAACATCGGCGACAGCCAATCGTTTTCGACCGCGTCACGGACGCCACGCAACTGTGTCGACCCGCCGGTAGCTGCCTTCAGACCCACCAGCGACAGACCGCGCAGGATGAACAGGAAAGCCAGCGTGACGATAAAGGATGGCAGGCCCGAGCGGATCACGATCGTGCCGTTGATCGCGCCGACAAAAGCCGCAAAAACAAATGTCATAGGGATCGCGACGATCAGTGGCAATTGCCATGTCACCACGCAGACGCCGAAAAACAGGCCAGAGAACGCCACCATCGAACCGATGGACAGGTCGAATTCACCCCCGATCATCAGCAGCGCCGCGCCGATCGCCAGAATGCCCAGCTGCGCCGCAGGCGTCATGAAATTCATGATCCCGGCAAGAGTAAACATCGAGTCATCCGCCGTAAGGGCGAAGAAGATGACGACCAGAACCACCCCGGCCATGGCGCCAAGCTCGGGCCGTTTCATGAGCTTGGTCAGGAAAGGCTCTTTCTTGACCCTTTCATCCCCTGCGAGTTGAGCTGAATCACTCATCGTTTCCTCCCATTCGGTGGGAACGGCGCTGGTGCGCCGCCCCGTTTGTTCAGGTGTTGATCAACGGATGCCCTGCGAGGACAGCTCGATCACCTGAGCTGCTTTGTCCTGCGTGATCAGGTTCGGACCCGAAGGTACATTGCCACCCGGCATCAGGCCGTACTTGGCGTGCAGACCCATGAAGTTCACCGACAGGTAACCCTGCAGATACTGCTGCTGGTCGATTGCAAAGGCTGCGTCGCCATCCGCGATCGACTGCAGGAAGTTGGCCGACAGGTCGAAGGAGGCAACATTCACATCGCGGCCCGAACCCTTGACAGCTGCTACAGCAGGCTCACCGGCTGAGCTGGCGCCCAGTGCCATGACGGTGTCGATGGCTTCGTTCGCAGCCAGAGCAGCAGCAACCTTGGATTCAATTTCCGACGGATCGTTCGAAGTTGGCAGTACTTCAACGTTACCCCCGAAACCTTCGGCAAAGCCGGCGCAACGCAGGTCAAGGGCTACGTTGCCTACTTCGTGGTTCACACAGATCGCGGTACTACCGCCCATCGAGGCCAGCTCCGCACCGGCTGCCTTGCCCGCGTCGAACTCATCCTGACCCACGTGCAGCAAAGCGCCCAGATCTTTTGACACATCTGAACCCGAGTTGATCGAGATTACCGGAATACCCGCTGCGACGGCGCGTTCGATTGACGGGCCAAGCGCGTCCGCATCCGGGATCGAAACGATCAGACCATCGGGTTCCTGGTTCACGGCAGCATCGATCAGCTGCGACATGGCAACCATGTCGAAAGTCTCGGGCGCGCGGTATTCGACGTTTACGCCGACGTCCTTACCGGCCTGCTCGACACCGTTCTTTACCACGTTCCAGAATGCGTCATTGGCCTGGCCGTGCGAAACGACAACAATTTCCTGCGCGAAGGCCGGCGTTGCGAGCGCCAGCGCGCCTGCGGCCAATGCACCTTTAACGAACTTGTTCATTTGGTTTCCTCCCATTGGAACAAATTTTTCTTCGTGTCGGGGTCTCAACCCCAAGCATTCGGCCAAGCCGAATCTCTGCGGCCCCGCACCAAAACGGGGTCTAATTCAGTTTCCGGATATCCAATCATTTTGCAACCGGTTTCAAAATTTCGGACATCGCGACCGGTTGGCCGCTCTGCGCGGAACGCGTTGCGGCCTCGGCCATGGCCAATGCGGCAACACCGTCTTCCAGTGTCACGGGCAGTGACGATCCGGACAGGGTGGCCTGAACAAACGCATCCCATTCCGCCTGATATGCGGGCATATAGCGCTCAAGGAAAAAGTAGGTCGGTTTCGCGCCGACAACGCCGTCCGCTGTCGACTTGATTACGGTGTTTTCCAGCATGTTCTGCGCCTGTAGCAGGCCCTCGGATCCCAGCATCTCAACACGCTGATCATAACCATAGACCGCACGCCGAGAGTTCTTGATAACCGCGATCCGCCCATCATCGTAAGTCATTGTAACAACAGCTGTATCAACGTCTCCGGCGGCCCCGATTTCAGGATCGACGATAGATGTTCCTACCGCTGAAATGACCTTGGGCAGCTGCCCCATCAGATAGTTGGCCATATCAAAGTCGTGGATCATCATGTCCCGGAACAACCCACCGGACACCTTGATATAGCTGACCGGCGGAGGCGCCGGGTCAAAGGACGTGATCGACAGCATTTCAGGCGTCCCGATCTCGCCGGCATCTGCTGCGGCTTTGAGCGCCGAAAAGTTAGGGTCGAACCGCCGGTTAAAGCCAATCATCACAGGCTGACCGCTGGTGGCTGCGAATTTCTGGCAGGCGATAGCACGGTCAAGGTCCAGATCGACCGGTTTTTCACACAAAACCGCTTTGCCAGCCTGTGTCGCCGCCTCGATCAAATCGGAATGGGTGTCTGTTGGCGTGGCAATCAGAACGGCATCAATCGAAGGGTCCGCGATGATTTCTTCGGAAGGCCGCGCCTCAGCTCCGCTTTCCTCTGCCAAACCCTGAGCCGCATCCTCAATGGCATCCGATACAGCGCACAGCTGGCTTTGGGGATGTGCAGTGATGGCCTTTGCATGAACACGACCAATGCGCCCAGCCCCAAGCAATCCGATCCTCAGCATGCAGTTCTCCCGAATCTTTAATTTTCGGGTGCCAGAATGATTCTCTTTGCAACCGGTTGCAAGATATTTTTTGCATGCACCTCAGACAGCCCCGAATTAAGCCTGATCGTAGGGTCTATGCCTCCGGTCCGAACGGATCAGACCCCAGTGCAAACAACAAAAAAGGGCAGCCGATGCGGCTGCCCCAGAACTGAATTGTCCGACCTCTTACAGTTTGATGCGGAACGCAGCGAACCCATCGGCACCTTCGCCTGCATCCTCCAGTGACACGCCCTCGACATCACTCAGATAATCACGGGCTTTGGGTCCGGTTTCAAACAACACACTGGTGTTGTTGAGGGGGGCGAAAGACCAGTTTGCATCCGCCTTTGGATCGATGGTTCCCTGTTCAACGATGTAACGCACGATAACGTCGCGATTGGTGTCCGGTGCCTCGAAGATAATCGTGTCACCCATTGCACCGGGGAAAGATCCCCCACCCGACGCACGATAATTGTTGGTCGCTACGATGAACTCCATATCGTCTGTCACAGGCGCGCCATTGAATTCGAGGTTCACAATCCGCGCCGCATCGGGGTTGAGCTCTTCTCCCTTCGGGCCAAAGCGCGATGGCTGGGACAGGTCGATCTGATAGGTCACGCCATCTATGACGTCGAAATTGTAGGACGGGAAAGACGGGTTCAGCAGAATTGCGTCCTCCGATCCAACCTCGATCTGGTTGAACATTCCTGCGGACCGCTCGAGCCAGCCGCGGACCTGAGCCCCGTTTACGCGTACGGCCCGCACCGTGTTCGGATACAGATAAAGGTCCGCCACGTTCTTGATCGCGACATCACCCACCGGCACATCCGTGTAGTATTCGGGGCCGCCGCGGCCACCGGCCTTGAACGGAGCCGCTGCAGACAGGATCGGCAGACCCTCATGCTCGGTGCCTTTCAGCATCTGTTCGACATACCATTTCTGCGCAATCGAGACGATCTGTACCGAAGGATCATCTGCAACCAGCGCGAAATAGCTGTGCAGCGGCGCCGAGGTCTTGCCAACCGCGCGGCGAACATAAGCAAGGGTCTCGTCATGGTCGGTGGCAACCGAGTCCAGCACCTTTTGGTCATCCCCCACCAGCGCGGTGATCGAACGATCTTCGTTGCGTTTCGAAATGGGGCGCGCCTCGGATGTTGTGGTCACCACCCGCCACGTATCTCCGTCACGTTCGAGCAACAGATCCAGCACGCCAAGATGCGACCCCCAGAAGCCCCCCATGACAGCGGGCTTGCCCATCAAAGTACCCTTTTCGACATCCACACCGGGACGGTCGGCAAAGGTGGGCGATGGGAACACAAGATGGTTGTGACCAGTAACCAGGGCATCGATACCTTCAACCCCCGCCAAGGGTACCGAGGCATTTTCCATCCCTTCCGAATGATCCGCCTCGCCGATACCCGAGTGGGACAAGGCGATGATTAGATCGCAGCCCTGCTCCTTCATTTCTGGAACATACGCCTGCGCAGACTCAACAATGTCACGGGCCTGGACATTGCCTTCAAGATGCTTGCGATCCCAGTTCATGATCTGGGGTGGGGTAAAGCCTATGACGCCGATCTTGATGGGATGCGTGCTGCCGTCGCCCAACTCGATTTCGCGGTCAAGGATTGCGTATGGGTCAACCAGCGTTTTGTCGTCACGCGCAGTCGCGCCTTTTTCCGTGACAATATTCGCCAGAACAACCGGGAATTCGGCCCCGGCAAGCGACTTCTCGAGAAAGCTCAGACCGTAGTTGAATTCATGGTTGCCCAATGTGGCTGCATCATAGCCGATGGTGTTGAACGCTGTGATTATCGGATGGGCGTCCCCGTCTTTCATCCCGCGCTCGTAGGCGATGTAATCCCCCATTGGGTTGCCTTGCAGAAAATCACCATTATCGACCAGCAGCGAATTGGTGGCCTCGGCCCGTATCTGGTTGATGATTGAGGCAGTCCGCGACAAGCCAACCGTATCTCGCGGCTTGTCGGCATAATAGTCATACGGGAACACGTGCACGTGGATATCCGTGGTCTCCATGATCCGAAGATGCGCCTGATTGCCAGCCGCAGAAGCCGAGAATGGATGAAGCGTGGCCAATGCCACCCCGGCGGTTGTCGTTGCAAGAAACTGTCGGCGCGAGATTGAGAAATTACCGGAAACAGACATCTTCAAACCTTTCTGAAATTGAGTTTGACGTGTGTTTAGAGTGCCTTTGACAACAAAAGCATGACACGGGCGGCAATACTGGCCCTTGTCACATGTTCAACATGTCTGAGTCGTAGTCTGCGCTGATATCCCGGGGTTAGTAAAGCACGTCCTGGGCTGACACGTTTGTCAGGCTCCTAAATCTGGTGCCGCGCCGAAACGTAACGGAACAGTGGCAAAAGCTGACATGCACCGACACAGTTCGACCGGATTGGGTCGGCGATAAGGGCCTGAACAATTGGTGGGGAGTATTCGTGTTGCGCAAAGCACTTAAAATATTCGTTGGAACAGTGGCTTTGCTTGCAGTCGCTGCAACGGGGTACTTGCTGTTCGCACCGCCGGATTTGCTAAAGGTTGGCACGAATTACTCAGCCAAAATCGTGTGTTCCAATGTCTTCATTGCAGGCCGTGATCCTGACGAAGTGCTGGAGATCGACGTGCAGGCCCCGGGACATCCACTCCTCAAACAGATCTCGATTGAGGTGGACCAAGACGCACAGACAGTAGAGGCTTGGATGTTCGGCTTTTTCGCACCGGCCACATCGCAATATCGCGACGGTCTTGGATGCACAAATGTTCACGAGGCCGCGCTAGGCGACCAAACGCTCGCAGCGCCCGCGCCTTTGCCAGCCGGTCCATGGCCGCAGGGCAATGATGTGAGTCTGTCTCAAAATCCTGAAGTCCTGAACATAATGTCTGACAACGAACTGTTGGGCGAAGGCTATCGCGCGGTTGTTGTTGTTCGAAACGGACGGATCGTGGCCGAGGCTTACGCAGACGGGTTTGATGAAAACACACCGCTGCTGGGCTGGTCGATGACCAAAACGGTGACAGCCGGACTGATTGGAACGCTGATCAAGTCGGGCCGTATGTCGCTGGATGACACGCTCATAGATAGCTACCCGGATTGGTCGCAGGACAGCCGCAAGGACATCACGGTCAAGGACATGCTCGCAATGACGAGCGGGTTGCAGTGGAACGAAGAATATGGCGATGTATCAGACGTTACCAGAATGCTGTACCTCAACGATGACATGGCGGGATTTGCCTCGGGCCGTGACGCAGGCGTCGAAATCGGCACCAAATTCAACTACTCGTCCGGCACATCCACAATGCTGTCACGGGTCTGGCAGGACAAGCTGGACAAAGACAGCCTCAGCTATCCGCGAGACGCATTGTTCAAGCCGTTGGGTATGACTTCAGTTGTGTTGGAAACCGACACCGATG
Source organism: Ruegeria sp. CH6 (assembly GCF_056537005.1). Lineage (NCBI taxonomy): Bacteria > Pseudomonadati > Pseudomonadota > Alphaproteobacteria > Rhodobacterales > Roseobacteraceae > Ruegeria > Ruegeria sp. CH6. The sequence continues at coordinate 282,227 of NZ_JBQFQS010000004.1, read as the reverse complement.
ATACCTTTGTCGGGTCTAGTTACATGTACGCAACCGCGCGTGATTGGGCCCGTTTCGGTCAACTATTGCTGCAGAACGGGGAATGGGAAGATCAACAGCTTCTGCCGGAAGGCTACACGGACTGGATGTTCGAACCGGTAGAGGTTTCAGGCAATCTATATGGCAAAGGCCATCTCTGGCTGGAAGCGCCGGGCGGGTACCCCCCTTTCGAAGATTCAGTCTGGCTTCAGGGGCATGACGGGCAGTTCATCGGCGTATTCCCTTCGCATGACATGGTGGTTGTACGGCTTGGTCTGACGCCCTCTCGGCTCGAGTACTCTTCTCTTCCGCTAGCCAAAGAACTGATCGCCGCTTTCGGCGAGTGATGCCACCGCGATCAGCAACCAAGTTCGGCCTGCAGATCGCGGGCGCCGCTACCGCCCTGATTTTCGACACCTCTGTCGATCAGGCGACCGGTCTGACCGCATCGGATGACACTGTCGTTCTGATCAATCATCTCGGGCCGTTCGGTATAGGCAACCAGCCCGCTACCCAGCACCGTATAAAGACCATCAGGTTGCGGGGCTGAGTAATACCCCTGTACCTGGATGATGCCGACAGTTTCATCGAACAGGCCGGTCTCAAGCCGCGTCGCCTCGATACCGGATGGTTTGGGTTCACCATAGACACGGACCAGATCGCCCGATTGCAGATGTTGTGGACTGATCCCGCTGATAAGGCTGCTGCCAATCACCAATGCGCCGTTCTGGTCTGAAGACAGATATGTACCACTGATGCGCGCCTGATACTCAGTGCCGGTGAGGCGTTCGATCCGCGACGCACGAACCGCCTGTTCCTGCCACAGACCACTGACCGCAACCCAATCCCCCACCAACAAATCCGGAAGCGTCTCGCCGACAGTGACCTTGGTACCGAGAACGGCCAACTCACCGTCACCAAAATCTGTAACCTGGCCCACCAGTGGAAAAACCTGGCGGATATGGCGGGCGTGCCAACCATCATCGACTCGCTCAGCGACAATCGCGACTGTGTGACCGGGTTCCAGATCACCAGCGCTCATAGGCGCAACAGATCCGCTTATCGGCATCATGTCATCGACTTGTATGTGCAGACCGTTCACATGAATGCTGCCCAGATGGGTGATCGTCCCAACAATACCGGTACCGATAATTCCACCTTCTCGCTCTTCCTCACTGCGGCCCTGCGCCGGAGCATAAACCCAGAGCGCGATCAGGAATGCGGCCAATATGCGGGGAAACAAAACCATGGCTACTTTCCGTCTTCCTGCGTCCCATCCGGAGAGGGCAGGATATATGCGCCCAGTGCGAACCGGCCCGTATGGCCACCCTCGTGATCATGGTCCTGCAGCTTGCGAGCCAGCGCATTAATGTCCTGCAGCAAGGTCTGCGCCCGTTCATCGGATATCCGCCTCAGCTCTTCGATCGACTCAGCCGACAGGTGTGAGTATCGGACGGCACGATCGAAATTCCGCGCCGCGCCCGGTTCGGCCAGCAGGTTCTGGGTCGCCGCCATCATGTGCACCGACAGGGTCGCCTGATAGGCCGCCACCTGCTCTGCACCCCCACCCGAAGGCAGAAACGCATGGGTCAGAAGACGTAACCCCCCTGCCCCGTTCTGTTCGACGATATTCTGGTCCAGCAGCGTTTTCAGGACAGTTCCCGGCGCCATGTCGATCCGGGCAAGACGGACCAGATCGTCAAATCCCGGCCCATCCTCACCCCCCTTGCGTGTGAGTTCACGAGGATCACCGGATTCATCCTGAAATTCAGGAGATGTGGCCCAATGGCTGATTACCAGAGCCGCCGCGCTGCAGCTGCGTCTTTCCGGTGTATCCTCATCCAGATTGCGCAGCCGCTTTACATCTTTCCGGTGAAGACCCGTCAAAAGGCTGGCACGACTGTCGCTGAGCGTTGCGTCGGAGCTCTGTTCCGCTGCGGTCAGCAACGCCTTTTTCAGTGCTTCGGTGGCCGATCCTACCGTGACGCCATGCGCGACCATCGCTTGCGCCAACGGCTCAAGCAGTGCGGCCAGCGCGGATTCAAGAGGTGGCTTGGAGTTCGTCGGCATCACGTCACTCGTTACAGGTTGGTCTCTGATAACATTTCTCAGTTGTTAACCAATTCAACGGTTTCGTGACCATAATGTGATTGATTGTGACGATAAATGGGAATTTTTCCCATTATTACTAAGGCGTGACCCTCTCAGAAAAGGAAAACGCCATGCAGAACTTTGCTGTCAATCCTCTGAAAGACTACCATCCCCTGACACTCCCCAAACCCGGCAATGACTGTCTTGCTGATCTCAACTCTGCAGATCGGGCCAAATTCCGGGCCTTTGGATGGGGTCCAACACTTGCACCGCGCCACGCAACAATTGCCGACGCACTGCGCCATCAACTTCATCAGAATTCCGATGCTATAGCCGTTGAATGCAGCAGGCATGCGCTCAGCTATGCGGCGCTGGATGAAGCGTCAAACCGACTGGCCAACGTGCTGCGGGCCCATGGTGTGAAACGCGGCGATGCCGTTTGCCTGTTCCTGCACCGCTCGATCGAGATGGTGGTCGGCATTGTCGCGGTGATGAAGCTGGGGGCTGCCTATGTTCCGCAACATGTGGGTGTTGCACCCACCGAATCCCTACGCCATGTGGCAGGAGTTACCGGCGCTAAGGTTCTACTTAGCCTGAGCTCTCTAGCCGATCAGGTGCCCGTTGCGGTCAATCAAACTCTGATCACCATCGATACGATAATGTTCGATCCGATGTTGGATGCTCCCGCTCCGGATACCGCTGCTCACCGTGCCCGAGCGGACGATCTTGCGATGATCCTGTTCACCTCCGGAACGACGGGTGTACCGAATGGCGTACAGGTCACTCATGCCAATCTGGCCAATATCCTGCTGACATCGCCGGGTGATCTGGGAATGCGGCCGGGGCTGCGGGTTGGTCAGATCCTGTCCATTGCCTTCGACATGGCCGCGTGGGAGACGCTGGGTGCCCTGTCCAATGGGGCAACATTGGTCATTCGCGGTAAATCCATTCAGGATACGGCAGAACAGGTCGATGTTCTGATAGCCACCCCTTCGATCCTGAACGCGCTGGACCATAGCCGGTGCCAGCAAGTAAAGGTCGCCGCCGTCGCCGGAGAGCCCTGCCCGCGCCCGTTGGCAGATGCCTGGTCGTCGTTTTGCACCTTTTACAACTCGTGCGGCCCGACCGAGACCACGATCATAAACACGGCTGAGCCACATCATCCTGACAAACCCATCCTGTCGATCGGCCGCCCAACGCCGAACAATACGGTCTATGTTCTGGATGAAAATCTGCGCCCCCTGCCCATTGGTCAGAAGGGAGAGATGTGGGCTGGCGGTGATTGCGTAACAGCAGGTTATCTGGCCAACCCCCAACTGACCTCAGATCGCTATCGCCCTGATCCGTTCCGGCCCGGTCATGTGATGTTCCGTACCCGTGATCTGGGTCGATGGACCCCGGACGGAGAGCTCGAGCATTTCGGGCGTGTCGATGATCTGGTCAAAATCCGCGGTTTCCGGGTTGAACTGGACAGCGTCACAAATGCGCTTGAAGCATCACCCTGCTGTCAGCAGGCGGTGACCCTGCAATATGACAGCCGAAACCTTGTCAGCTTCATTTCCCCTGGCACGGCCTGTCCCAAACGGGCGACGCAATCGGTCGCAGATCGCCTGCCCTATTACTGCAGCCCGACCATGGTGATGCCCTTGGACGCCCTGCCCCGAACCCCGCGCGGCAAGCTGGATAAGAGACTGTTGCTGAAACTTGCGCAGGATCACATCACCAAGACCGGGACGGAGCTGAACTGATGACAACCGAAGCTACAAATCTGGAATCCCGTGCGCTGAACTGGCGGCGGGTCACCCGGCACCCGGCGCTGATGGAATATCGCCGACTGGCACTGCTGGTCGCGCTGGTGAATTTGGGTGTGTTCGCGATGGGGCTGCGTGAAGGTCGCTGGTTATCCGGGAATGAGTACGCGCTGTCCCTTATTGCGGACATGGCGTTGATCAACCTGAGCATCGGAATCCTGATCCGACAGCAAAGGGTGGTCAACGCTCTGTTCTGGCTGGCCACACGAGTCCCGACATCGTGGCCGCTCTGGATTCGCTGGGGTGCCGGAAAGGTGTTTCACTTTGGCGGATTGCATTCAGGATGCACCGTTGCGGGCACGATCTGGTTCGGTTTTCTGCTGTTTGGCATGGTGTCCAACCGTGTGGTCGGCGCATCCCTCCCCTCGGATCTGACCCTTGGGCTAAGTGCAACAATGGTTGTGCTGATGACAATCATGGTCATCTCAGCGCTGGGGCCAATTCGCGCCCGTTTTCACAACACGTTTGAAAAAATCCATCGCTTCGTCGGCTGGACTGTTCTGGCGCTGTTCTGGGCGCAAACGATCTCGATCACACACGATATGGGCGGTGAACTATTGCAAAGCCCGGCGTTCTGGATGCTATGCCTGATCACATTGTCGATCCTGTCCCCCTGGCTGACCCTGAAGCGCGTGAGTGTTGAGATCGAGAAGCCCTCGAACCACGCTGTAGTCGCTCGGTTCAATTACGGAGATACACCGTTCCCCGGCAGCTCCAACGCGATCAGCCACACGCCGTTTGGCGAGTATCATTCCTTCGCCAATATCCCTGCCCCGGACGAATCCGGCTATCGACTGGCGATCAGCCGGGCCGGAGATTGGACGGGCCGGTTCATTGACACTCCACCAGACAAGGTCTGGGTCAAGGGGATCACCACCTCGGGTGTCGCCCGGATCGAGGTTCTGTTCAAAAAGGTGGTCTATGTCGGCACCGGGTCGGGCATCGGGCCGATCCTGCCACATCTATTGGCGGGTGACGTGCCCAACCGCCTGATCTGGTCAACACGAAGCCCGCGCAAGACCTATGGCGATGCTCTGGTTGACGAGATCGAAGCGAACACCGAAGGGCCACTGATCTGGGACACCGATGCACAGGGCAAACCAAACCTCTCGGCATTGGCATTGCAAGCTGTACGCGACAGCGGTGCAGAGGCGGTCATCGTGATCTCGAACCAGAAACTGACACGAAAAGTCGTACACGACATGGAAAGCCTGGGCATCCCGGCCTACGGCGCAATCTGGGATAGCTGACTATGTTTGAGACAATCGAAACATCCACACAGGGGCGGGTCGCAACGATCCGCTTCAATCGGCCGGACCAACTCAACGCCCTGAACACACAAGTGATGGAAGAGGTGCTCGCTGCTGCATCCGGTTTTGAGGCTAGCCCGGACATCGGTTGCCTGCTCCTGACCGGCAATGGCCGTGCCTTTGCGGCTGGCGCAGACATCGGTGAACTGGCAGTCCAAACCTATGCCACGATGCAGTCCAGCGATTTCTTCGCAGGTTGGGACCGCTTTGCGGCGCTTCGCATTCCCAAGATTGCAGCCGTCAATGGCTATGCCCTGGGCGGCGGATGCGAGGTTGCGCTTATGTGCGATCTGGTCTTCGCCTCGGAGACCGCAAAATTCGGACAACCCGAAATCAAGATCGGCTGTATTCCGGGTATCGGTGGCACACAGCGGCTAACCCGCTTGATTGGGCGCGTTCGCGCGATGGATATGATCCTGACCGGGCGCATGATCGATGCGCACGAAGCCCTGCAGATAGGTCTGGTCAGCCGGATGGTACCCTCTGATGACCTCGCAGATATCGCAATGGAAACGGCACAGATGATCGCGGGATATGCCCCCGACATCACCCAGATGGCACGTTCATGCGTGAATATGGCCGAGCAGAGCACGCTGGACACCGGAATACGGCACGAACGCCAAACCTATCACGCGCTCTATGGTCTGCCTGCTCAAAAGGAAGGCATGGCAGCATTTCTGGAGAAACGATCACCGAAGTTTCATCCTGACTGAGCCAAGTCATCACGTTCATTCCCGGTTTTGAGATGAGATAGACTTGGTTCAGTTGCGGTCTCTTGCGAACGATGGCCTGTTTAGTCGAATACAGATGATCCGAAAAGGATCAGCTCGGCGACGGAGACGGGCCATTCAAACAGCATGCTCAGTTAACCAACTAAGCAGTGCAAGTTTCGAGCCGCGCTCATTCTTCCAAAAATTCGCGACTGAGACTCAGTAATGCGCAGATAGCGGGCTTGTAGCTTTTTTTGCTGGGTTACCGAATGGCGCGCACCTCCAAGCGACCAGGGTGTTGCAGGCAGTAAGATGAGATTTTTTTGTTGCCGAAACCGGTTTCGGAGAACCAAATAATGGAATGATAACGAATCCCAGTCTACCGAAGCGCCAATCTTCGCTCCGTCGCGACCCCTCATCCGGAAGGGTGAAGCTGGACGAATTGGCTCATCACCTCGGACTTTCAAAGAGCACCGTGTCGCGCGCTTTGAACGGGTATTCCGACATCTCAGAGTCCACCAGAAAACGGGTCGAAACTACTGCAAGGAAGATGGGCTATCGCCCGCTCAGCCACGCGCAGGCGATCCGCACAGGGAAAGTGCGTGCAATTGCGATGGTCATTAACAGCGGGGAACCGGACCGGCATAATCCGTTTCTGCAGGACTTTCTGGCAGGCGCTTGCGAAGGTGCCAGCGCATTCGATTGGACGATGACTATCTCAACGGCCAAGTCCGAAGAGGATATGCTCAACGTTCTGGGGCGCCTTGTGGAAGAGCGCAAAGCGGATGGGTTTATTCTGCCCAGGACGGAAGTCGACGACCCTCGTATCAAGTATCTAAGCGCGTTGAGTGTTCCATTCATACTCTACGGTCGAACAGGATACGGGCAGGCGGACACATACAGCGATACATCTTGGTTCGATATCTCGGGTGAAACTGCAATCCATAGCGCGGTCAGCCGTTTGAGCGGCTTTGGCCATCGTCGCATCGGCTTTGTCGGCAGCGATCCGAAATTCAACTACAGCCACCTTCGACGCGATGGCTATCTTGAAGGTCTGAGGGCCGCTGGCCTGCCTATCGATCCTGAACTGATCCGCGAGGGCGCGCGCACCCGTGATGAAGGGGCAATCCAGGCGCGAGCTTTGCTGGAGTTGGAGAATCCACCAACCGGGATCGTCTTTGCTACTGATCTGGCCGCATTGGGGTCATATACTGTTTGCGCCAAGTTTGGTCTGCAAATCGGCCAGGATGTCTCGATCCTTGGGTATGACGGCATACCCGAAAGCCAATACGTCAGCCCGGGCCTTACGACATTCAGCGTCGACTCACAGCGGGCTGGCGAACGCCTTGCTGAAATGCTCATACGGCAAACCCGTGGAGAAGCACCGGAAAGCCTGCGTGAGTTGGGCGAAGCCGTTCTTTTGGAACGGGAATCCGATGGACCACCGCGCCTGACACCTGAAGAGCTGGCGCAAAAAATTACACAATTCAGAAATGGAAATCGGGGAGGAGACCGATCATGAAACTTACACCAAAGGCATCTCGACTGATGCTTGGCACATCGCTGGCGCTGGCCTTGGCAGCCGTGTCAGCACAGGCAGATACAATTCGTTTCTGGACAACTGAGGAGCAACCAGAACGGCTGGCCAAACAACAGGAAATGGCGGACCAGTTCAAAGCGGAAACCGGCACCACCGTTGAGGTGATCCCAGTCACCGAGACCGATCTGGGCACGCGAGCGACCGCAGCCTTCGCTGCAGGCGACCTGCCAGATGTGGTCTATCATCCGTTGCAATACGCCCTGCCTTGGGCCGAAGCAGGTATCCTTGACACCGAAGCTGCGACAGAAGTGATCGAAGAGCTGGGTGCCGACACTTTCGCCCCCGGTGCGTTGGGTATGGCGGCCTTTAATGGAGAAACAGCCTCAGTGCCTGTCGATGGTTGGACACAGATGGTTGTCTACCGCAAAGACCTATTTGACGAAGCCGGGCTGGATGCGCCCAACTCGTTTGACAGCGTCTTGGCCGCACTGGAGAAACTGCACAACCCGCCTGAAATATATGGCTTCGTTGCGGCGACCAAAGTGGATGAGAACTTCATGAGCCAAGTGCTGGAACATGTGTTCCTCGCCAATGGCGTCTCGCCGGTTGGCGCTGATGGTTTCAAGCCACTGGATGAGGCCAAGACAACCGAGGTTCTCGATTTCTACAAAGCAATCTCGAAAGCGTCACCTCCGGGTGAGCTGTACTGGAAGCAATCGCGAGAGCTTTATTTCGACGGCAAGGCAGCGATGATCATCTGGTCGCCCTTCATTCTTGATGAACTGGCCGGCTTGCGGGACAGTGCGCCGCCGACAATCAACGACGATCCGACCTCAAGCGAACTGGCAAGCAAGACCGGCATCGTGACCAACTTCTCTGGCCCGTCCAATCCAGATGGCGCAGCGTGGGGTGATGTGAGGTACTTTGGCATTACCAACGATGCTGACACGGACGCGGCGATGGAATTCGTGAAGTTCGCGATGGATGACGGATACACCCAAACGCTGGCAATTGCGCCTGAGGGCAAGTTCCCTGTTCGTCGCGGCAACGCCGACAATCCGACTGCCTTTTCCGAAGCATGGGCCGAGCTGCCTGTAGGCGTTGACCGTAAGGCCCCCCTGGGTGAGCTTTATGACCAAGCGATGATCGACGAGATCGTTGGCGGTCTGGACGTTGCGCAGCGCTGGGGTGTGGCTGAAGGTCAATTGGCGCTGGCGTCGAAGATGATCAACTCTCAGGCCATCAACCGCGTGGTCCGGCAGTATATCGATGATGAGATTGACGCGGCTGCCGCAGTTGCAGCCATGAACGAAGAGCTGGCCAAAGTTCAGTAATCAACCAGCACCTGCAGCGGCGTTCGCGCCGCTGCTCGCAACCCTTCGAGGTATCCCATGTCTTCGGCCACCCCACCGACCGGAACCGGGGCTCTTGCCAAACGCGAGGCGCGTCTGGCCTGGGCGCTGCTGGCTCCGACCGTGATCAGCGTGTCGCTTGTGGTGATCCTGCCCTTGCTGGCGATCATCTGGATCAGCTTCAAGCCGTTTACCCTGTCCGACCTGCGCCCGCCTGCTCCGGTTGTCCGTGAAAGCCTGCGCGGCTCTGGTGACGATCTGCGGATCGAATACCGTCTAAGGAACTCCAGCCAGGAAATCGCCATCGAAGGCGTGACCCTGACCGATGTGCTGCCCGACGGTGTTGTAGTCGGCGAAATTGCCGCGCCCTGCGTTTTAGACGGGAAGGATTTGTTCTGCGATTTTGGAACCTTGGACGGCGGCCAGCGTGAGCGTATCCGCATCCCGGTCACGGTCGACGGCGATCCCGACGCATTCGAAGAAATCGTCGAGGACTCCGAACCGCGCCTCACCGGCAGTGGTCCGAACGTTTTGACCAACCTTGAATTCAGCCTCGAGAACTTTGCACGTGTCTTTGATGGGTCGGAGTTCTGGGGCGTACTCTGGGTCACGCTATTCTATACGGTCTTCGGGACGATTGGCGCTTTGGTCATGGGATTATTCGCCGCCTTGTTGCTCAACAAGAGCTTTAGGGGACAAGGCTTCATCCGCGGCCTTTACCTGTTCCCCTATGTCGCCCCCGTCATCGCCGTCGCTTTCACCTGGGTCACGCTTTTCGATCCCTTCTCGGGATCGGCCAACGCTTTGCTGGTGCAGATGGGGCTAAGCAGCGAGCCGATTAATTTCTTCGGTGAGCGCCCGCTGGCGCTGATCATGGTCACAGTGTTCGAGATCTGGCGCTACTTCCCGCTGTCCTTCCTGTTCATTCTGGCCCGGATGCAGTCCATCGACTCCAGCATGTACGAGGCCGCCGATATGGACGGGGCCTCTCCGTTCCAGAAGTTCTGGCTGCTGAGCATCCCGCAACTGCTGGGCATCCTGTCGGTCTTGTTCCTGCTGCGCTTCATTTGGACGTTCAACAAGTTCGACGACATTTTTCTGCTAACCGGCGGCAATGCAGGCACCCGCACGCTGACCGTCAACGTCTATGAACAGGCCTTTGCGATCTCGAACATCGGTGCCGGTGCGGCGGTGGCCGTCGTGATCCTGTTGTGCCTGATCGCCTTCAGCTTTGTCTTCTTTCGCTTCATCAGCCGTGAGGAGGGTCTGTGATGCGCAAAGGGTATCTTACAGCTCCGGTTTTGGGCGCGCTGTGGCTAGTAGTGGTCGCCACCACCGTTGCCATCACCATGTCGTTTTCAACCGGGGCCGCTTTTCGCCCGCAAGTTCTGCTCTGCCTGATTTGGGGCGCGATTGCCGGGTTGGTCTATGTCCGTTTTCCCGCGCAGCGTGCTCCGGCCCGCCTCAGCATATCAGCGTTGTTAGGCCTGTCCGGGTTGACCGGATTTGGCCCGGTTCTGATCGGCTCAGACACATCATTGCAAGCGGTTGTGGTCACGGTTATCGCCATGGCCGTCGTCATGCACCTTTCCTTGGCGGCGATCCTGAAGGAAACACCATTCGGAGCGCTTACGCGCCATGAATACGAAGAGGCAGTGATCCGTTTCTGCACTGGGTTTGGCTATATCTTCTTCACGGCAATCGTCGTGATCCCGTTCTACGTGATGGTCATGACCAGCCTGAAATCTCAACAGGCATTGTTGCAGAACCCGTTGGACTTTTCGGTCGACCTGTCTCAGGGCACCGACCTGTTCCGCAGCTACACCGAACTGTTCCGAGACTTCAATTTCGGGACCTACCTATGGACCTCGCTTTATGTCTCGGTCCTGACCGTATTCATCACGCTACTGTTTAGCGTACCAGGCGCTTACGCGGTGGCGCGGTTCCGGTTTCAGGGTCAAAAGGCGTTCTCGCGTTCGATCTTGTTGATCTACATGGTGCCGATGATCGTTCTGGCGCTGCCGATCTATATCGCCTTCTCACTGACCGGCTTGCGCAACTCGATCCTCGGCATCGTCATGATCTACCCGGTCACCACGATCCCGGTCGCGCTCTACATGCTGCAAGGCTACTTCCGGGGTCTGCCGACCGAAGTGGAAGAGGCCGGGCTGATGGACGGTCTGTCGCGTCTGGCGGTGATCTGGAAGATCACCCTGCCCCTCAGCCTGCCCGCGCTGGCATCGGTCTCACTTTATGTCTTCATGATCGCTTGGAATGAATTCCTGCTGGCTTTCATGCTGCTGGACGATCCGTCGAAATTCACTCTGACCCGAGGGGTCACGATGCTGAACTCCTCAGAAATTCCCCGTCAGCACCTGATGGCCGGTGCGGTGATCGCCACCGTTCCAATCATGGCGCTGTTCCTGGGGCTTGAACGTTTCATGACCAAGGGCCTCACAGCGGGGTCTGTCAAAGGATGACACAGATGAACCAACATACGAACCCCGACCGCGAAGCGCGCAATATCCTGATTGCCAACGATCGCGGAGGCTACACCATCCCGACCGAGGGACTGTATCCATACCAGTGGAACTGGGACAGCGCGATTGCCGCGCTTGGCTTTGCCCAGTTCGACCTCGACCGCGCCTGGACTGAGATCGAGACGCTGTTCACCGGGCAATGGGCAGATGGCATGGTTCCGCATATCCTTTTCCACCAGCAGGATGAAGGGTATTTTCCCGGTCCCGATGTTTGGGGATGCAATGGCCCGATCCCGTCTTCGGGCATCATCCAACCCCCTATTGCTGGGACCATGGCACGTAAAATCTGGGAACAGGATACCGCGTTTGGGGATACTCGCATGAAGGAGCTATTCCCTAAACTGTTGGCGTGGCATCGTTGGATCATGAAATGGCGCCTTGATGAATTCGGTGCCGTGTGCACGACCCATCCGTGGGAGGCGGGTCGCGACAACGCCCCTGATTGGGACAACTCCATGGCGCGCATGGATGCATCGGATGTTGGGGAATACCAGCGCCGCGACACCAGTCACGTGAACAGCGACGACCGGCCTACAAAGTTCGACTACGACCGATACATCAAGCTGGTTCAGATCGGCCGAGATGCGGGATGGGACCAGCAAGCCCTGTTGTCCCTGAACCCATTCCGCGTCGCCGATCCCACTATGACTTTCACCACTCTGCGCGCTGCACGGGACTTGCTGATGATCAGCGAGAAGCTCGGACTGGAGGCCGAGGGTCTGAGTGAGGATATTGAAAAGCTGGAAACTGGCGCGCGTTCGCTTTGGAACGATGACCTAGGGAGCTTCGACTCGCGTGATGCGCATACCGGGGAGATGGCCGACAGTATTTCCAACGCGTCATACTTGTGTTGGTACGCTGGCATGGAGTCCGATCGGATGCTTAAGGGATTGAAATCAGTTCTGAAAACTGTGCCTTATCCCGTTCCAAGCTATGACTCGAATATGCCGAAATTCGACGCACGTCGGTACTGGCGAGGTCCGACCTGGGCTTTCATGAACATGATGATCGGGTTTGGCTTGGAGGATATGGGGCATTCACAACAGGCAGAACAGCTGCGCCAGAAAACTGCCGAACTGATATCGGGCTATGGGTTCGCAGAATACTTCGACCCCAAAACCGGCAGCCCTGCGGGTGGCCAGGCATTCACGTGGACAGCCGCTGTCTGGCTTCACTGGGCAGGGAGGGCCTGATGGGTAGCATCGAACTAAAGTCAGTCGAAAAATGGTTCGGCTCTGCGCAAGTCATCAAGGGCGTAGACCTCAAGATTGATGAAGGTGAATTTATTGTCTTCGTCGGCCCGTCCGGCTGTGGGAAGTCTACCCTGCTACGTATGATTGGTGGCCTCGAGGACATCTCGCGCGGGTCGTTGTTGATCAATGACAGCGATGTCACGGATCACCCGCCCTCAAAACGCGGGCTGACGATGGTGTTCCAATCCTATGCGCTGTACCCGCACCTGACGGTTGCCGAGAACATGGGGTTCTCTCTGAAAGTAGCCGGTGTTTCCAAGGTCGAGATAGCCGAACAGGTCAACCGGGCCGCCGAGGTTCTCAAGCTGGGACCATTCCTTGAGCGCAGGCCAAAGGACCTGTCTGGCGGTCAGCGGCAGCGGGTGGCAATCGGAAGATCCATCGTACGTGATCCGACGGCGTTCCTGTTCGATGAGCCGCTTTCAAACCTAGATGCAGCGCTTCGGGTTGAGATGCGGTATGAAATCGCCAAACTTCACCAAAGCCTCAAGCGTACAATGATCTACGTGACGCACGATCAGGTAGAAGCCATGACACTCGCCGACCGGATTGTGGTGCTGGAATATGGTAAGATCGCGCAGGTCGGCACGCCGCGAGAATTGTACGAACGCCCTGCCAATCTGTTCGTGGCCCAATTCATCGGCAGTCCAAAGATGAACATCCTGCCCTGCACGACTGAAGGCGGCACTTACAAGCTGGAGCACGGTCGTAGTGGTGAGTTTGATCTATCCGGCAACGCAACCAAACTCGGCGTGCGGCCTGAGCATATTGAGGTGGTCGCAGCTGGTGATGGTCAAAGCGATGGTATCATTGAGGTAATCGAATATTTGGGCGCTGATACTTTCCTAATCGTTGATTGTGGCGGCGAAGAAAAAGTTACTGTCCGCCTGAATGGAGATACGGATCTTGAGCCCGGGGCTAAGATCGGACTGCATTTCCCGACTGAAAAACTGCACTACTTTGATGAAAACGGGCAGGCTTTGGGGGCGAGTTAATGCCGTTGCCAATCCATCTTGAGAGATCATGTCGAAAAAGATGCTCTGGCTCCTCTTCTTGAGGAACTCAGAGCATTCCTCGGATTTGATCATGAACATCAAATATAGGAATCGCATTACGAAGCAGGCGTGCATATCTTTCCCGTTCCGACCGATGTAGGCACTACTGAATGGCCGGTATGGCGAAACGCAGCATTTGCACCGCTCAATATCCGCTCAGGGTTCAAAGGGTCTGTTCAGGCTCGCCCCAGAGAGCGGCGGCAGGATCTCATTTTTACAAACGCCGCACGGTCAAGACACATCCGATTTTCGGTTCATATTTCATTTAGTTCGGCAAAGATCGAATGGGTAATGCCTTAGGGTCTGTGTACTGCGAATTCAGGTCGAGGCCGCAATTCGGCAGAGTCTCATTGAGAAGACCGATACCTTTCTAAACATTCGTGTGATGGTACATCTTTGTCTTTGACCAATCCCCGGCGGTCAGCGCTTCGATCGGAGTCCAGATCGAAAACCCATCTTGGTGTTCACTCTCGGTGCCAAGATAATAATCAGCTTTGATATCCAGCACGCATTGGACACTACGAAAGTCCAGGATCGAAGTCGTTTTTGGAAGTTTCTGGCCAAAAAGCCTATGTCCGCGCCAGGCGCTAATGTGCTTGCTCACAAAGTCGTGGAAACACTCAGGCAGGTCAGACAGCTTTTCCTCAAGTGTCACATCTCTTTCCAGAAGCAAGCTATGAAGTATATTTGATTGATGATCGCGGTTGAGCGAAGCGATACCGTATTTGGCATTCGCAGGCAGATTTGCCACAAGGTCCATCCGTGCAGACATCAGGCGTTGTAAGGCTTCCTGATCTACGGCGTCGCTTGGATCGTGGTTTTCCGCAAGCTTTCGAAACGCTGCAATCTCTTTCTGCAAGGGCGACAACATGTTCGAGACCTGCCGGTAGAATCTTGTTCTTTCCAGTATCTCTGGGTTGCCGCGCGCCGCAGGCCATTCACTCCGTTTCATTCGACGCAGGTCGCTCAGATGCCTGTTTCGGTCACCCCGATGGCTCCGGATTGAATAGGATGCAGCGTCCAACTCTGCCAAAGCGAGGCCCCAGTTCGTGATCCATTCGTGAGGTTCCTCTTCACCCAATATTCCGGGCGGAGTCGCCTCGGCGCTGTCTAGATAAGGAATCAGCTCAAAATGCCACTTTGGAAACACAACCTTTCTTCGATAATGGAAAGTGGCCTCCAGATCATCTGGCTCTGACCGTTCCCGCAACTGACTATGCTCTGGAAAGATCGTGATCAAATGGCCCAGATCGCCTCGGAAATTGGCAAAAACCACCATCGTGCCGGCCTCGGGAAGCCCGGGTATTCTTTGCGCAGTCTCCGGTTCCGGGGGGATTTCGCCGAGATCTATCTGGGCTACAAAATTCATCGCCTGACCCGCTGTGTTCCTCGGCCATTCAAAATCAGCGGGAAGTGCGGGCCGTCCTCCGAACCAAGAGTTCGGCGGAGGCGTATCTGCATAGGGCGACACCAACCGAATAGCCCAACCCGGTATTTCAGCTGGTCTCGTCGCATGACCTTCCAGCTCTTCCATGACTGCTCCGATTTCCTGGGAATCGACACCAGAAAGCATCTCATCAACAGTCATGTCAGTTCGTGGTTTCTCAGGCTCATCAGGACGTTTCGATGAGGGGCTGCCCAGATCCCAGGGCTCTTTAGCCATCAGCGCAACGAAAGTTGCGAAAATGCCGCCCAGCAACAGCAGAAAATGGGTCATGCTCAGCGGCGTCTTTGCTACCTGGAGCATCCAGAAAAGAGTACCAAAGCAGTAGATTATTGCGCAAATAGCGGCGATCTTTATCAGGGGTCTCAATACAAATCCTAATTCTTTGTTTTCAATAAAGATTAATGCACAAACGCAGAAGCGCAACACCCTTAAGGCACCGAGTAGCCTTAGCTTTTAAGGTCATCAACGGAGTGCTGCCGTTCATGAGGTTCGGTGCTGCAAACGCGACTGGCCCATAGATGACATTCTTTGGCCCGCCAAAGTCGATTCTAAGCGAACCTTCTTCCCCGGCAATTTTCAGTTTGAAGAGCCAAAGTTGCTTAACTCTGCTCGCTTCCCGTTTCATCTATCCCAACTGCATGAGGTTTGGCCTTCACCCCTTTCAACATCTTTAGCACTTCGGCTTTCCAACCCGCTTTGATCTTCAAAGCCAATTGAGACGGTGGACGGTGATCGGGCTCGAGAAGCGCGTATTCGTATCTTAGTGGTTTCTCAAAGGGTAAAAACGCGACCTTTCCGTTTGACAGATTTAGTTCTTGTTCAGTCGCTACGGTCAGCGGGTCCACGATCGAGTAACACTGACCAGAACTCACGAATGGTATCAATGGCAGAAAGTACTGGCAGGTCACCGTTGGATTATAGTCAGCTGAAACATCCTCAAACTCTTGTCTAATTTTGCGCTGGAATGGATGCGTGGCATGCAACCCTCCCATGGGAGCCCCGTCGAGGTCGGAAATGCTTATGATCTTGCGGGAAGCAAGCGGGCTATCACTGTCAACGGCACAAAAACAGTCTGCCCGGATCAGTTCGGTGGAATACTGAGGCTCTTTCCCGGCTGAATGCTCGAAATCCGCAAAGCCGAAATCAATATTCTGGGTCCCTGCAAGCTCCATAATCTGAGGCGAACTGCGCGTGGACAAAGTGATACGTATCTCGGGGTTCTCACCAACCGACTGGCTAATAAAACGCGGGAACAAGAAGGCAGACGGGCCAGGCATTGTAGCGATATTGAGGCTGCCGGAATGCCCCTTGATCAATCCTTCCATTGTGCTGGAAATTGCCGCAAGTCGGTCCAAAATACCTGTGGTTTCAGCTAAAAGGTAATGCGCCTCAGGTACGGGCACCAATCGTCGTCCCTTGCGCTCGAACAGGGTCAGCCCCAGTGCCTTTTCAAGATTCTTCAATGCAAGGCTGATCGCGGGCTGAGTGCGGTTCAGTTTCTTGGCAGTCTGCGAGATGGAGCCGGTTTCCATCACCTCGCGAAATACGGTGAGCTGTGTCAGGTTCATACTCAATACATAAGCGAAACCTTAGTTTTGTGAAATATAACAAATTTGTATTTATGATAATTCTCACTAGGCTTTCAGGATCGAAGTTCGGATCAACCGAATCCAACGAACCAACGACGGAGACTACAATGAAATTTGTGAAGTGTTTGACAGGCCTTGCATTGGCTGGCGCCTTAGCCGCACCCGCGCTGGCGCAGGACCCGACGTTTTTCCGCATCGGCACCGGTGGTGCTGGCGGAACCTATTTCCCCATTGGCGGCACCATCGCAAACGGTATCTCCGCCCCTCCGGGGTCGCGTCCGTGTGAAGAGGGCGGACAGTGCGGTGTTCCGGGTCTGATCGCGATTGCGCAATCCACCACCGCGTCTGTCTTTAACAATGCCGCCGTTCAAAACGGCGAGTTGGAGGCCGGTCTGGCCGCCGCCGACGTCACGCGTTCGATGTATCTGGGTGAAGGCAAGTTTGAGGGCAAACCTCACCCCAACCTGCGCATCGTGGCCAACCTGTTCCCCGAGGACCTGCATCTTGTTCTGCCAGCCGGATCAACGATCAACGATCTGAGCGATCTGGAAGGCAAGCGCGTTGGTATCGCGCAGGCTGGTTCCGGCACGCAGGTTGCCGTGCTGCAGATGCTGGACGCCTGGGGCGTCAACCGTGAAAACATGGACGAAGCCGAACTGAACAACAGCCAGAGCGCCGAACGTTTGGCCGACGGTCAGCTGGACGCCTATTTCTATGCTGCGGGCTGGCCGGTTGCCGCGATGGTGCAGCTGTCCTCGACCAAGGGCATGAACCTGCATTCCTTCTCGGACGAAGATCTGGCGAAGATCAATGAGATAATCCCGGCCTATATCCCCTCGGCCATTCCGGGCGGTGTCTATGAAGGGATCGACGCCGAGACCAAAACCCCCGCGGTCAGCGCGATGCTGGTTGTATCCTCAGATTTGTCTGACGAACTGGTCTATGAGCTGACCAAAGCCCTGTGGAACGACAACACCCGCAAACTGCTGGATAACGGCCATGCTAAGGGCAAGCAGATCACTGCTGAGACAGCGCTGGACGGTGTCGAGGCGCTGGGTGTTCCGCTGCATCCGGGCGCTGAGAAGTTCTATAAAGAAGCCGGACTTCTTCAGTAATTCAGCCTTACACAGCTTAAACGTCCGGTGTCCCTTTTGGGGCACCGGGTACTCTAAATACGCGTAATCAGGGGGGCCATCATGTCCGAGACACAGAAACTTGATGACCACGAGCTGACAGCCGAGGAACTGGCTGCCATCGAAGAACAATTCGACGAAGGTGCCGCCGTCCGGCAGGTTACACCGACGACCGGCAAGGTTCTGCGTGTCGTTGCCCTGATCTTTGCATTCTATGAATTCTTCACGGCCGGGTTTGGCCTGCCGGCCGACCACTGGCATATGGGCATCTATCTGGCCCTGCTGTTCATTCTGGTCTACGCGACTATCCCGATTATCGGGGCAAAAAGCCTCTATGCGCTCAAGGTGAGCCGGTTCCGCATCGGAAACATCCCCCTTTACGATCTGGTCTTCATGGCGCTGGGGATCGTGGCGGCCCTGTATGTGGGTGTCGCCTGGCGCGGTATTCCGTTTCTGGGGATCGAGGAACAGACGTTCCGCATGGGCAACCCCAACACTTACGATGTGATTTTGGGCGTGATCATCATCCTGCTGGTATTGGACATCGCGCGCCGCACGTTGGGCTGGGTGCTGCCACTGATCATCTGTGTCTTTATCTCTTACGCCCTGCTTGGGCCGTATTTCCCCGGCCTGCTGCAGCATCCCGGCGTGAACTTCAAAACTTTCGTGTCGTCGATGTACTTCCCGCAAGAGGGCATCTACGGCGTCACCCTTTGGGTTGTTTCGACCATCGTGTTCCATTTCGTGCTGTTTGGCGTGATCGCGCAGCGCACGGGGTTGGGACAGCTTTTCATCGATAACGCAACGATTTTGGCGGGCCGTTATACCGGCGGTCCGGCAAAAGTGTCGGTGGTATCCTCGGCCTTCTTCGGCACGATTTCGGGCTCTTCGGTGGCCAACACCGTTTCGACCGGCGCGCTGACAATTCCCAACATGAAGCGCCTTGGATACCCCGGCCATTTTGCGGGCGGGGTCGAGGCTGCGTCGTCGGCCGGTGGTCAGATCACTCCGCCGATCATGGGTGCAGCCGCCTTCATCATGGCCGAGTTCCTCGAGGTTCCCTACACAACCATCGTAATCGCGGCGATCTTCCCGGCGATCCTGCACTATGTCGGCGTCTTTGCCGTGGTGCACCTAATGGCGCGCAAGCTGAACCTGAAAGGTCTGGCAAAAGAACAACTGCCGCAGCTCAAGGCTGTCTGGGCAGAGGGTTGGGCCAATATAGTACCCCTGATCGGGCTGCTGGTGGTTTTGTTCACTGGCTACACACCCTTCATGTCGGCCTTCTGCGGCATATCGCTGGCGGTGATCGCGGGCATGTCGCGCATCAAGCAACCGCCAACACTGATCTATGCGGCGGCGTTCCTTGCTTTCGTGCTTTGGAAGTTCTCTGATGGTGGATTCGATCTGACCATGACGGCCATTCTTTGCGGCCTGTCAGTGATCGCTACGCTGAACCCCCAGAAACGGATCGAAGTGCCCGAGATGCTGGCCGCGGTCGAGTTGGGCGTGAAATACTCGCTGGCGGTGGGGGCCGCTGCCGCCGCTGTCGGCATCGTGGTGGGTGTCATCAACACCACCGGCATCGGCTTTCGCATCGGCTTCATGGTTACGCAGGGCGCGGGCAATCTGGCAACCGACCTCTACAACATGACCTCGTTTGGCAGCTTCCAGCTATTTGCTATGGAAGACCTGCAGTTGTTCATCTCGCTGGTCTTCATTGCTGTTGTCTGCATCCTGATGGGCGCAGGCATCCCGACAACTGCGCTGTATATCATGCTGGTATCCGTTGCGCAGCCCGCACTTGCACAGCTTGGTGTCCCGCCCATCGCAAGCCACCTGTTCGTGCTGTATTACGGCGTGGTGTCCGAGATCACCCCACCTGTCTGTACCTCGGCCTATGCGGCCGCAGCGATTGCCAACTCGAACCCGTTCCGAACCGGGTTATCGGCCTTCACCCTTGGACTGGGCAAAGTCATCGCCCCGATGGCCTTTGTCTATGCGCCGGTCTTGCTGTTCGTGTCCTCAACCGGGTTCAATCTGTGGGAGTTCACCTATACCGCAACAAGCTGTATCGCCGGTGTTATCGCCCTGTCGGCCGCTGTCGTGGGCTATTGGCTGAAACCGATGAATATTGCAGGTCGGGTTCTGATGGCTATTGCGGGGATCATCTTCGTTGCGCCAAGTCTGACAGCGGACCTGATCGCTCTGGCCGTGGCCTCCCCTGTCATTGTAACCCAGTTGATCGCGCGCAGCCGCAGTCAATCTCCGGCCTGATGCGATGACGGAACAAGTGACCATCATCGGCGCTGGGATCGTCGGCATTTGCTGTGCCCTGTCACTGCAGGAACGCGGCATCCCGGTTCGGCTGATCGACCGAGGTGAACCCGGGCAGGAAACTTCGTTCGGAAATGCTGGTGTGGTGTCGCCGTGGTCGATCATTCCACAGGCAGTTCCAGGCATTTGGAAGAAACTTCCCCAAATGCTGCTGGATCCGAAAAGCGCGCTATCGGTCCGGACGTCATTCTGGCCCAGGATGATCCCATGGGGGATGCGTTTTCTTGGCAAGTCCGACGAGGGGTCTGTGCGCGAAGTCTCGGATGCGATGGAGATTTTGTGCCGCCCGTCCATCGATCTATATCGTCGGCATCTGCAAGGCACTGGGCACGAAGACCTGATCGCCGACAGCTACTATATCCACGCGTTCCGCAACCCGGAAGAGGCCGACCTGGATGGGCTTGGTTATCTGATCCGCCGGGAAAAGGGAGGTGAGTTGGAGCGTGTAGGCGGCACTGAGTTAAGACACCTGGAACCCGCGCTATCTGAAGAATTCAAAGCCGCAATTGTGATCAAAGGACAGGCGCGCGCGACTTCGCCGGGTCGTTTGGGTGCGGTTCTGGCCGAAAAAGCGCGTGCGCAAGGGGCCGAATTCGTGCGATCCGAAGTCACCAAGCTGACACGCAACGAAGAAGGCAATTGGCAGATCGCCACGTTGCAAAACACATTGCACGCGCGCCAGGTTGTTCTGGCGGCCGGAGTCTGGTCTGCTGACCTTCTGAGACCTCTCGGTTTATCTGTGCCGCTCGTTGCCGAGAGGGGCTACCATGTTGAATTCCCAAGCCCTTCAGCTGTGTTGAACAATTCAATCATGGATGTGGATGCAAAGGTCGTCGCGAGCTCAATGCAAGGCGGTCTCAGGGTCGCTGGTACGGCCGAATTTGGCAGTGTCGATGCCCCAGCCGATCCGCGCAAAGAAAAGATACTGATCGATCAGGCCAAGTCTTTGGTGCCGGATCTCAATACCGAAGATGCACAGTTCTGGATGGGACGGCGTCCCTCTTTTCCCGATAGCCTGCCCGCAATAGGACCGCTCGATGGCAAAGACGGGCTCTACGCTGCGTTCGGGCATTCTCATTATGGCCTGATGATGGCGCCAAAGACCGGAGAGCTTGTGGCGGATCTCATGTCCGATCGCAGCCCAAATATCAATCTGGACCCATTCTTGCTGGCCCGTTTCTAAATCTTCAATTCGAAAGGATCTTTGCATCATGCCAATCTACGAAGGCGGCCAGAATATCTGCGGGGCTTCGATCGGGGTTTTGTGCCTTGAAAGCTATTTCCCGAAACCGCCCGGGCATATCAAGAATCCGTCCAGTCTGCCATTTCCGGTGCTCTATGAAATGATCGACGGCATTACGGTCCCGACACTGCTCAACAACCCGACGCCTGAGTTGCTCGCCCCCTTTATTGAGGGCGCAAGACGGCTTGAAGCTGAGGGCGTTCGGGCCATCACTGGAAGCTGCGGTTTTCTGGCCTTGTTTCAAAAGGAACTGGCCGCAGCGGTTTCCATTCCCGTCTTCGCGTCCAGTCTGATCCAGGTGCCACTGGCCTTTCACATGACCGGAGCGAATGCCCCGGTAGGCGTGCTAACCGCAGATGCATCAGCACTGACACCGAGGCATTTCGAAGGTGTCGGGGCTGCTGGTATTCCTGTCGCGGTGCAAGGGTTGGAGGATACCAGCGAATTCGCTGAGGTTATCCTGAGGAACACGCGGACCCGCATGGACACTGATCTGATCGAGGCCGAAGTTCTTGGGGCCGCGCGGCGACTCAAACAACAAACACCTGAAATACGGTCGCTGGTGCTGGAGTGTACTGATTTGCCTCCATATGCCGCGCGCCTTCAGGAAGAGCTTCAGCTTCCAGTCTTCGATTTGACGACACTGGCGCAGATGGCACATACCGTTGCGACGCGCCAAGCCTATACCGGCATCATGCCTTGGGCGTAACGAGACATCAGTATCGCGCGGGACGTGGGGGGGTTAGTGTCCGTTGACTTTGCCATCCTGATGGCTGCCATCGGCCTTGGCGCAATGCTGCAAGTCGGTGTTGGCATCGGGTTTAGCATCCTTGCGGGGCCGCCGATGATGATCCTGCTTGGGACTTCAACAGCGGTTCCCTTGTTGCTGCTGTTGAACACCCTTATTTCAGCAGTAGCAACGGACAGGCACGTGCTCAGGTCCGACAGACAGACAATTCGCACGGCAATTTTAGGATGCCTCGCCGGAGTCATCGCGGGGCTCGCAATCTACCCCTTGCTGAGTGAGGCGTTTGTCCTGGCATTGACGGCCAGCCTGTTGCTGATCGGGCTTATTACGACCTTGCTGCCCTTGCGGCGTTCAATTGGAACAGCGGGATTTTCAACCGTCTCTGGATTGTCTGGGCTGGCAACCGTTTGGGCGGCGACGCCCGGTCCCCTGATGGTTTTCGGATTGATTGCGAAAGGCCGCTCAGCCAAAGAGGTTGCAAAGCTGGTGCAACCCATTGCGCTTGTGGCGTACGGCATAGCGTTCCTGTTGCATAGCCTGTCTCAGCCACAGGCGTTCACTTATGGACCACAACTATGGGTTTTCGTCGCACTCACACTGATTGGTAGCCTTCTCGGTCGCGTCATAGGCCCTTATTTGGCACAATCGCTAGTCACTGCAGCTATCCGCGTAGTTTCTTTGATAGCCTGCGGTGTTCTCTCTCATCGCGCATTTACGATCGCGTAAAATCGAAGGGCAGACGATGACACAAAGAAATAACTTGGACAGATTTCCGCGAGCCCAGCTCATGTCTGGTGCAACACCTTTGGAACGGTTGGACAGATTGTCTCTAGAATTGGGGATAGACCTTTGGCTTAAACGCGATGATCTGACCGGTCTGGGGTTCGGTGGAAACAAAACACGGCAGCTCGAGTTCTATTTTGGGGACGCCCTTCAGCAAGGTGCCGATACCATTTTGATTACCGGTGCAGTTCAGTCCAACTTCGTTCGGTCCGCGGCAGCCGCTGCCGCCAAATTAGGAATGCAGTCCGTGCTGCAACTGGAAGAGCGTGTGCCGGATATGGGCAAGGAATACTACAGTTCTGGGAATGTCTTGTTGGCTCAGATTCTAGGCGCTGAACATATGAGCTATCCTGAGGGTGAGGACGAAACAGGCGCGGATGCTGCGTTGCACGCGCGCGCCGACGAACTGAAAGCTCAGGGGCGCAAACCATATGTCATACACTTGGGATTGAACCACCCACCCTTAGGTGCCTTGGGCTATGTCGTTGCCGGACAGGAATTGTCCCAGCAGATGCAGGATATTGATGCCGTCGTCGTCCCGTCTGGTAGCGGAGCCACACATGGAGGCTTGTTGACAGGAATAGCCTTGGAAGAAAACGATGCTTCCGTTTTTGGGGTCTGCGTGCGCCGGGATCGCAAAAAACAACAGGCCCGAATGAATACCGTTCTGCAGAAACTGGCGGATTTGCTGGATATCAACGCAGCACCCCTGCAGGACCGGATAAACGTTCTGGATGAGGCGCTGCCCCCGGGGTATGGCAAACTAAGTGGAATGACCCACGCGGCTCTAAAAAAGATGGCGCGCACAGAAGGAATATTCCTCGACCCAGTCTATTCCGCAAAAACCTTTGCCGGGTTGTTGCATCTGGTGACCGTAGGTGAAATCCAACCCGGGCAGAAAGTCGTCATGTTACACACTGGCGGGTTGCCTGCGCTCTTTGGGTACCAAAACGAACTGACAAACGACCAACCATAAAACCAGCCAACACTGTCCCGAAAGCCCAGCAAGACGCAATAAATCTTATCTGCCAATCGCCATTTGGCATCACACAACATCACTCAAGCTTCCCAAAACTGGAAGGGTACAAAACATGACTATCACTCGGATCGAAACCGGCCAGCGCATGAGCCGGATCGTCAAACACAACGGCGTAGCTTATCTTTGCGGCCAGACCTCGGACGCAGCTACAGTATCCGAGCAAACGCGCGATATCCTGGCCAAAGTTGAAGACCTGCTGATCAAAGCCGGCAGTGACAAGACCCGTATTCTTAAATGTGAAATCTGGCTGGCCGACATGGCTGATTTTGCCGAGATGAATGCTGTTTGGGATGCTTGGGTGCCCGAAGGCCATGCTCCAGCCCGGGCATGCGGAGAGTCGAAACTTGCTCGTAGCGTATTGAAAGTAGAAATGATTGTCACAGCTGCTTATGACTAATCCTCTTTCAGGCAGAGCCGGTAAGATCGGTGAAGTGCATTGTGAGGTATGGCAGGCATAAGCTCTCGGGATTGCTCCGTTGGTAGCAGAGTTTTATTGCCTGCCGACTAAATGCGGCCCCAACAGCGCTCAAGCCGAGTGAGAGGCTCTTTTCAGGGGTATCCTGAGCTTAGCACTGAGTCCTCACGCAATTCAGCCTTTAGTGGCTGTTTTTGGTCATGAATTTATGGTGTTGAATGCTTGCTCTGAAGGTCATGTGTGGATGTTGGCATTGATGCAGCGAAGGCCTGCTTTCACTGCTCATAGCGCACTTAGGGGGCAGTTCTGTCGCTTGACACTAGGCAACTATGTAAAAAGTACGCTGGTGCCGTTTCTCAGCCCCCTACCCTTCTTGGTCCAGTTTTAGCCAATAGCGTGTATACCGAAGTTCACCCGTTCGGGTCAGAGCACCCTTCTCTACCAGATCATGCAGATCGCGCGTCGCG
The DNA here is from genome assembly GCF_056537005.1 of Ruegeria sp. CH6. Classification (NCBI taxonomy): domain Bacteria; kingdom Pseudomonadati; phylum Pseudomonadota; class Alphaproteobacteria; order Rhodobacterales; family Roseobacteraceae; genus Ruegeria; species Ruegeria sp. CH6. The sequence goes on along the minus strand of NZ_JBQFQS010000004.1, from coordinate 257,346 downwards.
GTAGCGCGCGACGTTCCGGTGATCGATATATAGTTCTCAGCGCTCAGCCCCCCGTTGAACCCGTCCGGCCCAGCTTTGAACAAACGGGCTATTACCTTGTTTTGACGGGCGTTGAACTGATTGCGATACCGGTCATAAAAATGCGTCTTGGAGATAAAGAAACCAACCCGGTCGAGAGTCACTTGCTGTGCTTTCAGGACGGTTTCGGCAAACCAGATGAGCCATGATGTGACGTCCAGCGTCTTTTGGTGGCGTTCAAGTTGGTCGTAGTAAGCCTTCCGCTCTCGCTCAATCGTGAAAGCCAGCGCGATAAGGCTTGGCTGACCAATATTCTGTGCCAGAGACTTTTCAGCCAACGCCCTGCCCAACCGGCCATTGCCGTCTTCAAAAGGGTGAATGCTCTCAAAATATAGGTGGCTCAACCCGGCGCGGATCAGTGCTCGCAGCGGTTTGGGACCATCTGGTGCAGTGCGGTTGAACCAGTCTACGAACTGGTCCATTTCAGTTGGAATACGATGTGAAGGTGGTGCTTCGAAATGCACCGTTGGGCGGTCTAATCGGCCTGATACGATTTGCATCGCATCCTCGTGGCTCCGGTAGGCTCCAATCGTCTCTAACTGCTTGTCATACGAAAGCAACATGTCATGCCACCGAAAAAGGGTGCTGTGTGACAGTGGCTCCGAATAGTTGGAGTAAACATCCACCATCATCTCAGAAACCCCCTGCTCACGAGGTTTGGATGGATAGCTGTCAGGGGTCAGTCCAAGATGCCGACGCAAGGACGACTGCACGCTAAGCCGATCCAGCATCTCACCTTCGATCGCGCTGGTTTTCAGCGCTTCTTCGCTCAGAAGGTCGATATGCAATTGGTCTCGATCCAACGCGTTTACATGATGTACCGCACCTATAACTTCCCCTGACGACAACAGGAACTGTTGTTCGTAAGGTTCAAGTCTTGCGGCGTCGTAACAAAATGTCGGCCAATTTGGGTTCTGCCAGTTCCACATCTTGAGGTATAATAACCCACTCTATAACTCACTATTTATGTAATTATGATCCATAGAGGTCAATCCTATAGCTCATCTTCCCTATTACTGTTCGATCCAACCGTCCGCTAGAATGGGCAATCTGCGAACGCACTGCTCCTCTATGTTGAATAGAATCTGATGAGCATTAGAGGTCCGAGACAGCATTGCCTTTAGAGATGCTCTCACTTTTCGAACCTGGCCAGAAGAGAAAGCTAATAAGCCCTAGGAGACCAAGTTTTCTCCGCAGGTTGAAAGGTCTAGCGCAGTACATCGTCCCTATCGACAGAGTGGTGACTGCATCTTTGTTAACTTTCTGTAAGTCGGGATCCCTGACCTATAATGCGCAATATTCCATCATTTTGGGGATCACATGGAAAGCACGTTTAAGGTACCCATTTCCGGGATGACCTGCAGCTGACCGTTTGAAGGACCGACCGCAGGCCTTTATTGGGTTTCGCAACGAAACTAGTTCAGCTTTCGGGCGATTTCACCCAATAGCTTTTGAGCTTCTTCGACGGAAATCGACCGCCCTCGAATACGAATACGCAACTCATCTGAGGTCACTTCGGCGCGCATGTCACCTCCGCCCGACAATGCCTGTGAGGGAATGCGCTGGACCTGTTGTGGACGACCGCCCTTGGCTTTGTCCTTGGACACCTCAGGAGCCTCTTTCAGCGCGGCCTCCAACAGCATCCACTCGGACTTCGGGTCTGCAACCGTCGCACCGGCCAAAGCTTCACGCAGTTTGCTTTGGGCACCATCACGCAAGGCCGCTGCCAGTTTCAGACCGGCTTTCTCGGTCAATGAAATCGGATGCTGCAACAAATCCCCAAGCGCCTCATGTACCACTGCGAAACTGCGCACCTTGGATCGCTTTGCTTTCGAGGCCGCTGCAAAGAGAACATCAACAGCGGCCTCGGTTGTTGGGAAGACCCCCTGCCCTGCTGCCAGAACCGCGATGCGTCCCCGCTCATACGGGCTGAGGTTTGCGCGCAGTTCGTTCTCTTCGACCATTGAGACATAAGCGCCCTGCCCCGTTCCGGCTTCGCGAATAAAGGCCGGGATCTCGGCAAAGCGCGGATCGGTTTCAGCGAGACGTCGAAACGCATCAAGGCGCCGGAACCCCGAAATCAGACCAAAACCATCGTCCACTTTCGTGACTTCGATTGGCGTACGTAACCCGTGAACGCGTAGCGACTCCAACAGTTCCGCCATCGCCTCTTCGTCTTCGACCATCCGGTCACGGCGAATAAAGTCGGCGTCGATTTGGTCCAGCGGCAGCATTTCTGCAACCAGACCGGCGTCCTGCGCATCGCGCCAGCGCGCCGCGTCACCCTGATCCTGCGCTAATGCGACCCGATCTGTCACAGCGGCCATACCATTCAGAGATGCGGCTTCACCGGCCACCTTGGCAATCGGGGGTGTTGTCGACTTGGTTTCAAACGGGCTGATCGAGGGTTTCGTCGCGAAACCTGCCTCCATCTGTTCCAGTTCAGTCGTATCCGGGGCGATCAGTCTTCTGCGTTTAGCCATCTGCCTCTCCTCCCATCTGTGCATCGCGCCACCAGCAACCGATCAGAACCTCTTTGAATTCCGCATAGGTCCGATCAAAGGTTTCTCGCCCGCGCACATAGGTGTCGCGGTTGAAATCGCGATAGTCTGCTTCGTAGATGCCGTTCACCTGCTCGCCAGCCTGCCCGACTAATGCCGTATAATCCTGCCGATAGGCATTCATAAAATCTCCGAAATACGCCTGGATTACGTTGGCCATGTCCGTCTGCTGGCTTGCATCGAACCGCGTGATTATCGCGCGCACTACATCCCATTCGAACTTTAGTTCCGGTAAACCAGCCGCGCGTTGCGCTGCATTCTCTCCATCTTCGATACTGGCGAAGGTGGTATAGAGCATGTCAAAGAACCGTCCGGTCGAGTCGAACTCAAGAAACGATGCCCCAAGCGGCACCAACAAAATGTCTGCCGCAGCCAGCGCATTGATCGTTAGGTACCCAAGAGCAGGAGGCGTATCGAGGAAAACGATGTCGTAATCATTCAGCACACCTTCATCCTGTAGGAAGTTCGTCAAGCCATCCCACAGCGGCCAGCTACGCAATCCCATGCGCCAGACCGGGATCTGAAATTCAGCCCAGTAAAGGTTCAGCTGAGCGCCAATCAGATCAATATTAGGCCAGTGGGTTTTCTGGATGACATCGCCGGGCAGTGTGGTCAGTGCCTCCTGCAATGTCTCATCCAACGGAATCTCAGGCTGACCAGCGGCGGTCCGAACGCGGTTTTCCTCTTGCACAGCACGCGCATAATCCTTGGCGATCAGAGGGAAGACCGTCTGCCATTCATCTGCGACCCGTCCCCCAAGTATGGATGTCATAGAACCCTGGCTGTCGAGATCGATCACCAGAACCTTGTAGCCATCCAGCGCAGCGGACATAGCCAGATGTGCAGCTGTCGAGGTTTTGCCTACGCCGCCCTTGAAATTGGCGACAGCTACAACCTTGGCTGGCAAACCTTCAGGCCGATAAGGAAGATACTCTTTGGTGCTGACACCTTCGGCTGCAAAGTGGCGTCTGAGCGTCAGGACCTCTTCCAGCGTAAACCATTTGGAACCCGCTTCCCCTTCGCCTTGCGGCAAATCGGGATTTGCTTTCAGAACGCGGCGCAGATGTGCTGGCGCGACGGGGATAAGATACTTGGTGATTTCCCAGATTGAGAAACGGCGAAGGCGCTTTTCGCCGTCAGGGGCATAGCCGCGCCGGGCAAGATCTTCGCGCCCTTTGGCGCAGAAAGCTGCGGCTTTAGCGAATCGAGAAGTCCCGATAGGATCAGGTAACTTCGTCGCTGAAATCTCGGGATCGAGATTCAAATAGGGCGGCAGGGGAGGTTGGGTGCTTTTTTTCACTGTCGATGCCTCAGATAATGTTCGCCTTACCGGCGTATATCGGGCAATGTAGCGAACATTTCGTTTCGAAGCTATCCTAGAATGCAGAGTTTTCCACAGAAGAAGCGCCCTTAGCCAGGTTTCGCCACGAAACCATTCAAATAGATAAGAACACAAGCGAACAAATCGTTTATTATCTTTAGATAGTTTACAATATTTAGCATGCTATTAGTTAACTAAAACAATTAGTTACACTAAATACGGTACCAAGATACGGTCTTAAGGGTACCTGTATACAGGATCAATGGTACCCGGATACAGGTGCTAGAGCGCCAGAATCCAGTAGCAAGGGTGCCGATTCGCAGGACATTGGAAATATTACCGTTTCAGGGTCTATTGTTGCGGTATCTGATCCGCTAGTCGAACCTGATTTGGGTGCTCGGACTCTTATTCAGGTCCCAGCCTGGGGACAACTCTGCCTCGCTGACTCTTAGGTACCTGTTTCCGGGATTTGCTTCATCCTGTATTTGGGCACCCAAACAAGATTGATCCATGGGTACCTTTTGTGCCACAAATACCAAAACGAGCAGTCAGGCAGAATCATGCCAGATACACAATTGGACATGGACCACCTTTCCGGCGCATTGCGACGGGAAACGGTGAAGAAGAACGTTGCCGCGATTCACATCAGCGGCAAGCTTTCGTTGTTGCAGCGAAAGCTATCGAATGTGTTGCTGCTCAATGCCTATGATGCGCTGACCTCTGCGACCACGCATACGATCGATGCCCGTACTCTGGCGATGATGGTCGGCTACAACTCGAATGATTTCGATACACTCCGCGCGAGCTTGCGAGCCCTGGCAGAAACCGTGGCCGAATGGGATATGCTCGATGAGCAAGGCAGACAGGAATGGGGGGTGTCATCGCTCCTTAGCTTTGCCAAGCTTAAGAATGGCGTGTGTGAATATGCGTATTCTCCGGCCTTGGCGCAAAAGCTGTATGACCCAAAGATCTACGCACTCATCAATGTGCATATTCAGCGTAACTTCAGCTCTGGTCACGGGCTGGCCCTTTATGAAAACTGCTACCGGTTTGTCCGCACAGGCTCGACCGGATGGTGGGCGCTTGATGTGTTCCGCAAGTTGATGGGGGTGGATGGCAGTGATTACTACTCCAGCTTCAAACACCTCAATGCCAAGATCATCAAGACAGCAGTTGCAGAGGTGAACAAAAGTTCGGACATTCTGATCGAGCCTGAGTTCCGCAAGAAGGGCCGCAGTGTCACGGACATTCGTTTTAGGATCAAAGGCAATCCGCAAAAAGCGATGTTCGAGATTGATGACAGCGATGGCGTACGCAATCTGGATGTCTACAAGACGCTGCGCAAACAGGGTGTCTCGGATCGTCTGGCACGTCAGTGGATCGCTGAGCATGGGGAAGACTATGTACAGCAAAAGCTCGACTATGTGACGGGGCAGGGGGACGTGAAATCGACGGTCGGGTATCTGTCGGCTGCTTTGCGTGACGACTATCAAGCGCCCGGGAAAGAAACACCACCAGAACCCAGCCCCGAAGCAATTGCCGCCGCGCGCCAGCGCGCTGAAGAAAAGGCGAAAGAAGATCAGGCCTTCGATGCACGCGCAGCTGAAAGAACAGAACGGGCGCGCAAACTTTCGATCGTCGAGGAACTGGTTTCGCGGCGAAACCCCACGCAAAGGGACGCTGATAAGCGGCTGTTCATGGCAGGACTAAGTGATGAGCTGGACCGTGAACATTTTCGTGCGCATGGTTGGCGGTCCGGATTGAACGCATCGGCGATATTTGATTTTTGGGAAGAACTGGAACCGGACGCATTCCAGTAAAAGAAACCCTCTGGCACAGGAAAGGCAGAGGGTTTCGTAGTCACCAGCCTTTATTGCTTTTTGAATGCGTCGCGCAGCGCGTCACCAAGTGCGCTGTGCTGCGCATTATGGCCAGATTTTGCGTGTTGTGATGATCGTGGTTTTGAGTGAGCATGTTGCTTCTTAGGCCCGCGAGAGGCCTGATCATCGCGGGCAGATGCACCACCGTCCTTGCGCATGGTCAGCCCAATGCGTTTGCGAGGCACGTCCACTTCGACAACGCGGACTTTGACAACCTGCCCGGTTTTGACCACCTCATGCGGATCTTTGACGAACCGGTCTGCCAATTGGCTGACGTGAACCAGACCGTCCTGATGAACGCCAATATCCACAAAGGCACCAAAGGCGGCGACATTTGTGACTGTCCCTTCCAGCACCATTCCGGGTTTTAGATCCGTGATCTCTTCGACGCCGTCCGTGAAAGAGGCGGTCACAAAGCTGGGGCGAGGGTCACGACCTGGTTTCTCGAGCTCGGCAAAGATGTCCCGCACGGTTGGCAGCCCGAATGTGTCATTTACGAATTGCTCGGCGCGCAGCCCTTTCAATGCACCGTCGTTCCCCATGATCTGGCGGATATCGCGTCCACAGGCAGCGACAACTCGTCGTGCAACGTCATAGGCCTCAGGGTGAACCGAAGAGGCGTCCAGCGGTTCGGCCCCGTCGCGAATGCGTAGGAAGCCCGCACATTGTTCAAAGGCGCGTGGTCCAAGTCGGGCCACATTCAGCAAATCCTTGCGTGATCCGAATGCGCCATTCAGATCGCGATGTGTGACAATTGCTTCGGCAAGACCCGGGCCAAGACCCGAGACATGAGAGAGCAGGGGAGCTGAAGCCGTGTTCAGATCGACCCCGACAGCGTTTACCACATCTTCGATCACTGACTCGAGCGATTGTGACAGGCGATGTTGGTCCACGTCGTGCTGGTACTGACCGACACCGATCGACTTGGGCTCGATCTTCACAAGTTCTGCCAGAGGATCCTGCAGGCGCCGGGCGATGGACACAGCACCACGCAGGGACACGTCCAGATCCGGGAATTCACGCGCCGCCAGTTCTGAGGCTGAATAGACCGAGGCACCGGCCTCGGACACGACAACCTTGGTTGGCGCTTTCACCGTTTTAGGCAACAGGCTGAGGGTGTCTGCCACCAGCCGCTCCGTCTCGCGGCTGGCAGTGCCATTGCCGATGGCAATCAGCTCGATCTTATGAGCGCTGATCAGGTTCAGAATAGCAGCCTGCGCGCCGCGCAGATCGTTCTTGGGCTGAAATGGATACAGTGTATCCGTCGCGACCACTTTGCCGGTTGCATCGACTACTGCTGCTTTCACTCCGGTCCGAATACCGGGGTCCAGACCCAACGTGGCGCGTGCCCCGGCAGGGGCGGCGAACAGTAAGTCCTTGAGATTGCGAGAGAAAACCTGAATTGCCTCATCTTGTGCGCGTGAGCGCAGATCAGCCATCAACTCAACCATCATCGACAGCGACAGTTTCACCCGCCAGGTCCAGCCCGCCACTTTGCGTAGCCATAGATCGCCCGGCTGATCGCTGCGCGTCTGCAGATGAGAGGCAACAATGGCTTCAGCCCTTGCCGCGCCTGCCTCGGGTTCCGGCGCGATATCCAGCGTCACAATTCCTTCTTTGGACGCGCGCAACATTGCCAGTGCACGGTGAGAGGGAACCTTTGCCCACAGCTCGGAGTGTTCAAAATAGTCGCTGAATTTGGCGCCTTCTTTGTCTTTGCCCTCTATCAGCTTAGAGGTCAGCAGGGCTTCGCTTTGCATGAAGCTCCGCAACTCACCCAGCAAAGTCGCGTTTTCTGTCAGGCGCTCGGTGATGATATCCCGGGCACCGTTCAGAGCGTCCCTTGTGGTTGGCACCGCTTCGGTCACGTAGGCTTCGGCCATCGTTTCGGGGTTTGCCGACCGGTCATTCAGGATTGCATCTACCAGCGGCTCCAACCCGTTTTCGCGCGCGATCATGGCCTTGGTGCGGCGTTTGGGTTTGTAGGGCAGATAGATGTCTTCCAACTGCGCTTTGGTATCAGCCTGCGCAATGGATTTGACCAGATCATCGGTCAGCTTTCCCTGATCCTTGATCGAGTTCAGGATCGTTTCACGCCGGGCCTCAAGCTCTCGCAGATAGGTCAGGCGATCAGCCAGCGTTCGTAGCTGGCTGTCATCCAGCCCGCCCGTTACCTCTTTACGGTAACGTGCGACAAAAGGCACGGTCGCCCCTTCATCCAGAAGCCTGACTGCGGCACCCACCTGCTCGGGTCGCGCGTTGATTTCCGTGGCGATAGTGCGGGCGATACGATCCAAAGGGGCCTCCTGAAATTCGGTTGGGAGAACTTCTTAGCCAGCAGGGCAGGGGAGGGAAAGAGCATCTGCCCGGCCCAAGAGAAAATTCGCCTTCTGCACAAATTCTGCACGACCGATACGCGGTGATCTGCACCTGTTCGGGCCAGACATGGTCGCACAAAAAAGGAGCAGATCATGGGACAGTATGTTGTACGGGGCGTTCCGGCCTCGGTGTTGCAAGACAGCTGGTGGCTGGACGAACCGGAAAATTCCCCGGACCGGTCTGATGGGACCACAAGTCCGAACAAGAAACTGGCCGGCGGTGCGCTCGCACTGTTGGTTGCATTGGCAGATGTGTTGTTTCTGGACTATGCGCCGGGGATTTCGCTGGCAGTGTTCGCGCTGGTTGTTGCGGGTTTAGTTTGGGTATTGCTGGGTCGGCGATCAGGTCTTTTTGGTCCGGCATTGCTTCTGATCCTCAGCGTTTTGCCTGTTGTGGAATATGTGCAGGCCTTGTCCATCGCTTTTCTGATTGGCGGATCGACAGTGGCGCTGTGCTGGGCTGTTTTGGGCAGCAGGCATGATCTGGGCGCTGCCGTCCGCCGGTTTCTGGGTCTGTGGCCTATTCTGGCTATCTGGCAATTGATCGGTGCGCTTCGCAATGGTCAGGCATTGCCTGACAAAGACAGAATTGGTCTGCAGTTTCTGCGGGCCTGGGCCTTTCCGATTGGGGGCGCTCTGGTTCTGGCGAGCCTGATGGTCTCGGCGAATCCCGTTCTGTTTGAATGGGTGGATGGTCTTTGGAGTTTTGATATCCGGTTTGAGCGGGTGCTGTTCTGGATTGGCACTGCGATAATGATCTGGCCTGTCCTGGCGGTTGCATCCCAGCCGGGAATACTGTCACCGAAGTCCGGGCCCGCCAAACAGCGAAAACTGCCGGCGATTGGGCTGAACGCGCAATCCGTGGCGAATGCATTGATCCTCTTCAATCTGATGCTGGCGGTTCAGACCGTAATGGATGCCTTTTTCCTGTGGGGTAATGTCGAATTGCCCGACGGTATGAGCCATGCCGAATATGCCCATCGCGGGGCATACCCCCTGTTGGTTACTGCCTTGCTCGCTGGCGCATTTGCATTGGCCGCGCGGCCTTATCTGACCGAGCGCAAGGGGTTAACCGGTTGGATGATGCTTTGGCTTGGGCAAAACGTTTTGTTGGTGATTTCGTCGATCCTGCGTCTGTCGATCTATGTGCAGGAATACGGTCTGACCTATCTGCGCATCCATGCGGCGATCTGGATGGGACTTGTTGCGGCGGGGCTTTGCCTGACTGCATGGCAAATCCTCAGAGGGCGGTCAAACAGATGGTTGCTGCTGCGATCTGCTGCCCTTGGACTTGTGGTCCTTTATGCGTGTTCATTTGTGAATTTTGCCGCTGTCATCGCCCGTGAAAACCTACGGCACACCGAACGATACGATGAGTACTATGTTTGCCAGCTGGGTCCGATGGCCTCGGCCGAGATTGCGGCCTCTCCGCGCCCGACGGGTTGCGCAATTTACCCCCCACATATTGACAACTGGCGCGAATGGGGGTTTCGCGTGGATCGGGTGAGCCGTAGTCTGAACGCTGAATTGGGATCGGAGACTGGCTATGAAAATCCTCGTCGTGGATGACGACCCGCGCCTGCGCGAGCTGGTTTCCATCACATTGGAGCGCGCCGGATACCAGGTCGTTACTGCGCGCGACGGGCAGATGGCCCTGACCCATGCCATGCGGGAGGCGCCTGATCTGGTTGTTCTGGATGTTGGCCTGCCCGAGTTGGATGGGCTGGAGGTCTGTCGAAGGCTGCGTGCGCGGTCGGACATACCGATCCTGTTTCTGACCGCACGCGATGATGAGATTGATCGGGTGCTGGGACTTGAACTCGGTGCGGATGATTATGTCACCAAGCCCTTCAGCCCGCGTGAGTTGGTGGCGCGAATCAAGGCCATTTTAAAGCGCAGTACAGTCCGTGGTGCTGCAACGGTTCTGCGCTATGGACCACTTGAATTGGACCCGACTGGGCATTCGGCAAAGGTGGAGGGCGAAGCACTGACGCTGACCGCGACTGAATTGTCGATCCTGCGGCGCTTGATGCAAACGCCCGAGGCAATTGTTTCGCGGCCGCAACTGATCGACGCCATTTATGGTTCAGGCAGCCCTGTCTCGGACCGTACGCTCGACAGTCACCTGCGAAATTTGCGGCGCAAGCTGGGGGATCAGGGCTGGGCAAGTGCGATTGAAACCGTGCACGGCATCGGGTTGCGGATGGGCCAATGGCAAGGCTAAGGCGTAAATGGCGCCCATCACTTGGTTTGGTTCTGGGTGGAGGATTGGCCGGAACATTGGCCTTGTCTTTGCTTGGCCTAATTGCCCTGCGTTATCTTGGCCCCGAGATTGGGTTTCGCAACGCTGCAATTCTGCTTGCCGTGTTGATTGGTCTGGCCACCGCATTTCTGGGATATTTGCTAGTACGTCTGTTGTTGAGGCCGATAACTGCACTGGCTGAGTATTCATCCGCTGTTCACAAGGGCGAATCTGCCTCGCCACCGGGTCATTACGGAACACAGGAGCTATCTCGCCTTGCAGGATCGGTTCTGGATATGGCGGCTACGCTGCAGAGGCGCGAGGCGTCGATCCGCAACTTCGCCGACCATGTGACGCATGAACTGAAAACGCCGGTTACAGCCGTGCGCGCCGCGGCAGAATTGCTGCAGGACGCAGAAGGGTTGGATGATCAGGATCGCGTCGTTTTGAATCAGATCATCGGTGCCAATGATCAGATGCAGACCCAACTGCGCGCTTTAAATCAGGTCGCCGCGTCTCGTGTGCCCGAGCATCACGGCCAAACAACACTTGCGGAGCTGGAGGCGACACTGCGCGATGAGTTTCCTGAAATTGAGCTGTCCATCGATGGTGCTGAGGTGCCGCAGCCCCTGGCTATTTCGGGCATGAAAGTGGTGTTTGGGCAGCTATTGGACAATGCGCGCCGCCATGGGGCAGGGCGGGTCAGCCTGACCTCGACCCCGGGGCGAGTGGTCGTGCAGGATGACGGCCCCGGCATTTCCGAAGGGAACCGGGACCGTATCTTTGCGCCATTCTTCACCACTGCGCGTGAACAGGGTGGCACAGGAATGGGTCTGAACATTACCTCAAATTTGCTGGCCGCACACGGTGCCCGGATCGATCTGGTTTCGTCCGATTATGGCGCCCGGTTTGAAATCCTGTTTCCGCAGGCCTGAAGCACGCTTTTTGATCAGTTCTGGATTAGCAAGTTCTGCCGGATCATCTGAACCTCAGCGTCACTGATTCCCAGAACATCACGACGATAGGCTTCGAATGAACCGTGTTTGTCGGTGATGGTCTGCAGCGATGCATGGATCTGCTCGGGATGGGCCCCAAATGCGGGTTGGAGCGATTGCGGACCTTTGCCAACCAACTGTTCCAATTCGTCGAAAGTATAGAGATTTGTGGTCAGGTAATCGCGCATCACATCCTGCTCGGAATAGCCCAGCGTCAGCAGAGTGACCGCCGCCAGATATCCGGTCCGGTCTTTGCCTCCGGCACAGTGAAAAAGCAGTGGGAAGTTCTGATCATCGGTCAGCAGATGCAGGAAACGTGAGACCTGCGGATCGAACTTGGTCGCAAAATCACGGTAGCGATCGATCCGTACCTGCGGCAGGTCTACGTTATGATCATCCAGTAATTGATCAATTTCGTCGAACTTGCCATCGAACCACAAGGGACGGATCTGCGTTGCAACTTCGACCGGCATGATCTTGGCTATGTCAGCGGGATCAGAGCCGATTGGCAGATTGACATCAAAACTGACCGTATCAAGCCGCGTGTTAGGGTGGGTTTCCAGCTCTTCATGCGAACGCAGGTCGACTATGGTTTCAATACCAATGGCGGTCAGTTCTGATACTGCGCTCTCGGACAACTCATCCAGTTGATCCGAACGAAATAGCAGATTTGGTTTGATCCCGTTGTCGGGTGTGGTCAGCTGCCGAAAATTCCCAAGCCCTTCAACGGGATGTGTCACGGGAATGGTCTCGCACTCGGCCGGAACATCAATATCCAGCGAAGTCTGACATGCCGGCGATTGTGCAGCAGCCATGTGCCCGGGGGTAAGCAGGCTCAGTGTTCCTGCACCCATGACCAGAAGAGGGAGCGTTCTCATTTGTGTTGTCCTCACAGCAAAGCCGATTCTTTCCGCGCCCTTTAACCAGACTGATATGTGATATAGAAAGTTAAACTCTATCGTAATTTCTGATGGAGTTTTCAATGTCTGATATCGATCAGCTTCGTGCGTTTGTTGCTGCTGCCGACTGTGGCTCATTCTCTGCCGCAGCACGTAATCTGGGCAAGGCTCAGTCCGTTATCAGCACGACGATCTCAAATCTCGAAATTGACCTGAATCTGCCGCTCTTTGATCGAGAAGGCTATCGGCCGGTTTTGACCGAGCAGGGCATCTCGGTGCTGCGACATGCCAGAACAGTGCTGGAAAGCGTTGACGCCTTGCGTGGTCAGGCAGAAGCGCTGAACGGTGCGATGGAGCCTAGTTTTTCACTTTATGTCGAGGATGGGTTGCTGGTCGAACGGGTCAGAAGCTTAATTGGGGAACTGTCCGAGACCTTTCCCGTGATCGAGTTGAGCATCGAACAGCAACCAAGGGACATGATCCTGAATGCGTTCGAGAGTGGCGAGGCCAATGGCGCATTTGTAACTCAGGCACTGGAAGGGGAACGACATTATCAAAGCCGCGGCATCGGGTTTCAAAGGATTGTTCCGGTTTGTCGTGCTGATCACCCTCTGGCAGCTAAGAAACGTGTCAGCCGAAGTGATTTGGCCTGTTACCGGCAGATCGTGGAAGGGTGGCCATCGTCAAGCAAACGACACTTCAGCCCGGATGTCTGGGTGTCCGTAAATCCGGATATTCGCAAGCAGTTGGTGAGCGATGGTCTCGGCTGGGCCGAGCTCCCGGTTACTACGGTCGAGCGTGATGTGTTGGATGGCGAACTAAAGGTGATTGACTATGCGTTTGCGCAGAATGCGATCCTGAAAACCGTTGATTTTCTGACCTCAAATCCTTCGGTGGATGGTCCTGTCATGAGATGGGCAATTGAACAGATCAGCAGTTGGGATCAGCGCGCCTGGATAGGTGATCATCAGGTTGGCAGAAGATAGCTGAGACCCCCCGACTCAGCAAGCGGTCTGCAAGAGAACACCCGCTGGTCACCAATCATCCCATGTGACCGGTTCAACCGGTCAGCCACGCCTTCCCGATCTGAACAGGTAAATGAACACAAAGAGCGACCCGATCGATGTTGTCACGATACCCACGGGCAGTTCCTGTGGTGCCAGCAGAAGTCTGGACAGAATGTCTGAGAGGGTCAGCAGCACGGCTCCTACAAGCGCCGCCGTTATCAACAGGTTCTTGTGAAGTGGCCCGGCAATACCGCGTGCAATGTGCGGGACCATAAGGCCGACGAACCCGATCACGCCCGCCACAGATACAAACGCTGCCGTCGCCAAAGCTGCTGCAAAGAACAGTCTGTATCGCAGTCCTTTGACAGGTATGCCCAGAGTCGAAGCGGTGAAGTCTCCGGTCAGCAGCGCATCCAGCCATCGGCTGCGGTAGAGTGCATAGGCTAGGATCAGGCCAAGCCCTGCAAGGACAAGAGGGAAGGTTTCCCACCGCGCCAATCCAAGCCCGCCCAGCATCCAGAAAATCACGGAATGGGCTGCTCGGTTGTCGCCGGCAAAGATCAGATAGTTGGTAATTGCCGAGAACAGGAATGAGACCGAAAGCCCGGCAAGGATCAGTTTTTCCGGTGCACTTGTGCGTAAGCTCTGCACCAAAGCCAGAACAACCCCGGATGCGATGAGACCACCGCAAAAGGCTGCAAGCGGCAAGGTCCAGATGCCCAGAACATCGCCGGTAACGGTGATAACCAGAACTGCACCTGCGGCAGCGCCAGAGGACAGGCCGAACAGGAACGGGTCGGCAAGATCGTTTCGGGTGGTGGTCTGAAGCACGACCCCGACAACACCAAGGCCCGCGCCGATGACAGCAGCAAAAAGAGCGCGTGGTAAACGCAGGTCGAACACGATCCGATGCAGCGGGGACATGTCGCCTTCGCTGATGCCAGTGCCAAGCGAAATGGCGGTCAGGACGTCCGCAACAGGGATCGGCGTGGTGCCATAGATTGTCGACACCAGCAAAAGGGCGACCAGAACGGCCGCCCCCAGCAGTGTTGTCCGGCCCAACGGGCCCATTCAGTTGATCTCGGCGTGCATTTCGCGCGCCATTTTCTCGATCGCTTCGATGTTTGCCGGTCCAGGTGTCAGCTCTTCGTAGCGCAGACCGATCCAGCGTTCATTCTTGACTGCGTCGGTCTGGGACATCACGGGGTGCTCCTGCAGGAATTTGAAGGTATCCGCAGCGCCGTTGCCGGTCTGGTAGTCCAGCAGAACCAGGAATTCAGGGTTCGTGGCGGCGACGGCCTCCCACGAGGTGCGGCCCCAGCTGGTGTCCAGATCATGGGTTACGTTTTCGCCACCAGCGGCAGTGATCATCGCGTCAGGGATTGCGAACTTGCCCGCGGTAAAAGGCGCATCAGCCGGACCATCCAGCAGGAAGACGCGGGGTTTCGCCAGATCTGCGGTTTTGGCTTCGATGGCAGACAGCTGGCCTTTCCAGCCATCGACCAGTGCTTCGGCCTTGTCCTCAACATGCATGACTTTGCCCAGACGCAGAACGTCATCGAACAACAGGTCCATGCTGGCTTCAGGCCGGTCCTTGTTCAGATGCACGCAGCTTTCGGTCAGGACCATGGTCTTGATACCAAAGGGGGCCAGCGTGTCCGGAGTGACTTCGCCGCCGGGCTTCATGCCATAGTACCACCCGGCAAAGAAAAGATCGGGTTCTACTGCTACCAGATTTTCGACAGTGGGGTATTTCGGCGCCAGTTCGGGGATGTCACCGCGCAGCGTATCGAATTCCGGGCTGGTCTTGTACCATCCAGTGATGCCAGTCAGGCCGACGATCTTGTCCTGCAGGCCAAGCGCAAAGGCCATGTCGGTCATGTTCATGTCGTGCACGACCAGCCGTTCGGGCGTTGAGTCAAAAACAAGCGGTTCGCCGCAATTGTCTACGGTGACCTCATGTGCGGCCGCACTGGTGGCGAGGCCGGTGATCAGCGCCACGGGCCAGAGTTTCAGGTTCATGGAAAGCTCCTGTCAGTTTGTAAGCTTGGTTTTTCGGATGTCGAGTGCGGGGATCACCCGGTCTTCGTGTTGAAAACACAGGTATTCGACGCCAAAGGTTTCGCGCACGCGCTGTGGCGTCAGGATGTTGCTGACTGGTCCAAAACCCGTCAGTCGGGTGGATTTCATCAACGCAACATGGGTGGCGAACTCAGGGATCATGACCAGATCGTGGACGATCATGACCACGGTGATACCAAGATCGGCGACCAGCGAGAGCATGCGCCCCTTGGCATCGGGATCCAGATGGTTGGTGGGTTCGTCCAGAAACAGCAGCGACGGGTTTTGGGCCAAAGCGCGCGCAATATGAGCGCGCTGACGCTCGCCTCCTGATAGGGTCGACATCTGCTTGCCTGCCAGATGATGCAGCTCGGTCAGGTCAAATATCCTGTCCAATGCCTGTTTATGTTCATCTGCAGATCGGTCGCCTTTGATGGGAATCTGCCCCAAGGCTACGTAATCTCTCAGTCGTAACCGTCCATCGGGCAGTTCCTGCTGGCTTACAACAGCGATGGTCCGGGCGCGGTCCTGAGGCGATAGCGATCGCAGGCTTTGACCGCGTATCAGTACATCCCCAAGCGCGATGGTTTCGACACCACATAGCAGGTTCAGCAGGGTGGTTTTGCCCGCGCCGTTCGGGCCTGCGATGGCCAGTACTGATCCCTCGTCCAGATCAAAGGACACACCCTGCAGCAGCACATCACCGTTCAATGCATAGTACTCGAGATTTTCGGCAACCAGAAATGTCATGCCTGACCTCCAGACAAGATGCGCGGCATGCGCGACAAGGTTTTGGTGTAAAGGGCAGGGGGTCTGTCCGTGGCATTGGTCCAGCCGTCGGCGCTGTCCTGATATTGCCAGGCAAACGCGGCCAGCGCTTCAATGTCCTGCGCTGAACTAATGCGACCGAACAGGTATTGCGCTTTGTCCGCAGCCTGAAAGCCAACGGTCGTAGGATGTGAACAGCCAGCCATGCAGGAAACCCCTCGGATTGCGAAGCAGGACGGAAGCTTGTCCGCAATCGCCGTTCGAAGCGCATCGGCACTGTCCGAGCCCTGACAGGTCTCGCAAATCAACAGGAAATGATCAGAGTTTTCAGGCATTACGCGCTCCACTTACTGACAATCCGGGTGATAAGCAATGTAATAACGTAACAAGTAATTTATTACAGCTCGGATTTGCGATGCTGTGCCACTGCCGGTTTTGAAAATACAAAGCGAAGAGTTTATTTGCTTCCGGCATGGTCCGCTCCACTTGTTGCCAAGTGCGGACAGAAGGTGCCGTATATGTACACACGCAGATTACGCGCCATCAAAGCCTCCTTCCAGGACGCCCCGCCCCGGGTTGGTTAAACATCTGATGGCAGGTCTCCTGACTTGCGGGTCGATGCTTGGCCAACCTTCCCGGCCTTTGGGCCAGTGGTCTTTTGGCTTCGCTCTCCGCCTACAGTTGCGGGGGCAGTCACGGCATTGGTACGCAGAACGCACCGCACCGTATTCCCATTTTCATCCCTCGGACAAACCGCCGGGAACCATCTCGTGTCAGCTAGTCTGGTGTCGATAGCGTTGTCAAGCGCCAGCTGAAGGCTTGGTCAACGCAGGGATAGGTTTTTACTTCACGACCCGAAGCATCGGCCGGCGGGTGGTGTCGCCGCGTCGGTCGCTACCGGTCGGAAAGCGATTGGCAAGCGTCAGACCAGCCTGAATCAGATGGGGATCCGGATAGCCGCCTGTAACAAGGTTGACGGCATCGCGCGCTTCGGGCGTGTTGTCGCGCCGCATGTGATGCAGCATCTTCATCAGCGCAAGCTCATCGCATGTCAGTGACCCACGCTGTTCAAGGCAAAGCGGGTCGTTGAAGGCCAGCCCCGCCGGGCGGCAATGCAATGTGACCTTGACGATTTTATAGATCAGATGCGCGATGTTCAGGCCCTGATCAACGCCCCAGCGTTCGATGGCCGTGGAATAGGCGTGTTGCCACGATTGCGTATCGGGATCGGCAAAACTGAGGATGAAGTGTCGCATAACAGGCAACAGTCCCAGCTCAAAATCATCGAAGTCTGGTCTGCCCGCAGCTGGTCTGTCGCCGTTTGATCCATAGACTGAAAAGCTCATGCGCGCTTCCTTTCAGAATTTGGGGAATGCGCCGACAGGCTGAGCACGTTTTCCGGCAGCTCATCTGCGGTCAGTTCTGTTTGTGGGCGGGGTGCGGTGGCATGTGCAGGGAACCGCAGGTCGGCTTCGATGGCCTCGCGGAGTTTCGGTTTCAATGCACATCCATGTCGGCTGGCAACAGCATCCATGGCCAGCAGGTCAGCAAGCGATTTTGTCATTATCTGGTTGTCTCTTGGTCAGCGTCGGGCAGGGCGGTGACCGGGCGTGAATCCAGAGAATCTGACTAGGTCGGTGCTTAACTGACAAAAATAGTCGGAAAAAGCAATAAGGAAAAGACGGACCGGTTGCGACGGCCCGTCTTCCGGCGGGAAAACCCGCCTTCCAAGGCGAAAGCCAACCCTGCGAACCTGGGTCAGCTAACTGATGGGGTTATCAGCCGCCGTTGGAATTCGCGAGCGCAGGCTGGGCAAAGTCATTCGCTTCAGGGGTCAGATCCTGCGCGCCGGTGCCCGGCATCAGTTCGAAGCCAAGATCGAACTGATCGAGTGTCGAAGCCAGTTGTGCCACGATCTCGGTATCGCCTTCAGATTTGGCGGTGCCATCTGCCAGCATGTCGGTCAGCTTACGTTCGCCGGTCATGACCTTTTCTAGATCAGCGCGGTTCAGACTGATCGACAGGTCGGCGTTTTCCGCAGTCTGGTCAACGATATGGGTCAGGGTGGCGTTGCTCATTTCAACCACAATGTTTTCATCGCGATCCGGAATCGACAGGTTGATGGTGAACTCCATGTCGGCCGCTTTTTCGCTGTTGACGCGGATGCCGAGAAAATCCAGCCACATGGTGGTCTGCATCGCCTTGATCGTGTCCGGACCGGTGGTCTCGATGGTGGCGCCCTGCGGGATACCGTTGCGCAGTTCATAGGCCGCGCCCAGGAATGAGTTGCGAACCGACGGGCTTTCCTTTTGGTACCCGATCTGCTCGAACGCGTCGGCAAGCAGGTCTTTGGCAGCCTGGTTCTGCGGTTCGGCATAAACCAGTTTGTTGAGGATCTCGGTCGCCTCCAAATACTTGCCGGCATCGACCAGTTCTTGCCCTTTCGCCATGATCGGTTCGGCCCCGCCCATCATCTCGACAAACAACGGAGCGCTGTCTTCGGGCGAAAGCGGTGTCAGCGTGGTCGGGTTAGCATCCCAATACCCCAGGTATCGGTTGATAACCGCACGGCTGTTATGCTCGACGGAACCGTGATAGCTGCGCGCCGCCCATTGCTGCTGCAGGCTTTCCGGTACCTCATAGACATTGTGCACCTCATTGATGGTGACACCCTTGTTGGCGAGGTTCAGAACGCCGTTGTTGAGGTTGGCATAGGTATCGCGCTGCGCCCGCATCACTTCCTGAATGCGGTCATTGCCGAACCGTGGCCAGGAGTGAGAAGCAAACATCACCTCTGCCTCCTGGCCGAACTCGTACAACGCATCGTTGATGTGCTTAGACCAGCTCAGCGCATCGCGGACCAGTGCACCGCGCAGGGTGTAGATATTGTGGATCGTGCCGGTGATGTTTTCCGCCGCCCAGAAGGCCTTGAGGTCTGGGAAATAGGTGTTCATCTCGGCAGGGGCTTCGGTGCCGGGCGTGTTCTGGAAGATCATACGGACACCATCAATGGTGATCTCTTCATAATCGTCCGAGACATAGCGGGTTGGCTCGATCAGGCCGGTGGTCCCGGCCGAGATGTTCTTACCGATCGACTGATCCACGTGACCATAGGGGTTACGCGGCAGCAGCACGCCATATTGGAAGAACAGGCGGCGGTTCATCACGTTGCCTGCATAGACGTTCTCGGAAACCGCATGTTCCATGAAGCCAGCTGGCGCGATGACCTCGACTCCGTCTGCAACGTCTTCGTCAGTGATGACACCACGAACGCCGCCATAGTGGTCAGCATGCGAGTGTGAATAGACTACGGCCTTAACGGGAAGTTCGCCGACCGTGTCGTTTAGTAGTTTCAGCGCTGCTGCGGCTGTTTCTTTCGAAGCCAGCGGATCAAAGATGATCCAGCCAGTGTCGCCCCGAATGAACGAAATGTTGGACAGGTCGAAACCGCGGACCTGATAGATTTTGTCATCCAGAATCTCAAACAGACCATAGTTCATGTTCAGAATTGCCTGACGCTGAAGCGACGGGTGGATCGAGTCGAATTCCTGACCTTCCTCAAGCAGGAAGTCATAGCTGCCGATGTCCCAGGCAACGGTGCCGTCTTCGGTTTTGATCTGACGGTAGTCGGGGACGGCGATTAGACCCTTGCTGCTTTCTTCAAAGTCGCGCTGATCTTCGAACGGCAGAGAGTCACGCATCAACTCCTGAAATTCGACGGTGAAGCGCGAGGGCGCTTTGCCCTTGGGGTCAAAATGTTCCTGCGCGGTCGCGACGCTGGCAGTGAGGCCCAGCAGCGCGGTTGTCAGTACCAAAAAGTTTCGGCGTGCCATATTTGGAACGGCTCCTGTGGATGGTGGTGTCAGAATTCGTATGGGGCAGAAAAAGAATGGGCGTCGCCGCGCGTATATTCGGCATACGTAGATGCGTCGGTGGCGATGATGGCCGACATTCAGGCGCTCTCCTTGACCCCTTGAAGCTCGCCGAATTGGCAAACAGTCCGCCTGTCCTAGCCATCCGCATCGTTCCGTGAAGTGCGAACATGTTGCTACCTGTGAGGTAAACAGAGTAAGAGCCGTTGATCGCACACGGTAACTCACCGGTTTTAAAAGCTTTTAGTGTTGGGGCTCTGACGAGTGACAATTTCGGAACAGGACATCCGCGAACAGCTTTCGCGCTTACTGAAGCACCCGGATTTTGCCGCGACGCCGCAACGCCGGGCATTCCTGACCTATGTTGTCGATGAGTATTTGGCGGGGCGCGCGGATCAGATCAAAGGCGTTTCGATCGCCATGTCGGTCTTTGATCGCGACGCAAGTTTTGATCAGCAGGTCGATCCGGTTGTCCGGCTCGAGGCGCGCCGGTTGCGTCAGGATATTGACGGCTATTATGCGGGCCCGGGACGAAATGACCCGATCCGGCTGTCGATCCCAAAGGGTGGATATGCACCCCGATTTGAGCGTGTGGAAATCGTAGAACCCCATTCGCAGGATGATCCGAACACGAGCGTCGAACCCGAACAGCGTTTTCGCTGGCCATATCTGGTCGCAAGTTTCGGGCTGCTGCTCGGTTTGATATTGTTTGCGGTAGTTCAGATCACTCTGGCCACCGGGCGCGATCCAGAATTGCCCAACGGACCGGTCATCGCTGTTCTTCCCTTCACATCACCAGATGATGCTCAGGAAACGCTTGCAGATGGAATTACGCAGCAACTGACCACCGAATTGGTTCGGTTTCGCGATCTCTGGATATTGCCGCTGGGTACTGTCAGCCGGTATCGCCAGCAGGAGATGGACCCGCAACAATTGCGGGACGAGTTCGGGGCGGATTTCGCACTGGAAGGGTCAGTGTTGGAAACCGGAGATCAAGTCGCCCTGTCAGCACGTCTGATCGATTTGAATGAGGGGCGCTATTCCTGGGTGCGCTCCTACACGGTCGGGCAGTCCCCGGGCGAGATCTATGCGGCTCAGGATCAGATTGTTCGGGATGTGACTGGTCAGCTGGCCGGAAAGTATGGGTTGTTGACGCAGGACGCGATGCAAACCGCTGCACGCACGCCGCCGGGAAATCGCGATGCCTATGATTGCGTGCTGGATTACTACAGCTATCAGATCACCATCAATCTTGAGCGGCATGGCGACGTACTGGCCTGCATTCAAAATGCGGTGAAACAAGACCCCGGTTATGCCGAAGCCTGGGCTGTGTTGTCGAACCTTTATCTGCAGCAGATCCGGTTCAACCTCGGGGGGATCAAGCTGAAATTCTTGCGTCAGCGGATATGGCTGCGCGTAAAGCGATTCAGGCGGATCCCAATTTGGCCGCAGGTCATCTGATGTTGGCGAACATGCGATTTGTCACGGGTGATATCGAAGGGTTCAAACAGGCCGGTCAGGCAGCGGTTGCGCTCAATCCCAACGACGCGACTGTTCTGGCCCACTACGGGATGCGGCTGGCGTTTGGAGATGATTGGGTCGAGGGGCTGGCCATCGTTGATCGGGCCATTGCGCTGAACCCCGTACACCCACACTGGTATCATTTTCCGCGCGTGTTCTATCTGTTCGATCAAGGTGAGTACGAAGATGCTCTGACCGTACTCGACCGGATCGATATGCCCGGATTTTTCTGGACACATCTCTGGCGCGCGGCCCTGAGTGTCGAGGCCGGGGACCAGCAGCAAGCTAAGACTGCTTTGGACAGATTACTGGAACTGCAGCCGGACATCGCGGCCAAAGCACCTGACATTTTTTCGATCTGGCAGCTGGATGAACCATTCAAACGCAAGCTGATGGATAGCCTGAACAGCGCCGGATTGGGCAGCTGACCCTAGTAGTCCGCCACCAGCAGAAAATCGGGTTCGGCATCCTCTTCGATGTTGGCGAAACGAGGGATCGGAGCTTCGAACACGTTGTCGGTGCGGTCATCGTTGACGGTTGAAACTTCGCCGATCAGACAATCGCCCTGTTCCGCCCAAAAGGCGTGCCAGATACCGGGCATCAATGTCACGCTTTGACCGGGTTTCAGACGCAGATGCTCTCCGGGCTGGATGGTCACTGGGCAGGCATCACTTGGCACAACCACGGGATTGTCGCGATCGATCCCACCATTCGCGTCAGATGCGTAGATCTCCATTACGAGATCACCGCCACCACGGTTGATGATATCTTCGGCTTTGACGATGTGACGGTGCATGGGCGACAGCTGGTTTTCGCGCGAAATCAGCAGTTTTTCGGCATAAAGCATACCGCGGCCTTCGCTGAGGTCTTTCTCATCGCCGTTGCGCAGGGTGAACAGAAACAGACCCAGCTCGTCGAACTTTCCCTGCCCGTAATCCGTGATGTCCCAGCCAAGGCTGCGTTCGCGAATTCCGGCGGCCTGTTTGCTGCGCATCTGATCCGGCGACCAGTCTGCAAATGGCGGCAGGACTGCGCCAAAGGAGTGGATGAAAGCCTGTGCTTCGGCCTTGATGCGATTGATCTCGGATCGTTTCATTTCTGGTCTCGTCTTTATCTGAGCTCGTGCGCCCATGGCGGGTTTGCCCCGGCGCGAGATACGGTGATTGCGGCCACTTCGGCCCCAAGGGTAAGCGCGGCATTCAGGTCTGCCGGCTTCATAGACCGTAAACCTGCTTTGGTC
Organism: Ruegeria sp. CH6; assembly: GCF_056537005.1. Taxonomy (NCBI): domain Bacteria; kingdom Pseudomonadati; phylum Pseudomonadota; class Alphaproteobacteria; order Rhodobacterales; family Roseobacteraceae; genus Ruegeria; species Ruegeria sp. CH6. Next base: position 234,523 of record NZ_JBQFQS010000004.1, on the reverse strand, counting down.
AGATGGCCCGAGCGGTCCAGTTCGGCCAGAACGCCAGCGTTGAATGTGTCGCCGGCACCAACCGTGTCCACAACCTGAACCGCCTTTACAGAAACCGATGTTTCCGATCCATCGGCCAGATAACCTGATGCGCCTTCGCTGCCACGGGTGACGATAACCACCGCTGGTCCGGCCTGCAGCAATAGTGGAACTTTATCATTCAGGCTTTCAGGGCCGGGGATGATCCAGTCCAGATCTTCATCAGACACTTTCACGATGTCAGCTTGTGCGATCATGGCGTTCAGCCGGGTGCGATAGCGGGTTTGATCCTTGATGAAACCCGGTCGAATATTCGGGTCCAGCATGACAGCACGCTCTGACCCATGACGCTGCAGCAAGGACGCATAAGCATCGGCGCAGGGTTCACAGGCCAGACTAATCCCCCCAAAATAGAGCGCGGAGACCGCAGGCAATTGATCCGGCATATCATCAGGTCGCAGCATCCGCCCGGCGGTGTTTTCATCAACAAAATTATAGCGTGCCTGACCATCCTGTAGCTGCACAAACGCCAATGTCGTTGGCCGATCTGAGCGAATTACATGGCTCGTATCCACGTGGCTTGTCTGCAAAGCTTCGGCCAGTTGAGTGCCGAACATGTCCGTGGAAAGACCGGTCAGCATTCCGGCCGGAACACCCAAGCGCCCCAAAGCGATGGCAGTATTGAAGATGGCACCGCCCGAATGAGGCACAAAGCCTTGTTCGCCTGAAACCGTAGGTGCGGCGATCATGTCGATCAGGGCTTCACCGCAGCATAAGATCATGCCGGGCTCCTTTGATGCTAATGGGTTTCAGGTGACGAGTTTAGTGTGCGAGCGCATTTTTGCAGAAATTGTTAGCGCCAACAATGCCAAATTCGTCTTGCTCTGAAACGTAAAGGTTCATCGAACGCCTCAGATCATCGAACCGTCCGCCTGCGTTGAAGGCTGCCAGAAAGTCATCCTGAAACAGCCAGCGGTTTTTCTCAGCAACGCCGCCCACAAGAAACACACCCCCGGCGGGCACAAGTGCGACCGCAAGATCCCCCATGATCGCGCCAAGGTGGGTGGTAAACATATGTGCCGCCCGGACCGCATATTCATCCAATCCCTCTCGGGCATCGTGCAGAATATCCTTGGCATTTCGCAAGCTCTCTTTGGCCTCACCACCAGCTATTGCGACAGCCTGATACAGGATTGGCAGTCCGGTTCCGCTCAGGAACATTTCAGCCTCGAGTGTCAGGCTATCGTCAAAGAAACACTCCGGGGCGATCTGCCGGGCGGCTTCAAAGATCTCGACTTCATCACGATGCCGGGGGGAAAGCCCCATATGACCACCTTCGCCGGAAACGGTGTGATAGTGCCCTTCGGAATAGAGCAGCGCCCCGACCCCAAGCCCGGTGCCCGGGCCGACGACCAGTCGCGTGCCTTTGGGTGGGGTGGCTTCACCCTGCAAAACCTCGACATCCGCGGCGGTGATTTCTGCTACCGACCATGCAGCGGCGGTGAAGTCGTTGATGACGTAAGTATGTTGAGCGCCCGTTGCCTTGGCCAGTTCATCCTCTGACAAATCCAGATGGGCGTTGGTCAAGCGGATGGTTCCGTTCTTCACCGGTCCGGCCCCGGCAGCGACAACAGCGCGTGGATCGGTGCCAATCTCATCACGCAAATCATGTAGCGCTGCCAGCAAATCGGGCAGCTTTCCGGTCGGGTATTTCCGCAGGTCGGTAAGCTGGCCATTGGAGACAACGCCAAGCCTTGTATTGGTTCCGCCGATGTCGGCGACCAGGTTCCAGTGTTCATGCATGGCGCCCGCCGGCTGAGACAACGGCAGGGAAACGGGCTGTACTTTTGTGAGTACGGTTTTCAGGGTTTCAGGATCTGCCATCGGCCCAAGAAAGCAACCTTTGATCGGGTGGTTTTGCTTCACAGCTCCCAGCGTAGCGTTCAGATGTTGAGACAGGCTATCGGAGCGCTGACCCGTGGGACTCGTTGCATTGTTGTCGGTAAGATAGATCGGCAGATCACCTGTGTAATCCTTGCGGATTCTGGTCAGGACCTGTGACAGTGCACCGGAAGTGTCTTTGCCGTTATGTGTGGCCGTATCCGATGAGGTAGTCTGATTCTGAGCGCCAAAGGTCAGCCCATACCAATCAATCGGAGTACCAATCGTTTCCAGGTCGTTTTGCCAACCTGAAGGCAAATGTGGCTCCAACTCCTCCAACACAGTTTCGGGATAGGCCCTGAGGAACAAACCACCCAGAATGAAGCGCTGGTAGAAATCGTTGCTGAAAAGAGCAGTTGGTGCTGTTTCTGAAGGGTCAGCCGACGCATTGATCCAATCCAGATCGAACATGGCACCCAGATTGGACATGCCCAAACCGCGCATCGCCTGAACAGCGCACCCATGCGCCAGCAACACATGGTGCATGGTACGTGCAGTGGCGCGTATGTCGGGATGTCCGGACGGTTCGCAGCTTTCGATATGGCTGTGCAAACTGATGTGCCCAGGCTCGCCGATTGGGGCGACGCTGTACATACGATCCCCGATCCGGTCCATGATCACTTCGGTAAAATCAGCAAACCAGTTGGCAACATCTGGATTGCGCCAACCGCCAAGATCAGTGATGGCGAGTGGGAGATCGTGTTGAAAGAGCGTGGCGCATGGGCGTAATTCGCGCTCCAACAGCGCATCTGCCAGAAGGTCGTAGGAATCTAGCCCCGCTTGATTGATCCCGCCCTTGCCCTCGGGCAGCACCCGAGCCCAATCGATCGGGAACCGATAGCCATCAAACCCTATAGACTGAACCAGATCAAATTCCTGGGATTGGTGGCCCAAGCGATCGCCAGCTCTGTCAGAGATGCTCGGGACATGATGTTCAACCGAATTGGCAGAGGCGACCGCACCAAAGAGGAAATCTTTGGGAAAGTCAGTACGGGTGAGCTTCATGTTCGGAACCTGTTGGGGCTGGAATGATTGCGCTATCATCTAGCAGTTCAATCACTGAAACTCCAGTTCTATGAACTCTTGATCAGAAAGTGCTCTGATTTCGGATATTCTGACAAACACGCCCGTAGGAACGACATGCTTGACAAGTCGGGTTGTGATGTTTCACGCTAATTGAAACGTTTCAAAATATTCATAAGCGACAGTATGCGGATATCGGCACAGCTTTATACCGTCCGACAGATCGGCGATCTGAAAGCCCAGCTTGAGTTGGTTGCAGGCACTGGGTTTGCCGATGTTGAAACGATTGGCTTTCATGATCTCAGCCCGTCGCAGATGGTCGATCAGGTTCGACAATCCGGGCTGAATGTAAGATCCGCTCATTTTGAGTGGTGGGAGTTTGAAAGCCGGTTTCAAGACATTCTCTTTCTGCTCAGGGAATTGGAATGCCGTGTGGCTGTCATGCCTTGGCTGACGCCCGAGGCAAGGCCCGACACTGTTAGGGGATGGAGGGCAGTGTCGGGCCAGTTGAACATTTGGGCGGATCAACTGGCGGCCCACGGTGTCAGGCTGGCGTATCACAACCATGATTTCGATCTTGAAGTCTATCAGGGTGTCACACCGCTGGATCTGATTCTTGCGCAAGGGAACATCTGGTGGCAGCCAGATATCGGCTGGTTGGTTGCGGCGGGGCTGGATCCGGCTGCAGCGATTAAGCGTTACGGTGATCGCATCATTTCCGTACATGCCAAGGACGTTGATCCGCTGGCCGGGCACGGGGACGAATGCTGGCGCGATCTTGGGCAAGGTGTCGTGGACTGGCCTGCCGTGCTGGCTGCGCTTGGCAACACTGGCTGCACTGACCTGTTTGTAGAGCATGATGAGACGCTTGATCATCGGCGTACGATGGAAACCGGCCGCCGGTTTCTGACTGATCAGCTTTGTGAGGGCGTGTAATGGCCCGTGCAACGATCAAGTCGATTGCCAAACGCACCGGATACTCTGTCGGTACGGTGTCAAACGCACTTCGCGGCACGGATTCCGTCAAACGCGAAACGCGTGAACAGATTCAACGGGTCGCCAAGGAACTTGGTTATCGTGTCAATCTGGATGGCCTGAAGCTGCGCACCAAGAAATCCTATCGCATCGCCGTTTTGGTAGGCGTCTCGGCAGATGTACCTGAGGAATGGGAGGGGGTGGAATTCACCCGCATCCTTGCCGGGATTTCGAATGCACTGCGGGGATCCATGTATGAGCTCAGCGTGTTCAGCGTGGCTGATATCGACGGGTCGATGAAGACACTGCAATCCATCGTTCGTGAGGGGTTGGCCGATGGGGTGATCTTTTCCGGCACTCGCCGGAATGATCCCCGTATCGCTTACTTGCAGGAACAGGATTTCCCCTTTGTCACTTATGGTATGAGCGACAGTTCCCAGCCCCATCCTTATGTGGATTTTGACAGTCAGGCAGCGGCGTTTGATGCGACCGTCCGTTTATTGAAACTCGGTCACCGCCGCATTGCCCTTATCAATCCGCCGCAAGAGCTGATCTATGCTGCGCAGCGGGAGCAGGGATATTCAGACGCCTTGTCTTCTGCGGGAGCGTCTCAGGATCCTGCGCTTATTTTCAGCGGCCCAACAACAGCCAAAACCGGCCAACAGGGCTTCATATCCCTGATGAAGATGCCGGATCGTCCAACCGCCATCATCTGCGCGAATGAGGCGATGACCCTTGGTGTGTTGTCGGCTGCCTCTGATACCGGCATTCGGGTCGGGCGCGATATTGTCGTAATCTCAACCGACGATCTGCAGCTCAGCCGCTATTTCGTGCCACCGCCCAGCACCTATTACGTACCGATTGCTGAGACGAGCCACCTGCTGGGTGAATTCATGCTTAAATCCCTCGACGGTGTTGATCCGTCCGAGATTCAAAAAAAGATCAGGGCCACCTTAATCGAGCGGCAACCTGACACCCCGGCGCCGGAAGCGGCGTAAACCACAGACCAACAAAGGAGAAACCGGACATGTTCAAGAAACTGCTTGCTGCCGCAACGCTAGCCGCGATGACAGCGCCTGCGGCCTTTGCCGCTGATCTGGAGGGGCGAGTGCTCAAGATCGGAACGGACGCCACGTACCCACCGATGGAAACCGTTGATGAAACAACGGGACAGATCGTGGGCTTTGACGTGGATGTGATGAATGCGATCTGCGAAAAGGTCAATTGCGTCCCGAACTTCGTCAACACCGCCTGGGACGGCATCTTTGCCGCGCTTCAGCAGGGCGAGTTCGATCTGGTGATCTCTGGCGTTTCGATCACACCGGAACGCGAAGAAACCATGGATTTTTCCGAGCCTTATATCGTGGTCAGCCAGGCGATCCTGCTGCAGGTCGACAATGCCGCTATGACACTGGATGACTTCAAGGCTGGCGGTCAGAAACTGGCGGCTCAAACTGGCACCACGAACGCGCAACTGGCCGAAGAACTGGTCGGGCGTGAAAATGTCAGCCTCTATGACAACTTCTCGGCCGCCATTCTGGCGCTGCAGAACGCGGACGTGCAGGGCGTCATCATCGATGGAACCTCTGCCGCCGCATATGAGCAGGAGTTTGCGGGCGAATTGACCGTCGGTATCACGGGTCTGCAGTCCGATCCGCTGGGCATCGTCTTTCAGGAAGGTGACGCAACCGTTGACGCAATCAACGAAGGACTGGCGGCAATCAAAGAAGACGGAACGCTGGATGCTCTGATCGGTAAGTACTGGAGCACGAACTGATCCGATAAAGCTTCCATAGGCTCCGGCGGCCGCAGTCGCCGGAGCCCTGTCCCAGCGGAGAGAATTCATGTCGCGCCTAAGCCGGATTCGCCCGAGCAACCTTGTGTTGCTCGCTGCAGCCCCGTTCATCATCTACCTGTTTGCCACGTCGTCAAAGTACCTGAGATCGCTGATCGCGATTCTGGGGGTAGGCAACAACGCAGGGCCAATCTTTATCGGGTTTCTGTTGATGCTGACTGTGGCGGTGCTGGGCTATCTGTGTGCCCGAAATGCTCGTTTCGCGACCGCACCAAACTGGCTGCGAATTGCGGCTTTGGCCGCGTTACCAGCAGCGCTGGGACTGGCCGTTCTGGGACTTGTTGCGCCTCAGGTGTTGATGCCCTTTGCTGAATCCGTGTTCTTTCATGCACTCAGCGAAAACACCTCGAGCCTAATTGATCGGACAAATCAGACCTGGGTTCTGTTTCCGGAAGTGGTCGGACAAGTGCAGACCGGATTGCAGGTGCTTTTGGCTATCTACGCGATCGTCATTGCCTTGTGCCTCGCGTCCGGCCGATTACGCAATCCGCTAAGGGGTCGCGTTACGTTGGGGTTCGAAATTCTGACCGGCGCAGCGCTGTTCTACATGCTGTTCATGGCGCATTGGCAGTTTGCCACCGGCGTCGCCATTACGTTTCGGGCCGCAATTTTCGCGTATATCTTTGCCGCAATCCTAGGATTGATCTGGGTGGGGTTACAGTCGTTCAAGCCAAAGGCACGAACAACCGTAACCTATGGTTCGATCAGTCTGGCGCTGCTGGCAATCTCGGCTTTTTTCTTCATGCAGCCGCAGGTCAGTTATGTACTGGTCGGCAGCACCGAAGCGCGTATCGCGATCGTACGTGGTACACCGCAGGCGCAGGCAGATATCATCAGGTTTGGTGAATTCGAAGGTGGCGAAGAACGGCAGTATCGCATCCGCAGCGCGACGGATCCGGCAAGTGCGTTGGAACAGATCGAAACGGTCGACAGTGTCTCAGGCGCCTTTGTCCCGGTCGAGGCGCATACGCAAGGTTATCCCGTTCTCTGGCAGACGAGCTTTCTGCCGGACAAGTATCGCAATCCGGCGCTGACTTTCGCTGTTTTTGGCTTTCTGCTGCTGACGCTTACCATTGGAGGGTCACAGCACAAGTTGCACCCGCTGGCTGTCGGGGCCGAGTTCTTTGTCGACACGATCCGGGGCATACCGATGCTGGTGATCATCCTTTATATCGGGTTGCCGCTGGCAGGTGCGGTCAAGGATGCGACTGGTGGCGGGATCGACATGACCAATATGACCCGCGGGATCATCGCGATCTCGGTCGGTTATTCTGCTTACATGGCCGAGATTTTTCGGTCCGGCATTGAGGCAATTCCCAGAGGGCAGCTTGAGGCCGGCAGCTCGCTTGGCCTGTCGCGCTGGCAGACTGCACGATTGATCATCCTGCCTCAGGCATTGCGCATCGTAACGCCGCCCTTGGGGAACGAATTCATCGCGATGATCAAGGATACATCGCTGCTGTCGATCCTGTCGGTCCGCGACATGACCCAGCGCATGCGCGAGTTTCAGGCAGCCAGCTTTCTACCCTTCGCACCCTTCAATACGGCGGCAATACTCTATGTCGTCATCACGCTTGGCTGCGCCAGCTTCCTGAAATGGATCGAGCGGCGCACCGCAAAGGACGAAAGATGAGCAAACTTGAACTGGGGGTTTGTTACTACCCCGAACAATGGGATCGGTCCCAATGGCGTGATGATGCGGCGCAGATGATCGCGATGGGTCTGGACTGGGTTCGGATCGCTGAATTCACCTGGGGGCTGATTGAACCAGAGCGGGGTCGTTTCGACTGGGACTGGCTGGACGAAGTGATCGATATTCTGGGCACGGCCGGTTTGCAGGTAATGATGTCCACGCCCACCGCAGCACCGCCAAAATGGCTGATTGATGAACATCCCGAGATCCTGCCAGTTGGACCAGATGGTCGGGTTCGTGGTTTTGGTTCACGCAGACACTATTGCTTTTCCAGCGAGATCTATTTGGAAGAAGCCTGTCGCATAGCGCGCGAATACGCCCGAAGATACGGGCAAAATCCGCACGTTCATGCGTGGCAGATCGACAATGAGTACAATGATCACGACACGGTGCTCAGCTACTCCGATGCCGCAAAGCATGGGTTCTGTCTTTGGCTGCGACAGCGTTATGGAACGATTGAGACGCTCAACCAGACATGGGGTACGGTCTTTTGGGGATCGCAGTATTCTGACTTTGATCAGATCGAACTGCCAAATGGTCTGGTCGCGAACCCGAACCCGACACATGCGCTGGACTTTGCACGGTACTCATCCGACCGGGTTCGATTGTTCAACAAGGCGCAGGTGGATATTCTGCGCGAATATGCGCCCGGACGGGACATCACGCACAACTTTATGGCCGGTAGTTTCGAGTTCGACCACCACGCTGTTGCCGCTGATCTGGATGTTGTGGGATTTGACAGCTATCCGCTGGGAAATCTGCTGGGCTCAACCCTGTCTGATCAGGAAAAGCACCGGTATCTGAGAACCGGCGCGCCGGATTATCAGGGCTTTCATTGCGATCTCTACCGATCGCAGGGGCGTGGTCGGATGTGGGTTCTGGAACAGCAGCCGGGGCCGGTTGATTGGGCCGAAAAGAACCCCTCGCCCGCCGACGGAATGGTGCGGCTGTGGACATGGGCAGCCTATGCCCATGGTGCACAGGCTGTGATGTTCTTTCGCTGGCGGCAGGCGAAGTTTGCTCAGGAACAGTTTCACACTGCACTTCTGCGATCTGATGGAAGTCCGGATCAGGCAGCAGAGGAACTAGCGCAGATCGTAGCGGAACGCGAGGTTATACCACCCGCCGTTCGGACATGTGCGAAGGTGGCAATGGTGCTGGATTACACGTCAATCTGGGCCGCTGATATTCTGCCACATGATGATGCGTTTCCGAACGCGCAGATCATCCGCGAATGGTATGCGGCATTGCGCGAACTCGGCGTTGATCTGGATTTTCTGGGGCCCGAAGATGATCTATCGGATTATGCACTGGTGATCCTGCCGCAGAATATGATCGTGACATCGGATTTTGCGGCCAAACTGCAGGATTGCCAGGCGAAGCTTTTGATTGGAGCCCGGTCAGCCAGCAAGACCGAGAATATGCATACCCCGGACAACCTCGCTCCGGGTGTTCTGGCCGATCTGGCCGGGGTTCGAATCAATCGCGTCGAAACATTGCCGGAGTTGGCGGAGGAGGCCGTTCGATTTGGCGACGCTGCCACCTTTGATTTCATTGGGTGGCGTGAAATTGTTGTGACAGAACAGGAAGTTATGGCCAACTTTGTCAGCAAATATCGCGATGGTAGTCCTGCTGTGATCAGGTCCGAGCGGGCCACTTATCTGGCAATGGTGCCGCAAGGCCAGCTTTTGCGGATGATTCTAGAGGATGTTTTGGCCTGGGCTGGAATCGAATTCACTGTCTGCGATCCGGATTTGCGGATTACGCAGCGCGGTGATCTGAAATTTGCATTTAATTTCGGCGATGAAGATATCCGCCTGCAAACGGACCAAACACGGTCCTTTCTCGTTGGTGGAGAGGTCGTTCCCCCTTACGGCGTTTGTATTTGGCGAGGTAGCTAGACTAAGCAGAGCGCGCCGGATGTAGGTCCAGCACGAGGCAATCTGCCGAACTGGACCTAAGAAAACCGCGAACTGTCACTTTTGGGCTGACGCGGGCGCCGCAAATCTCTACGCTGTTAAAAAAGAACAAAAACAACACAATCCAACTACGGGAGAAAACCAATGGTGAAAACCAAATCTGTTACCCGCCGCTCGGTCTTGAAGGGTGCGGGTGCCGCTGCTTTGGCAGCGCCACTTTACAGCAAGAGCGCGCTGGCTTCGTCGGGTGAAATCAACATCCTGATGTGGTCGGACTATCTGCCGCCCAGCTTTATTCAGGAGTTCGAAACTCTGACCGGTATCAAGGTGAACTACACCGGCATCGGGTCGAACGAAGAAATCATCAACAAGATGAAGGCGACCAAAGGTCAGGGCTTTGACATCGTCTCGCCGACCAACAACCGTTCGCTTCAGTGGGAGCCGCTGGAATTGTTGCAGCCGTTCGACATGAACAAGGTTCCGATCGATCTGGTGAACCCTGCGATGGCCAAGATCGGCACCGAGGCATGGAACTTTGGTGACAGCGGCGCGCACTGGCTGCCGCATATCTGGGGTACCGAAGGCATCGCCTATCGTACTGACCTGTGGCTGCCCGAAGGCGACGCGCCGTCCTATGGCGACGTGTGGTCGGAAGAAAACGCTGGCAAGACCATGGGCCGTGCGCACTCGATGATGCTGGGTGCGGGTCTCTACATGGAGCGCGCCGGCGAGATGGAACCGGGTTCTGTCTGGGCCGCTTATGGTGACGAAGACACCATGCGCAAGGTCTGGGGCCAGATTGCCGACTGGTGCATCGAGCGTAAGAACCGGATCAAGCTGATCTGGAACGACGCGGATACCCAGAAGAACGGTCTGCTGAACGAAGGTGTGGTTGTCGGCCAGACATGGGACGGCCCGCCGCTGGCCCTGAAATCTGCCGGTGAGCCTGTGCACTATCAGGCGCCTGTCGAAGGTGCGATGGCGTGGGTTGACGGTATCTCGATGCCGACAGGCGCGGCGAATATCGATCAGGTCTATGCCTTCATCGACTTTGCCTATCAGGCCAAACCGGCCGGTGTCGCAATCGACAGCCACGGCTATAACTCTCCAGTTCTGGGTGCCGATCAGTATTCGGGCGACACCTACAAAAAGAACTTTGCCGAAGCCTATCCGGGCGACTCGCTGGCCAACCTGAACCCATGGCCGGCCGAAGCACCCTGGTATGCTGAAACCCGGACCGAGTTCGTCAATAAGTTCAAGAGCGCCTGATCGCCTTGAAACCGGGCCCCTCGCGTAACACGCGGGGGGCTGCTACCCGTGCGCCGCCCCGGTGTAACGGACAGTTATGTGACACGGCCCTGTGCCGTGCTCCAGGGAGATACCAAAAATGAGTGCAGGGGTCGGAGTCGATCTGGAAAACCTGTGGATCCGCTTCGGTGATTTTGTCGCCGTGCGTGATGCGAACGTAAACATCAATGGGGGCGATTTCTTTTCGTTCCTTGGCCCCTCTGGCTGTGGCAAGACAACCATCCTGCGCGCCGTTTCGGGCTTTCTGGAGCCCAGCGAAGGCAATGTTCTGATCGGCGGCAACAACATGAGAGGGATCGGGCCGAACAAGCGCCCGACCGCATTGATCTTTCAGAACCTTGCGTTGTTCCCGCTGATGAAGGTCTGGGAAAACATCACCTTCTCGATGGAAATCAAAGGCGCCAGCGCTGCCGAACGCCGCAAGCGTGCTGATGAGTTGCTGGACATGATCGCGCTTCCGGGGCAGGGCGATAAGTTGCCCAGCGAATTGTCAGGTGGTCAGCGTCAGCGTGTGGCAATCGCCCGCGCTCTGTGCGCCGAACCCGATGTTCTGCTGCTGGACGAACCCCTGTCGGCGCTGGACCTCAAACTACGCCAGCACATGCGGACCGAGCTGCGTGAAATTCAGCAGCGTGTCGGTATTACTTTCATCTACATCACCCATGACCAGGGCGAGGCGTTGACCATGTCGGACAACATCGCCGTCATGCGGGCAGGGGTGATTGACCAGATTGCAGACGGCAAGACCATTTACAACGATCCAAACACCGCTTTTGCAGCCTCTTTCGTGGGCGAAAACAATGTGTTCCGTGGCAAGGTCAAACAAGTCATGGGAAGTGAAGCGCTGATCGCGACTAACCGTTCAGGTGATTTGGTCGCGCGGATTTCCTCCGCCAATCAGGGCAAGATGAAAGAGGGTGATGACGCCATGATGTTCATCCGCCCTGAAGCCTTTGCAATTGCTTCTGACGGTGCGGCCGGAGATCACTTTGTCACCGCGCGTGTGAACCACGAGGAATTTGAAGGCAATGTCTTCAACATCTTCACCGAAGGTGAGGGCGGCAAAGAGATCAAGGTCTCGATCCCGAACCTGGGTCAGTCCTTTGAGGATCACACCGGGCAGAACATCACGCTGGAATATGAGACCCGCAATGCGGTTGTCGTTCCTGCGGGTGAACTGGCTGCGGAATAGGGAGGCCCCACGATGCCAGGCTTCCTAAAGGAGTTTTTCAATCGCAACGGCACCGGAATGGGGCTGGCGATATTGGGCTTGGTCCTGTTTTGGACCATCGGCCTGATCATCCTGCCCCAGTTGTCGATGCTGGACTTTTCCTTCCGTCCGAACTTGCCGCCGCCAGAGATTGGTGGACCTAAGGACGTCTATACGCTGGAGAACTACAAATACCTGATCTACGGACCCGAAGGGGGCAGTCAATCTTATAACGCTGTCGACTTGCGGGTGTTTTTCCGGACGCTGATTGCGGCGGTCTGTGTAACGATCTTCAACCTGATCATCTGTTACCCGATCGCCTATTACCTCGGTCAGTCCAAGGGCAGCCATATCCGCATCTTTGCGATCATGCTGATCATCCCCTACTGGATCAACGAGATCCTGCGCGCCTTTGCCCTGCGGATCATCTTTGGCGAAACAGGCGTGTTGAACACGTTGTTCATGGGGCTGGGTATCTTTGATACGCCGTTTGACTTCATCCGCAACGATATCGCGCTCTATGCGGGTCTGGGCTATGCCTACATCCTGCTGATGATCTTCCCGATGTACAACGTGATCGAAAGTCTGGATGGAAACCAGATCGAGGCCGCGCGTGATCTTGGTGCGCCCTGGTGGCGGATTCACTGGCGTGTGGTCATCCCCTACGCCAAACCTGGCATCAGTTCGGGCTGTACGATGGTCTTCATGCTGAGCGCCGGCGCGCTGGCCGCGCCACAGATTCTGGGCGGGCCGTCCAGCTTGTGGTTCACGCAGTTGATCTATCAGCAGTTCAATGACAACAACGACTGGCCGCAGGGTGCTGCATACGCCATCGTTCTGCTGGTGACCTGTATCCTGTTCGTGCTGGCGATGATGCGCCTGTTCAAGGTGAACATGGGGGATATCGGGAAATGAACACTTCCTTCCTCCGCATAAGCATCTGGGTCTATCTGGCGATCTTCTTCGCCTATCTGCTGGGGCCGCTGGTGATCATGTCGATCACCGCATTCAACTCGTCCGGTTTCCCAAGGATGTCGCCCTGGGAATGCCTGACCTTCCAGTGGTTCAGTGAGCTGTTTCAGGATCAGCGCATTCTGAACGGTATCAAGAACTCGCTGATCATCGGTGCCGGAACAGTTGTTCTGTCGGTAGCGATGGGTCTGGCCGGGGCGCTGATGCTGACCCAGATCTGGCCCAAGCTGCGCGCGACCTACTACACGATCATCATCGCACCGATCCTGATCCCAGGTGTTGTTCTGGGTATCTCGACACTGGTGTTCTGGGATCGGATCAACCGAATGTTGGGTCTGGGTGCTGACAGCTTCTTGTCCAACGGTGTTTTCCTGACGGTGATCGGTCAGTCCACCTTTATCGCCAGCTACTGCATGCTGGTACTGGTGGCGCGTCTGCAGCGTTACGACATCGCCCTGACCGAAGCGGCGCTGGATCTTGGCGCAACTCATGCGCAGGCATTTCGTAAGATCCTTCTGCCGTTCATGCGTCCGGCGATTGCCTCAGCTGCGGTGCTGGCGTTCCTCGCCTCGTTCGAGAACTACAACACCACCACCTTCACCTTTGGCGAATATCCGACGCTGACGATCGAGCTGGCCCAGAAGGTCCGGTACGGCATCACACCTGCGATCTCTGCGCTGGCCTTCATCATCGTGGCGTTGACTGTGTTCTTTGCGCTGTTGAACGAAGCCAAGTTGAAGCGTCAGGAACTGGTGGCTGCGGCGCGCAAGAAAGCCACGGTTGAAGAACTGGCGGGCAAGATCAAGCTGCCAAGCTTTTTTGCAGGCAACATGGCTGCGGTTTTGTTGGTTGTGTTCGCGGTTGCCACGATCACAGTTGTGGGCACGGCGACGGCCTATAACCCCGCGCAGTGTATCGCCAACGTGAAAGAGCAGAAGCAACTGGAAGCCGAACAGCGCATTCAGGAACTGCGCAAGCAGCGTGAAGAGCGCCGCAAGCAACGCGAAGCCGAAGAGGCCGAGCAGGGCGATGCGCAGCAGTCGGCTCCGAAACCGTCAAATAACAGCGGCTTTGGCAACGTCTTTGCGCCGAACACGCTGGGCGGTGAAGAGGATGAAGGCGCTGCGGATACCGAAGAGCAACCTTCGGGCTCCAATAACAGCGGCTTTGGCGGGGTCTTTGATCCCAACAGCCTGCAAAACGATCAATAGGCACACACGCCTTGCATAAACAGCGTCCCGCCCGGTCAGGTCAGTCTTGTCCGGGCGGGTTGCGTTTCAGGATGGTGACATCGCATCCACCGATGTCATGATCGTTCCACGTAACCGGTTGTGCGTTGTAATTGATCAGAAACACATGCTCTGCCGTTTCGCGCCGTCGCAATCCGGCGGGCATGGGATGCAGCGCGATGCCGGCTTCGCGCACGGCCAACTCAATGACGCGGTCCCACAGGGCTTCATCCGGAAAGCACCCGAGATACCATAGGTTGCCCGAAGTCATCAGCGCTGGGTTTCCGTCTGAGAATGTCAGTAAATTCCCGGCTTCGCCGGACAGCCGTTCAACCCAATGCAATGCAGCGCCACCACCCTCAACTGACCGTTCACTGGTTGGGGGCAGGGTTTCGATGAGATCAACGTCGCAATCCAGACCTGACAGACCGGGGCGACCTTGTTGCGGGATTTGAAAATCATCTGTTATCGCGCCGGTTCTTGGTCCGAGGATGACCAGTGATCCGGACGCTTCCAGACGATCTGTTTGTTCAGTGTCCAGTGACGCCAGACCCGGCGCCAGGACCAGCTTGTACTGATCTGCCGGGATATCTGCAGCAGATACAAAATCTACAGACAGGCCAGCGCGTCGCAAGGCTTTGTAGGTCGAGAAAACCAGTCTGAAGTAGTCGAACCCGGCACCCTGAGGTTGGGTGTTCCAGGCCCAGTCCGAAGCATAGTCGAAGACGATCGCAACCTCTGCCACCTGCTGATGAACATCGCCGAGCTTGGTCAGGTCATCAGCCACATGCCGCGCTTCAGTCAGTGCGGGTGCTGCGCGGTTATGCGGCGTCATAAGCCCCGCGTGCATCTGTTCCTGACCAAATGAGGCCTGGCGCCAGCGGAAATAGCTGACGACTTCGGCACCATGCGCAACGGCCTCAAGTGACCACAGGCGCACCATGCCGGGCAGTGGGGCAGGATTGTAGGGCGCCCAGTTCACCGGGCCCGGTTGTTGTTCCATTACCCACCATCTGCCACGCCCGACCGCACGATAGAGATCGTGATGAAAGGCCTGCATATCCGGGTCGCCCTGCTGCAGATAGGCGGTTTTGTGTGCCTCGTCTGCCTCAAGCCGATCTGAAAGAAAGCCGATCGGATAGCTGTCCCATGTAGCGATATCCAAATCTGTCCCGACCTTGAAATGATCGAAATCCAATATGCGTCCCATGTAGTTGTGCAGCAACGGGGCATCGGTCAGCGGACGCAGCGCATTTACCTGCGCCGTGTTGAATGCAACGACCTGATCCGAACTGAAACGACGGAAAGCCAAAACATGGGATGGGTTGGGCTCGGTCACAGTCAGGTTCGGCAGATCAATCTGGTCAAAACTGTTGTATTCCATCGACCAAAAGACATTTCCCCATGCCTCGTTCAAGGCGTCGATGGTGCCGTACTCGGACGCCAACCAGTTCCGAAATGCCTGCAGGGCAGATGCGCTGTAGCTGACAGTGGTGTCATGACAGCCATATTCGTTGTCGATCTGCCAGGCGGCGACATGCGGGTTTTGCCCGTATCGTTCCCCCATGATGCGCGCGATGCGCCAGCATTCGTCGATATAGCCCTGATGGCTGAAACAATAGTGCCGGCGTGACCCGAATTTGCGCGGGTTACCTTGGGCATCAACGGCCAGCATGTCTGGGTGCTTTTCCAGCATCCAGCGCGGCGGTGTTGCCGTGGGTGTCCCCAGGACAACCTTCAGCCCGGCGTTCCCGAGCGTCTCAATCGCTCGGTCCAGCCAGTCGAATTTCAGATGGCCGGGCGTGGGTTCCATCCGGCTCCAGGCAAACTCGCCGATGCGAACCCATGTCAAACCTGTTTCGACCATGCGGGCAGCATCGTCGGCCCACATCGCCTCGGGCCAATGTTCGGGATAGTAGCAAACGCCAAGTTCCGGCTTCATAGGATGACTCTGTGTTCCGCCTGACCCTGTGCCACGTTTGGTGCGGCGAAGGTCATTCCGTTAGAAGGTTGTGTTTCGATTGTATGCGCATCCAAGCCCTCGCGGGCCGTTGTGCAGAAAAGCGTCGTCAGATCGTCGCCGCCAAAGCCGGGGCACGAGGCGTGCCGAGCGTCAAACTGCACGGCCTTGAGGAACTGTCCACTGGGGCTGTAGGCCGCAACGCGCGATGCGCCCCATTGTGCAATCCAGATGTTTCCCTCGGCATCCACCACTGCACCATCCGGGTTCAGGCCTTCGCTGCGAAGGTCCAGAAACCCCGCGCTGTTCCCTTCGGGCCAACCGGTTTCGGGGTTCAGACCCCAACGCCTGACTTGTCTGGTCACGGTATCGCAGAAATAAGCGCAGGATTGGTCCGGCGCAAAACTGATGGCGTTCGAGATGGTGATGTCCGAAACCAACTGACGCAATTCCCCACGGTAGAAACGATAGATCGCTCCGGCGCCGGGTTCGGCCTGTTTTCCCATGGTCCCGATCCAGAACCCGCCCCAGGGATCGGCGCGGCCATCGTTTGATCGGGTTACCGGATTGTCTGCTTCCATGGGTGAGATCAGTTCTTTCTGACCATTCTCCAATCCAAACCGCCAAAGACCGGTTTCTGAGGCGACAAGCAGCGTGTCCCGGTCAACCCATCCTGCGGCAGAGACATGTTCAGCAAAATCCCAGCTTTGGGGCTCATTGTTTGCTCGCGTCATCAGGCGCTTGTTGACGATGTCGAACCAGAAAAGCTGTTTCCGTTCAGGGTGCCACAGCGGACCTTCGCCCAACTCGCAGGGCCGGTCGTCATAGATGAAGCTCATCAGGCGGCCTCATCATAGGCGGCAACGATTTTTTGGGCACGATCAGCGATTTCGTTGACATCCATACCCGGCTTGTAAAGCGCTGAACCTATACCAAACCCGTCGGCTCCGGCTTTGATCCAATCACCGAAGTTATCCGGCCCGGCACCACCGACGGCAAAGACAAGTGTTCCTGCCGGCAATACAGGCCGCAATGCAGCCAAGCCGGTTGGGCCTGCCATCACACCGGGAAACAGTTTCAACCCGGTTGCGCCGGCCTTGAGTGCGGCAAAGGCTTCGGTCGGTGTGTAAACACCCGGCCAGCTTTGCAGGTTCAATTCAACGGATCGGTGGATCACATCCGCATCGTAATTTGGCGACACGATCAGCTTGCCACCGACATCGGCAACCGCATCGACCTGTTCCGGCGTCAGCACGGTGCCCGCGCCGATCAGGGCTTTGTCACCAAACTCTCGGGCCATCGCGCCGATGCTGTCCAGCGGGTCTGGTGAGTTCAAAGGGACTTCGATCCGGTCGATCCCCGCATCGATCAGGGCGTGTCCCACCGGAATGGCCTCATGCGGACGTAAACCACGCAGGATCGCAATGATGGGTCGGCTCATGCGTGTTGCCTCGTCAGGTTTCGGGCCTGCATCAGACCTGCCAGAGTTGATTGGGTTGCGTCAGCGCTTTCCACAAAGGCGCCTTGCTGTTGCAACGCATTTGAATATGCATCCGCCAGACCCGGGGCGCCAATGATTGCCAGTTGCTGCCCCAGCCAATAGGGGCGAGTGGCGGCCAGTTCGGCTCCGATCAGATAGCCTGACAGGCGTGCCCGGGCGGTATCCCCATCCTGCCCGTGCAGCAGATCGGCTGCGCGCAGGCCAAACAGTCGAGCGGCCAATTGCTCGGGTTTCGACAGCGTATCTGCAACGGCTTCGGCAAAGGCACCATCATCCCAGCCATCCGCAACCGAGTGTCGCAACACGGATTGACCGCGCAGCAGATCGAATAGCTCTCCGGTCATGAAGGTGCGAAAACTGACCACCTCGCTGGCGCTGATCTGCACCCATTTCGTATGGGTTCCGGGCAGACAGATCACGCCGTCCCAATTTGGACGGGTTGCGAGATACCCTGCGATCTGGGTTTCTTCGCCTCGCATGACATCTGCCGGATTGACCTGTTTCAGACCGGGCACAACAAAGGCCCGGATGCGGGGATCTGTATCCGGCACGCGAACTGGTCTGTTGGGCAAAGGAGCAGAGGGTACAGCCGCATACGGAGCCTCAACCCAGCCCTGCCGTGCACCCACCATGCCGCAGGCGACCACGTCGGTTGGCGAAGTGCCCAACCAGCCACCGATCAGTTCTAACAATGCCACCTGAAAGTCGCCACCCGCCACGCGGGACATGCCGTTTTCTGATTGCGCGTGATCCTGCACAGTCTCGCCCTGCATGGCCCAGGCGCGCAGGTGTGACGTTCCCCAATCGACCGCTATCCATTCTGTATTCATGGCACTACCCCGTTGTCACTACGCCGCCATCGACCACCATGCACTGACCGGTCATCGCGCGGCTGGCGTCTGAGGCCAGAAACAGCGTCGGTGCGATCATGTCCTCGGGCGTCAGATGCTCTTTCAGGCATTGGCGTTCCATATGAGCTGCCAGATCTTCGGGTGTGGCCCACATGTCCAGTTGTTTCTGTGTCAGCACCCACCCGGGCGCCAGCGCGTTGATGCGGATTTTCTGCGGCCCCAGTTCGCGGGCCAATGACCGTGTCATGCCGGTAATCCCGGCATTTGAGGTGGTGTAGATCGGATAGCCGGAATTACCCATCATATAGCTGATCGAGCTGAAGTTGATGATCGACCCGCCGGTATCCTGCATCTGCCGCGCGGCCTCCTGACAGGCAAAGTAGTAGGCCTTCAGATTCACCTCGATCATCCAGTCCCAGAACTCTGTCGTGGTCTCGGACAACCCGTGGCGTTTGTCATTGGCGGCATTGTTGACCAGTACCTTGATTGGCCCAAAGGTTTCGGCGGCCTTGGCCATCGTTGCATGCAGCAGTTTAGTATCGGTGATGTCACCTTGCAGGAACAAGGGCTCGCGCCCGTGTTTGTCCCGCATCTCTTCAACAAAGCCGGTGGCATCAGAGCGGCCGATAAAGGCGACATTGGCGCCCTGTGCCAAAAAGCCGTCGGTCAGTGAGGCACCTACCCCGGACCCACCCCCGGTGATGAAGACAGATGCGCCCTTGAGGTCGTGGAATGTGGCTGGTTGATCCATCAGTGGCTCTCTCTGGTCACAAGGCGGGTGTCTTTGCCGACAAGGAAATCAAGGTCCGCGCCCTGATCGGCCTGCAGGACATGATCGATGTAAAGCTTGGCGTAACCGCGTGTATAATACGGTGCATCCGGTTCCCACGCGGCGCGGCGAGCGGTCAGCTCTGCCTCATCGATCAGCAACTCAAGCTCGCCCTTACTGGCCGAAACACGGATGCGGTCGCCGGTTTTTACCAGTGCAAGTGGGCCACCTGCCTGCGCCTCGGGGCTGACATGCAGGATGACAGTACCGAACGCAGTGCCGGACATACGCGCATCCGAGATACGGATCATGTCGCGTACGCCTTCCCTCACCAGTTTGGCCGGGATCGGCATGTTGCCCACTTCGGGCATGCCCGGATAACCCTTTGGACCGCAGCCTTTGAGTACCAGAATGGTTTCTGGCGTGACCGGCAGGTCGTCGCGGTCGATATTGGCCTTCAGGTCTTCGATGTTTTCAAAGACATAGGCCTCGGCCTCGGTTTCCAACAACTCATCCGTTGCCGCAGAAGGCTTCACGATCGCGCCGTTGGGGGCGAGGTTTCCGCGCAATACACGCAGCCCAGCGGCGGGTTTTACCGGGTCATCGAAACTGTGGATCACGTCGCTGTTGAAACACTCTGCGCCTTCGTAATGGGCCGAGATATCCTTGTTCAGAACAGTTTTTGCCGGGCGCAGGAAGGATTTGAGCTCGTTCAGCACTACAGGCATACCGCCTGCATAGCAGAAATCCTCCATCAGATATTTGCCCGACGGCATGCAATTGACGAGCAGTGGGATGTCCGATCCGATTTCAAAGTCCTTGAGTGTTAGATCAACACCCACCCGGCCTGCCAGCGCCAGCAAATGAACCACCGCGTTGGTCGAGCCGCCAACAGCGGCATTGGCCAGAATGGCGTTTTCAAACGCTTCCTTGATCAGAATGTCCGAAGGCTTCAGGTCCTCGTCCACCATCTCGACAATCCGTTTGCCGGTCAGATGCGCCAGCGCCATGCGGCGGGCGTCAACTGCAGGAAGTGCGGCGTTGGTGGGCAGGCTCATGCCCATCGCTTCGACCAGCGACGCCATAGTCGACGCCGTACCCATGGTCATGCAGACCCCGGCGCTGCGGGACATGCCGGATTCGGCGTTCATAAAGTCCTGAAGGGTCATCTCTCCAGCGCGCACAGCCTCAGAGAACTTCCAGACATCGGTGCCGGAGCCAATGTCCTGACCGCGATACTTGCCGTTCAGCATCGGGCCAGAACTGACCACGATCGAAGGCAGATCGACCGAGGCCGCGCCCATCAACTGTCCCGGCGTGGTCTTGTCGCAGCCGCCAAGTAGCACAACGCCGTCGATGCCATAGGCGCGGATCGACTCTTCAACATCCATTGCCAGCAGGTTGCGGAACAGCATGGCGGTGGGTTTCATTTGGGTCTCGCCTAGCGACATGACGGGAAACTCGACCGGAAACCCTCCGGCCTCCCAAACGCCACGTTTGACGCCTTCGGCCAGATCCCGCAGGCCCGAGTTGCAGGGCGTCAGTTCCGACCAGGTGTTGCAGATGCCAATGATCGGACGACCATCGAAGGCGTGATCGGGAAAACCCTGATTTTTCATCCACGACCGGTGAATGAAGCCATCCTTATCCAGCTTGCCGTACCAATGTTGCGAGCGGCGCTTTTTTGTCATTGTTTTCAGCCTTCTAAATTGGGGTCAGGCAGCCTTGGCGGGTTTGCACCAATCCGGCAGCCAATCGGCATGTGCCACTAGTAGATCATTTACCAGGCTGCGTATCTGCCGCAGATCCAATTCAGCCGCAGTGTGGGGGTCCATCATGGCGGCGTGATAAATGTGTTCCGGGTTCTGCTCAACCAGTGCACGCACAGTCAATTCCTGCACGTTTATCTGCGTGCGCATCAAGGCGATCAATTGCGGGGGAATGTCCGTCACGACGGAAGGCTGAACACCGTTGGAATCCACAAGGCAGGGGGTTTCGACAGCTGCCCCCAGCGGCAATTGTGGAATCTGACCGGTATTGGGTAGATTGCCGTATGCCACATAGGGAGTATCAGTCGTGATTGCATTCATCAGGTCGGCGGCAAATTCGTGGCTGCGGACAACCTTGATATCTCGTCCGTCGGTCAGGGTTTTGGCCTGTTCCTTCCAGCCGGCGACCTGTTCCTCGCATCGTGTTGGATATTCGTCGAGAGGGATGCTGAATTGATCGATCAGGTCCTGCCGTCCGTCTTTGATGAACCACGGCACGTACTCCGCCAGATGTTCCGAGCTTTCCGTACAGAAATACCCCAGATGGTCCATCACTTCATAGCGTACCTTGTTGGGGCAACGTGGCATCAACAGCGGTGGTTTTGGAATGCGCCCACCGGCATATCCATGACGCAACGAAGGGTAGAGATCACGACCGTCATGGTCCAGTCGCAGGAAAAATGCGACGTGATTGACGCCGGCGACCTTATACCGGATTTCATCCTTGGGCAGGTCCAGATCATGGGCCAGTTCTTCGACCGTGTTTTGTACTGAATGGCAAAGACCCACATGTTTCAGTGCAGGGAAACGTTCCGCAAGCGCCCAAGTATTGATTGCCATTGGGTTGACGTATTGCAACAGCGTCGCGTTCGGGCAGAGCTGCATCATGTCCTGCGCCACATCCCACAGAACCGGAACGGTGCGCAGCCCGCGCATGATGCCTCCGATACCCAGTGTGTCGGCGATCGTCTGGCGCAGGCCATACTGTTTGGGAATCTCGAAATCGGTCACCGTGCAGGGTTTGTAGCCACCGATCTGAAAAGCAGTGATGACGAAATCGGCCCCGTCCAGCGCAGCCCGGCGGTCGGTATGAGTTGATACGGTCGCGCCTGTTCCCACCGAGCGGATCATGGCATTTGCCACGGCCTCACTTTCAGCCAGCCGAACAGGATCGATATCCATGAGTGCGAAATGGCTGTCCGCCAATGCTGGGGTCAGCAGCGCGTCGCCCACGATATTCTGCATGAAGATCGTGGAGCCCGCCCCGATAAAGGTGATCTTGGTCATTTTTCAAGTCTTTGGTTTGACGTCATTTTACAGCTCCGAGCGTCAGGCCCGCGATGAAGTGTTTCTGCATGAGGAAGAACATGGCCACCGGCGGCAGCGCCGCGACGATGGAACCGGCACTCATTAACTGATAAGCCGCCCTGAACTGAGCGTTGAAACTGGTGATACCTGCCGTAACAGGCTGACTTTCTGCGCCTTGAGTCAGCACCACGGCCCAGAAGTAATCGTTCCAGATGAAAGTAAAGATCAGCACGCTGAGCGCCGCAATTGCTGGCTTCATCAGTGGCAGAACCACGTACCAGAAAATGCGCCATTCGCTGATGCCTTCAACGCGCGCGGCCTCGATCAGCTCAAAGGGCAGAGCACGGATGAAGTTGCGCATGAAGAGCGTGCAAAATCCGGTCTGGAACGCGATGTGGAACAGGACAAGCCCGGTTTTGGTATTGTAGAGGCCTAGCTGCAGGGTCAGGTCGCGCACCGGCACCATCAGGATCTGGAAGGGAACAAAGTTACCCGCGACGAACATGAAGAAAATCCAGAGGTTCGATTTGAACTTGTATATCCCCAGCGCAAAGCCGGTCATGCAGCTAAGCGCAACTGCGCCGATAACCGTTGGAATGGTGATCAGGAATGAGTTTAGCAGGTAACGCGGCATGTCTGAATTGAAGAAGACCTGCCCATAGTTGAATGCCCCCTCAAAGCTAGATGGCATGCCCCAGTAGTTGGCGTTGGTAAAGTCAGCCTCGGGCTTGACCGAAAACAGGGCAACCGCCAGCAGCGGCCCCAGCCACAGCAGCAATGCCAATGGCAGCATGGCCTGATAGGTGATTTGCGCTGCGCGAGGTTGTTTTTCGATAGGTTTGGGAAACATCTCAGTGCCCCTTCTCTTCGCGGTACATCGACCAGAGGAAATAGGCGATGAAGCACAGCATGATCAGGAACAGGATGACTGCGATTGCGGCACCATATCCCATGCGGAAACCGTATTCGGATAGCGCGACCTCGAACATGTAGTAGGCCAGCACACGCGACGATCCGAACGGCCCGCCCTGGGTCATGATCGAGATCAGGTCAAAGGATCGCAAAGCGCCGATGATGGTGACGACAAACGCGATGAAGGTCGCGGGGCGCAGTTGCGGCAGGATGATGTGCCACAGCATCCGAAAACCTTTGGCGCCGTCCAGACGTCCGGCCTCGATCTGTTCGGGGTCTACCGCATTCAGGCCGGTGAGATACAGGATCATGCAATAGGCCGTTTGCGGCCAGAGGCCCGCAAAAATGATGCCATAGGTGACATAGCGCTCATCGCCCAGAACATTCAGCGGGCCCATTCCAAACAGGCTGAGGAATTCGTTCAACAGGCCAAAGGTCGGGTCGTAGAACCATGTGAAGACCAGACCGACGACAACCTGTGAAATTACAAAGGGAAAGAAGAAGAGCGATTTATAGAGGCGGATGCCCCACACGGTCTGGTTCAGGAACAATGCGATAAACAATCCCGCCGGGATCGCCAGCAGATAAAGGATCAGCCAGATCAGGTTGTTCTTGAGCGATATGAAAAAGGCGTCGCGGTCGACCCATTCCCAATAAAGGTCTTCATAGTTACGAAAGCCTACGTATTCGGCAGCCCCAAGTCCGTCCCACTCGTAAAGAGACAGGTTGAAGGACTGGAACACCGGGATGATCACGTAGACCATGAAGAACAACATGCCCGGAGCCAGAAACAGCCACGGCGCTATGCGCTGTTGGTTTCTGTGGAACCAGCTTTCCTGTTCTGGTGCATCAACGGCAATGGTCATGGAGCATCTCGGGTTTGGTTGGGGTGAAGGCGGGCTGACGCCCGCCCTGCAATTGGTGGTGACATAGGCCAGGCTTAGCCCGGCCTAAGCCTGATCAGTTGTCGTAAATGCGCTGACGTGCGCGTTCCAGCTTGGCCAGAATCTTGTCTGCATTGTCAGGCTTGACCATGAATTCCTGGAAACCTTCCATCGAGACCTTTGCCATTTCGGCAGGCGCGTCGCGGTCCCAGAACTGGGCAACACCGCCGGGGCTGTTGGCCGAAAGCATTTCAAAGCCCTGGTTCAGGAACTTGTCGTTATCAACCGAAGACTTTGCGTTGACGGGCAGTTGGCCCAGGTTCGCGCCGTTGTTGATTTCGGTCTGCTCGTCCGCGGACACGACAAAGCGCAGGAACTCACGAGCTGCTTCTTTGTTCGATGCGTTGGCCGGAATGTGGAACGTATCGGTTGGCGCATCTTCTGCCAGTTCGACATCAGGGTTGATCGCAACGAACTGGTAGAAGTCCAGTTGATCGTCGGTCAGACCCGCATCGCGCAGCGGTGCCACCGCGAAGTTACCCATCAGATAAGCCGCGGCATCACCCTTGACCATGAACGGCAGGGCTTCCTGCCAGCTATAGGTCTGATGGTTATCGATGAATGCGCCCATGTCGATCAGCTGTTTCCAGTTCGCGAAGGTCTGTTTGACTCGATCATCTTCCCAGCTGACTTCGCCGTTGGCGAGTTGCTGATGGAAGTCGAACCCGTTGGTGCGCATGTTCAGATAGTCAAACCAGCCACCAGCAGTCCAAAGAAACTTGGTGCCGATGGTATAGCAGGCGCGACCGGAATCGACGATCTTCTGGCAGTTGGCCAGCTCTTCTTCCCATGTGGTCGGCTCGGACAAGCCCAGCTCGTCAAAGATGTCTTTACGATAGTAGACACCCCACTGATAATAGGTATAGGGCACGCCCCATTGCTTGCCGTCGATGGTCATCGCACCTTTGGTTGAGGCCAGGTTCTCGGCAATTTCAGGCTCGGCCCACAGGTCCGATACATCCTCGAACAGGCCCGCCTCGACATAAGGCTTCATCCGGTTCGCGGCGTACCATGTGGCAACGTCCGGTGTATCCGCAGTCAGGAAGTTGCGGATCTGAGTCTTATACGCCTCACGGTCGATCACCGTCGTTTCAATCTCCAGCCCCGGATGCTCTGCCGCAAACCGGTCGATCATCGCCTCCATCGTCGCACGAGGCGCCGGGTTCGACGTGTCGAGAAAGATTCGCAGCTCACCGGTGAGTTCGGCTGATGCCGGAGCAGCAATTGCCACACTGGCAGCCAACGCCGCCGCCGTGCGCTTGAACATGGAATGCATGGTTTCCTCCCTTAGCTTCCATTTAGAGGTTCCAAATAGTGAAACCAAGTTTTATATATTGAAAACTACACATCGAATCGGTTAGCGTTGTCAATACTCTCGTGAGGAGGATGCGAGGGTATAAGTGGAGGAGATCGGGCACCCGTGGCAGGTGACGGAACAATAGGCAAAGCATGTGACGTGCTTGAACAGGTGGCCGCGTTTCAGCGGCCCGTCCGGTTTGGAGAGCTGTTGGACAGCAGCGACTTTCCAAAGGCGTCCCTGTACAGAATTCTACAATCCCTGACCAATCAGGGCATGCTTTCATATGATCCTGACCGGCAAACCTATTCGCCGGGATTGCGACTTGTCAGATTGGCGCATTCGGCCTGGACCCAAAGCTCGCTGGCGCCGATCGCACGGCCCATATTGGATATGCTCAGCGTTGAAACAGGCGAAACCGTGCATTTGGCGCAGCTTGATGCAAGCCAGGTTCTGTATGTGGACAAGCGCAACGCCAAGAACCCGGTCGAGATGTACTCAGAAGCTGGCAAAGTCGGTCCGGCCTATTGCACAGGCGTAGGTAAGGCCATGCTGGCCTATCTGGATGAAGACAGGCTGCAAAAGGCAATTTCATTGCAGAGCTTTCACCGCTTTACAGATCACACGCTTACGTCTGCTGACGCATTGCGGGCTGATCTGGAGCTGATCCGCAATCGTGGCTATGCGGTTGATGATGAAGAGCATGAGCCCGGCATCATCTGTATCGCCTGTCCGATCCTAACCTCTGGTGGACGGATGCTGGGCGCGATCTCCGTGACCGGTTCGACCGAGCGGATGGGCTTTGATCAATTGGAGAAATGGGTTCCACGCGTTCGGCAGGCCGCTGAACGGATCGGGGCCGAAGCACAAGCGTGGCGGTTTCCGGAAAGCCGCGAGAACAGGATGCAAGCATCATGACGGGCGTTACTCTGAATGGCGCAATCAAGCGCTATGGCCAGACACAGGTTATTCACGGCGTGGACCTGCAGGTCGAGGATGGCGAATTCTGTGTATTCGTCGGACCTTCGGGATGTGGCAAGTCAACATTGCTGCGAATGATCGCGGGGTTGGAAGAAACCACCGAGGGCGAAATTCACATCGGTCAACGCGAAGTCACGCATGTTGATCCCGCCAAGCGCGGCGTTGCGATGGTGTTCCAGACCTACGCGCTCTATCCGCATATGAGTGTGGCCGAGAATATGGGTTTTGGCCTGCGCATGAATGGTGTGCCCAAGGCAGAGATCGACACAAAGGTTCAGGAAGCGTCTGAAATTCTGAAACTGGGCCCGTATCTCAAACGTAAACCCAAAGCCCTGTCAGGTGGTCAGCGCCAGCGCGTTGCCATCGGCCGCGCGATCGTTCGCGGGCCGGAAGTTTTCCTGTTTGACGAACCCCTATCGAACCTCGACGCAGAGCTGCGGGTCGAAATGAGGGTTGAAATTGCGCGTCTGCATCAGGAAATCGGTGCGACGATGATCTATGTGACCCACGATCAGGTCGAGGCGATGACCATGGCCGATAAGATCGTTGTGCTGCGTGATGGGCGGATCGAGCAAGTCGGTGCACCGATGGATCTGTATCGTGATCCGGATAACCAGTTTGTGGCGGGTTTCATCGGCTCCCCTTCGATGAACTTTCTTGATTGTGACATCGTTGACGGGATGGTGCGGCATCCGGCTCTGACGGATGCGATCCCCGTAACCTCGTCTGTGCCAGCAGGTGCAACGAAGGTAACGCTGGGCATTCGCCCTGAACATATTCAGGTGGATCGCGCAGGCGACACCTGCACTGTTGATCTGACCGAAGCGCTTGGCGGGGTGTCCTACACCTATCTGATCGCTTCGAACGGCGACAAGATGATCGTGGAAGAGCGGGATGATCAGCGCAGTGCGCAAGGTGAACGGATCGGTATTTCAGTGCGTCCTGAACGTGCAATGCTGTTTGATCCGGAAAGCGGGCAACGACTGCGGTGATAGTGGTCCGCAGACCTGTAGTTTCACTGTCGGGTGAAACGCCTACACGGGTTCACGTCAGGCGATAAAGATACACGTTGTTCAGATATCCCTGATCCTCGATAAGGAAATGGGTTTCACCGATCTGCTCGAATCCTCGCGCGAGATAAAAGGCGATGGCTGGGTCATTCTCGGCATTGGTTGTCAGCCAGACTGACTCGGCTGATTGTTCTTGGCAGTATTGCAGGGCTGCGTCCAACAGGCTTCCGCCGATACCTTTGCCATGGTGGCGAGGTTGAACGTAGAAAGTCGCGATTTCCATCTCAGAGCAACCCGCCACAGGGGCTTTGCTTGCTGAGGAAACGCGGATGAAGCCGTCGATGCCGTCTTTGTTTTCGGAAACCAGAATGAACTCATCCGGGTCTGAAATGAGCGTTTCGGTTTTTGCAGTTGTGAATTCGTTCAGCGCATAGTCAGCGAAGAACCCGCTGACTCCATGTTTCAAGTAGGTCCCAATCCACACTTCAATCGAAATGGCTGCAATGCTGGACGCGTCTGATTTATGGGCTTTTCTCAAAGACATGACGCCATAGGTGCCAGAAAGCCTGCGGGGTTCAATGTCTAAATTCGTGTGGTTGAGGGTGGCGGCATAAATGATGTGGATTTTGTATCCAATATCCGCTAAGCCCTTATGCAATGAACCTCGGATCAAGCCTGGCCCCGGCCATTCTTTGAAGGATAAGCCCAATGCAATCAGATGTTTTTACCGGCACGATGCCTGCCCTCATGACCCCCTGCACAGCGAATCGCGAGCCGGACTTCGATGCGCTTGTCCGTAAGGGCCTGGAAATGATCGATGCCGGAATGTCGGCAGTGGTCTATTGCGGCTCGATGGGTGACTGGCCCTTGCTGACGGATGCCCAGCGGATGGAAGGTGTCGAGCGCTTGATAGGTGCAGGTCTTCCCGTGGTTGTCGGAACCGGGGCGATCAATACAAAGTCAGCCGTGGCGCACGCGGCCCACGCGCAGAAGATGGGTGCAGCTGGTTTGATGGTCATCCCGCGGGTGCTGTCGCGCGGCAGTTCACCCACGGCACAAAAGAACCATTTCAAGGCCATCCTGACGGCCGCTCCGGATGTACCTGCGATTATCTACAACAGCCCTTACTATGGCTTTGCAACGCGGGCTGATTTGTTTTTTGCTCTGCGTGCAGAACACTCCAATCTTGTTGGTTTCAAGGAGTTTGGGGGGAAGAATGATTTGCGCTATGCTGCCGAAAATATCACCAGCCAGGATGATCAGGTCACGCTGATGGTTGGGGTGGACACAGAGGTTTATCATGGGTTTGTCAATTGTGGTGCGACCGGCTCGATCACCGGGATCGGAACGGCACTGCCGCGTGAGGCCCTGTTGCTTGCGGCGTTGTCGCAAAAGGCTGCATCGGGTCATGCCGAGGCACGCCTGCGTGCACAAGAGCTGACCGAAGCTATTCATGTGTTGTCCAGCTTTGACGAAGGTCCGGATCTGGTGCTGTATTACAAGCATCTTCTGGTGCTGAACGGTGAGCAGGAATACCGTCTGCACTTTAATGAAACCGACGAGCTGACCGATGCGCAGCGCAACTATTGCGAACAGCAATACGCACTATTCCGCAACTGGTTTGCCGATTGGTCCAAGCAGGGCGGAGTAATCGCTGAATGCATGTGATCGACAGCCATACCGGCGGCGAGCCAACCCGGGTGATCCTGGATGGAGCCCCTGATCTGGGCGCAGGCCCTTTGGCTGAGCGCGCGCACCGGTTGGCGACTGAGCATGAAAGCTTCTATCGTTCGGTGATGTTGGAGCCGCGCGGCCAGCCTGCCATGGTGGCTGCGCTGCTCGTTGAGCCGGTTGATCCGACCTGTGTGACCGGCGTGATCTACTTTGACGTCGATGCGGTTCTGGGCATGTGCGGTCATGGGACGATCGGGCTGGCCGTGACGTTGGCGCATTTGGGCCGGATCGGCGTTGGGACGCACCGGATTGAAACCCCCGCAGGGGTAGTGACGATCGAATTACACGATCCCAACACCGTGACCGTGACCAATATCGAAAGCCGCCGGGTCCATCAGTCCGTGACCATTGACGTTCCCGAATACGGCGAAGTGATTGGCGATGTGGCCTATGGCGGCAACTGGTTCTTTATTGTTGATCCAAGCCCCATCCCGGTAGATGCCAACAACATCCGCGCATTGACAGATATGACCATCGCAATCCGCGAGGCTTCGATCGCGCAGGGCGTTGGTGGTGAACAGAGCGAACCCATTGATCATGTGATCTTTCAGGGCATTTCACCAAATGCAGACGTGCATAGCCGCAACTTTGTTTTGTGTCCGGATGACAATTACGACCGCTCCCCCTGCGGTACCGGCAGCTCGGCGCGACTGGCTTGTCTGGCAGCGGATGGACGCCTGGTGGCGGGGGAGGAAATTGTACAGGAAAGCGTTATTGGAAGTTCCTATCGCCTGTCCTATCAGTCGGGTCCGAACGGAGGGGTGATCCCCTCGATTACTGGGCAGGCCTATGTCATGGCTGAGGCCAAGCTGATCTTTGATGGGCAGGATCCGTTCCGGGACGGGATTGAGACGTGACGCAAGAGCCGGTCATTGTCATTGGTGCCGGTGTCATCGGCGTCAGCATCGCGCTGGAATTGCAACGCAAAGGCAATTCGGTCCGGGTGTTGGACCGCAAAGGGGTGGCCGAAGAAGCATCGGCAGGAAATGCCGGAGCCTTCGCCTTTGCAGAAATCGAACCATTGGCAAAGCCGGGCATCATGCGCAAGGCGCCAAAATGGTTGCTGGACCCGCTTGGGCCGCTTTCGATACCACCTGCCTATGCGTTGAAGATCGCGCCATGGATGCTGCGCTTCTGGCAAGCCAGCAGTCATGATCGCTATGAGCAATCGGTTGGCAATCAGGCAGCGTTGATGGAGCATTCTCGCGCGGCGTTGGATCGGCAAATTGCGTATGCCGATGGCGAGGCGATGATGCAGCGCGACGGGCAAATGCAGCTATATGAATCCGATGCCGAGTTTCGCGACAGCCTGCCCGGTTGGGAGTTGCGCCGCAGAAATGGCGTCGCGTTTGATCTGCTGGAAAGCCCTGAGGCCATTGCCGAGATTCAGCCGGGCCTAAGCCCGCGGTTCACCCACGCTGGGTATACGCCAGGCTGGATGAACACGACCGACCCTAAACGCTGGGTCCAACATCTGGCGCAAGTGTTCGAGGGGCTTGGCGGGACAATTGAACGACAAGACGTTCGCGCGCTGGAAGTCACAGGTGACCGGCTGCGGGTTGTATCACGAGATGGATCAACCGAATGCTCTCAGGTGATTGTCGCGGCGGGTGCATGGTCACATCAGTTGGCCGCAACAGTTGGGGACAACATACCGCTGGAAACCGAACGTGGTTACAATACGACCCTGCCTGAAGGGGCATTTGACCTGCGGACCCATCTGACCTTCCCGGCTCATGGATTTGTTGCCAGCCGTATCAACGGCGGGGTGCGGATAGGCGGTGCAGTTGAATTGGGCGGCCTCAAACTGCAGCCAAATTACAAGCGCGCGGATGTCCTTTTGCAGAAGGCCAGTCAGTTTCTGCCCGGTCTCAATACCGATGGCGGAACGCAATGGATGGGTTTCCGGCCATCCCTGCCTGATAGCCTGCCCGTTATCGGCCGCTCCTCCAAGTCAGCCGGACTGGTCTATGCATTCGGGCATGGCCATCTGGGGCTGACCCAATCGGCGGGCACAGCCGAACTGATTTCGGCAATTGTTGAAGGCCAGACGCCAGCCATCCCTCTCGATCCGTTTTCGGCCAACAGATTTTAAGGAAAGCTCATGCGCAGCAGCAAAACCATTCATGTGATTTCAGCCCATGCAGAGGGTGAAGTTGGCGATGTGATTGTGGGCGGTGTGAACCCACCGCCGGGTGAGACGGTCTGGGATCAGCGGTCCTTTATCGAAAGCGATCAGGTTTTGCGAAATTTCGTTCTGAACGAGCCGCGCGGTGGTGTGTTTCGCCATGTTAACCTGTTGGTTCCACCCAAGAACCCCGAAGCAGACGCCGCATTCATCATCATGGAGCCGGAAGATACACCCCCCATGTCCGGTTCGAACTCGATATGTGTTTCAACGGTTCTGCTGGATGGTGGGATCTTGCCGATGAATGAACCTGAAACCCACCTGATGCTCGAGGCTCCGGGCGGGTTGGTTCGGGTGCGGGCCGAGTGCCGAAACGGAAAGGCCGAGCGCATCTTTGTGCACAATGTCCCAAGCTTTGCTGACAAGCTGGATGCAATTATCGAAGTTGAAGGGATCGGCACTTTGCGCGTCGACACGAGCTTTGGCGGAGACAGCTTCGTTATTGTCGATGCCGAAGATCTGGGTTTTGCACTGACCCCGGACGAAGGTGGCGATCTGGCGCGTCACGGAGCACGCATCACGGATGCCGCCAATGAGCAACTGGGGTTCAGCCACCCAACCGAGGACTGGAACCACATATCCTTTTGCCAGATAGCTGGTCCGCTTAGTCGGCAGGACGATATCCTTACGGGTCGAAACACCGTTGCGATCAAACCTGGCAAGCTTGACCGATCCCCTTGCGGAACCGGTGCCTCGGCCCGGATGGCGGTCTTGCTGGCTAAAGGCCAGATGAGTGCAGAGGATCAGTATCATGCACGTTCGATCATCGACAGCGAGTTTCGGTGCCGTATCGTGGCCCAGCATGACCTGAACGGGCGCACCGCCATTACGCCCGAGATATCAGGGCGCGCCTGGATTACAGGAATACATCAACACATGCTGGATCCGGATGATCCCTGGCCCGGCGGATATCGCCTCAGCGATACCTGGGGGGCTTAGTTTTTGGGGAAACCTTGAACCGCCAATACCCTGCCGCGCTTCGCACTCTTGGGACATTGGCGGTACAGAAAGTACTGTGTATTCCCCAAAAGCTTTAGACCAACAACGCCAGCAAATCGGTGTGTAGCTGTTCTGGAATTTCCGCATAGCCGCGCTGATGGTTTTGGGCGCGGGCTGCAAAACGCCGTTGCGAGGGCAGGCGAGCGCCCTGATCCAGAATGTCAGCAAACAGGCGTTCGGCACGGGCATCATTGGCCTCGGCTTTCCCGCCGCTGAACTGGTTAGGGTCAAAGGCGATGATAATTTCGCCGTGATACGGCGCACCGCCCGTTCCCTCGGCAAATTCCATACTTTCAAGGCTGGTCAGATCATCAATCAGCGGACCGGCCAGAAGCTCGATCATGATCGATAGGGCAGAGCCCTTATAGCTGCCGAATGTCAGCATTGCGCCATCCATCGCCGCCTGCGGATCGGTTGTCGGGTTGCCATCCTTGTCGATTGCAACACCCTCGGGCAGAGGTTTGCCCGCCCGTTTGTAAAGCTCGATCTCGCCACGGGCAAAGGCGCTGGTGGCGAAGTCGAAGGTAAACGGGTCTTTGCCCATGCGTGGCCAGCTGAACGCCAGCGGATTGGTGCCCAGACTGCCCCGCGTACCACCCGCTGGGGCGACCCACGAGTGACTTGGCACCATGGCCATTGCCGCCAGTCCGGCAGAGGACAGGCTTTCAACCTCGGGCCAGAGCGCCGAGAAGTGAAAGCACCGATTGATTGCCATGGCGGCAATCCCGTGCGTGCGGGTTTTCTCGATCAGAACGGGCAGCGCTTTCTGAAATGCAAGCAGCGACATGCCGCCCTGTGCATCCACCCGAACAATCGCATTGTCGGAAGGTTCCAGAACCGGTTCTGCATGGCCGTCGATCTTGCCTGCCTGCATGGTCTGAGCACACATGAAGAGACGGAACAAACCATGGGACTGACAATCATCCAACTGACAAGTGGTCAGCATTTCCGCAATTGCGGCTGCATGGTCAGGGCCATAGCCCGAATGCGACAGAACCTTCAGGGACAGGTCCCGGATTTCTTCGGGTGTCAGTTTTACTGTTGTGCTCATGTCCCATCCCCTGTGCTGATAGGGGATGGATAGCGGGGAAAAGGGCCGGGTTTCAACTGCATTGGCGGGTGTTTCAGGTTGGAATGACACGAAAAGCCGGATATTTGTATCCAAAATTCAAATGACGGATATCCACTTGCCAGCAAAGCGCGCAATAGCCCGGCAGAGCCTTCCTGACGTCATCGCAAATGACTTGCGAGAACGTATTCTGAGCGGCGAACTGGCCGAAGGTGAGATTATCCGGCAGGAAGCACTGGCCGAAGAATATGACGTTTCGCGCATGCCGGTTCGCGAGGCGCTGAAACAGCTGGACGCCGAAGGGCTGGTGTTACTGACCAACAATCGTGGGGCCAGTGTCACCAAGCATTCCCTGACTGAGATTGGTGAGATTTTTGATCTCCGCGTTTTGCTGGAGGTCGATCTGTTCCGTCGCGCCATTCCGTCGATGACGTCGACAGATTTTGCCCGTTGCGAACAGATTCTCAAGCAAATGGAGGCATCATATGACGCCAATGATGTGGGTCGCTGGGGGGCACTGAACTATGAATATCACTCGGCGCTTTACGCACCCGCAGGGCGCAGCCTGACCAATGAACTGCTGCAGCGGGTCAGCTTGCAATCAGACCGCTACATTCGCATGCACCTGAGTGTGATGAAACAACGCGAACCAGCGCGGAAAGAGCACCGTGAACTTTTGCGGTTGGCGAAAGAAGGGCAGGTGGACGAAGCCTGTGCTTTGCTGACCCTTCATATCGGTCGTACCAAGGACCAGCTTGTAAAACTGGTGGCCGACAAGAGGGCATCCGAGGCTTCGCCAACAGAGTAACTCGATCAGGCTCAGCCCTGAGTTTCTGCCTGAATATACGCGATCACATCGGCGATATCGGAATCCTTCTTCAGACCCGGAAAGGCCATCCGGTTTCCTGGGATGTTTTTGCGAGGATTGGCCAGAAACTCGGTCAGTGCAGCTTCGGTCCAGACAATTCCTGAATCCTGCAGCGCTCCGGAGTATTTGAAACCTTCGACTTGTCCCGCGCTGGCATTGATCACGCCATGCAGCGTCGGGCCTACCGTGTTTCGACCCGGTTTCAGTTCATGGCAAGCCTTGCACTTGCGAAAGACCTTTTTACCCGCCTTTGGGTCTCCGGCAAGACTTGCGGTCTCTACGACTGCGGCAGCGGCCGGAGCAGCCTCAGCTTTCTTGTCATCCAATGTAAACATAAAGCGGGCGGTCACCGGAACGGTGCGCGTAATGCCGGGTAGTTCCGCGAGTTCCATCAGCTTGTCGACACCCGCGTTGACGCCAGCATCCTCGGTGCTGATGAAAACCATATCGTTGGTCGATACCATCACGGTGGTTTCGGACAAACGGGCCACGAACATCTCGGCATCGAATTCGACCTGCGTCCCGGCCAGCGACAGCACAGCCTCGGCATCCACGATGGCGGTTGCCCCGGTCGCGAGACCCGAAATCTCCTCCATATCAAACTCGGCTGTCAGTGTGGCAGAACCGGCTTTGCGAAATACGTATTCGATCATCCGTTCATTGCGGATGTCGATATTGGTCTCGACCGAAGATAGGTCAATTTTGATCTCGGCCTTGCCATCAGCGCTGACCCGTCCACTGAGATTGGTAAAGCTGTTGACCTCGCCCACGGTGTCTTTCTTGATCGTGCCATAGGCCAGATGAGAACCCTCAGGGGTCAGCGTCCAGGTCTCCGCAGACGTCTGGGTTGCAACAATTGCCGACACAATTGTGACTGCCTTCAACAGAAGTTTCATTTCTTTCCTCCTAGATTTGTGCCAGTCCTGACCGCGCGGGTCCGGCCCGTGCAAAGACAAACACACGCAGGTCGCGATTTATTCGATGGTTGGCGAAATGAATTCCGAACAGGCCGTGCGCGGCGCGATCCAGACGCATTCGAAACGCGTCTGGCGGTTTGGACTTGCCTTGTCGGGCGCATCCGATGTTGCGGATGATTTGCTGCAGTCGACCTGCCTGCGGGCTTTGGAACGGCATCATCAGGTTACATCGTATGAACGGCTGGATTCCTGGCTGATGACGATCTGCCGATCGATCTGGCTGAACGAAGTGCGTGCAAGGTCTGTTCGACGCGCGCAGGCTTTGTCGGTGACGCCCGAGGCGGAGCTGGTTGCAACCGGTCCGGATTCGGAAACGAATATTTTCGCCG
Source organism: Ruegeria sp. CH6 (assembly GCF_056537005.1). Classification (NCBI taxonomy): domain Bacteria; kingdom Pseudomonadati; phylum Pseudomonadota; class Alphaproteobacteria; order Rhodobacterales; family Roseobacteraceae; genus Ruegeria; species Ruegeria sp. CH6. The sequence goes on along the minus strand of NZ_JBQFQS010000004.1, from coordinate 198,914 downwards.
CTGAAGTGTTTACACAAGTGATGCAGCTGCCAGAGGCGCAGCGGGAAACGGTTATGCTTGTGTTCGTCGAGGGCTACAGCTACCGCGAAGCTGCCGCGTTGCTGGACGTTCCCATCGGTACGATCATGAGCCGGCTATCGAATGCCCGGCAGAAACTGAAAACCGTGATGCAGCATGATTTGGCTGACACCGCGCGACGGAGTGGCAAATGAAGTTTTCCGACGAGACGCTGCTGGCGTATCTGGAAGGCAGTCTTGACGAGGATCAGTGCCGCGCCATTGAGGCTGCGGTCGAGGAAGACGTCACGCTGGAACAGCGCCTGATGTCGCTTGATCCTTTTGCGCCGGTTGTTCAGCAGGTCTTTGAAGGTTTGCCAGCCAATACGCCGCAAGTGGACTTGCCGGAAATGGTTGCAGCGTCGCCTGTCCGTTCATCCGGCGGGTATCTGCGTCTGGTGGGTGTCGCGGCGGCGACCGCAATTGCTGCGGTGGCCTTGACCTTTTGGGCCACGCGGCCGGTTGAGCCGGGTTGGGCGGAACAGGCAGCGATTTATCAGTCGCTTTATGTTCCCGAAACGATTGCGTCCCTGAACAGCTCTCCGCAATCGCTTGATGTGCAGTTTGAAATGGCCGAGGAAAAATTGGGCCGTTCACTGAACCGCGATGCATTGGAAGCATTGCCGGGGCTGGAGCTGAAACGTGCTCAGATCCTGTCTTTCAAAGGCAAACCCCTGGTGCAGATCGTGTTTGCGGACGCGCAGGGTGAACCATTTGCGTTCTGTGTCATCCGGCAGGGGCCAGCAGCGCCGAACAAGGACGTCAAACAGGCGGTTCTGAGCGGTCTGGCAACTGCAACCTGGGCGCAGGATGGCTATGGCTACATGTTACTGGGCAGCAATCCGCAGACCAATTTGGATGGCGAACTGGGTGTTCTGCACGAAACCTTCTCGGGCTAACCTCACTTAAACAGAAAACCTCTTGTGAACCGGTGGAAATGCCCAAAGAATGGCGGGTATGAAGTCGAAACGTGTCATGCCTGATCCGGATGACGAGGCCGCGGATGTTGGGCCTCAGAGCATCTATGACACTGACGAGCCGGATGAAGAGGATCTTTGGTTTCTTCCGCCCGAAGATGATGAAGTCAGGGATGACTTTCTTCCACCCGGTCCACGGGCAGACCGGCGTCTTCTTTTTGATCCGCGCGACTGGCGGGCGGCGCAGGATGAGCTGTCATCTGAACTGGCTGATCTGGCCGTCACATTCGGCGCATTGGACGAACGTTTGCGCGCCGGACCGGATGGCTGGACGCATCGTCTGGCTTTGATGGATGTATCCGATTTGGGCTGGTGGACCGGTGACCGGATCAGCGTTGACCGGCTGGCCCTGTGGACAGGGCTTCGGATCGGTGCGACCAGTGATGACGTGCAGGCCCTGTTTCGCGCAGGTTGGGCCGTGCGCCGCCTGACTTCGGGTGCACCACCTGCTGCGGGTGGGTGGGAAGACGGGCTGACGGCATTTCTCGATCGGCTGGCGCAGGGGATCGAAGATGTTCCCGAAACTGTGGGCGATCTTGCCGAAGTGATGCGTAACGCCGAAGGCTTGCACCCCGTCACACAGGCCGCGATCGCCTTTCATGCGTGGCGTGCCTTGTCGCAAGGAATAGGCCACGATACCGAGGCGGCGATCATCGCATCCCGCCATGCGGCGTCCATGGGGCGCGGTGGAGCGATGTTCATGCCTCTGGCCTTGTCGGGGCCCGGCGCACTGCGCGGTGTGGGTGAGCCGGCCGAGAAACTGTCGGCGTGGATACGCGGTGCAGGACAGGCGGCGCTGGCCGCCTTGCTGCATCTGGATCGGGTAAGCGCCTGGGAAAAACGCGCCAGAGAGGCAACCGGGGATCTCAGCGGGCGGACACCACCGATATTGATTGACGTGCTGACGGCATGGCCGATGGTTTCCGTCCCGCTGGCCGAAGAACTGACCGAAGCCTCACGGGCGGCAGCACAGCGGAACATCGACATATTCACCCGGCGTGGTCTGATCCGCGAGGTAACGGGGCAGGGCCGTTACCGCGTCTGGACGGCGGCACTGTAATCCAGCAACCAATCCCGAAAGGCACGTGCAGGCGGCCGCAGCGCTGCGCGATCCGGATAGATCAGGTGATATGCTTCCTGACCCTCTACTTCGATATCCGGCAGACAAGGCACGAGGCCAGACAGTTCCATAATGCGATCCGATGCGGGCGCGCGCGCCAATGCGACGCCACCGCCGCTGGCAGCAAGCTCGGCCGCCATCAACGAATTGTCAGCAAAGAAGTAGCGCGCTTGTCCTGCAGGCAGGCGCAGGCTTTCGAACAGATGGGGCCAGCTGGCGCGATGCGTTGAAACCTCGATCAGGTTGAACTGGAACAGGTCTTGCGGATGCTGAATCTGGGCAGCGATGTCAGGCGGAGCCACCGGATAAAGGCGTTCGCGCAACAACTCGTCACCATCGGTGCCAAAAAGTGCGGGATTGCCGAAGACGATTTGCAGATCGGTAAATCGGTTTGCGAAATCAGCGACCATGTTCCCTGTCGACAGCGACAGATTGATCTGCGGGTGATTGGTCTGAAATTCTGTTAGGCCACCCGCAAGAATGCCGTGTGCAAACAGCAGAACGGATTGCACGTAGAGCCTCTGTTCCCGCGTTTCGCCGAACAGCCCCGTGGTCGCTGTTTCCAGCATCAGCAAGGATTGCTGCACGGATGGTAGATAGGCACGGCCAGCTTCGGTCAGTGTCACGGCATGGGCGTGGCGATGGAATAGGGGAGTTCCCAACCGGGTTTCCAGTGCCTTGACCTGTTGACTGACGGCGGCGGCGGACATGTTCAGCTGCACGGCCGCGCGGGCAAAGCTCTCGGTTCGCGCTGCTGCCTCGAACACGCGCAGCCAGTTGAGGGATGGGATACGAGTTGCCATGCACGCAGACTAAGCAAAACTTAGGCTGACCGGCAAGACATTACGTTCTGAGGATTACGCGACGAGTCGTACTGTGCGTGGCAGCGAACAGAAAGAATGAGCTACGTCATGTCAGATCCCGCCACCCAACCGCGCCCCAAGCGCAAGATCTGGAACTATACCCCGCAACTGCCGATCCAAACCTCGCCCTATTGGGACTGGCCGATGAAGCCGCTGGCTACATTGCGATACCTGTTGCAGAGCTGGAATCCGCTGGCTTTGCGGGCGTTTCTGCTGGTCTTTGCGATCATCACCTGGAACTACCTGACACCTTCGCTGGCCCGGATCGAGACATTGAGCTGGGACTGGGTCGCTGAGATATGGTTCCGCAATTTCTGCATCCTGATGGTGGTAGCAGGCGGTTTGCATCTGGCCTTGTGGAAGTTCCGAACGCAGGCTGACGAATACCGCTATGACATGCGCCCGATGATGAAGGGTGCAAAGGTCTTTACCTTCAAAAACCAGGTTTGGGACAACATGTTCTGGACGCTTGGCCCGGCACTGACATTCTGGACCTTTTGGGAGTGTTTCATCCTCTACTCCTATGCCAACGGCTGGGTAACGATGATCACTTTCGACAGCAATCCGGTCTGGTTTATCGCGATGGTGGTGTTCATCCCGATCTGGGCTGGTTTCCACTTTTACTGGCTGCATCGGCTGCTGCATGTCGGTCCGCTCTACACCAAGGTTCACGCGTGGCATCACCGCAATATCAATACAGGTCCTTGGTCAGGTCTGGCGATGCATCCCGTCGAAAGCTTCTTTCTGATGTTCGACACGATGATCTTCTTCCTGCTGCCGTCGCACCCGGTCCACGCCATTTTCCTGCTGTTCCATCACGGGATCGGCGCCCCGACCTCTCATGCCGGGTTCGAGCATGTGAAACTCGGCAACAAGGCCAGATTCCAGGTTGGCGACTTTTTCCACCAGCTGCACCACAAGTTCTTCGATTGCAACTATGGTACGTGGGAGACGCCGTGGGATGAGTGGTTCAACACGTTCCACGATGGCACCGATGAGGGCAACGACATGGTCAAGGAACGCCGTCGAAAAATCTGGGCCGCCGAATAGCTCGACCAGAACAAGACTGTGCCGGGTCCTGATGGGCCCGGCAATTGCTATGAAAGAACAGGGTACATCATGAAAAACATCTACACGTTTGGCCGCCGTCCCGCGCAACGCAACTATACGGTCAAGGACCTGCTGGATCTCAAGAAAACCGGCGAACGGCTGACCATGTGCAACCCGGCGAATGAGGCCGAGATTAAGGCTTGTGTCGATGCCGGAATCGATCTGCTGACGCTGTGGGATGTGCATCTAGATATGGCGCGTGAAATTGCGCCAACCCATTTTGCCGGGACCGCCATGAACTGGGGTCAGTTCGCCACAAATGACGAGATCATGCGCCATGCCATCGACTGTATGGAGAAGGGCGCAGACATGTACTTCACCAACCGTTCGTTCGAAGTGGTTGAGATGCTGGCGCGCGAAAGCATACCGGTTCAGGTTCATATGGGGCTGGTGCCATCGCTCAGCCATTGGGCAGGTGGGTTGCGCGCATTTGGCCGGACTGCGGATGAGGCAATGCAGATTTACCAGACGTTCAAACGCTATGAGGATGCGGGTGCGATCGCGTGCGAGATTGAATGCGTGGCCGAAGACACTCTGCGCCTGTTGAATGATCGAACATCGATCGTCACCATCTCATTGGGGTCAGGCAATGCAGGCGATGTGATCTTTCTGTTTATGGCCGATATCTGCGGTGAGGCTGAAAACCCGCCGCGCCATGCCCATGCTTTCCGCGATCTTGGGCGTCTGCACCGGCAAATGTATCAGGAGCGCGTCGAGGCGCTGAAAGAGTTTCAGTCCGAAGTCCGCGCCAAAGCCTTTCCCTATCCGGCTCAGGCCATCTCGATGCGAGATGGCGAGCTGGCCAAACTGGAAGAGGCTTTGGACAAAGTCTGACGTAGTGATCGGGCGCGCTCAGCGCCCGACACCAACATAGGATTCAAAGCCGGATTTCAGTGCTTTGCTTTCGGCATAGATATTGCGCAGATCAACCATTCGGGCGGTCTTCATCGCGCCTGCCAGCTCTTCAAGGTTCAAGGCACGGAATTCGTTCCATTCGGTCAGCAGAACCACCGCGTCGGCATCCTTGGCGGCTTCGTAAGGATCTTCTGCCCATTCGACGCCCGGCAACAATGCCTCGCCTTCGGCTTTACCCTGCGGATCAACGACGCGCACTTTTGCGCCTCCGCCAATCAGTGCTGGAACAATAGTCAAGGACGGGGCATCGCGCATGTCGTCAGTGTTGGGTTTGAACGTCACCCCAAGGATCGCGACGGTTTTGCCGTTAAAGCTGTCATCGCAAGCATCGCGGATTTTCTCGGTCATCCGTTTCTTGACCTCATCATTCACGCGAATGACGGTCTCGGTGATCTGCATCGGGTGCGCATGTTCCTGTCCGATCCGGGCAAGCGCAGCGGTGTCTTTAGGAAAGCACGAGCCGCCATAGCCGGGACCGGCATGCAGGAATTTGTTGCCGATGCGGCCATCCAGCCCGATACCGCGCGCCACCTCTTTGACGTCGCCGCCCACACGTTCGCACAGGCCCGCGATTTCGTTGATGAAGGTGATCTTGGTCGCCAGAAACGCATTGGCTGCGTATTTGATCATCTCGGCGCTTTCCAGATCGGTGGTCAGGATCGGAAAGTCGCGCAGGTAAAGCGGGCGGTAAATCTCGGCCATGACTTCGGCAGCGCGATCGCTTTCGACGCCTACGACTACGCGGTCAGGGCGCATGAAATCGTCGATCGCCGCACCCTCACGCAAAAACTCGGGGTTCGAGGCCACGTCGAATGCCGCCTTTGGGTTCGCCGCGGTGACCACCTCATGCACTTTGCGGTTAGTTCCCACAGGAACGGTCGATTTTGTGACGATGACGGTATAGTCGGTGATCGCGTTTGCGATCTCTTCCGCAGCTGCCATCACATAGGTGAGATCGGCATGGCCATCCCCACGGCGCGTGGGTGTCCCAACGGCAATGAACACAGCATCCGCCCCGTCAACAGCCGCCTTCAGATCGGTGGTGAAACTCAGTCGGCCTGCAGCAACGTTTTTGGCCATAAGGGTATCTAGGCCGGGTTCATAGATGGGCACCTCACCGGCTTGCAGCATGTCGATCTTTTGATCCGCCTTATCAACGCAAACCACGTCGTGACCGAAATCCGAAAAACACACCCCCGACACCAGACCAACATAGCCGGTGCCGATCATCGCAATACGCATACTTAAAAATCCTTCTTACCAATTACGCCGATGGCGCGCATACATTCGAAGAAACTGCTGGCGGATTCAATGCCTGTCAGTGATCTTGGGTTGCATTCAATAGTTTCTCGCCGTCATTGAGACAACAGACAGGACCTCGAAATTGCGAGGCGGAACATCGACCAAGATCGCATTGATAATCGATATTGCCGGTTGGGACGGCTCAAATCTGGCCTCGACATCGGACAGTTTGGATTGGTAGGGGAACGCCTCAGCGTTAAGCCACTCCGTTTTATCTCCGGCTTCCCTATGCGGTGGTCAAACTGTATTCCTTTGGGATCACGAAGACCCGCAACGGGGCGGAACCTCTGTGACGCGAAAAATCACGTGAGGTCTGGCAAGCATCTCGCAGGGGTTGAAAGATTGTCCGTTCATGGGCAATCTCAACAGCCAGCGCGATTGGGGTGCTGCCGGAGTTTTCGAGAGAGAGCGTAAATTAGGTTGCAAAGGTGATTGCGGTCGAAGTCGACCATGCGCTGGCCTTGAAAGCATGTGACGTGATCAAGCGCATCGATTCCCAATATTCCCGCCTGGTCAACGAGACATTCATGCGCAAGACTTACATGGCAGAGCGTCGCGGGAAGGTTGGCTGCGCAATTCTGTTTATGTTACGTGAGCGGCAGAATGCTCGTGAAATGCTGTACCTTGTTACTCGCAACCGTAGGGGGTTTGACATGACGGACCAGTCGGCGGCGCCGGAGTTCTTTCAGGCACTACGACTTGATGTTGTGTTTCTGGCTGCGGCCAAGGTTGGTGGCATTCACGTGAACAATGCTATCTTGCAGACTTTGAACACGAAAACCTGCGATCGAGAACAAGGTGATCCATCAAACCCTTGACGCTGGGGTGCAACGGCTTCTGCACCTTGGCTGCTCTCACATATCCGACTTGGTATCTGAATCAGGTCACCAGGATTTGCGGACAAGGTGACCGTCCGGTTTCGGACGGTCTGACTGTTTAGAACCAGCGTCCGATAGCTGTGACTGAGGGTGCCTTTGCGGTGGCATCCGATGTCGCGCAAAGCACCTGCAGCGTCACCTGTGTTTCAGACGGCACATCAATTCCTGCGAACCGCCCAACAGCGCCACCGCTTCCGCTCAGTACTGGGACAGAGCCTGCTGCAAAAGCCGTCGGAAAGGTCCAAGTCGTTGAAGCGCTGGCAAAAAGAGCCCCCACAGAGGTAGTACAGTTTACGGGGTCCAGATTGGCGGTACAGATCTGTGTGCCATCAGCAAACCGTACAAACTCACCATTTGCCGTGCTGCCGCGCTCGATAACCGCACCGGTTGGTGTGCCGGAGGCTTCGGAAACTGAACCCAACAAATTTCCTGGCCCATAGCCGTAGTCAGCGCGCATCAAACGCCCGGCTGTCGTGTCTGTAGCGTTCGCCTGCACAGCCGCGCCAGCAGCTGTGCCTGTAACTGGATCAATACTCAGCGATTCGGTCCAGTTGCCACCATCTGGCGAAACCTTGATGGCAAATCCCGTGTTGCCCGATAAACCCATCTCGGCATGACCGGTCCAGTTGGATTGAAAAAGCAAAGATGCGGTATCGCCTTCACTAGCTTTGTTGATCTTCAGCTGATGGCCGCCGCCATCATGGCTCAGCAATGTAGCCGGGCTGCGAACGGACAGGCGATTGGTTGCGTCATGTCCGGTTTGGATGCCGATACCCGGCAGGTTCTGGGTTTCGACGGGCGGGTCAGTCCAGGCGCTTCCATCCCAGATCTTGATGCGATCCGTGTCCTGATCCCATGCACGCCAACCTGTATCCGGTTCGATAAAGTGCCACGCATTGTCCAGCCAGGCTGCAAGCTGCCCGGGGTTGTCGCTCCAGCCTCCGGTCGGTGATGTCCCAAGCGCATACACATCTCCTTGCCCGGGGACGGCAGGAGGGGTGGTTGCATTCATGGACACGACACTCAGCTGAACAATTAAATCCAGCTGACGCAGTGCTTCGTTATGGGTGACATGTTTCTGGGCCTGCGAGGGTTGCAAAAACGGCAGGTTTAGACGGGGTGAGTTTTGTGACATGGGTATCCTCCTGTGGCTGTCGGTTCGACAATGTCGTTGCCCGCCAACCTGCCCTGAAGGGTGTGAAACCCGTCTGACTGGCCCGGATGCCGTGATAATTTTCTGGTAACTTAGGATTTCCGAAATGGAAACAAATCATAGAAAGGCCCGGTGTTGTGGAAGGGTGTGTCGCCACTCCTCAAAAAGTGATTCTATCCGTTTGGTATTGTGCGATGCAGCTCTACTGCATCGGCGCAGCGACCACGCAGGCCGCTATTTCCGCGCGTAGAAATCTTCGTACCGGATAATGTCATCCTCACCCAGATAAGCTCCGGTCTGCACCTCAATAAGCACCATCGGAACTTTACCGGGATTTTCCAGTCGATGCTTGGCCCCGAGCGGGATGTAGACCGACTGGTTTTCACTCACGAGCTGCTCCGCAGCGTCGATCGTGACCTTTGCGGTTCCTTTCACCACGATCCAGTGTTCAGAACGGTGATGGTGTGATTGCAGGCTCAGCGCGGCGCCGGGATGAACGTGAATGCGTTTGACCTGAAAACGATCATCAACGACCAGGCTTTCAAACCAACCCCATGGGCGGTGATCGACCGGCAGAAACTCGGCCTGTTTCGCACCCTTCGCCTTTAGTGCTGTAACCGCCCGTTTGACATCTTGCGCACGATCCATACTGGCCACCAGAACTGCATCGGGCATCGCGACGGTTATCAGGTTCTCAACACCCATTGCCACCACGGTCTGAGCAGGGGATTCTGAACGAACCAACACATTTTGACAGTCGATTGTTGTGACATCGCCGGTTTGGGCGACACCATCAACATCTGGGTAGCTGAGTTCCTGAACAGCAGACCAACTACCAACATCCGACCACCCTGCGGCATAGGGGACGACGCTCAGGTTGTCGGCCTTTTCCATCACCGCATAGTCGATCGAAATGCCCTCAACCTGTTCCCAGGATGTCGCATCCAACCGCAGAAAACCCAAATCCGTCTGAGCCTGATCAACAGCTTGTCGAACCGGTACAACCAACGCAGAAGCATGTTCTTTGAAAGCGGCAATGATATCGCGCACGGCAAACAGGAATATGCCCGAGTTCCACATATAGCTTCCATCCGCCAGCATGGCTTTGGCGCTATCCAGATCGGGTTTCTCGACGAACCGGTCCAGAGGCACAGCTGAGCCCGATGTGTCCGGTACGCTGCCGAGTTTTAGATAGCCATAGCCGGTTTCAGGACGATCTGGTGTGATTCCGAATGTAATCAGGTCGCCGCGTTCTTCGATGGTTATCAAACCTTCGGCTACAGCTGCATGGAAAGCCGCTTTATCGGGCACCACGTGATCGGATGGGGCTACCAGCATCACAGCATCGGGGTCTTGATCAGACAAATACAGTGCAGCCGCCAGAACAGCCGGTGCGGTATTGCGACCTTCGGGCTCGATCAGGATCGGCCCCGGATCAATGCCAATCGCAGATAGTTGTTCCGGAACGACAAAACGAAATGCTTCGTTGGTCAGCATCAGTGGCTTGGCATATGGCGCAGTTGCCGGGCCGCGCATCCGTTCGGCGCAATCCTGCAGCAAACTTGTCTCGCCAAGCAGTGGAACGAACTGCTTGGGATAGCTTTTACGCGACAGGGGCCATAAGCGCGTGCCCGACCCTCCGCACAGGATGACAGGACAGACAGTTTTCATGAATTGCATGCCTTAGGACTGCTCATCACAATCGGTATCGTCAAAATGCAGTCAGAGGAAAGAGCACCCGATTATTGTGCCGCCCGCTCCGTTGCAACGATGTCATGCAGATACTGATTCAAGTCCGCGCGCAGATCATCACGGGCAAGCGCAAACGCTACGGTTGCCTGCAAAAACCCGGCTTTTGAACCACAGTCGAATCGTTCGCCTTCAAACTGATATCCAAAGACGGGAACACCGTTTCCGATATCCGCCGCAATCGCGTCAGTCAGCTGGATCTCCCCGCCGCTGCCCTTTTTCTTTTGGTTCAGATTGTAAAGAACGGACGGGCCAAGAATATACCGACCGATCACAGCAAGGTTCGAAGGCGCTTCTTCGGGCTTGGGTTTTTCAACCATACCTCTCGCGCGAACGACCGTGCCCATGTTTTCGCCCACATCCAAAACACCGTATGAGCTGGTTTTTTCCGCTGGCACTTCCATTGCGGCGACCATATTGCCACCGGTTTCTTCGTAGGCTTCGACCATTTGCTGCAGGCAGGGCTTGTCTGCAGCGATCACGTCGTCAGGCAGCATGACGGCAAAGGGCTCATCCCCGATAAGACGGCGTGCGCACCAGACGGCATGTCCCAGACCCAAGGCCTTGTGTTGGCGGATATAGGCGATAGCGCCGCTTTCCATGTTGGTCGCATTCAGCGTTTCCAGCAGGTCATCTTTGCCCTTAGCCTTCAGCTCCTGCTCAAGGACCAGATTGTGGTCAAAATAGTCTTCCAGAGCTGATTTTCCGCGCGACGTCACAAAGATGAATTCGGTGATGCCGGCCGCCCGCGCCTCGTCAATAGCGTATTGAACCAGTGGGCGATCAACGAGAGTCATGATCTCTTTCGGGACGGATTTTGTCGCTGGCAGGAAGCGGGTGCCGAGCCCTGCAACAGGAAAAATCGCCTTGGTGACCTTGCGTGTCATGTTACCTCTCAAATTCAATTCTTCGCCCGGTGGTCCGGGGCTTCCTCTTAGGCCGAGAAACCAGATCAATCAATATTGCCCGGTTGACTGGGCATAGACCCCGCAAAAGGTGCCAGCTTGTCGGTGCGGAGTCAAAATCAGGTATCGTTGTTCTCAGCCCTATATTGGTACTTTGGCAGCTTTTGGGCCTGTCTGGCACGGTTGAGCTTGATAGGCGAGATTGTGCCTGTGAAATCACATAAAGTTCAGATTGGCCAGCAACAAAAAAAGCCCCGAAGCTGGTTCGCAACTTCGGGGCTTTTTCTCAAGTGTTTGCCATAATGGCTTCCAGCGTGTCGTGCTCTGCCACAAAGTGATCGGTCGCGACTTCGCTGAGTTTTGGAACATAGTCCGTCTGGCCACTGTTCAGCCTGCTGGGCAGGAAGCGCAGCGCAGCCTTGGGGTCCATGGGCGATGGCAACTCGCCCGGCAGCTTGAGCCGCTGGCGGCTGCGTTCCACATCCGGATCCGGGATAGGCACCGCTGAGATCAGCGATTTGGTGTATGGGTGGATCGGCTCGGAACAGATCACCTCACCATCCCCCAATTCGACGATCCGACCGAGATACAGAACCATGATCCGGTTCGATACCGCGCGAACCACAGACAAGTCGTGGCTGATGAAAATCATCGACAGGCCGAATTCCTTTTGCAGTTCGCGCAAAAGCTCCACGATCTGAGCCTGAATGGAGACGTCCAGCGCCGAAACCGCCTCGTCACAAATGATCAGCTTGGGTTTGTTGATCATCGCACGTGCAATGCCGACCCGCTGGTTCTGCCCGCCGGACAGCTCATGCGGGTAACGGTTGATCATGTTAGCCTTGAGACCGACCCGTTCCATCATTTCGGCGACCATGTCCTTGCGTTCACGCTCGGTCAGGTCAGGGCGATAGGTCTTCAGCGGTTCGGCAATCGAGGCCGAGATGGTCATACGCGGATCAAGGCTGGCCAACGGATCCTGAAACACGATCTGCAGATCCTTACGGTACTTGTTCAGTTCGGCGCGTTTCAGTCCGACGATGGGATGACCCAACCAGCTGACATTGCCCGCACTGGGCTCGATCAGTTGCAGGACAGCCCGGGCCAGTGTGGACTTGCCGCAACCGGATTCGCCCACAACACCCAGCGTTTCGCCTTTGCGGATGTCGAAGCTGACACCATCAACGGCTTTCAGGGGCACTTTGCGACCAAACAATCCGCCTGAGACGTGGATAGGAAAGTGAACCTTGACGTCATCGACTTTGAGCAGTGGCTCTTCGACTTTGTCCAGCGCTTTGGGGGCGTCACCCGCATCTATCCGCGGCATCGCATCAAGCAGAGTCCGCGTGTACTCGTGCTGGGGCGCGCGGAAGATCTCGCGCGTATCACCGGCTTCGACGAATTGACCCAGTCGCATGACCTGAATGCGGTCACACATACGTGCGACGACACCCATGTCATGGGTGATCAGAGCAATCGCGGTTCCCTCGTCCTTTTGCAGGCGCACCATCAGATCCAGAATGTCCGCCTGTACGGTTACATCCAAAGCTGTCGTTGGTTCGTCAGCAATCAGCAGCTTTGGGTTACACAGCATCGACATCGCGATCATGACCCGCTGGCGCATACCGCCCGACAGCTCATGGGGATACTGATCCAGACGCCGCTTGGCTTCTGGGATGCGCACGCGATCCAGCCATTCCAGGCAACGAGCCCGCGCCGCCGAGCCTTGCAGCCCTTCGTGAACCTGCAGCACTTCGCGCATCTGCTGACCGATCCGCAGATGCGGGGTCAGTGCCGTCAGCGGATCCTGAAAGATCATGCCGACATCGTCGCCACGGATCTGGTTCAGTTTGTTGACCGGCAGGTTCAGGATTTCCTGCCCGTTCAGCATGGCAGATCCCGAGGCCTTGCCAGCCGGAGGCAGCAATCCCATCGCGGCCATGAAGGTTTGGCTTTTGCCAGACCCGCTTTCGCCCACGATGCCCAGACATTCACCCGGGTTGATATCAAAGCTGATGCCTTTGACAGCCTCGACCACACCATCGGGTGTGTCGAACTGGACGCTCAGGTCTTTTACGGAAAACAGACTCATATCAGCGATCCTTCGGGTCCAGAGCGTCGCGCAGGCCATCTCCGATGAAGAACATCGTGATGATAATTGCGACGTAGAATGTGAGCGGGAACATCAACTGCCACAGGGTGCCATAACCCATCGTTCCGGCCCCTTCGGCGATCAGACGACCCAACGAAGTGTAAGGTTCCGAAATCCCCAATCCGAGGAACGAAATGAAACTCTCGGTCAGGATCATCTCGGGCACTAGGAGCGAGGCATAAACGATCACCACCCCCAGAAGGTTGGGCAGGATGTGGCGATACATGATGGTGAACTCGCTGACACCAGCGGCTCGGGCGGCTTCGATGAACTCGCGGTTTTTCAGGGTCAGGGTCTGTCCCCTAACGATCCGCGCCATGGTCAGCCAGCCGACCGCACCAAGTGCAATGAACAGCATGAAGAATGACCGCCCTGCAACCACCAGCAAAAGGATGATGACCAGTGTCGCCGGAATGGCCAGCAGGATGTCGACAAATCGCATCATGGCGCCGTCGGTGCGGCCCCCGATGTATCCTGCAGTGATCCCGTAACAGGTTCCAACGATCAGAGCTGTCGCAGCGCCGATCAAGCCCACCAACAGCGATGTGGTCGTCGCCTGAATGACCCGGCTATAGAGGTCACGCCCAAGATCATCGACACCAAAGTAGTGTCCTGTTTCAATGGACGGCATCCCCATGCCGCGTACGTCACCCATGACGTTCCAGTCGATTTCCTCGTTGTTCCACACGGCAAAGTAGGGCCCGATAATCGTGAACAACACGATGAGACCCAGAATGAAGACGCTCGCCATTGCGGCCTTGTTGCGGACGAAACGCATACGCGCGTCCTGCCAGAGTGATCGCCCCTGAATGACCGTGTAATCGGTGATTTCTTCGGCCAGATGGGCGGCTTTTTGTGATTTTCCAAGCATTGCCAGCCCCTCAATAACGGATTTTCGGATCGAACCAGGCATAGGCCAGGTCGGTCAGAAGGTTCACGAAAACGGTAAGAACGCCGTAGAGGATCGTAACCCCCAGCAGCACGGCATAATCGCGAGACAGAGCAGATCCCACATAGGCCTGTCCCAATCCGCCGGTCGAGAAGTAGATGTCCACAAAGACCGAGCCGGTCAGAACGTAGACAAAGACCGGACCCAGATAGGATACGACTGGCAGCAAGGTTGGCTTCAGTGCATGGCGCCAGATCACAGTTCTTGTCGGCAGACCTTTTGCGCGGGCGGTGCGGATGAAGTTCGAGTTCAGAACTTCCAGCATCGACGATCGCGTGATCCGGGCGATTGATCCCATGTAGGACGTCGCCAGCGCGATCACGGGCATAATCAGATAGGGCCATTGACCGCCATTCCAGCCACCGCCTGGCAGCCATCCCAGCCACAGGGTAAATGTCAGGATCAGGATCGGACCCATGATGAAGTTCGGCAGTGCCTGCGCAGCGATGCCCAGACCAACGGCAAAATAGTCGATCCAGCTATTGTGCTTGATGGCAGCAGCAATCCCAAGGCTGACACCGACAAAAGTAGCAACAAGAAACGACAGCGAACCATAGGTCAGCGAGATCGGGAAACCCTGTGCGATAATGTCATTTACGTCGCGGTCCTTAAACTTGAAGGACGGGCCGAAATCGAAATGCACGACAATGTTGTAGAGGTAATCCCAGAGCTGCTTCCAAAGCGGCTGGTCCAACCCGTACCGCGCCTCGATATTGGCCAGAACCGCCGGCGGCAGTGGCCGTTCCGAGGTGAAGGGTCCACCTGGCGCGAAGTGCATTAGAAAGAAACTGGCAACGATCAGCAAAAGGATCGTTGGAACGGCGATCAGCAATCGCCGGATGATATAGGCAAGCATTCCATGCCCCCATTATTGGCTTTGCCCCGGATAGGGTTCCGGGGCAAAGCACGATTTAGGATGATTATTCGGCGATCTTGTAGAGGTTCTTGGAATACCAGTTCTGCTCTACGTTATTGATCGGCCAGTTCCCCAGGTCGCTATCCATCATGTAGACGCCAGCATAGTGATAGATCGGAATGACAGGGGTTTCTTGCGCGATGATACGCTCGACTTCAGTGTACAGAGGTGCTGCATCATCTGCTGTCTTTGCTTCGGCCAGCAGCTCATCAACGCGGGCATTGTTGTACTTGCCGTCGTTGTAGCCGGAATCCGACTGCAGCAGATCGAGGAAGGTGGATGCTTCGTTATAGTCGCCACACCATGCGCCACGTGCCAGATCGAAGTTCTGGTTGCCGCGCTCTTCCAGGAAGATCTTCCACTCCATGTTGGCGAGCTCGACGTTGGCACCCAGCTTCTGTTTCCACATCTGGCTCAGCGCCACGGCGACTTTCTTGTGCGCCTCTGAGGTGTTGTAGACCATCGAGAAGGTCAGTGGGTTGTCAGGACCGTAGCCCGCCGCAGTCAGCAGTTCTTTGGCCAGTTCGTCACGCTCGGCTTGCGACATCGACGCCATTTCCACCTCCGGAACGTCAAAGCCTGCTGTCGCTTCGGGTGCGAAAGTGTAGGCCTGCGGCTGACCGCCAGCCATGATGTTCTCGGTGATGATCTTACGGTCAACGGCCAGGGACAGGGCCTGACGCACGTTCGGGTCCTTGAACGCCTCGGGACCACCTTCGGACAGGTTGAACGTATAGTAATAGTTGCACAGACGTGGATAGCTGATCGCTTCGTCAGGATATTCTTTGCTCAGACGCGGGAACTGACCTGCGGGAACATCGGTACGGTCCAGTTCACCTGCCAGATAGCGGGTCAGGGCAACGTTCTCATCATTGATGACCAGGGCAACGACTTTGTCGAGGATGGTGTTCTCGTTATCCCAGTACATTTCGTTGCGCTCACGAACCGAACGCTCCTGCGGCAGGTGCTCGGTCAGAACATAAGCGCCATTCGATACGATGTTACCGGGTTTGGTCCAGGCATCTCCGAATTCCTCGATCACCTTCTGCGGGGCCGGGAATGTGGTCGAATGTGTGGTCATCTGCGGGAAGTAGGGCAGGGGTGCGCTCAGTCTCACTTCCAGCGTTTGATCGTCGATTGCTTTGACGCCCAGTTCGTCAACCGGCTTTTCACCGGCAATGATTGCTGCCGCATTTTCAATCGACATCAGTTCCATGAACCACGCGTAAGGAGAAGACAGCGCGGGATCTACGGCACGTTTCCAAGCATAAACAAAATCGCCTGCGGTTACCGGATCACCATTTGACCATTTGGCATTATCGCGCAGGGTAAAGGTGTAGATGTCTTTGGTATCGTTGACGGTAAAGTCTGTCGCTACCCCGGGAACGAGGTTGCCGTTTTCGTCCTGGTTCATCAGACCTTCGAACAGGTCACGGACAATATCGGCGCCATCGGTATCTTCGACAACCTGCGGATCGACCGAGCTGTGTTCATCAAGAACGCGATAGATAAAGGTCTGGTCGTCGGCCAGCGGCTCACCGGTTTCCGGATGGGTGCCTGCAGCAAAGGCGGCACCTGCGATCATGGTCGAGGACAGCAGCCCCGCCAGCGAGTTTCGAATGTATTTATTCATGTTGTTGCTCCCATTTGTCGGCGCCAGAATTGCACTCTGAAAAGGGGGTGGCATCCGGCAGCCTGATTTGTCCGACGTCCGCTGGGACTCAGTTCAATTCGATTTTGGTTTTGCCAATTCGCAAGGAACACTGCGTCGCAGCTTTCTTGATTGCAGTCGGTGAGGTGGTTGCGAAAGTCGACTTTCACTGCTGCAGAACGTGGCATTATTTGGGCAGGGGATAAAGGCTTGGTCAGTCATTTGAGCAACCAAAGGTAGAAAGAAACCCAAAGCCGGGGGGTGCTCGAAATTTTCTGAGGCGGGGCAGTGTCATCGTGATATTTTTGTGAAGGCCCTAGTCTTTTGCAGGGAAAACCTAAGTCCAGAACGTTTGTTTTCTGAGGCTCCAAAGCCCAAAATCAACCGAATCGCTGGTCGGTTTTACGACTCGCTACTGTGCGCTGGAGTGCATCGAAGATGAGTGTTTCAGGGCTTGAGTTGTGACTTCATACGGCTTTCAGGAAAGCACGTGGGTGCCTGACCGGTCGCCTCTTGCCACCTGCCGATCGAACGTCGGGTTTTAAAACCGGGAAGCCCGTCAGCACCGCCCACATCATGCCCCTGCTGCTCAAGTGCACGTTGCATGCTGGCGACATCAGATCGGTACAATCCACCGACTTTACCCCAGCCACTGCTGAAGTTGCCCATCCCATACTGAATGCGGTCCCCAACATGGCCCACGAACAAAGCATAGAGGTCGCTCATATTGTAGTCTTTGAGAACGTAGAAATTAGGCGTGACGATAAAGGCAGGGCCATTTCGCCCGGCGGGCATCATGAGATATCCTTCTCCGGACAGTTCATGAGATGGAAACGGTTTGCCCGAGGTTCGCGCAATACCCATCGCCGCCCAGTCCCGAATTGGCCGCCCCTGATCCGGGCCTTCCAACGTACAGGACACAGATAAAGGTACTGATACCTCGAAGCCCCAGTCGCGGCCTGCGACCCAACCGTGCCGGGCCAGATAATTGCCGATCGATGCGAGCGTATCATCGGTCGACCCCCAGATGTCCGCGCGTCCGTCGCCATTGCCATCTGCAGCAAAGTTTAGAAAACTCGATGGCATGAACTGTGGCTGCCCCAATGCACCGGCCCAGCTGCTTTTCATGGCCCTGCCTGAAACATGTCCCGCTTCTGCGATTTGCAGCGCGGCGATCAGCTCATCGGTAAAATAATCTGATCGGGTACTCATGAAGCCCTTGGTGCCAAGGACCTGGAATGCATCATGACGGATTGCGACCTGCCCATAACCGCTTTCACGTCCCCAAACGGCCAGAATGATACGTCCCGGAACTCCGGTTTGTGCCTCGATGCGGGCTAAAGTCGCCGCATGACGTGCAGCCATTTTGCGGCCAACCGATGTTGCACCCTGAACTGACCCGGCATTGAAGTATTTTCCCGGTGATCCGAACTCGGCCTGCCGCTGTTTTTTGGGTGTGCTGGCTTTGGTGCCCGGTGGCACCAGATCGGGAAGATCCCAGTTCAGCGTGACGCCAGCAAAGGCCTGGTTCATGGTTTGACGAGAAACGCCTTTGGCACGGGCTTTAGGCCAGACCTCTTGTTGCAGCCAGTTCTGAAACTGTTGTTCAACCGCCGCCCGATTTTGTGCGGCAACATTGGTTCCAAACAAGGTCAGGCTAAGGAGCAAAAGAAATATACGCATCATGAACCGGTCTCGCCTGCCTTAAGAGTCAAGTCAACAGGCTGGTTGTTCGATCAAGCCAGCGGTTGAATGCCCGGTGGCCCTGACAATCACCGGTTTGGAAAAAACCTTGAGAAATTTCATGACTTTGCCGATAGTTGGACGGAATCGAGGGCATGAAAGGACGGGTGGGCGTGAGCATTTTCAGGTTGTCCCTTGCGTCAGTGCCAATACTGGCGGCAATGGCAGTTTTGTTTGCTTCGGCGCAGGTGGCCGGAGCGAGTGACAGTTTCATGGATCCACAGGGTCCAATCGCAGCGGTCCAGAAAACGCATCTGTTGCGGGCAACGGGCTTGATCCTGATCGCTGTTATTCCCGTTCTGCTGCTCGTCCCGCTCATTGCCCTGCGATACCGTCGCCGAAAGGGTGGCACCGCGGCCTACCGGCCCGATTGGGATTTCTCGGCAAAGCTCGAGTTCTTGATGTGGGGTGTTCCGGTCGTGATCGTCGCCATTCTTTCCTTCTATTTGTGGAAAGCGACACATCGGCTGGACCCATATGCTGCGCCCTTCGGCGATGAACCGGCTTTGAGAGTGCAGGTCGTGGGCCTGGATTGGAAATGGTTGTTCATCTATCCCGATCTCGGCATCGCCAGCGTGGGTGAGCTTGGCATACCGGTCAAACAACAGGTGGCGATGACACTGACGACCGATACCGTGATGCAATCCTTCATGATTCCCGCTCTGGCAGGCCAGATCTATGCCATGCCGGGTATGACAACCCAGCTGCATGTGGTGGCAGATCAGCCCGAAACGATGCAGGGTGAGAACACGCAATACAACGGCCGCGGCTTTACCAAGCAAAAGTTCCAGACAGTCGCGATGCAGCCGGATGAGTTCGATGCCTGGGTCGAGAAGGTACGCGGCAATGGCATTCTTCTGGATCCGACGACCTATCAGACCCTAGCCATGCGCACGGATCGGGATGAGGTTCAGGCCGCGCTGGGAACCACGCAGATGCCAGAGAATGCTCTGTACTTCAAATTGGACGACGGCGATCTGTTCCACACGATCCTGCACCGATACCATAGCGGCAAGGCATTGCCGCTGGATCAGCAACCCGGCACCACCGAATTTGGTCAGGAGGCGAGCCAATGACATCCACCGATAGCGGTTTCTTTGGTCGTCTGAACTGGGACGCATTCCCGATTGCGGGGCTTATCCAGAACCCCAATACGAATGAAATCGTCGCCAATGCTGCTGCTGGCATAGTGATCGTTGGCGTTTTGGCCGTTTTGGGTCTGCTGACATGGTTCCGACTTTGGGGACCGCTCTGGCGAGACTGGCTAACCAGCGCCGATCACAAGAAGATCGGTATCATGTACATCGTGTTTGCAATCGTGATGCTGGCACGTGGTGTGCTTGAGGGCGTGGTCATGCGCGCGCAGCAAGCGGCGGGTCCGGGTGACGGGTTCCTCGAGGCCGAGCATTTTGCCGAATTGTTCAGCACCCACGGCACGATCATGATCTTCTTTGTCGCGGTGCCTTTTGTGTTCGGTGTGGCAAACTTTCTGGTGCCGTTGATGATCGGGGCGCGGGATGTCGCCTTTCCGGTGATGAACCAGATCAGTCTGGGTCTGACAGTCTCTGCTGGCATGATGCTTATGGTATCTCTGGTTGTGGGCGAGTTCTCGACCGGTGGCTGGACAGCCTATCCGCCCTATACGGGTGCAGCCTTCAATCCGGGCGTCGGGCCGGACTACTGGATCTGGGCCATTGTCGTCTCGGGTATCGGCACGACGCTGACGGGCATCAACTTTGCGGTCACGATTTACAAGCTACGCGCGCCGGGGATGAAGTTCATGCGGCTGCCGATGTATTGCTGGACAATCATCTGCAGCTCGATCTTGATCATTTTCGCCATGCCGCCGCTTGGGGTTGCCGCGCTGCTGCTGGCGGCTGACCGCTATCTGGATTTCCACTTCTTCACCAACGACCTTGGCGGCAACATGATGAACTATGCCAACCTGTTCTGGCTGTTCGGCCATCCCGAGGTCTATCTGCTGGTGCTGCCCGCGTATGGTATCTATTCCGAGGTCTTCGCCACGTTCTCGGCGAAACGGCTTTACGGGTACAACTCACTGGTCATAGCCACCATGTCCATTGCGGTGCTGTCATTTACTGTCTGGCTGCATCACTTTTTCACCATGGGCCAAAGCGCTCTGATCAACGCAGTATTCGGTATTGCTACGATGTTGATCGCAATTCCGACAGGTGTGAAGGTGTATGACTGGATGGCGACGCTATGGCGTGGACGCATCCGGTTCTCGGTTCCGATGCTGTATGGTCTGGCCTTCCTGATGCTGTTTGTCATCGGAGGGCTGAGCGGCGTGATCCTGGCCAACCCGACCGTTGATTATCAGGTTCACAACACCCTGTTTTTGGTCGCGCATTTCCATAACGTGCTGCTGCCGGGTGTGTTGTTCGGTCTGTTGGCGGGATACAACTATTGGTTCCCCAAGGCTTTCGGTTTCCGCCTGAACGAGTTCTGGGGCAGGGTGACCGTGGTGCTTTGGACTGTCGGCTTCATGCTGACTTTCCTACCACTGTACTTTGTCGGCCTGATGGGTATGCCGCGCCGTTCCTACAGCTGGGAAGACCCCAGTTTCCATCCCTATATGATCGTCGCCGTTCTTGGTGCGCTGGTTATCCTCGCCGCACTATTGTCGGTATTGGTGCAGCTTTGGGTCAGTATCCGCGACCGCGAAAAGACCCGTGTGCCAGTGGGCGATCCTTGGGATGCACGGACGCTGGAATGGTCGATCCCGGCACCGCCGCCTCCGTATAACTTCGCCATCATTCCCAATGTCACTGATCGCGACAACTTTGCCGCAGCAAAGGAGCGCGGTGACGCCTATCCAACGCCAGACGAATACGAAGACATCGTGATGCCGCGCAATACATCGATCGGTTTCATACTGTGTGTTGTCAGTGGGATCTGGATGTTCGCCCTGGTCTGGTGGATCTGGTGGCTTGCCGCCTTGATGACCGTGCTGATCATTCTGTCGATCATCGTGTGGAGCTTTGATACAGACACAGAAGAGGTCATCACGGCAGAACAAGTGCGCAAAGAACACGAAGCCTGGCTGGCTATCGTCCACAGTGCGGCCGCAGTGGACCGTGATCATGAGACCGCTCCTGAAAACCGCGGACTGGCCCGTCCTGATCTGGAGGCCGTGACATGAGACGAGCGCCATCCCATAGCTATCCCGGTCTGAACCTGGGCGAAAATCATGCCAGCGCCCACAAGTCGAGTGAGGTTGTTACCTTCGGCTTCTGGGTCTTCTTGATGAGCGATCTGGTCTATTTCGGCCTGATGTTCGCGATCTACATTACGATGATAGACGCGCAGGCGGGCGGGCCGGGGCCGCATGAACTGTTCGATCTGAAAAGCATCTTCGCCCAGACGCTGATCCTTCTGACCAGCAGCCTGACGGTCGGGCTTGCCATGCTGGCGCTGAAATACAATCTGCCGCGCGCCCGGATCGTGCTGTGGTTTGGGGTAACCCTTGTTCTTGGGATCAGCTTTCTGGTGCTGGAAGTCCGCGATTTCATGGCGATGGCTGAACAGGGGGGAATACCGCAGCGCAGCGGTTTTCTATCCGCATTTTATGGTCTGGTTCCCCTGCACGGGCTGCATGTCGCTGCGGGCTGTCTCTGGCTGATTGTACTTGGCATTCAGCTCAGGGTCATGGGCATGACGGACCTCGTGATTTCGCGCGTGATGCGACTGGCGCTGTTCTGGCACTTCCTAGATCTGATCTGGATTGGCATCATTACCATCGTCTATTTCGGAGGGCTGACCTATGGATAAGCGTACCGAGATGCACCGCCGTGAACGCCGTCGTTATGTCATCGGTTATGGCGGTTCTTTGCTGCTGACACTGGCCGTGTTTGCGATTGCCTACTACTTCGGCATCGAAACCAAAGGGGTATACCTGACTATTGGATTGCTGGGCCTCGCGCAGCTAATCGTCCAGCTTGTGTATTTCCTGCACATCGACCGGCGTCGCAGCAGTCGCGAAGATCTCGACCTCGTCCTGTTCTCGACAATGGTATTGCTGATCATCATTCTTGGCACAGTCTGGATATTGGGCAACCTGGCCATTCGGATGCACATGCACGTTATGTGATCGATCGCGCAAAAGATAAAGGATACAGGCGCATGAAATCTCTCAAAGCTGTAGCGGTTGTCGCCATGCTTGTTGCCATCGCGATTGGCCTTTTCCTGTTTTGGAGGCATGAAGAGAGATATCCATCAACCAAGGATGCCTATGTCGGCGCCAACATAATCAATGTTGCCGCGCAGGTGACCGGGCAGGTCGCCGAGGTGTCAGTGGTCGAAAACCAAAAGGTCAAAACTGGGGACCTTTTGTTCACCATCGACGAAACGCAATTCCGTGCATCTGTCGATCAGGCCAAAGCCGATCTGGACAGCGCCGAACAACAGGCAAAATCCTTTGCGACACAGCTTCCATCGGCAGAAGCCGAAGTTGATAGCGCGCAATCGGCATTTGATACTGCGCAGAACAATCTGGAACGCGCCAAAGCGCTGTTCTCGACAGGAGATATTGCACAGGCCTCTCTGGACCAGACCACCTCGGCCTTTGCGCAGGCATCAGCGCGCCTTACCACAAGCAAGTCCAGCCTGCTGGCACTGGAGAGCGGTCTGGCTGCCAAGCAGGATGACATTCTGTCGTCGCAGGCCCAGTTGGAGATTGCACAAGCCGATCTGGCTTGGACCAAGATCTATGCCGCAGCCGATGGCTGGGTTGCCAATCTGACCTTGCGTCCCGGATCGTCGGTATCGGCTAACTCGCCGCAGTTTTCCATCGTCGAGTCATCTGATTGGTGGGTCGATGCAAATTTCAAGGAAACATCCCTGCCGCGTATTCGCCCCGGTCAGCCTGTGAAGATCGAGATCGATATGCTTCCCGGCATACAGCTGACAGGCACGGTGGCCTCGATCGGACGCGGGTCGGGTGATACGTTCTCGCTTCTGCCATCCGAGAATTCCAGCGGCAATTGGGTCAAGGTCACCCGGCGTTTCCCGGTCAGGGTCGAGCTAGATCCGACGGATGCACCGCTGCGCGTCGGTGGCAGCAGCAAAGTGACCGTCGACACCACTGTGACACCCAAGGCATCGCAATGACAATGGCAGGTTCCGCAGCTGGCCGGGTCAACCCGGTCATTGTGGTCGCCGTTGTACTCAGTGCCATGCTCGAGGTGCTGGACAGCACCATCGTCAATGTTGCGCTGCCCCATATTCAGGCTGCTTTCGGAGCAACCACCGATCAGGCGACGTGGATCCTAACCAGTTATATCGTTTCGGCAGTCGTGATCATGCCGCTCACCGGGTTCGTGGCCCGGCGCGTTGGGCGGCGGCGATTGATCCTGACTGCGGTAACAGGATTTGCGACAATGTCCGTGATGTGCGGTCTGTCGTGGAGCCTTGAGACCATCGTGGTATTCCGTCTGGCTCAGGGCATGTTTGGCGCCTTTCTGATCCCGCTGTCGCAATCCATTCTGTTCGATGCGTTTCCGCGCGAAAAACGTGGTCAGGCGATGGCGGTTTTCGGTCTTGGCGTCGTTGTTGCGCCGGTCCTTGGCCCGACGGTGGGTGCTATTTTGACCGAATATTTCTCGTGGCGCATGGTGTTCTTCGTCAATCTACCCGTTGCGGCGATGGCGCTGTTGTTGCTGGCCGGTGAGTTGCCCGATGATGAAACCGAAGATGTAAAAATCGACTGGGCGGGTCTGGCCATGCTCGCTATTGGCATCGGCTGTCTGCAATTCGTGCTCGATCAGGGTGAGACCAAGGACTGGTTGTCGTCTCGGGTCATTCAGGTGGCCGTTATCGCTTCGCTTCTCGGAACGCTTGGGTTCATTATCCATGCCGTGACGAAAAAGGGTGCGATTGTTGATCTGCGCCTGTTTGCGGATCGCAACTTTGCCCTGTCCAATCTGATCATTGCCGGTTTTGCTGTGTCCCTGTTCGGTGGCATCGCGATCCTGCCGACCTTTGTTCAGAGCCTGCTGGACTATCCCGTTATCGAATCCGGGCATCTGTTCATTCCGCGCGGTATCGCAGCTGGGGCTTCGATGGTTGTCACGGGTTCAGTTTTAGTAACCCGCTTTGATCCCCGCGTGCTGGCAGGTTTGGGCCTTTTGCTGACGGCAATCGGAAACTTCATGCTGGGTATGCTCAATCTGAACGCGGGATTCTGGCAATTGGCATGGCCCGGTGCGGTCAGTGGCCTGGGCATGGGGCTGGTCTTTGTTCCCCTGTCGATCCTCGCTTTTGAAAGCATCAGCCAACGTCGACAGGACGAGGCGTCGGGATTGTTCAATGTAACACGTCAACTTGGTTCTTCGGTTGGCATTGCGCTGGTCGGAACCTGGGTCGTGCGCGGATTACAGACGAACACGGCCAACCTCAGCCAGAATGTGACGCCCTACAACCAGGCAGCACAGGCCTATCTGGAGCCGCTTGGTTTGACGCCGGACAGTGCTCAGGGCGCGGCCATTCTGGGTCAGGAAATATCGCGTCAGGCTGAGCTGATCTCATATCTGACAGTATTCAATAATCTGGGTTTGTTGGCGCTGGCGACGATACCGCTGTTGTTCTTTTGCAAGGCGCCAAAGCCGGGCACACAAGCCACTGTTCACGCGCATTAACGCATCAGGAACAGGCCTAGCCACAGGGCAATCCAACACATCGCAAGACTGAGAAGAATGTTGCCTGCGGCCATCGCAATGGTGCGTTCTCGGTGTAATTGAAGCGATTGATAAGCGAAGCTGGAGAATGTCGTGAACCCGCCACAAAAGCCAAAGACAAGACGCTTTTGCTCTTCACCCATTTCGACCGGTCCACCGAGATAACCGATCCAAACCCCAAGCAGCAGACTGCCAAGGACATTCACGATGAGGGTGGAAAAGGGTAGGTCATGAGTCACTCGAAGCGCGATCCAGTGTCGCAAAGCCGCTCCCAGCCCGCCGCCGAGGCCAAACATTGTATGCAGAAACAGATCGTTCATTCGGGTGGCCGTTCGGAATGAGATGAACGGCCAATGGCTTCACCAAGCATGGCGGCAGCAATACCCACAATGATCTCAGCCGCCAGCGCGATGATCACGGTCCAGCCATTGGTTTCTGCAATACGCTCAAGCTCAGCTACAAACGATGAAAAGGTGGACAGCCCACCACAAAACCCCACTGCACCCAGATGCAAGACATGTGCATGAACTTTGTGCCGGATCGCATAAAGCCATCCCAGAATGAAACAGGCCACAATGTTGATGCCGAAAGTGGAGGTCAGAAACGGGGCGCCGGGGATTTCGAGAGAGAACGCTTCGCGCAACAACGAACCTGCTGCGCCGCCCACAAAAACGGACGTATACATCAAGGCGCGTTCCCTGAATGCAGTTGCCGTTTTTGCCACTGATGAAAACCTTGCTCAGCCTCAAGTTGCCTTTGGCATACCGTCTGCCTGAACCCGGATCAACCGCTCTGGGTCAGGATCGACCAGCTGACGAGCGTTCACGAATCCGCTTGCTATGGTCGTAACCGGTTCAAACTCTTGCAATTCTACCCCAAGATACTCCACGATTGGTATCGAAACGGCACCGCAGGGTCCGCTACCAGAGGGCAGGTCATGACATCCAATTCTGTTTGCAAAGTGTTGCTGGACATTCTGGCGGATGCAGGGGGGAGGCAGATCTTCGGCGTAACCGGGGATGCGCTCAATCCGCTGCTCGAGGTGATGCGCAGCGATGACCGGTTCGAGTGGATTGGCGTCCGGCATGAAGAGAACGCGGCCTATGCGGCCTATGCCCAATCTCATCTGACAGGGGGCATAGGGATTTGCGCCGGTACCGTGGGGCCGGGGGCGTTGCACCTGATCAACGGTCTTTATAACGCGCGGCGCGAGGGGGCCGGGGTCGTGGCCATTACCGGTCAGATCGCACATCGCGAACGCGGCACTGGTTACCATCAGGAGGTCAATCTCGAAAAGGTCTTCGAGGATGTCTGCGGTTTTCAGGCCGTGATCCATACTCCGGATCAGATGCCCCGTCTGGCACAGATTGCGGTTCAGCGCGCACTGATCAATCGCGAGGTGGTGCGGATCGAACTGCCGATTGATGTCTCAGAACAACAAGTGCCCAGCCTGCATCAGCTCCATCCGATCCTCAAACACCCTTCAACCCTGATCCCGCCTGCATGTGAAATTGATCGTGCCGCCGAACTCATCAACGCAGGCAAAAAGGTCGCCCTGTTTGCCGGTGTCGGATGTCGTGAAGCAAAAGACAAGGTTCTTGCGCTGTCCGAAAAGTTGAACGCACCGATTGCGCATTCTCTAAAAGGCAAAGACATCTTCGACTATGACGACCCGAATGTTGTCGGGATGACTGGCCTGATAGGCAATCCGGGCGGTTATCATGCCGTTCGTGACTGCGATGTGCTTGTCATGTTGGGGACGGATTTCCCCTATGAATGGTTCCTGCCGGAAAAGGCTAAGATCATTCAGATCGATCGGAATGTGGAGCATTTGGGTCGCCGTGCGCCAATAGCCTCGGGCTTGTTAGGGGATGTTGGGGCGACGCTGGATCTGTTATTGCCAAAGGTAGCTGCCAAGGCAGATCGCAAGTTTGCCGATCATCAGGTCAAGCTGTGCACCAAATGGCTGAAGCAGCAAGACAAGGATGCCAGTCTGGAACGGGATGCTGAACCGCTGCATCCGCAGCTGTTTGCGCGGGAGATTTCCAACCAGGCCTCTGATGATGCGGTGTTTGCCATGGATATTGGTGAATGCACCGTCTGGGTTGCGCGGCAGACACGGATGCAGGGCGAACGCCGGATGGTGGGATCATTCAACCACTCCTCCTTAGGCTCGGGCCTGCCTTCCGCACTGGGGGCCGCAGCACTTGATCCGGGCCGTGAAGTCTGGACCTTCTGCGGGGACGGTGGCTTTGGCATGTCGATGCAGGATTTTGTGACGGCTGTGCGCTATGACTGGCCGATCAAGGTGATCGTGTTCAACAACCAGACACTGGGTTTCGTGAAGATGGAGATGGAGGTGTCAGGCTACCCCCTGAACCCGGCCGCGACCGATCTCGTGAACCCGGACTTTGCAGAATACGCCAAGGTTTGTGGCGGTGACGGTGTTCGGGTCGAACACGCGGCCGATATCAAAGATGCGATCGCTCAGGCCAAGGCCAGCACCAAGCCCTTTATCATCGACGCCATGGTAACCCCCGGAGAGTTGGTGATGCCGCCGCATATCGACAGCAAGATGGCCTGGGGATTTGGCATGTCCAAACTGAAAGAGGGCATCCTGCTGGCCAAAGGCGACCACGCACAATGGGATAACTGGGTCAAGGAACTCAAGGCCACGCTATGATCAGCGTCACCTAGGGAGAACAAAATGATTGTACGCAGAATTTACTACGCGGTGACCTATGTGGTGCTGCCTCTGACATTGATATTGGGGCTTTACTGGCCGCCCGTTCATTGGTTGCTGATCATTTTGATCCCATACGCTGTGGTCGGGCTCTATGACATGCTGACCACCAAGCACAACGTGCTGAATAACTACCCTGTTCTGGGCCACTTTCGCTACATGCTGGAATTTGTGAGCCCCGAAATCCGGCAGTACTTTGTGGAAACCAACGAAAGCGGCCGCCCGTTCAACAGGATCGTGCGCGCGTTGGTCTATTCGCGGGCAAAAGGGCAGGTAGATACGCAGGCTTTTGGCACCCAGTACGACATCATGACCGTCGGCTATCACCGGGCGAACCATTCGCTTGCGCCCAAGGATGTGCCGGAATCCGAAGAACGCATCATGTTGGGCGGTCCACAGTGCGAAAAACCCTATAACGCCTCGCGCCTGAACGTCTCAGCCATGAGTTTCGGAGCACTCAGCGCAAATGCCATCAAGGCGCTGAATGGTGGGGCCAAAGACGGAGGTTTTGCTCATAACACCGGCGAAGGTGGACTTTCGCCGCATCACCTGGCTGAAGGTGGCGATATCATCTGGCAGATCGGCACTGGCTACTTTGGATGCCGCCGACCCGATGGGGGTTTTGACAAGGACAAGTTCGCGGATAAAGCCAAGAAAGACGTCGTAAAGGCCATTGAGATCAAGCTGTCGCAGGGGGCCAAACCATCTCATGGTGGGGTGTTGCCTGCAGCTAAGGTAGATGAGGAAATTGCCGAAATCCGGGGCGTACCTGCGCATCAGGATGTAATCTCGCCTCCAATCCATTCTGCGTTTGAGGGCCCGACAGGTTTGATGCACTTTGTTCAGCATCTGCGGGAAATGTCCGGTGGCAAGCCCGTCGGGTTCAAGCTTTGCATTGGTAACCAATCCGAGTTTATGGCGATCTGCAAGGCGATGCTGGAAACGGGTATCTTGCCCGATTTCATCACCGTTGATGGAGCTGAAGGCGGCACCGGGGCTGCACCTGTTGAATTCACCAACCGTTTGGGTGTGCCGCTGAACGAGGCTTTGATTTTCGTCAACAACTGCCTGCGAGGGGTAGGTCTGCGTGATAAAATCAGGGTGATCTGTTCTGGCAAGGTCGCAACCGGCTATGACATGATCGAGAAATTCGCATTGGGTGCCGACATGTGTAACGCGGCGCGCGCCATGATGTTTGCGGTGGGCTGTATTCAGGCCTTGCATTGCAACACCAACCGCTGCCCGTCTGGCGTGGCAACGCAAGACCCGATCCGGGGTCGCGCGGTGAATGTTCCCCAGAAACGCAAGCGGGTGCACCGTTTTCACGACTCAACGCTGGAAAGCTTTCGAGAAATTCTGGGAGCCATGGGTAAAGAAAAAGTATCCGATCTGCGTCCATCCGATATACGCCGTCGCACGGCGGATGAACGGGAACATTCATACGCTGAGCTATATAGCTTTATCGATGACGGGGCTTTGCTGGGGGATGCGGTTCCCGAACTCTACGCTGCGGACTGGCAGAAAGCCACGGCCAGCCATTTCTGAGTTAAGTCGAAGAAATAATTTCCGTCCGGTGCCAAGGATCGGGGGTTGGCCTGCGTCTTACTGTTCGAGATGCGAATGATGACTTCGGATGAAGACCTGGCCAAGGCTGCTGCTGGTGGTGACGCGGATGCGTTCGCCACCCTGCTTGCGCGTCACTATGATCGCATGTTTCGGTTGGCCTTTCGGTTAACGGGACGGGCAGAAGCAGCCGAGGATCTGACACAGGACATCTGTGCGGCCTTACCTGCCAAGATCGCAGGGTTCCGAGCGCAGGCCAAATTCACAACATGGCTCTACCGTGTCGTCGTCAACGCTGCTGAAGATGCGCGTCGGCGACAGGCCAGCCGGGATCGGGCCGCAACGGGGTGGGGCGATGTTGAACAGATGCGAAGGGCAGAAGCGGCAGAGGCGACCGAGGCGATGAACTGGCTGCAGCAGGCAATGAACTCCCTTCCGGACGAGTTGCGTGAAACGCTGGCGCTGACATTGGAGGATGACATGACACACGCACAGGCAGCAAATGTCCTGGACGTGTCAGAAGGTACGGTGTCCTGGCGTTTATCCGAGGTTCGCAAACGCCTGCGTGCCATGAAACAAGAGGAGCTTGCCAATGAGTGATGAGCTCGATGATCTGAAAACCCTGATGGATGCGGCAATGCCCGCGCCTGATGCCAAACGTCGGTCCGAAAATCTGGATATGGCGCAGAAAAGTTTTGCCCAAATCCAAGGATCGCGCGTCGGGACGCGTCCCACTGTCGAGCGAGGCTTTTTGGCTCGCGTGACAGAAGGAGCGAAATCCATGTTGAATGCCCTCTCACATCGTGGCGCATTGGCTGCGACGACTGCAGTTGCCGCGGTTGCCCTTGTCATGATTGTCCCGCAAACGCGGGATATCATGGTGAATCCAACATCCCGGTCTGAAAACAGAGCGGCTGCACCGCAGGTGTCGGCTTTGTCTTCCGAGACTGACCTTGCTGATGAACTGCCAGAAGTCGCGTTGGAAGAACCCGTTGTTGAAGCCCCGCTTGCAGTTGAAGAGGCGATAGCACCCTCCTCCAAACGGGTGCAGGGATTTGCGGCGCAAGGTGGGACCACTGCCGGTTTGCTGGGGGGCGTGGTCGAACCGAGCATAGCGCCAGAGCAAAATACCGAAGCTTTCTCCAACGGCGAAACCAATCCATTGAAAGTGACGGTCGAAGATCCGGTTTCCACGTTTTCTATCGATGTTGATACGGCATCTTACTCGATCGTCCGATCCTCGCTGATGAGAGGCCATCTGCCTCCGAAAGACGCGGTTCGGGTTGAGGAAATGGTGAACTATTTTCCTTATTCCTATCCGGCGCCCGAAGGGGATGTGCCATTCAGGCCGACGATCACCGTGACGCCGACGCCTTGGAATGAAGGAACACAGCTTGTCCACATCGGCATTCAGGGTGCGATGCCCGAGATTGATGATCGCCCGCCGCTGAATCTGGTCTTCCTGATCGACACCTCAGGCTCGATGCAGGACGCAAACAAGCTGCCCCTGCTCAAGCAATCGTTCCGCCTGTTGTTGTCCGAGTTGCGGCCCGAGGATCAGGTCTCGATCGTGACCTACGCCGGCAGCGCAGGTCAGGTGCTGGAACCGACATCGGCATCTGAACGCTCCAAGATCCTGTCAGCGCTGGAACAGCTTGAGGCCGGTGGCTCGACCGCTGGTCAGGCGGGCTTGCAGCAAGCGTATCAGGTGGCTGAAGGTATGGCATCGGATGGGGAAGTGACGCGAGTCATTCTTGCGACGGATGGTGATTTTAACGTCGGACTCTCAGACCCCGATGCGCTTGAAGATTTCATCGCTAAAAAACGTGACAGCGGTACATTCCTCAGCGTTCTGGGCTTTGGTCGGGGCAATCTGGATGATGCGACCATGCAGGCGCTGGCGCAGCATGGTAACGGTCAAGCCGCCTATATCGACACATTGGGAGAGGCGCAGAAGGTTCTGGTTGATCAGCTAACCGGTGCTTTGTTTCCAATTGCCAATGACGTGAAAATTCAAGTCGAGTTCAATCCGGCCCAGATCGCGGAATACCGTCTGATCGGATATGAAACCCGTGCCTTGCGGCGTGAGGATTTTTCGAATGACAAGGTTGATGCGGGTGATATCGGCGCCGGCCATTCTGTCACCGCAATTTACGAAGTGACGCCAGTTGGTTCGGATGCAATCCGCAATGGTCCCCTGCGTTATGCAACCGAAACGGCACCCGAGGGATCAGAGGAGCTTGGGTATCTCAAGCTGCGTTACAAATCACCCGGGGCAACGGATAGTCAGCTGATTGAACAGCCAATCCTATTGGGGCAGGGGGTATCGAACGATGATGTGCGCTTTTCCTACGCGATTGCCGGGTTTGGGCAATTGCTGCGGGGGGGAGAGTATCTTGGCGATTGGTCCTATGACGATGCGATCGCTCTGGCCAACGCCTCCAAAGGTACTGATCCGTTTGGCTACCGGGCTGAGGCCGTCACCCTGATGCGCTTGGCAGAGACGCTCTCGCAATAATTCTCATTGGCTGCCGCTCAGGCGGCAGCCGCGCTACATCTGTACTAGTTGATGGATGGTCTTGGATTGTTGGCCGCGTGCGTGTTGATCTTGCGTACACTCCACTCGACTGCATCCCGCATTGTCCGACCCAGTGCCAGATCAAACGCTCTGACCAGATCGGGTGTCTTTTCACTGGCGGATACAACTTTTTCTTCGAACGAGCTGGAGGCTATGATCTGGTCTTCAAATTCGTCGATGATTTTGATGTTCAGGCGAACTTCGATCTGGATCGTTCTTGAGTTCCCGTCTTGAGCAATGACGATCCCCTGGAACTCACGCAAATCTGGAACAACGAGATAGTCTGCGCGTAGCCCAACGGTGGATTTGCCGACTGCAGCTACTTTGTTGCTGTTCTCATAGCTTTCTACCAACAGGGATTGAACGATAAGTGGCGCACGGTCCACCCAGCGTGCACGCGGCAGATATTGCACCTGCAGCGGTGTCGGCTGGATTGCGATCTGATCGGTGTTGACCGCAGCCGTAGCCGTCGGTTCCTCCACCACAATCTGTTTTCGAATACGCGGAAGCGAAGATGAAAACGTGCTTTTGGGTGTCAGCAGATACAAGTCGTTGGGTTTCGATGCCTGCTTCAGGGTCCCCAAGCCAGCGCACCCGCTAAGCGAAGCTATCGCCAGAGTCAGTAGAAAGGGCCTAATCATTGGCGAAACTCCGATGCTTGAGTGCCCAGCAGGAAGCGTGCGGGATCACGTTCTATCTTGTCCACCAGACGATCGAGGCCAATCACCAACCGCTGCGATTCCTCGACGAAGCGGACGAATTGTGGCAACCCGACCCGCAGGAAATCGGAAACCTGCCGACGGTTTTCCTGAACGATCCCATCGATGGTTCCCAACAGTTCCGATGCGGATTTCGATGCGCTCAGGATGTCAGTGGATATTTTGTCGATCTTGTCGGTGACATTCGAAACTGTGGTCGCAACCTGATCCGCCGCCCGACGAATATCTGCAACGACAGCGGACACATCCTCATCCATGACGCGGTTGGCTGAATCAAAGGCACGCTCGGCGGATGTAAGGGTGGCCTTGGCAGTTTCCATGGCCGATGTGATCGACCCGAGCGTCTTGTTTGCGTTCAGGAATGTCTCTGTGACCGTAGCAAGGGTAACGCTCCCTTCTTCGGACAACACCGTCAGGTGTTCGGCAAGGTTTGATGCCCGCTCTATGAATGGGCGTACATCCTGCTGGATGACGCGATCCGCTGTGGCCAGCGTTTCTTTGGCGCCATCCAATGCCCCTTTAGCGGACTCTGCGGCTGTCTTGATGCTCTTGAGCGTATCGGTCCCGGTTGTCAGCGTGGTTTCTGCCGTATCGGCCAACTGATCAAGCCGCTTGGTGAAAGCTCCGATCTCTTTCGCGGCACCACCAAGGTCTCCGGACAGTGTTTCGAAATCAGAAAGCGTTTTGTCCAGCCGCCCCGATGCCGACGCCAGATTATCCAGAATGTCAGACACGGCCTTGCGGTTCTTATCGTCCACGATGGAATTCAGATCCTGCAGAAGGGTGATTGCCTCGTCCAACACCTTGGGTGCACCTTCGAACAGGGATTGAATGGCGCTGCGTTTGCTTTTGATGACACTGTCTTCGGGTAAACGTTTGGCGTTTGGTGCACCGCCAGAAAGCTCGACATAACTCACGCCCGTCACACCAAGAGATTGCAGTTGCGCGATTGTGTCTTCGGTAACCGGGATGTCGGCGTCGACCTCGATCCGCACCCTGACTTTGGACGCATCGTCATCGTCCAGTCTCAATGATATGACCTGACCGACCGGCAAGCCATTGTAGCTGACGCCACCCGCGGCCGACAGGCCCGAGACATTGTCGAACAGCACATCATAATAAGCGTATTGGCGGTTCACTTCGAATTTGGCCAACCACAGGAAAAAGCCAAATGCGCAGAGAATACCCGCAAGGGTGAACGCGCCGATAAGGATGTAGTTCGCTCGGGTTTCCATCGCCTCTACCTGTCCCTACCCCTTCTTTTGCGCCGCACGAGCGCGGGGGCCGGTGAAATATTCTTGTACCCAAGGATGATCTACCTTGGTCATTTCTTCAATCGGACCTTCAACCAGGACGCGTTTTTCTGCAAGTACTGCGACTCTGTCGCAAATGGCATACAGGCTGTCCAGGTCATGCGTGACCATGAAAACGGTCAGTCCAAGCGCGTGTTGAAGCTCTCCAATCAGCTCATCATAGGCAGCTGCACCGATCGGATCCAAACCAGCGGTAGGTTCGTCCAGAAACACGATTTCCGGGTCTAGAGCCAAGGCGCGGGCCAATGCTGCGCGCTTTCGCATACCCCCGGACAGTTCCGAGGGAAACTTACCGCAGCTCAACTGAGGCAGGCCGACAAGACTGATCTTGAGGCCGCCCAATGACTGCATCAGGCTTTCGCTGAGCTTGGTGTGCTCGCGCAGCGGTGCCATCACGTTCTGCAAAACAGTCAGGGATGAGAACAGTGCGCCATCCTGAAAGGCGACGCCCCAGTGTTTTTCGATCCGCCGACGGTCTTCCTCGGGGCCGTTCAGCACATCGACGCCAAGAACTTCGATGCTGCCGGATGCGGGTTTGTTCAACCCCACGATCGTGCGCAGCAGAACCGACTTACCCGTGCCCGAGCCACCAACGATACCCAGAACCTCGCCCCGCCAAACGTCGAGGTTCAGGTTGTCATGCACGACCTGCGGACCAAATCGGTTGGTCAGATTCCGAACGCGGATAACGGCCTCGCGCTGAGCGTCCGCATGTACAGGTTTTTGCTGGGTCGCTCCGTCCATGTCAGACCCCAACTTCTGAGAAGAAGATTGAGAACAGGGCGTCGATGGCGATTACCATAAAGATGGACTGGACAACGGATGCCGTTGTCCTTTGGCCAACGCTTTCGGCCGATCCTTTGACCTGCATGGCCTGCCAGCAGGCAATGACGCCAATGACCAGTGCAAAGAACGGAGCCTTGATCATACCGACGGCCAATTGCCAGACGCCCGTGTTTTCCTTGAGCCGGGTGATAAACATACCGGGGCTCACGCCCAGATCGATCCAACTCATCAATGCGCCACCGATCAGACCGGCCATATCAGCCACAAACCCAAGTATTGGCAGCATGATAAGCAGCGCCAGAACGCGCGGGATAACCAGAACCTCGATCGGGTCCAACCCAAGCGTTCGCATTGCGTCTATTTCTTCCTGCACCTTCATCGAGCCGATCGACGCGGTGAAGGCTGAACCGGATCTGCCCGCGACAATGATTGCGGTCAACAGAATGCCAAGCTCACGAAGCACCGAGATTGAGATCAGCTCGACCACGAAAATCTCGGCACCGAACTGTTTTAATTGTGTAGCGCCCTGAAACGCCAGAACCACCCCGATCAGAAAACCCATCAGACTGACGATGGGCAGTGCTTTAAATCCGACTTCCTCCATTTGGGAAACCAGCGCGGCGCGGCGCAGGCGCCAGGGCATGATAGCAGTGCGAAACAGCCGGTGTAGTGTAAGCCCCAGAAATCCAAGGATCGAGAGGGTGTCGCGCCAGGCCCCGACGGTTTTCTCCCCTATATGTTCGACCCAATTAACAAAGCCTCGTGGGGGTTCAGCGGTGCCGACCTCTTTGGGAATGTTTTGCGATACGGTGTCGATCAGCGCAGAATAGGCCGGATCCAGACCATGAAACGCCAGCTTGGCACCTGCCTCAGTATATCGGCGTGACATGTTGGCGATCAGCCAAGCTCCGCCGGTATCCAGCGCCTCGACTTCTGACATATCTACTGTCACGTCACCGCCGCTTGGCTGAATGTTCTCAAAGTCGGATTCCACAGCACTCAGGGATTGCGTCAGCATTTCGCCTGAAATCCTTATGCGTGTGCTGTCTCCATCACGCTCTGATGCAATCGTGGGCAATGTCATGGGCGTATCAGAGGTGAAACGATGGCCCGCTGCAATGGCTTTATGCATTTGTGCCGGGATTTCAGTTGGATGAATTGCTCAGGTGTTACAGTCCGACTTGAGCCAGTGGCAAATGTGATGCGCAAACCGGTCCGTCAGGTGTCGGACAGAGGGCATGAACTGACCTCAAAGCATTTGCGTCGACTATTTTTAATGCTATCTTATTGTCAGTTTTCTTGTTGAGTTAGTTTGGTTGTGTTCAATGGCAGATCATCACGCAAATGTTGATGTCGAAATCGGGTCAGAGCGAGGCTTTGGCTACGTCTTTACAGCAGTTTTTCTGATCATAGCTTTTTGGCCGGTTTGGGGAGGTGGCGATGTTCGCTGGATTCCTCTGGCCATCGCGGCAGTAATTCTTGCGATTACCTTCTTTGCGCCACATGTACTTCGGGTGCCGAACAGGCTGTGGTTCAAGTTCGGCATGTTGCTTGGGGCGATTGTCGCCCCAATCGTAATGTTTTTGGTTTTCATTACGACTTTTGTCCCATTCGGCATTGCGGTGCGGATTTTGGGAAAAGATCTTTTGTCTGTAAAAACAGATAGTTCCAAGAAGAGTTACTGGGTTGAACGCGACGATCAGCCCGGCAGTATGAAACAACAGTTTTAAGATAGGGGGTACCAGACATGACCTTTGTTTCGGAAATCTGGTCGTTTATGAAAGTCAGGAAAAAATTCTGGCTGTTACCAATTCTCATTGTTCTGGGCGTCTTTGGTGGCTTGATCGTTATCAGCCAGGGTTCGGCCGTAGCACCATTCATTTACACACTGTTCTGATACCATGACGTATATTTTAGGAATATCTGCGCTGTACCATGACAGCGCAGCAGCCCTCCTGCGTGACGGCGAAATTGTCGCCGCCGCTCAGGAAGAGCGGTTTTCTCGACGGAAACACGACCCTGGATTTCCGGAACTTGCGATTGAGTATGTTCTGCAAGAATCAGGCATTTCACTCGCTGAAGTTGATAATGTTGTCTTCTACGATAAACCGTTTCTGAAATTCGAACGATTGATCGAAACTTATATCGCGGTGGCGCCAAAAGGGTTCAATTCTTTCCGGATGGCCATGCCTGTCTGGTTGCGAGAGAAGCTGTTTCTCAAGGACCTGCTGGCCAAGCAGTTGCGAAAGATGGATCCGGATTTCACGGTCGATAAACTGCTGTTCGCTGAACACCATGTTAGCCACGCGGCAAGCGCCTTTTATCCGTCGCCATTCGAAGAGGCGATCGTGCTGACTGTTGATGGTGTGGGCGAATGGGCCACGACCACGGTAGGTGTTGGACGTGGCAATGAATTAACCATGTTGAAAGAGCTGCATTTCCCGCATTCGCTGGGGCTGCTTTATTCGGCGTTCACCTATTACACGGGGTTCAAGGTCAATTCAGGCGAGTACAAGGTCATGGGCCTCGCCCCTTATGGTGACCCGAAATACAAGGATTTGATCCTTGAGCATCTGGTCGACCTGAAAGAGGATGGGTCGTTCCGCCTGAACCAGAAGTACTTCAACTATACCAGCGGTCTGACCATGACCAGCAAGGCGTTGGAGGATCTGTTCGGCCATCCCGTGCGAAAGCCTGAAACCGATCAGCTAACGCAATTCCACATGGATATCGCGGCCTCGGTACAGGCGGTGACCGAAGAGATCATGCTGCGCATCACACGCGATCTGGCGCGTGAACACGGCATTCGCAATCTGTGTATGGCGGGCGGTGTCGCTCTGAACTGTGTTGCCAACGGTAAGATCCTGCGCGACGGCGCGTTTGATAACCTTTGGGTTCAGCCAGCAGCCGGCGATGCCGGTGGTGCATTGGGTGCCGCTTATGCAGCCTGGCATCAGGAGCTGAAAAAGCCCCGCAAGGTTGAGCAAGGCGATCAGATGCGCGGCGCCTATCTGGGGCCAAAGTATGAAGATGGCGACATCGCGCGCGAGTTGACCGAAGTCGGGGCGAAATTCACGACTTATGAGAACGGCGAGATGATCGGTGAAACAGCTCAGGCGCTGGCAGATGGCAAGGCAGTCGGTTGGTTCCAGGGTCGGATGGAATTTGGTCCGCGCGCCCTTGGAGCTCGGTCAATTCTGGGTGACCCGCGATCTGAATCCATGCAGAAAACGCTGAACCTCAAGGTCAAGTACCGCGAGAGCTTTCGCCCGTTTGCCCCGTCGGTCTTGCGCGAGGATGTCGCTGAATGGTTCGAGCTGGACGGCGACAGCCCTTACATGCTGATCGTCGCTGATGTTCAGGATCGTATTCGCCGCCAGATGACGGATGAGGAGAACGCGCTGTTCGGGATCGAAAAGCTGAATGTCAAACGGTCCGAGATTCCAGCAGTGACCCATGTGGACTATTCAGCCCGCATTCAGACAGTGCACGAACAGACCAACCCGCAGTATCACGCGCTGATTTCACGGTTCAAAGAGCTGACGGGTTGTGCTCTGGTTGTGAACACCTCGTTCAATGTGCGTGGCGAACCGATCGTATGCACGCCGACCGATGCGTTCCGTTGTTTCATGGGCACGGATATCGAGGTTCTTGCAATCGGGAACTGCCTGTTGCGCAAAGAAGATCAGGATCCGTCCCTGAAAGAGAACTACGAGACCAAATACGAGCTCGACTAAGGTCAAATTCCCACCGTTTAGCCACATGAATGGTGGGAATACCCTCTCTTGCGGTCATATGCCGACAAATATCGGTCATATGCCGACAAATATCGGTCATTGATCCAAAATATCTTGCGCGCCTTTTGTATCCGCGACACAGTCCGCCTCAGAATCGCGGGCCTTGAATCGAGGATGTCATCATGCGGCAAGCCGGAAATGTCCTGTTCATCATCATCGACCAGCTTCGGGCAGATTGTCTGACGGGGGCGCTGGCGGATCATGTCGATCTGCCAAACATGCGAGCCTTCATGGGTGAGGCGGTTACTTTCAACCGGCATTTTTCGGTCACCAACCCTTGCGGCCCCTCACGCGCATCCCTGTTGACGGGGCAATACGCGATGAACCACCGGTCTGTTCGCAACGGTACGCCGCTGCGCCACGACATACCCAACATCGCCACTGAAATGCGCAAAGCGGGATATCTACCGATGTTGTTCGGCTATACCGACACATCCGCAGATCCGCGTGCCTTTGATGCGAATGACCCGGTACTGAAGACATACGAAAATCCGATGAACGGGTTCCACGAAGTGGTCGAGATGCGAATGGAAGAATCCTATCCATGGCAGTCGCATCTGATGCAAAAAGGGTATGAGTTTGAGAACTACTGGGATGTCTACAAGCCGGTTTCACCGAACGGGGGTGAGCCTAAGCTGAACGACCCGGCCCTCTACCGCGCCGAGGATAGTGATTCCGCCTTTTTGACGGATGCATTTTTGAACGGGATTGCGGCCTATCACAAACAGAACTGGTTCGCCCATCTGACCTATATTCGCCCACACCCGCCGTTGGTTGCGCCAGCGCCTTACAATGACATGTATGATCCTGCCTCCATTCCGATGCCAGCGGGTCTGGCCTCGCCCGAGGATGAGGTCAGGGTCCATCCGTTCTTTGGGCCAACACTGGATACCTATACTGCGCGAGAATTTGTGCACGGCTTTGATGAGGTTGAGCCAACGGACGAAAATATACAGACGCTGCGGGCAATTTATCTGGGGCTGGCGACTGAGGTGGATCATCACATCGGCCGTGTTGTCCAATATCTCAAGGATAGCGGGCAGTACGATGATACGCTGCTGGTGATTACCGCAGACCATGGTGAGATGCTGGGTGATCGCCACTCATGGGGTAAGATGTCGGTTTATGACGCGGCCTATCATACGCCGCTGATAATCCGGATGCCTGGGAACCAAAGTCAGGCGGGCGCGGTGATCGATGCTCCGACAGAATCCATCGACATCACGCCGACAATTCTGGATTGGGTTGGGCAGGATATTCCGAATTCGATGGATGGCCGGTCTCTGTTGCCGCTGGTCCGGGGCGAGACGCCGGAAGACTGGCGCAATTATTCCTTCAGCGAACTGGATTTTTCCGAGCCTGAAGCCGCAACCAAATGGCAGAAGATACTGGGTACGGGAAACAGTGACTCGTGCCTTGGGATCCTGCGCGACGACCGGTTCACCCTGGTAGAATTTGCAGCTGACTTGCCGCCGATGCTGTTTGACCATCAGGGGCAGGGAGAGCTGGAAAACGTTGCCGATAAGCCAGAGTTTACTGCGGATCTTGCGCGGCTTGGTCGCCAGATGTTGCGCCACAGGATGCGCAATATGGATCACACTCTTTCGCTATACTCGCTGACCTCTGAAGGCGCGAAATCACAGCGCAGGTATGGCTAGCTGATATTGTCAGAAGGTTTTGCCTGAAAGATGTGCCTCTAACAGCAGAATCCATCCGATTGTCACGCCTGTCGACACGATACCGATGGGCAGGACATCCTTCATGAACTGGGTGAATGTCACCTCGGTGGCACCCATTCGATCTGCCATCTGAAGAACGATGACATTGCTGGCTGCGCTGATGATGAACACGTTGCCTGCCAATGTTGATACACCGGCCAACATCATCAGGTTGGGCACTTCAAAGGATGGCAACAACTTCAGATACATGTCCACCAAGGGTACATTCGAAAAGACCTGACTGCCGAAAAAGCTGATGCCGGCCGTCACCAACGGCTCGTTCATATGTTCGCGCTCTTCACCCAGAATGGATTGCAGTGACCCGGAATCGAGCAGCGCGCCGGTTACAACGAACATTGAGACAAAGAACACAAGCGTCGGCCAGTCCAGACGTACAAAAGTCCTCACCCGTGCGCCATCAAACAAATATACGGGCAGGCAGGCGATCGCGGCGGCAACACCCAGAGGATAACCGAAATCCGATCCTGTCGCTGCCAGAATGCTCTCGACAGTGACCAGAACAACCAGAACAGCAATGGCCAGAAGGACAGGCCATTGCGTGCCTTCGGTGGTGTCTGTCATGTCGGTAGACCCGCCCTCTGGTGTGGTCACCACCATTCGCTTGGAAAGCCACAGCGCGCTGCCGCCAAGACAGATAAGGGTTGGAACGATCAGCCAGTGAACAAACGTCACCATGGGTGCTGGTACTTCGCCACTGGCGGCGATCAGCAGGTTTTGCGGATTGCCAATCGGCGTTGTCATGCTGCCGATAGTAACCGCTACGCAAAGGGCGATCAGAAAGGTGCGCTGATCTGCGCCGGTCTGATGTGCCAGCATCAGTGCGATCGGAGTTCCGATAATTGCGGCGGCATCGTTCGTCAGTATGGCTGCGACAAGTGCAAACAACATCATGAACGCGACCAGAGAAACACCGGGGGTGCGCCAGCCCACCATCCAACCCGCGATACGGTGCGAGATGCCGTTTTCATACAACGCGCGACCTATGGAAAAGACCGAAAAGAGATACAGCATGACGTTCCAGTCAATTGCGTCGAGCGCGGTTTTGGGTGTTATGGTTCCCGTTGCTATCAGAACAAACGCGCCTGCCGTCATCACGTGCCAGATTTTCAGAAATGAGGGCAGCCATTCGCGAATCGCGATAAGCGTGAAGACGGCAATCGAAACCGCAAGGCTGAATGACACGAGGTTCTCTCCGGCTTGTTGTTGAAGGTTACGGGGTCTCCGGGCTTTCGCCGCTGTTCTCATCGTGACGCGCGTGTTGCGCGGTCTCGGGCATTAGGGTTGCAAAGATCAGGGCGCCCAGCAGTGAAACGCCTGCCAGGAAATAAAAGGCGGTATCGTAACCGCTTAGCTGTACAATTTCTTCGGCGATCAGGTTGCTTGCTGATGCACCGACACCGACCAACGCCGCCAGCGCACCCTGCGCCACGTTAAAGCGACCAGTTCCTTTGGTTACATCCGACACGATCAGCAGAAACAGCACAGCAAAAATACCATTTGCTACCCCGTCCAGAGATTGGATTGCCACCAGCGCCACCGAGTTATCTGTCAACGTATAGAGAACAGCGCGAACTGGCAGGATCGAGAACGCGAGCAGGAACAGGGGTTTGCGCCCCCAGCTATCGGCAGTGCGACCGCACAGAACCGCCATCCCAATCATGATGAACTGGGCAGAGATAATACAGGCCGACGTAAAGGCGATCCCTGATTTGGTGTCGCCGCCGCTGGCCACCTTTTGACTGACCAGGGGCAGCATGCTGGCATTTGCGCAATGAAACAGAACAATGGATGCGCCGAAAATGATCAGTCGTTTGTCGCTGAGGATTGTGGCAAATCCGCTGGGCTTTTCCTGACCGGTACTGTCCTCAGCTACGCCACCGCGCGCTGCTTCGTGATCGATCTGCGATGGCTTGATCAAAAGTGTGCAGCCGATCATGCCCACGCACATTACCGAGATCAGTACAAACACCCCGTCAACAAAACCTGCCAATGCGAGACCGGCGGCAATTCCCGCTGCGGCGACATTGCCGGCGTGGTTCCATGCCTGATTGGCACTGGTTTGCCGCGTAAAGGCTTCTCGACCAACCACGCCCAGTGTAATCGCGGCAATCAACGGCCCGAGGAAGGCCAACGCCACGCCCATCGTGGTCTGGGCACCGTAGATGGCATATTTCTGGTCAGAGATGACAAGAGTAAGCGCGGCCGCTCCGACCGCCGTAACACATGCGATAATCAAGCCGCGTTTCGCATCGGTCCAGTCGATCAGCGCCCCGGCCGGGGTCTGTGCCAGAACGGTTACGATGGATCCAAGTGCAAGTGCAAAGCCGATGCTTTGCGGCGACCAGTGCAACTGCGCCAGCAGATAAATTGCCAGATACGGCCCAAACCCTGCGGTGACGTCGCCTGCAAAGAAGTTTATACCCAGCAGGGGCCGGTTTAGTACCTTGGTTCCTTGCTTTGGCGTGTCGCCGTCTATCAAAAACTCTCGCGCAAAACGAACGCCTCCTGCCCGGTGCGTCAGCCAACCTCGCACGATACTCTTCGCGTGTCAGCGTGTGTCCATACTGTGGCTTACTTTCGGATACCAAACAACCCAGACGGGATTTGGTTGCCTTGCGCTTATCGAGATGGGGCTAAATACACCCGTCTGTTAATCCTGCTGTGATCTTGATCGCCAGACATAGCAAAGTGGGTTAGGACTTTGCTTTTGCTCGATACTGTTCGCTAACACAAACTACGCCTCCGGGTTCCGGCAGCATGATGCCATAAACTTTCTGATATTCGGATAATTCTAGACAAACCCGATACTTAGGGTATCGTGACCTCAAAGATTTCCTGTTCTGATTGAATTGGGCCGGACGGGCGGCTCGGAATTCCAGAGAACGGTACGGTGTTTCTGGTGTTCTGCCTGCCCACAAGTTCGGCGCGTTCCGAGCCTGAATGTGGGAGGTGGGCAATGATTGATTGGTTTGTGAATATTCTGCGAACCTATCCTGAACTGGCGGTGTTTCTGGCTATCGGTATTGGGTTTCTGGTGGGGCCATGGAAGTTCATGGGATTCAGCCTAGGGTCGGTCACCGGTACGCTGCTGGCGGCGGTTGTGATAGGTCAGGCACATATAGATATCGATTCAGCCGTCAAATCGACCTTCTTTATCATGTTCATCTTTGCCGTCGGTTATGGCGTTGGTCCGCAATTCATGCGCGGCCTCAAGGTTGATGGCGCGCGCGAGG
The DNA here is from genome assembly GCF_056537005.1 of Ruegeria sp. CH6. Lineage (NCBI taxonomy): Bacteria > Pseudomonadati > Pseudomonadota > Alphaproteobacteria > Rhodobacterales > Roseobacteraceae > Ruegeria > Ruegeria sp. CH6. The sequence continues at coordinate 155,309 of NZ_JBQFQS010000004.1, read as the reverse complement.
TCTTCTTTGCGCTCAGTGTTCTGGCCTTGTGTCTGATCGTCCCGCTTATATCCGCCAAGATTGCCGGGTTGGAACTCGGCTATGCTGCGGGTTTCTATGCCGGATCTCAGACTATCTCTGCTGCCATTGGTGTGGCGACTGATCAGATCAATCAGCTGGGGCTACCTGCGGATGAAGCGCAGAAATATGCGAACCAAATTCCTGTCGCGTATGCGGTGACCTATATATACGGAACAATCGGTTCCGCGATTATCCTCGCCAAAATCGGGCCGCGGCTGATCGGGGTCGATCTGGTGGCTGCCTGCAAAGAATACGAGGCCAAGCTTGGCGGTGCATCAGCAGTCGAGACTGGCGACGGGATAGTCTCAGCTTATCGCGCGATCGAAGCGCGCGCCTTTGAAATTCCGGACGGCAGCGATCTGCTTGGAAAGCCGGTCAAGGACCTGCTGCCGGGTGTTCGGATATACGCCGAACGTCTGCGCCGGGATGGCAAGATTATCGAGGTTGACGCCGACACGGTATTGCAGGCCGGTGATGTCGTGATGTTTTCGGGCCGTCGCGGTGATCTGGTTGGATTGCTGGAAACGAGCCTGAAAGAGGCGGATACACCCGAATTGCTGAGCATTCCGTCGGAAAAACTGGATGTCCTAATCACAAACAAGGACCTGCACGGTAAAACGCTAGAAGAGTTGGGCAAGCTGCCGGTCGCGCGCGGGGTCTATGTCTCAAAACTGTCGCGCAACATGCTGGAATTGCCTCTCTTGCCCGGCACCGAGGTGCACCGCGGCGATATCCTGACGATCCTTGGCAGCAAGCGACATGTCGAAGCGGCGATTGCCGAGATCGGCTATGCCGACCGTCCTGTCGACACAACTGATCTGGCCTTTGTCGGATGGGGTATTTTCATCGGTGGGCTGATTGGCACGCTGGCGATCATGATGGGCGGTTTCCCCATCAGCCTGTCGACAACCGGTGGCGCGCTTTTGGCGGGTCTGGTGCTGGGCTGGCTGCGCACGGTGCATCCGACCTTTGGCCGTATTCCTGCGCCTTCCCTGTGGTTGATGAACACCCTCGGGCTGAACGTCTTCATTGCTGTTGTCGGTATATCGGCAGGGCCGGGGTTCGTGGCCGGTTTGCAGCAGGCGGGTATCGCACTGTTACTTTGGGGGATCGTGGCGACATCGCTGCCAATGATCTTTTCGGTTTATGTCGGGCATTACGTGTTCAAGTTTCACCCGGCCATTCTGTTTGGTGCCTGTGCAGGTGCAAGGACGACAACAGCCGCGCTGGGTATGATTCAGGAGGCCGCGCAGAGCCGCATTCCTGCCCTTGGTTACGGTATGCCCTATGCCATCGGCAACACGCTGCTGACCATCTTCGGTATGGTCGTTGTTTTGATATTGAGCTGATTTGGAGAGGTTTGACCAATGGACAGATTAAAGCTGCACGACTACGAGGCGCTTAGCCCGTTTCAGATCAAGGATGAACTGATCCAGCTGGCTTCGGCCGAAGCGAGAAAGTCCAACAGCGCTTTCCTGAACGCAGGTCGCGGGAACCCGAACTGGGTGGCGACCCGCCCGCGCGAGGCCTTTTTTGCGCTGGGGCAATTCGCGGTTACTGAATCCAAGCGTGTCATGAACCATCCTGCCGGAATTGGCGGTATGCCAGCAATGGCCGGTTGTCATGATCGGCTGCAGGAATGGGCCAGCGCCAATGCAGATATGCCGGGCACTGACACATTACTTGAGGTGGTCGCCCATGCGATTTCGGCCTTTGACTTTGACCCCGATGAGTTCGTGCACGAGCTGACGGATTCGATCATCGGCGACAACTATCCCGTGCCGGACCGTATTCTGCAGCACAACGCCGTCATCGCACATGAATACCTGATGTGGGCCATGTGTTCGGGACGCCGACCAGACATGCAGTTCGATCTGTTTGCGGTCGAAGGCGGCACAGCCGCAATGTGCTATATCTTCAAGACGCTTAAAGCCAACCGGTTGTTGAACCCCGGAGATACCATTGCGCTTTGCACGCCGATCTTCACGCCCTATCTCGAAATGCCAGAGCTGGAGGATTACAGCCTCGAGTCCGTACATGTCGAAACGGATGAGGAAGATGGTTTTCAGCTGACTGATGCGGCGGTTGAAAAGCTTAAGGATCCCAAGGTCAAAGCGTTCTTTCTGGTCAATCCCGGCAATCCGTCCTCGGTCGCTTTGAATAAACCTTCGCTGAAAAAGCTTGCCGATCTTGTCGAAAATCACCGGCCTGATCTGATCGTGCTGACAGATGATGTTTATGGCACCTTCGTGCATGATTTCACATCCGTCATGGGGTATGTGCCCCGCAATACCATCGGAGTGTATTCCTATTCCAAGTACTTTGGCTGCACCGGTTGGCGGCTTGGGGTCATCGCCGTCGCACAAGATAACATCTTTGACCTCAAACTGGCTGATCACCCCGAGGACATCAAACAGAAGCTGGATAAGCGTTATGGCACGCTTAGTCTGACACCGCGCGACATCAGGTTCATCGACAGGTTGGTTGCCGACAGCCGGGATGTCGCCTTGAACCATACGGCAGGTTTGTCGCTGCCACAGCAGATGATGATGACGCTGTTCTCGCTGTGCGAGTTGGTGGACACCAAGAAAGCCTATCAGACTGCCTGCATGGAATTGGTACATCGCCGGTTCAAAATGCTGACCGAGGCGATGGGGATCGAAGTGGATGCAGGCGAAAACTACGACGCCTATTACGGCATTATCGATTTCGAGTTCTGGTTGCGAAAATATGTTGGTGAGGATGTCGTCGACTGGATCAAGCAGAACGTTCATCCGCTGGATATCGCGTTCAAGCTGGCCGAAGACTATGGCATCGTTCTGTTGAACGGTAGCGGCTTTGATGCGCCTGGCTGGTCTGCGCGGGTGTCTTTCGCCAATCTTCCGGACGAGGCCTATTCCCAGATCGGGCGCGCCGTCCGATCGGTCGCACGGGGATATGTAGAAGCTTATCGCGCTTCGCAGGGTAAACCTCTGCACGGCTGACTGGCCCTCGATAAGTCACAGGCAGAACCCTGCCTGTGACATCGAAGTTATTGCGTTTTTCGACTTTATTGATAAACCCGAGTGAATCTGAATCATCGGGAAAAATTATCTATAAAATGTCGGCTACATCGAACACCTGGACGCGCGAAACTGCGCAGGCAATTCACGACCTGCCGCTGATGGATCTTCTTTACCGGGCTCAAACCGTTCATCGCGAGAACTTTGATCCCAACAAGGTACAGATGTCCCGATTGCTCTCAATCAAAACAGGGGGCTGCGCCGAGGATTGTGCTTATTGTTCGCAGTCTGCTCGCAACGGCTCCAAGCTCAGCGCGTCAAAGCTGATCGAGGTTGAACGTGTTCTGAGCGAGGCGCGCAAAGCCGCCGCTTCGGGGTCGACCCGGTTCTGCATGGGCGCTGCCTGGCGCGAGCCCAAGGCCCGCGACATGGATGCGCTGGTTGCCATGATCGAAGGCGTCAAGGCAATGGGCATGGAAACCTGCATGACGCTGGGGATGCTGGATGACAATCAGGTGGTTCAGCTGCGGGATGCCGGGCTCGACTACTACAACCACAATATCGATACTTCGGAACGGTATTACCCCGAGGTGATCACCACCCGTACTTTCGCCGACCGGATCGATACGCTGAACCGCGTTCGCGAGGCGGGCATGAAGGTCTGTTCGGGCGGTATTCTGGGCATGGGTGAAAACGGCGAAGACCGGATCGACATGCTGGTGACTCTGGCCAATCTGCCCGAAGCGCCGGATTCGGTTCCGATCAACATGCTGATGCCACAGGCAGACACCCCGCTGGCCGATGCCAAGCCTATTGAGCCCATTGAGTTCGTTCGCATCATCGCGCTGGCCCGGATCATGATGCCAAAGTCTCATGTACGTCTGTCCGCTGGCCGCAGCGACATGAGCGACGAGATGCAGGCGATGTGTTTCTTTGCCGGCGCAAACTCGATCTTTGCAGGCGATACGCTGCTGACAGCTGAGAACCCCGAAGAAAGCAGCGATGCGCTACTGTTTGCCAAATTGGGTATTCAGCCTATGGAACCTGAATCCGAAGCGTGCCTGAAGGCTGCCGAATGACAGCCACTGCAAGGCTGGACCGGGCGTTGGATGTGCTGAAAACACGCCATCGCCTGCGTCAGCTTGCACCCCGTCAGGGGCTGGATTTCGCGTCAAACGACTATCTTGGCCTCGCCGGGTCGGATCTGATGCGTGAAGCCGCGCAGAACGCGCTAGCTCGGAACGTTCCATTGGGTTCGGGTGGCTCGCGACTATTGCGTGGTAACCACCCCGAGCATGAGCGGTTGGAGGCTGAAGCAGCGGCGTTCTTTGGTGCCGAAGCAGCACTGTTCATGGGCGGTGGCTTTCAGGCCAACCAGGCGATCTTCTCAACACTTCCCGCTGCGGGCGATTTGATCCTGCATGATGAGCTGGTCCATGCCAGCGCGCATGAAGGGATGCGATTGGGGCGGGCGAAAACTCTCGCTTTTCCACATAACGACGTTAGCGCAGCGCGTCAGGTTCTGGCGGACTGGCAGGCCAGCAATAACGGTCAGGTCTGGATTGCTGTGGAAAGCGTGTATTCCATGGAAGGTGACCTTGCACCTCTGGCTGAACTGGCGGCTTTTGCCCGCTCCGAAAACGCTGTGCTGGTCGTGGACGAGGCCCACGCAACAGGTGTTTTTGGGCCTCAGGGGCAAGGGTTGGCCCATGGGTTGGATGCCGAGGTTTTAACCTTGCATACATGTGGAAAGGGGTTGGGCGCCAGCGGTGGTTTGATCTGTGGTCCAAAGCCCATGATTGATACCCTGATCAACCGGGCGCGTCCGTTTATTTTCGCCACTGCCCCGTCCCCGTTTGATGCGGCCCTGGTTCGCGCTGCGATCAATGCACTGCAGGAAAGCCATACGCTGACAATTCACGCCCGGGATCTGATGGCCCATGCGCATTCCGAGGCGCAGCGCCTAGGTGGACTGGGCGGTTTTCACAGCCAGATTATACCCGTGATTGTTGGTGCCGACGAACCAACCATGAGGCGTGCCGAACAATTGCAGGAGCTTGGTTTTGACGTAAGAGGCATCCGCCCGCCAACCGTCCCGCGAGGCACATCGCGCCTGCGCGTGTCGATCACGGGCAATGCAACAAACGACGACATTACGGCCTTGTTTCAGGCCATCGCCAACCAGCAAACGGATACCCAATGACCGCGCTGATCGTGACCGGAACCGATACCGGAATAGGCAAGACAATCTTCTCAGCCGGGCTGACCGCAGCTCTGGGTGCGCAGTATTGGAAACCGGTTCAATCCGGTCTGGAGGATGCAACCGACAGCCAGATCGTGGCACAGTTGTCCGGTCAGCCGGTGCTGCCGGAAACCTACCTGCTGGATATGCCAGCATCGCCCCATCTGTCGGCCGAGGATATGGGTGTCGAGATCGATTTGGATCGACTGGCATTGCCTGAGGTTGATGGCCCTTTGGTGATCGAAGGGGCAGGGGGTATCATGGTGCCGCTCACCCGACAGGCCTATTACCTCGACCTATTTGCCAGATGGAAGACTCCGGTGATCCTTGTGGCGCGTACCGCGCTGGGGACAATCAACCATACGACCCTGTCACTGATGGCATTGCGCAATGCCGGTTGTCCGGTTGTCGGTGTTGCCTTTGTGGGCGCGGCTGAACCCGATGTGGAAGAGACCATCATCCAGATGTCCGATGTTCCGCATCTGGGGCGCTTGGACATGATCGACAATCTGAACAGCGCAACCCTCACACAGGCGTTTCAGGCCATCGACATGGACAAAATCCGGAGTGCCCTGTGACACCGTTGGAGTTTGACGCAAGCCATTTGTGGCATCCCTACACGAACGTGGCCGATCCCGGCCCGATGCATCTGATCGACCGCACCGAAGGTGTTTACCTGGTCCGCGAAGATGGTACGAAAATGATCGATGCCATGTCATCATGGTGGTGCACGATCCACGGTCATCGTCATCCGGCCATCGTGTCAGCGATGCAGCAACAGCTGGAGCAGATGCCCCATGTCATGTTCGGCGGGCTGACCCACAATCCTGCGATCGAGCTTGGGCAAAAAATGGTTTCGATGCTGCCCGAAGGTCTGGACCGCATTTTTTATTGCGACAGTGGCTCGGTCTCGGTCGAGGTCGCGATGAAAATGGCTGTGCAATACCAAATGGCCAATGGGCGGACTGGTAAAGTCGAATTTGCCACCATCCGCGGCGGATATCATGGCGATACATGGAAGGCGATGAGCGTTTGTGACCCGGTCAACGGGATGCATGGCCTGTTCCGGGGCGCTTTGTCGATCCAGCACTTCCTGCCGCGTCCTCAGGTTCGGCTGGGTGATGACTGGATTGATGATGGTGTTCAGAACGGGTTGGCCGCGCTTGAGCAGTTGTTGAAGGAAAAGGGCGATCATATCGCGGCGCTTATCCTTGAACCCATCGTGCAGGGCGCCGGTGGTATGTATTTCTATCACCCCGATTGGCTGCGTGGGGCGAAATCACTGTGCGACGCGCATGATGTTCTGATCATCTTCGATGAGATCGCCACTGGCTTTGGTCGAACAGGGCGCCTGTTCGCCATTGATCATGCGGGGATCACGCCGGATATCATCTGTTTGGGTAAGGCGCTGACTGGCGGCCACATCTCCTTTGCCGCGACGGTCACCAGCAGGAAAGTGGCCTACGGCATTGGCGACAGCGAGGCAGGTGTGTTCATGCACGGCCCGACCTATATGGCGAACCCGTTGGCCTGCGCCGCGGGCATCGCAAGCCTTGGCCTGCTAGAAAATGGCGATTGGCAAGTACGTGTTGCTGAGATCGAGGCTCAAATGACCACTGAGCTTGCGCCAGCCCGGGATTTACCCGGCGTTGCAGATGTTCGGGTGCTCGGCGCGATTGGCGTGATTGAGATGAACGATACCGTTGATCCCCGCATCGCCCATCAGCGTGCACCGGAAACCGGTGTCTGGCTTCGACCCTTTGCGCGCAATATCTATTGCATGCCGCCCTACATTATCTCTCCGGATGACCTGAGCCGTGTCACGACAGCGATGATCGACCTCGCAAGGGGGGATGCATGAGACGACACTGGCTGGCGCGCGAAGGCGGGTCTGAACTGACCCTTGTGTTTGGCGGGTGGGCCCTTGGGCCTGCGCCGTTCGCCTTGCTCAGCGGGTCAGGGGACGTGCTGGTCGTAGATGACTTTCGCGACCTTGCGGATGAGTTGTCTGAAACCAGCAGCTACGATCAGGTGCGACTGCTGGCCTATTCTTTTGGCGTTGCATCCGCTGCACATTGGCTGGCGTCTGTGCCCCTGAAACCTTCGCAACTGGTGGCGGTGAACGGGACGCTGTTTCCGGCTGATGTCGAACGGGGCATTTCCCCTGAAACTGTTGAGGCAACGGCTGACGGATTGACCAGCGCCAGCTTTGCCCGGTTTTGCCGTCGTGCTGGTTTGAACGGTACGCCCCCGGCATTGGATATTGCTGCCGCTCAGGATGAACTTAGGGTAATCGACCAACGTGGTAAGGCACCTGACACACAATTCGACCGTATCTGGATCGCCAAGCGAGACAGGATTATCCCCACCAAATCGCAGGAAACGGCGTGGCACGCGCAGGCAGAACGGGTTCGGTTGATTGATGCCTCTCATCAGCCTTTTCTTGCTGGCCAAAGCTGGAAGGAGTGGTTCGCATGAATGCCATGACCTCCGCGCGCGTGCAGCGCAGCTTTAGCCGCAGTTTCCAGAGCTATCATGATTCAGCAGGTCAGCAGGCTCGGATCGCGCAGCAACTGGCGCAACGCCTGTCCGATCTGGGTGCACCCAATTCATACAGCTCTGTTTTCGAGATCGGGTGCGGGACCGGGCATCTTACCGAAGCGCTGCATCAGCGTTTCAGTCTGGAAAACGTCATCCTGAACGACTTGATGCCCGAAGCCAGCGAAACAGCCCATCTATGGGGTGCTGAGTTTCGATCCGGGGACATTCGCAATGTAGCCTGGCCGGTGCAGCAGGATTTGATTGTATCGACATCGACGATTCAATGGCTGGATACACCGCAGGATGTGGTGGCCAACGCTGCCCGGTCTCTCGCACCCGGGGGTTGGCTGGCGATTTCAGGATTTGGGCAGGATCAGTATGCTGAGCTTGTGCATCTTGGCTCGGGCTCGAGGGCTCCGGGTCTGTGTGGACCCGATGTTCTGGCTCAGGCTTTAAAGGCTGCCGGAGACGAGATGGAAATCGTGGACCTTTGGCAAGAACGTCGCAAGTTGTGGTTCGACACCCCTCAGCATGTACTCCGCCATTTGCGGAAAACGGGTGTGAATGGCCGCGCGGCCCAAGTTTGGACGCGTTCCACGCTGGCCGCGTTCTGTGAGGACTACAATCGAGCGTTCGCCACGCCGCAGGGCGTATCGCTGACCTATCACCCGGTCTGGGTGATCGCGCGCAAAAGACCCTAGGGGCCAACAGGTCGCATCCGTTCCCTCTACACCTGCATCAGATCTGATGTTACGCATATGTCCCGGGGAGGAACGATTTGGACATAAGCGAACAGCGTATCAAGGCGATGACGACCGCCGGCTTGAACCTGATCGGTCAGGCGCTGTCGATCTATGACAGTCAGTTGCGGCTGGTTGTCAGCAACCTTCGCTTTCAGGAAATGTTCGATTTGCCCGACAAGCTCGTGCAGCCCGGGGCGTCGTTTCACGACACGATTCACTTTCTGGCCAGTCGCGGAGAATACGGTGACGATCAGAATGTCGATGAGATGGTCGATGTCCGTGTTGAACAGGCGTTGGCGTTCGAGCCGCATTATATGGAACGCGTCCGTCCGAACGGGCAGGTGATTTCGATCGAAGGTGCGCCATTGCCAGCTGGTGGATGGGTTGCGGTTTATACTGATATCACCGGTACAAAACGGGCTGAAGAATTGCTGCGCGCCCGATCCGAAGAACTGTCCGGTCAGCTTTTGAGCCATGCAGAAGAGTTGTCGGCAACAAACCGGAAATTGGCCGCCACAATCACGGCGCTGGAAGAAGCCAAGCGGCAGCTGACCGAGATCGAAGCGCGGACGCGCATGACGACCGAGATGATGCCGGCACATATTGCCCATCTGGATGCCAGTGGTCGCTATGATTATTCCAATCGCCGCCTGAGTTCCGTGATGCCGGGCCGACCGTCCGAGATTCTGGGTCTACACATTTCCGAAGCTCTTGGTGCCGCGGCCTTCGACAGGGTGGAACCGCATCTGGAACGGGCCTATTCCGGCCAGCCTTCGGTTTTCGAGTTCACCGAGGATCAGGATTCTCGCCGTATCCGGGTCTCGTTCACCCCCGATGAACAGGGTGGTGTATACGTGATGTCGGTCGATATTACTGAAGAGACGCAAGCCCGCGTCGCGCTGCAACAGACACGCAGGCGCGCCATGGCCGCCCAGATGACCAGCGGGCTGGCTCATGACTTTTCGAACCTTTTGACCATCATTCTTGGGATGCAGGCCAAGCTGGACCGGATGAACCTGCCCGATGATGCGGCCGAGCTCGTTTCGGCCACCCAACAAACCGCCCGGCGCGGGGGGCAACTGTTGAACCGGATCGCTGATATGACGGGCAACAGAACGCCCCATCCACAGGCAACGGACATGAAGGCGCTGTTGGAGGATTTGCGGATTCTGGCAACCCCCTCTCTGCCGCGCGGTGTGGGGCTTTCGGTGGTAAACACACTTCCGGATGGGGCATTGATGCTGGATCCGGGGATGGTGCAGGATGCGTTGTTGAATCTGGTACTCAACGCTCGCGACGCCTGCGGGCCATCCGGTCAGATCACCATCAGCGCCCATGCAATTGGCAACATCTGGATCGAAATCACCGTCTCAGACACCGGCCCGGGATTTTCGTCCGAGGCATTGAAGAAGGCGCTGAACCCATTCTTCACAACCAAGGGCAGTGATGGCTCGGGGCTGGGACTGCCGATGGTCTATGACACTGTCAAGCTGGCAGGCGGTGATCTGAACTTACGTAATACCCCGTCGGGTGCGTCCGTTGTGTTGCGCTTGCCCTATCGACCGGCACCTCCGGTACGCGAAGGATTGGTGCTGCTGGTTGAGGATAACGATGAACTGCGCAGCCAGTTCCGCGATATGCTTATCGAACTGAGCTGCTCGGTGATCGAGGCAACTTCGGTCGATGAGGCACTGGCCCTGACCAAGGATATCGGTGATATCGGGCTTGTGCTGTCGGATATCCGCCTGGAGGGTGCGGGGACGGGTATCGATCTTGTCGAGAAACTGAACCATTCCGTACCCTGTATCCTGATGACTTCGTTGCCCCATGACGACCCGTTGTATCGGCGCGCGCTTGGCCTTGCGCCGGTGCTGCAAAAGCCGTTTACAGGTACGCAATTGTCTGCCCTGATCCGAACCGAGGCTGCCTGATGACCCAACCGCTGGTGACCATCCTTGACGATGAGCCTGAAATACGCCGGATTCTGACTGATGCACTGGAAGAGGCCGGCTTTCGTACACAGAGCTTTGCCCGCGCGCGAGAATTCGAAGCCTCACTCAAGCGCGTGACACCCGATGTCTGTCTGGTTGACCTGTCTTTGCCGGATACGGATGGTTTGGCACTGGTTCACCGCCTGGCGTTGGAGCAAGGGGCGGCGGTGATCATCATTTCGGGGCGTGCACAGGTTCAGGACCGGGTGACCGGGCTGGAGCTTGGAGCGGATGATTACATCACCAAACCCTTTGATCCGGCCGAAGTAGTGGCGCGTATCCGTGCGAGGTTACGTTCACCAAAAGCGCAGGCGCAAAGCTCGGAAACAGCAGGATTTAACGGCTGGACGGCCCATTTCGACCGCTATGTGCTGGAAGATGAGACCGGTGCCGAAACCACGTTCAGCCACGCCGAAGGTGAGGTGTTGCGATTGTTCCTCGAAAGCCCGAAACGTCTGATCAGCCGGGCCCAGATGCAGGAAATGTTGGGCGGTGCCGCAGGGGAAAGCTTTGATCGGGCAATGGATGTACGTATTTCCCGATTGCGGACCAAACTGGGTGAAGATCCCAAAAACCCTCAGTTAATCAAGACGATATATGGGGCTGGCTACATATTTTTGGGAGAAGTTGTGTGGCGCTAGAAGCGACGGATTGCCTAGCTGCTGAGGGCCAGAGCGTGTGTTAATGGTCATGTATCCTCCTATTCTTCGCAGGCCCTCTGGAATCTTGCGCCCGTCCCGCATAACTAGGCGCAACCCGTCTTTTGCGTTGAGTCCAATTCGTTGTGGAACTTTCGGCGTGTGACAGACATGGCCGTGACAGGTTAATAATGATGAGATTTTGGAGAACGGAATGATCAGGAAAGCCTGGACGAAATGGCGATCCGGCTATATCGGCCGTTTGGTAGGTGACAGTATCCGTGGTCAAGGGTGGCTGTACGGTATCGCGATGGTTGCGATGGCCGTTGTTGCTGGTACAACTGCGGGCACTGCCTGGATGATGGAAAACATCGTCGATGCCATGACCAACCCAGATATGCGGTCTCAGGTACACCTGATCGCGTTGGGTGTGGTTGCGCTGTTTTTCACCAAAGCGGTCGCTTCATACATACAGTCTGTTTTTCTGGCGCGTGCGGGTAACCGTATCATCGCGGTGCAGCAAGAGAACGTGTATCGAAAGCTGCTTCGGCGCGGTGTTGACTTCTATTCCAAGGTTGAGTCCTCGGAACTCCTGATGCGCGTGACCTATGGAGCACAGGCCGCGCGGCAGCTGGTTGACGTGATCGTGACTAGTTTCGTACGCGACGCCCTTACCCTGGTGGGTCTCGTTTTCGTCATGGTCTATCAGCAACCCGTTCTCTCGGTGCTGTTCTTCGTCGTTGGCCCGATTGCGTTGCTGAGCGTGCGTTACTTGCTTAAAAGCGTACGAAAAATCATGCAGTCCAACCTCAAGTCACTGGCTGAGATCATCCGTGTACTTCAGGAAACTTCGGGTGGGATCAAGGTCATCAAAGTGTTCGCGCTGGAAGGTCACATGACCGAGCGCATGGATGAGGCGATCCTTGCGGTAGAAAAGCGTTCCAACGACATTGCCAAGTTGCAGTCTATTGCCAGCCCCCTGATGGAGTTTCTGGCCGGACTTGCCGTGGCCGGGGTTCTTGTGGTCAGTACGATGGGAATCGCGGGGTCGGAACCACCGACAGCAGGTCAGCTGATGTCATTCATCACAGCGCTTTTGATGGCCTACGAACCGGCAAAGCGTCTGTCACGCATGCGTGTTGTGATCGAAACCGCGCTGGTGCCGATTGGGATGATGTTCGAACTTCTGGACGAAGAAGATCCGATGCGTGAAAGCACGGAGCCGAAACAGCTGCGCTCGGGCCCGGGTGAAATCCGGATGCACAACGTGACATTTGGTTATCAGGGATCGTTGCCCGTCATCAAAGATATGAATTTGACCTTCGAGGCAGGTAAAACCACTGCTCTTGTGGGGCAATCAGGTGGCGGCAAATCCACGATCTTTGGGTTGATCATGCGGTTTTATGATCCTGACGAGGGGTCTGTTGAAATTGATGGTCAGGATTTGCTTGATGTGAGCTTTGCATCGCTGCGGCGGAAAATATCCTATGTGGGTCAGGATACTTTCCTGTTTTCGACCAACGTGATGGAAAACCTGCGTTTTGCGCGCCCTGATGCGACAGACGAAGAGGTGAAGGCCGCGGCGCGCGCGGCACATGCGCATGATTTCATCAGTGAATTGCCGGAAGGTTACGACACAGAAGTTGGCGAGAATGGCGCATTCCTGTCCGGCGGTCAGAAGCAACGTCTGGCGATTGCGCGCGCTATTCTGCGGAATGCAGAAATTCTGCTGCTTGATGAGGCGACAAGCGCGTTGGATGCCGAATCCGAGTCTCTGGTCAAAGAGGCGCTGGATAAGCTGACCGAGAATGTCACCACGATCGTGATTGCGCACCGCCTGTCAACGATCCTGGAAGCGGACCGAATTATGGTTGTGCAGGATGGTGAAGTTATCGAACAGGGCAACCTTGAGGAGCTGATGGAAGAGAATGGCAGTTTCCGAAGCCTGTTCGATCAGCAATTCAAGACACCTGCTGCCTGACCGGAATTAGGCGGTTTCTGGGGTCAATTCATCCTGCAGCGGCAGCATCAAAGCTGCCGCTTCAACATGTCTGATGACAGTCATTCTCTATTAGATGTGTTGGTCTCACACTTGCACTGACGCAGATAGTACCAAGACCCGGTTCGGCACTCCGTTGGTCTACTCGGTTACAAATCCGTAAAACCCTGCAGATGTTCTGAAGAAGATATTCTCCCACTGAGTATCGGGAACGAGGGTGGTATATCTGGATATGAGCTCTTCGTAGGTCGAGGAGAGGCTGTCGACCGGAAAGTTTGAGCCGAACATGCAGCGCTCAGGATCGAACTGGGACAGGCAGGTTTCTACAATTGGTCTGACATTGTCCGCTGACCAGTGGTGATCAAACATACCAAGCCCTGAAAGTTTGCAAAAAACCTGAGGCATCGAAGACAGGTTTTGCAGCGCTATGGCCCACGTATCCAGACCATCTTCCGATCGATCATGAGGGGAACCGGCGTGGCACAAAGCGATTTTTGTTCGGGGCGCGCGCTCCAATAACCGGGCAGTCTGTTCCATCAGTTCCGGCAATAGCTGCAGATCGAATGACAGGTCCCGCTCACCCAACTCTCTGAGACCGGCCAGAAACTTTGGGCTCTCCAGCAGATCATTCGTACCTGATTTCGCGTCCTCACCTGGCGACCGACCGATGATCTGCCGTACGCCGCGTACTGATGGAAGTGATTGCAGGCGGTCCAGCTGGTCAGGCAGATCATCCGAGGTCAGGTCGCAATAAGCGACCTGCGCCAGAGGCCAATCCGGGTGCTGATCGGCCACAGATTGGACCCACTTGGCCTCGGCCCATGGGTCCGCAGCGCCAACCTGAATGTGAACTGATGCCTTGAAATCGTATGCTTCGGCATCCTTTCGGAACTCGGGAAGAAGATAGTCTCGCTGGATCGGAGTTGGGTCACCAAAAAACCGGGGCGTGCCGGTTTCCATCAGCCACGGATAGTGGACTGCGTTCAGGTCCCACAGATGATGATGCGCATCGATCCTCATGGCGTCTCAATCCCGGTAGTCCGTTCAAGGATATCGACACCCTGCTGTTTCCAGAAATGAAGCAGATCGATAAATATCCAGTTTTCGGCCAGCTTGTCACCGCCCCTGCGATAGATATCAATCACGCGAAACTCACCTGCCTTCCCGGTCGCTGGCATACCCATGAAGCCGCCAATTGGGGCTGCAGTGAAATTCGGCCAGCCGAAAAAACCGCCATAGTACCCTTCGGCCATACGGCAGATGTGATTGGTTTTTGACCTATCCTCAAAAGCCGCACGGAAGGGGCCTGAATGTTGCTTGGCATAACGTTCGATCGTATAGGTCGCGCCGATGCCTTCGGGACCCCACCAGATCATGTCGTCATGCCATGTGCGAGCCAACTCATCTGTCAGCGAAAGCCCGCTATCCCATTGCCCAAGGTCTGCAATCATGGCGTTGATCGCGGCGAGGGTGCGTTGACCTTCTTCCTTAGGCGCATCCCTTTCCAGGATCCCGTCATGGGTCAGCGGTCCCGGCTGAACGAGATGAGCTGCTGTTTGCGGGGGGAATGGATTCTGACCCGCCTGCACCATGAGATGGGGAATGTCGAAGAACATTGCCGTCTCGGTGATTTTTCCCTCAGACACTTTGTTGAATTCACAATAGCGTAAAAAGGCCATTTTGCCGGTGGGCCGTATGCCCAGCCAGGGCTTGTCGAACAAGCCCATCAAATGCCCCATCGAGACAACCCAGATAGCGCCCTTGTCATCCAGTGAGTTTGCTCCAGCAAAGAATATGTCTTGCCGTCGTTGCAAGCGTGTCAGGCTGCGTTTCAGTGGTCGCCAAAACGCGTCCACCACGTGCGCGCCGCCAGTGATTTCATTGAATGGGTGGAAGCCATGCCACCGTAAAT
This sequence comes from Ruegeria sp. CH6, assembly GCF_056537005.1. NCBI lineage: Bacteria > Pseudomonadati > Pseudomonadota > Alphaproteobacteria > Rhodobacterales > Roseobacteraceae > Ruegeria > Ruegeria sp. CH6. The sequence goes on along the minus strand of NZ_JBQFQS010000004.1, from coordinate 140,181 downwards.
CCTGCGCGCAGAATCGCTCAAATATTGAGGGCAAATCTGCGCTATCTGCTTTGTCTAGCTCGTCATGAAACGACGAGACGAGTTTTTTCTCGTTTTGGAAGCTCACTGTATTACCGTTTCTTTGCAGTACGTTACGCTTGTTGTATCGGAGCAATGAATCACTGCTTTGAACCAGTTTTGCATACGTATGCAAAAAAGTCTTGCCAGAATTGACGAGTGCCGATTACAGTTTTTGCAAACGTATGCAAAACGAATCCGTAGCAGGGGGCACCATGGCGGAAATTCAACTGCGTAATGTCGGTAAGCGTTGGGGTTCCTTTGTTGGAGTTCACAATTTCGACCTGACAATCGCCGACCGCGAGTTTCTAGTGCTGCTGGGGCCGTCCGGCTGTGGCAAGACCACGACAATGCGCATGATTGCCGGGCTCGAGGATGTCACCGAAGGCGATATCCTGATCGATGGCAAAGTTGTGAACGATCTGGAACCCAAGGATCGGGACGTGGCGATGGTCTTTCAGAGCTATGCTTTGTACCCGAACATGAACGTCTATGAGAACATCCGCTTTCCCTTGAAGGTTCGCGGCATTGATCCGTCAACGCATGATGAAAAGGTTCGCCGCGCCAGCGCGATGGTCGAGCTGGATGATTTTCTGCATCGCAAGCCAGCTGAATTGTCGGGCGGTCAGCGGCAGCGTGTTGCGCTGGCGCGCGCCATTGTACGCGAGCCGAACGTGTTCCTGATGGATGAGCCTCTGTCGAACCTGGATGCCAAGCTGCGGGTTTCAACCCGAGCGCAGATTAAGAACCTGAGCCATGAACTGGCAGTCACGACCATCTACGTGACCCACGACCAGATTGAGGCCATGACACTGGCTGACCGTGTTGTGGTGATGAAACAGGGTGTGGTCCAGCAGGTTGGAAGCCCGACCGAAATCTATGACCGGCCCGCGAATACATTTGTAGCCAGCTTCATCGGCTCACCAGCGATGAACCTGATGGACGGCGAAGTTGCGGGCGGAGTGTTCCGCGCTGAACACGTCGAAATTCCGGTAGACGCACCAGACGGTCCCATGACGCTGGGCTTCAGGGCCGAAGACGCAAGCCTTGCCGAAGGTAATGGTCAGATCACCGCACCGATTTACACGCTGGAACTGTTGGGCGACGCGACCATGATTTCGGTTCGAGTTGGCGGTGCTCTGGTTTCCGTAAAGGCGGACAAAACATTCCGTGCCGAGATTGGCGAAACTGTCTCGTTCTCGGTGCCAAACGAAATCTGTCATCTCTTCGAAGCTGGAAGCGGTGCGCGGATCGGGGAGCAACCCCACAAACAGCCCATTCGGGCATAACACCGGTCCGGACGTCGACGACGGACCGATCCTGACAGGGAGAAACGCATGAAACTCAAGACGATCCTCATGGCAGGTGCCATGTCCATTGCTGCAAGTGGCGCTTGGGCTGCTTGTTCATTTGAAAATGACGTGCCGCTGAAATCGCTCTCGGCGGGTTTTGAAGCGTGGAAGGCCGTCACCGATGCGATGGCCGAATGCGGAAACTTCAGTGCTTCGCTGGATCAGGAATTCCGCGAAAAGCAGCCCGAAGCTTTTGCCGCAGATCCTGCGCTGTATCAGATTGGCGGCGTATCGAACGCCACTCTTGTACCACTGCTAAACGCTGGCACGATCCGTCCGCTGGATGATCTGGTAGAGAAGTATGGTCAGGATTTGCTGCCCAACCAGTTGATCAAAGTGGACGGTAAGACCATGGCGATCGCGATGATGGTGAATGCGCAGCACCTGATGTATCGCGATGACGTGCTTGCCGAACTGGGTATCGAAGAACCCAAGACCTATGGTGACGTTCTGGATGCTGCCGCCAAGATCAAAGAAGCGGGAGTGATGGATTATCCGATCGGTGGAACGTTCAAGACCGGTTGGAATCTCGGCCAGGAATTCGTCAACATGTATCTTGGCGAGGGTGGCTCGTTCTTTGGCGATGGCAATATGCCTGCCATCAACAACGAGCAGGGCGTAGCTGCACTGGAAACGCTCAAGGCTATGACCGAGTACATGGATCCTGAGTATCTGGTTTCAGACTCGACCTACGTTCAGCAACAGTTCCAGCAGGGTAAGATCGCCATGGCAAACCTCTGGGCCAGCCGGGCGGCTGCGATGAACGATGAGGCCGAAAGCCAGGTTGTTGGCAAGGTCACGATGGCTGCGGCCCCAATGGGTTCGGCAGTACCTGCGACCACCATCTGGTGGGACGGTATCGTTCTGGCTTCGAACATGAGCGACGAAGAGGCCGACGCCGCCTTCCGCGTCGCCCTTGAGGGCATGGACAGCGATATGGTCAGCGCAAACAATGACGTCGCTGTTTGGCTGAGCCCTGCCTATTCAGCAGGTGATTTGGCTGCTGGTGCTGCCGCTTCGGCTGAAGGCGGTGCCAAGGCGTATCCGGCATCTGGTCCGATGGGTATCATGCACACCGCGCTGGGTAACGGTCTGGCAGACTATCTGACCGGCGCCAAGGATGCACAGACAACACTGGCTGATATCGAGGCAGATTACGTCACTGCCGCGAAAGAAGCAGGTCTGATCAGCAACTGATCCTCCCCTGGGAGGGCTACGGCCCTCCCGTCCCCTCCCTTCGAGAATCATGAGAAAGGCAGAGCCATGAATTTCCGGACATTTGCCGCCTTTGTCGGCCCCTCTGTCTTTATGATGCTTCTCTTCATTGCGTTTCCTCTGGTCAGCGTGTTCAAGCAGAGTTTTTACATCACTCAGCCGATCTATGAGACGGTCGAAAAGGAAACCTGCACCCCGGGATTCTTGACGCAAACCTGTGTGACCGAGCTGGTGTCTCAGCCAAAGCTTGATGAACATGGAGAGGTCATTACCCAAACCCAATATGTCGGGCTGCAAAGCTATCGTAACGTATTGGAGCCTGAACGCGCGTGGCGGGCCATAAGCGATGGCAGTTGGCATGTAATGTCCACGATCAACTTCTGGAAGGCGCTTCGGTTTACCCTGACCTTCACGCTGATCACCCTGCCATTGGTTGTAGGTTGCGGGCTTGGGATTGCAATTCTGATCAACAACGCGGCGCGGTCTATTCGCGGGCCAGTGATCTTTGTATCGTTGCTGCCCTTTATCATTACGCCGGTGATCGGTGTGCTGTCGATCAATTGGTTGTTCAGAGGAGACGGCATCCTGACCGCGATGATGGAATGGTGGCTGAACCGAGACATAGCCCTGTTTGCCCAAGCCTGGACTATTGAAGTTCTGATGATGCTTTACCGCGTTTGGCACGTGGCGCCGTTCGCCGCCATTGTCTTCTATGCCGGTCTGCAAACGGTCAATCAGGATAGTCTCGAAAGCGCCGTGATTGACGGGGCAACCCGCTGGCAGCGCCTGAAGTACATTGTCATTCCACACCTGATGCCGCTGATCATATTCGTGTCGATGATCCACTTGATGGACGCTTACCGGGTGTTCGAAGAAATCGTGGGCTTCTCAAGTCAGGGCTACGTCATCTCACTGCAGTGGCTGACCTTCGATTACCTAACGCCGGATCAGGCGGGCAACCGATCAATCAGCCGGGCCTCGGCCAACTCAATGCTGACGATGATCGGTGTCGTGATCCTGCTCATTCTTCCGCTGCGTCGAACCTGGCGCGATCACAAAGGAGGTCACTGATATGTCCTCACGCGCGCTTCGCCAACCGTTCAGCCTGCGTCTGACCTCGAACATCTTTCTGGCGCTTTGGTGTCTGATAGCAGCCTTCCCGATCTTCTGGATCGTGGTGATGAGCTTCAAGTCACCGGTCGATGCCTTCGACAGCAATGCTCTGAATGTGATCTTTGGTCCTGCCACGCTGGGTGTTGGAAAGGGATTGTCACTGCTCGACATAATTCTGGGCATTGCAGTGATCTGGGGCACGATCTTCGCAGCCACCAAGACACTGCCTTCGATGATAAAGTCCTACACTAAGCCGGGTCAGGAATGGTTTGGCTGGCTGATCGGTGTGCTAGCGCTGTTAGTCGGATTTTTGCTGGTCTTCTTTGTCATATTGCCTGCTGTCCTGAATGTGTTGAACCCACTCTTTGGACCTCTCGGACGGGATGTGCTTGGCCTGACTACTGAACACTATAAGACAGTCTGGATCGATCGCGGCTTTTCGAACAATTTCAAGAATTCGCTGATCGTGACGACCGGTGTGGTAACCGTGTCGCTGACGGTTGGAACATTGGCCGGATATGGTTTGGCGCGTTCCGGATCGACATTGGCCTTCTGGATCCTGATCGTCGCCCTAGTGTTTCGGGCATTGCCGCATTCGGTTCTGGTGGCAGGCTATCTGCCCGTATTCATCAATTCGGCCGAATGGCTCAGCCCGATCTTGGGTGAAAACGCACCAACTTTGTACGGCAAGCCTTTTGCGGTGATTGCTGTTCTGGTCGCGATCAACCAACCTTTCACGATCTGGATGTTGCGCTCGTTCTTCCAGAACATCCCGGCCGAGCTGGATGAGGCCGCCCGAGTGGATGGATGCAGCCACTTTCAGGCCTTCCGCCGTGTCATCATGCCGGTGATGTGGCCGGGCGTGATCACTACGGGGCTGTTCAGCTTCCTGCTGGCCTATAACGACTTTCTGGTCACCGCACTGCTGCTTGATGCTCAGAACCAGACCATGGTTCCGGCCATCGTTGGCATGTTCAATCGTGAGACGACAACAACCGATCAGGTCGTTGCTGTGGCCGCTGCCGTGTCGATCACCGCGCCGTTGATCTTCCTCGTGCTGATTTTCCAGCGCCAGATTGTCAGCGGTCTGACGGCCGGGGCGGTGAAAGGCTGATGAGCAAGAACGCCCGACATAACGCCATGTCGCGCCACCCGGCGCTGAACAGGATGCCGAGGGACTTTCTGAGCATTGGGGTCGCATATCCCAATCCCTCACCTCGGCAACCTGAAAGGATAGAAAGATGAAAGGTTCCCGTCCCGAACAAGCGGTTCTGACCCGCGACACGGACATGAGCAAAACCGACGACACACGCCGCGTCATCGAAACAATGGTTGATGGTCTGAACGACCACCGCATCGACGATATAGGAGAGTTCTTCACCCAAGGATTCCGATGGATAGGCAATCAGGGCTGTGGCACCAAGATTGGCCTGCAAGAGTTTCAGGACAATTGGCAGCGCCCGTTCCAGGCTGCGTTCTCGGATAAGGTCTGCATCGACGAAGCGCGCCTTTATATGGGTGAATGGGCTGCAGCTTTTGGACGCCAGGAAGCGACCCATTCGGGTGAGTTTCTGGGAATTCCCGCCACCGGTAAACGGGTCGAAATCCGCTACATGGATTTCTGGAAAGTTGTCGATGGCAAGATCGTCGACAACTGGGTCAATGTCGATTTCGCCCATGTTGCGGCACAGCTGGGCGTTGATGTGTTCAACGGTGAAGGTTGGGAAGCATTTGACCGGGGGGAAAAACTCCCACCCCGGCCCGAAAACTGAGGATTGAGAACATGGCAATCGAGTATCTTAAACGCGGCAAATCCGATGCTGACCGGGCACAAGACGATGCCAAGACCCGCGCCGTGGTTGAGGCGACGCTGAAAGACATCGAAACTCGTGGTGATGCAGCGGTGCGTGAGCTGAGTGAGAAGTTCGACAACTACTCACCTGCTTCGTTCCGCCTGAGCCAACAGGAAATTGATGACCTGATCGGGCAATTGTCCGATCGTGAGCTGGCCGATATCAAATTCGCGCAGGAACAGGTGCGCAACTTTGCCCAGGCGCAGCGCGACTCGATGCTGGATATCGAGGTCGAGACTCTGCCAGGTGTCATTCTGGGGCATAAGAATATCCCTGTGCAATCAGTGGGTTGCTACGTTCCTGGGGGTAAGTTCCCGATGGTGGCGTCGGCGCATATGTCCGTGGCTACAGCCTCGGTCGCCGGTGTTCCACGCATCATCGCCTGCACGCCTCCGTTCAACGGTAAGCCAAATCCAGCTGTGATTGCAGCAATGCACCTTGGTGGCGCGCATGAGATCTATGTCATGGGCGGCATCCAGGCGATTGGCGCGATGGCACTGGGTACCGAGACGATCGATCCCGTTCACATGCTGGTTGGTCCCGGCAACGCGTTCGTGGCCGAGGCCAAGCGCCAGCTGTTCGGACGTGTTGGTATCGACCTGTTCGCGGGTCCAACCGAAACGATGGTCATCGCTGATGAAACTGCGGCTGATGCAGAACTCTGTGCCACGGATCTGCTTGGTCAGGCCGAACATGGATACAACAGCCCCTGTGTGCTGCTGACCAATTCGCGCAAACTGGCCGAAGACACGCTGGCCGAAGTTGACCGTCTACTGGGTATCCTTCCAACAGCAGACACCGCCAAAGTGTCGTGGGATGAATACGGCGAAGTGATCGTCTGCGACACCTATGATGAGATGTTGCAGGTTGCCGATGACATTGCCTCGGAACATGTGCAGGTGATGACTGACCGTGACGACTGGTTCCTTGAAAACATGACCTGCTATGGGGCGTTATTCCTTGGGCCGCGCACCAATGTTTCGAACGGGGACAAGGTGATAGGTACCAACCACACGCTGCCAACCAAGAAGGCCGGGCGATACACTGGCGGTCTTTGGGTTGGTAAGTACCTGAAGACACATAGCTACCAAAAGGTTCTCACTGATGAGGCGGCAACGCTGATCGGCGAGTATGGCTCACGCCTGTGCATGCTTGAGGGGTTCGTTGGTCACGCTGAACAGTGCAACGTTCGTGTGCGTCGATATGGCGGAATCAATGTTCCCTACGGTGCGCCAGCGCCTTACCGGGACGCTGCCGAATGAGTGACAAGCACACACATCACAAGGCCCTGATCGAACCGCTCAGGGCTGCGATGTATGATTTCAACGAGGCTGGCGTGCGTCGGGTTCTTGCAGATCTCACGTCACAGGATTCCGTGTTCCGTCTGTGTCATCCCTTTGGGGACAGCATCGGCAGTGATGATTTCTATGACACCGGCTATAAGGACTTACTGGCCGCCTGGCCCGATCTTGAGCGTCGGGATTACATTGTCATGGCCGGGCCGGATGAGTTCGGCGCAGATTGGGTCGGATGCGGCGGGTATTATACCGGTGTTTTCACCGGTCCCTGGCTCGACATCCCGCCAACGGGTCATCAGGTCACGATGCGGTTTCATGAATTCTTCCGCTTCGAAAACGGCAAGATCGTCGAGATGCAGGCACTGTGGGACATCCCCGAAGTCATGATGCAGGCGAATGCCTGGCCGATGGCGCCAAGTCTGGGCCGTGAATGGCACATCCCCGGACCCGCCACTCAAGACGGGTTTGTCCCCGGACCTTATGATGCAGCTAAGGGAAAACAGACCTGCCAGCATATCATAGACATGCTTGATCATCTGAAAAAGCACCCGTCCGAAGGTGGACCCGAAGTGATGGAGATGGAGCGGTTCTGGCACCCGCGCATGAACTGGTACGGTCCATCAGGAATTGGCACCGGGCGCGGTATAGCGGGTTTCCGCAATTGGCATCAGATCCCGTTTCTCAACGGTATGCCGGACCGCGGAAAATATGTAGACGACATCACCTACCATTTCTTTGGTGACGGGGAGTATGCGGCTGTGACCGGTTGGCCCAACATGATCCAAACCGTCACAGATGACGGTTGGATGGGTATCGCGCCATCAGGTAAGAAGATCACCATGCGCAGCCTGGATTTCTGGCGTTTGGAAGGCGGCAAGATCCGGGAAAACTGGGTGCTGGTTGATTTGCTGGATGCGTACCGTCAGCTTGGCGTTGACGTCTTTGCCCGTCTGCGGGAATTCAATAAAGCCCGAAATATGGGTCGTATTGAAATACCGGATGGAATGAGCTGATGACTGAATTGCCGCGCACCCCTTCATTTTCTCTGAGTGGAAAAACCGCCCTTGTGACCGGAGCCTCCTCGGGTATCGGACAGGGGTGCGCGGTAGCGCTGGCCGAGGCGGGTGCACATGTTGTTTGCGCGGCCAGAGGGGCGGATCGGTTGAATGAGACAGTTACCGCTCTGAAAGAGCAGGGATGGTCTGCCGAAGCGCTTGTGATGGATCAGGGTGATCTGGACGCCCTGAAACAGCTTTTCGATACCCGTCCCTTCGATATCGTGGTGAATTCAGCGGGCGTGGCGCGCCACAGCCCGGCTATCGAGACAACACCCGATGACTTTGATGTTGTCACCAACGTCAATTTGCGTTCGGCCTACTTCTTGTCGGCCAATGCTGCCCGCGCTTTGATCAAGGCAGGAAAGCCAGGTTCGATCATCCACATCTCCAGCCAGATGGGGCATGTTGGCGGGGTCGACCGGGCGCTTTATTGCGCGACCAAGCATGGGCTGGAGGGCATGGTCAAATCCATGGCCATCGAATGGGGCAAACAGGGCATTCGGATCAATACGGTCTGTCCGACTTTCATCCGAACGCCGTTGACCCAGTCCACATTCGACAATCCTGAACGTGCCGCGTGGATCATGGAGAAGATCAAACTGGATCGCGTGGGCGAAGTCGAAGATATCATGGGCGCGGTACGCTACCTCGCCTCGGACGCCTCGGCGCTGGTTACCGGCACCTCAATGTTGATTGACGGAGGTTGGACGGCAGACTGATGGCTGAGAAAGTAACATCCCTCCAGGTTGCCCAATTGGCCGGCGTTAGCCAGTCTGCCGTTAGCCGTGTTTTCACGCCCGGTGCCTCTGTCAGCAAAAAGACCGAAGAAAAAGTGCGCAAGGCTGCATCTGAACTCGGATATCGCCCCAACGTACTGGCACGCGCGATGGTGTCCGGCAAAAGCAGGATCATCGGTTTGGTGGTCGCCTATCTGGATAATTACTTCTACCCCGAGGCGCTTGAGAAACTGTCTAATGCCTTGCAGGAACAGGGCTATCACGTCCTGATTTTCATGGCCTCCAGAACCGCTGGAAACATTGACGACGTGATGGAGGAAATCCTTGATTATCAAGTCGATGGCGTCGTTTTGGCATCCGTTGCGATGTCTTCAGACATTGCCACCCGCTGCCAGCAGGCAGGTGTGCCCGTGGTTTTGTTCAACCGCAGTCAGGACCTCGACGGGATCACGTCTGTTACTTCTGACAACTATGCCGGTGGTCGCAAAGTTGCGGAATTTCTGATCGCCGCCGGGCACAGTCGTATCGCCTACATTGCCGGTTGGCAGGGTGCCTCAACCCAGCGGGACCGCGAGGCCGGCTTCCGCGCTGCGCTCACCGATGCGGGCCAGAAATTGTATGCGCACGAAATCGGAGATTTTCACACCGAGAAAGCACGTTTAGCTGCACGTCGGATGTTTGACGTCGAGCCGCAAAAACGACCCGATGCAGTATTCGTCGCCAATGACCATATGGCGCTGGCCGTAATGGATGTCATCCGTTTCGAGTTGGGAATGCGCGTGCCCGAAGACGTGTCTGTCGTTGGTTACGATGACGTCCCTCAGGCCGGATGGCTTGCCTACAACCTTACGACCATTCGTCAGCGGGCCAATTTGATGGTTTCCGAGACCGTTGATGCTCTGCTGGATCATATCGAAAACCCGACAGCTGTGGCGGCACGCAAAGTCGCCATCGATGGGCCGCTGATCGTGCGCACATCGGCACGTCTGCCCAAAGGCTGGACACCTCAAAGGATGAATTCATGAAAGGCTTTGATCCCAAGTTTCGGGATTTCCCCGACTATATCATCGGTATCACCAAAGAGATCTGGGAAGATCGGGGTATCGCGACACTGCATGAGTATTACAGCGAAGACATTGTGGTACGCTCACCCGGTTCGGTGGTGTTGGGCAATCAGAATGTGATTGGCGCAACCATGGCGACGCTGGCCGAGTTTCCGGATCGGCAGTTGCTGGGCGAGGATGTGATCTGGTCTGGCACTCCGGAAGAAGGAATGCTGAGTTCGCATCGCATCATCTCAACGGCCACGCATCTGGCCGAGGGTGTTTACGGCAAGCCAACCGGAACCAAGCTGCGTTACCGGATTTTGGCCGACTGCCACGCCATCGACAATCAGATCAATGACGAGTGGCTGATCCGCGACCAAGGTGCCATCGTGCGCCAAATGGGCTGGGATCCCAAGGAATACGCCGCCGATTTGATCGCCCGCGAAGGAGGCAAGGAGAGCTGCGTCAAACCTCTGACCCCCGAAATTGATCAACCTGGACCGTACAAAGGCCGTGGCAACGACAACGAGTGGGGCCAACGCTACGCCGACATCCTGACCCGGATCATGAACGCCGACATGGGTGCGATTGAGGCGGAATATGACCGGGCCGTTCAGTCAGAATATGTGGGCGGCGTCACCGGGCATGGCTGGGATGCGGTCGACCGTTTCTGGATGGGGCTGCGGGCAAGTTTTCCTAATGCCGAGTTCAAGATCGAGCACCAGATCGGGCGTAGCGATCCCGATATGCCCCCTCGTGCGGCGATCCGCTGGAGCTTGTGGGGCAAGCATGACGGGTGGGGCGTGTTTGGTGCGCCAACGGGTGCGCAGGTTTATGTTTTGGGGATCAGTCACGCCGAGTTCGGTGCGCTGATTGGCGGTCAGCCGCAGTTGCGCCGTGAATATACTCTGTTCGATGAAACGTCGGTCTGGAAACAGATCCTTTTGCAAGGCAGCGAGGACTGAGTGGTTCACCCGGTCACATATCGCATACTTGTGGATGGTCTGCATGAGACCGGGGCCAGCCGACGGTTCCACATGTTCCGTCAAAGCCTGCGCGCACGCCGATTGAACCTGCGTCCACCGGGAGAGTGAGGGCCTGTGCTGCACGAGCACAAGAACCTCCTTTCCTGAAAACGAAAAATCGGAACAAACGTTATGACCAAGTCAACCATTTCTTCCCGCATTGTTCGCTACGGTGAACTTCAACCCTGTAAAACAGCTTTCATCGACGCCCACACACCAGGCAGCGATCAGAAAGAGAATTTTACGATTGTCGGCGGCGGCGTCTCGGAATCCCCTGACCAGCACGTGCACATCACTGACAAGATCAGCTTTAACATTGGCGCTGCGGGACAGCCGCCGAAATGCCGAAACTCGCTGCATAGCCACACGACGGCCGAGGTATTCTTTGTCGCCAAGGGCCGTTGGCGGTTTTTCTGGGGGCGCTACGGAACGGCAGGCGAGTTCATTGCCGAAGAAGGCGATATCTTCAACATCCCGACTGGTATTTTCCGTGGTTTCGAAAACGTCGGTCAGGATTACGGTATGATAATGTCGATCCTGGGCGGGGATGATGCCGGTGGCGGTGTGACCTGGGCTCCGCAAGTCATTGAGGATGCCCAAGCGCATGGCTTGATGCTGGGCGACAACGGTGTTCTCTACGACTCTAAAAAGGGTCAGGAACTACCCCATAATGTGCGCCCAATGCCGTTGCTGTCCGAGGAGGAGTTGAAAAACTACCCTGAGGTTCCGGTCGAAGATGTCGTTGGAAAATACGTCGCGCGGTATTGGGATTTGATGGCGTTATCGGCCAACAAACCCGCACAGGTGATTGGTGAAAACGGCCTGATCAAGGACAAACCTGGTTTCGAAGTCGACTTCCTAGGACGTGGATCCAGTGTGGCAGACCCGGTGGTTGCAGATAAACCGGTTGTTCTGATGCCGGCCAGTGGTCATTGGCGTGTCTCGATTGATGGACATGTCGTCACTTTGTCGACCGGAGACACAGCTTTGGTTCTGCCCGGCGAATCCTATAGCGTCCAACCATCAATGACCGGACAGGCGGGCCTGTACCGGATCACTGCAACCGATGACCCGGCAGGAGCAACCTGGACAGGATGAACGCAAACCCCGATGACACCCATGCCGTCTACGAGCGGCAGGCCACCGAGTATGACAAACGTCGTTCAAAGGCCTTATTCGAAGCGCGCTGGTTGGCGCGCTTCACGGCCAGCCTGAAACCCGGCGACCATGTATTGGATCTGGGGTGTGGCGCCGGTGATCCTATTGCACGCTGGTTCATGGCCGAAGGCTTTGATGTTACAGGCGTCGATTTTTCCGAGGCGATGTTGTCCATCGCGCGGGAACGCTGGCCAGAGGGTGATTGGCGATACGCCGATATGCGTGATTTCGAACTGGATCAGAAATTCGACGGCATCATTGCATGGAACAGCTTTTTCCATCTTACGGCGGACGAGCAGAAGGCCTGTATCGCACGCATGTCGCATCATTTACGGCCCGGTGGGATGCTCATGCTGACTGTCGGCCCAAGCGAAGGCGAGGCAAGCGGCACTGTAGGGGCGGAGATCGTTTATCACGCTTCGCTGTCTCCCGCCGGTTACGCCTCGTGTCTGGAGGAAAACGGGCTGCTGCTTACCGGCTTTCTCGCCGAAGACCCGGAAACCCAAAGTCATACCATTCTGATGGCCCGAAAAATCTGAGGAGGCTCTGATGACCGTCAAAACCACACATGTTGGGTCTCTGCCCCGCACACAGGAAGTGGTGGATTTTATCTTCGCCCGCGAAAACGAAAAGCCCTACGATGCCAGCGCGTTTGACAGCTGCATGGCAAAAGCCGTTTCTGAGACTGTGCGCAAACAAGTTGAGGCTGGTGTCGATATCGTCAGCGATGGCGAGACCTCAAAGATCTCTTATGCCACCTATGTAAAGGATCGCTATACGGGCTTTTCCGGCGACAGTCCGCGAAATGCCCCTGCGGACCTGAAGATGTTCCCCAGCTTCCTGCAGCGGCTTGCTGATGATGGTGGCACACCACAATATGCGCGTCCGATGTGTACCGGTGAGGTACGGTCCAAGGGGCAGGGTGAGCTTGAGAAGGATATCGCCAACCTCAAAGCAGCGATGGCGCAACATGGTGCGGAGCGCGGATTCATGAATGCCGCATCGCCGGGGGTGATCTCTCTGTTCCTTCAGAACGATTTCTACCCCACGCGCGAGGCTTATCTGGGCGCATTGGCCGATGCCATGAAAGAAGAATACGAGACCATCGTTGGCGCCGGTCTGGATCTTCAACTGGATTGCCCGGATCTGGCGCTGTCACGTCATATGCTGTTCACCGACCTCTCCGATGATGAGTTCGTCAAGATTGCCGACATGCATGTTGCAGCGCTGAACCATGCGCTTGAGAACGTTCCGCAGGATCGCGTTCGCGTTCATATTTGCTGGGGGAACTACGAAGGCCCGCATTGCTGTGACATCGCTATGGACAAGGTGTTCAATACCCTGATGTCGACCAAGGCGCGCTATGTTCTGTTTGAAACCTCAAACCCGCGCCATGCCCATGAATGGACTGTCTTTCGGGATCGTAAGACTGAAGTCCCGGACGATAAAGTCCTTGTGCCGGGGGTGGTTGATACGACGACAAACTTTGTGGAACACCCGGAACTCGTTGCGCAGCGCATTGAACGATTTACCGACATCGTGGGGGCTGAGCGAGTGATTGCGGGCAGCGATTGTGGTTTCGGGACGTTCGCAGGTTTCGGCGCAGTTGATCCGGAAATCGCCTATGCCAAACTGACGTCCTTGTCGGAAGGCGCAAAGCTGGCTGCGCGATGACACCACTGGTTCTTTTGCCGGGAATGATGTGTGATGCGCGCCTGTTCGGGCCGCAGATCAATGCGTTGTCCGGTTCAAGACCGTTGATGACGTTTCCACTGTCGGGGCAAGAGAGCATAGAGCTCGTTGCCTCAGAGATACTAGAAAACGCACCGCCCGTATTTACCTTGTCTGGTTTGTCGATGGGCGGGATCGTTGCAATGGAAATCTTACGGCAGGCGCCTGACCGGGTTGAGCAGTTGGCGTTGCTGGACACGAACCCGCTTGCTGAAACTGATGAGGTAAAGGCACGACGTGGCCCACAGATGGAAGCTGTTCGCGATGGTAAGCTTCGGCAGGTGATGCGGGATGAGATGAAGCCGAACTACCTTGCTGATGGCCCGAGACAGGGTGCCATTTTGGACCTTTGTATGGAAATGGCGATGGGCCTTGGGCCCGAAGTTTTTCTGCGTCAGTCCAGGGCTCTCATGAACCGGGCGGATCAAACGGAAACACTGTTGAACTATCAAGGGACCGCATTGGTCCTGTGTGGCCGAGAAGACGGGTTGTGCCCCGTTGAACGGCATGAATTGATGCATGATCTGCTGCCCAACAGCACGCTCGAAATCATCGAAGATGCAGGGCATTTGCCCACTCTGGAAAAACCCGACGAAACAACGGCGGCCCTGATCCGCTGGCTGGAGGATTCATGACACCGTCCCTTTTGGCATTGCTGCGCAAAGTTGATACGCCAACAGTCTGCAACGCCATCGAAGTTGCACAGGGCAAACGCGGTTTTGATAGTTTCACACGCGGAATGATGCTGTGTTCGGCCCCGTCTGAGCCCGCTATTGTCGGCTACGCCCGTACTGCAAAAATCGCTGCCGTAAATCCGCCATCCGAGCCGCCAGAAATTATCAAAGAACGTCGGATGGCCTACTATAAATACATGGCCGAAGCGCCCGCTCCGTCAGTCGCGGTGATCGAGGATCTGGATTATCCCGACTGCATCGGCGCGTATTGGGGCGAAATCAACACTACGGTGCATAAAGGGTTTGGTATGTCGGGCGCGCTGACAAACGGGGTCATGCGCGACCTTGGAGACCTTCCTGACGGATTTTCCGTTGTCGCCGGGTCGGTTGGGCCAAGTCACGGTTTTGTTCATGTTCACGAGATTGACACGCCCGTTTCCGTATTTGGTCTTGGGGTTAATCCCGGTGATCTGATCCATGCGGACCGGCACGGGGCGCTGGTCATCCCACCCGATTTGATCGAGCAGCTCGAAGCAGCAATTCAAAAACTCTTCGCGACTGAGCGCATAGTTCTAGATGCGGCCACACAGCCGGGTTTCGATTTCGACAAGTTTCGCCAAGCTTGGGAAGAATTCGAGCGGGCGCGGGTTTGACATGAGCCATCAGCTGTAGCAGCCCACAGACCGACACACGGGCCAATACCCTGGCCCGTCGGATGGCGATAGCGCAGCTTTATCACGCCACTGATGGAACAAATGAACCTGTCCGCCGATGCGAACCCATCGGCGGGCAGGAGTGACCGGCACTTACGTTGTGTAATGGGGTGCTTCGACATCAAGGCGTCTGCGAATGGCCAGCCATTCCAATTCGCCTTCATAGCCATACCAATCACTGTTGTTCATGTCCGTCAGGTGACGCTGGATCTCATGTTCAGGGATCTCCCGAATAGTGGCGCCACCGGCTGCGGATTTCTGAACCTCAAGCTGCACGGCGCAGGCCTGATCGAGATAGAAGGACCGAAAGAATGTTTCGCCGGCGGTCGCTCCGAATACAAATGCGCCATGCCATGCCTCGACAATAGCCTTTTTGCCGATCCCGGCCTTGAGCAACCCGGTGAGAAAGTCATCAGTGCACTCGAACTCGTAGTCGGTGTATCCAAGCACGTCGCCGCCACCGATCATCAGATAGGCTTGGCTTAGTGGCTGCAGACCCTCTTTCTGAGCAGACACTCCCATTATCGCCTTTGTATGGATATGCATGATGCAATTCATGTCAGGGTTGGCTTCAAAAAAGAGCTTGCCGATTTCCGTGGCCGATGGGTTCGGTTCACCGTTTTCCGGATTGTGGTTGGTGCGATCAAACCCAACTTTGATCAGATTGGATGCAGTGACCTCTTCGTGCATCCAGCCGTAGTGATGGGTTAAAAGAGCATCTTCACCGGGCACCCGAACGGCGTGCCATTGGTTCGTAAGATCCGTCAGACGATACTTTACCAGCGCGTTGTAGATGGCAGCGAGCTCGCAGCGAGCCTCCCACTCTGCATCACTGCAGTTTGCTGGGCGCTGGCCGCTTGGCTTTGGGGTCATGATATTCATTGCAGATTCCTCCAATCTGCTACCACCGTAAAAATCCAGAGCCGCAATATTTGTCTTGATTTGCCCTGAATTATGCGCCGAATACCCATGTATGAAAAAAGTCAGCTTTGTCCTTTTCCCGGAATTCCAGATGCTTGCCTATGTTTTGGCGACCGAGACCTTGCGGATCGCGAATAAATGCGCGGGCCGAAGCGAGATTGTCTGGCAAACCCGCACCGCAACCAACACACCGGTGCAGGCATCAAACGGGGCAATGATCGCGCCGGATACACTCGATTGGTCGGGTGCCCCCGATGCCGACTTTGTGGTTCTTTGTGCCGGGTACAGTCCGCTGGATTATCTTACATCGCGCGTGCGCGCGTATATTGCCCGCGCCGCAGCTGAGGCACGCGTGCTGGGCGGGCTTGATACCGGGGCGATCATTCTGGCTGAGCTTGGATTGTTAAATGGCAGTCAAGCCGTCTTGCACCATGAGGCCGAAGCGGCCTTTCGCGAGCGTTGGCCCGAAATCATCATCGCGGATAAGATTTTCTGTCTGGATAAACAGAGGCTCACGGCGGCAGGGGGCACAGCGACCGGTGATGCCATGCTTGCCTGGATCGCCCGTGATATTGATCAGGAACTTGCGGAGGCAACGGCAAACGGGATGATCCATGGTGGACCCCGGAGCAGTGA
Organism: Ruegeria sp. CH6; assembly: GCF_056537005.1. Classification (NCBI taxonomy): domain Bacteria; kingdom Pseudomonadati; phylum Pseudomonadota; class Alphaproteobacteria; order Rhodobacterales; family Roseobacteraceae; genus Ruegeria; species Ruegeria sp. CH6. The sequence goes on along the minus strand of NZ_JBQFQS010000004.1, from coordinate 123,594 downwards.
AACCCCCCAGCGCCATATTCGAACAGCGGATCCAGCGCTTTTGCAGATGCATCAATTGATGGTGGACAACATCTCAGACCCACTGACCGTTCAGGATATCTGCACCAAACTGGGTCTGTCGCAAAAACAGTTACGGCGACGTTGCTGTGCTGCCTACCAGATGACGCCATCGGAGTACTATCGCCGCAGGCGGTTGGAAGCGGCCCACCAACTGCTGGTTAATTCACAACTATCAGTGACCCAGATCGCACTTTCTTGTGGGTTTGAAACGGTTTCGAGCTTCTCGCGGGCTATGCATCAGTATTTTGGGAGCCCGCCAAAACAAATCCGAAAGCGGTACTTGGGCTCGGGCTAAACGATCACGTGCTTCAATGCCCACAATGATAATCAGGGAAGTTGTTTATAACCCGAATTCACACCAAAGCGGCAAATGGTCCGATACCCGGTGTGAGATCGAATTCCTGCTGAAATCGGTGTCGGTGTAGACGAAGGGAAGAAAATCAAAATTTCCACCGGACCGCAGTTCAATATCAATCAGCGCGCCGGAACCGGTGGTAAACCAGGCAATCTGATCATAGTAGTTATCATCACTTGGATCGCCGGGATCATCAAACACTGTTCGTGGCAGATTGCGCAATTGATCCGGAATGCGCAGGCCGGTCGATGTGAAGGCGTCAAATAACGGGCTGCCCTCGCGATCGATGTTGAAGTCGCCCAGACAGATGAGGTTGTGATGAAACCTGTTTGATCGTCTGGCCCAGTCTCTGAAGATGTCAGCGATTTCAGCCAGTTCCGGAATTCGGTCTGCGGCTACATCTCCGAAGAGAATGTGAAGCGTGACAAGTATGAAGGTGGTGTCCGACCTGCGAAAGCTGACCGCGTACGGAGTTCTGACAAACTGCTCTCGCAGGGCATCTGCCCCCACTCTTTCCAGCCGATCCGGGGGCACAACCAACTCTGCTGCCAATCCGGATGGCCTGATGCGGGTTCGGTCGAAAATGAAGGCCAGACGTTCGTTGTTTCCGGCTTCCCCAGCGGTCACATCCGTCATCAGGAAATCCCAGTCATCCCCCAGAAATCGCATCGTATCGCGCAGCGCACGGAGGTTACCTTTGAGTTCCTGCACGGCGATTACATCGAAACGCGAGAGGATCTCGATGATCGCGCGCAATCCGCGCAGGTCACGCTTGGGTGAATCGTCTGAGGACGCGGTCCACTTACGCGTCAGGGACGAGAAAGAGCGGATGTTCCAAGTCGCGATAAGCAGGTTATCAGCTTGTTTGACTGGGATTTCTGCATCCAGGCTTGTCGCAAGCGCGTTCAGATCATCTTGAATTGGGGCAGGGGGATTGTCGGTAATGACAGACAAAAAACATCTCCGGTATCGCGTTGATCTTTGAAATAAGTTTATCGGATCTCATAATGTTTGCTCGAAATGCGTAGTGTTTTGAGCTGTCATATAGTGCCAGATCGACAGGGCTCGGACCAAGCATATCTTTCGAAAATCTGCAGACTTATATGTGCCCAACCGCAAATACATGGTCCGAGGTCAGTTTTCTCGTTCGTGGTTGCGGTTCTCTTCACGGAGTGATCCCGCCGGTTTGAAATGTGGTTATAATTACAAGCTTTTAATTGACGATTGAGCCGTCTAAGCTCAGGTCTCCGGCGCCCTCCGCCATAACTGGAGCTGCTATGCGTGTCAGCGTAGGCATCGCTGTAACAATGCTTGTTGCGCTGTCGATCGGTGTGTCGACATTTGTTGTGCACTCGTTGTGGTGGACAACCGCCCGGGAAAACAGCCGGATGCTTGCGGCCGAGATCAACAGTCAGATCGCAAATACAGTGCGGATTGAAGTTGGTCTGACTCTCAGATCCGCAGAAGCGGCATGGGCCGCAGTGCGAACCATTTTCGTTCAGAACGTCATCACCACCCGACAGGCTGACAAACGTGAGTTTGTCTTCCTGTCTCAACTGCAGGCCCAACCTAACATCTCATGGATCATGTTCGGCTGGCCGGATGGGAATTTTTTTGCTGCACATCGTCTGGGCGATGGTGGGCTTGAGATGATGGAAATTGACGATGAAATCCGCGACGGGATGCTGCGCCGGGATCGATACATCTTCATCCCAGGCGACATTCAGTTTGAAGAACGAGATTTCTCGGCAACGAATTTCGACCCACGAGAACACGCTTGGTACGCGAACTTCATCGGGCGTGACGCCACGGATTGGATAGAAGCCCGCGACTTACCCGGCAGTCAAAAGACGGTCTACGCCTATGCAGGTCCGGTCGATGTGAACCGCAGGCGACAGGGGGTGTTGGCTGTCGTTATCGAAACCGACCGGTTGTCGCGATTTTTGGGAACGTTACGGCCGGGTGAGTTCGGCGCTGCATTCATCCTTGATGCAGACGGAAATGTGATTGCAGCACCCGACCCAAATGCAGATGAAGTTACGCCCGCTCGTATGGGTGAAGGAGATCTCTACGAAATCGCGAAAATGTCCGGTGAGCAGCTGCTAGGCGGATCCGACATGCCTCCGGTTGCCAATTCGACGACAAGGATTGTCAATGATGGGGTTCCTTACGCGGTCGCTTTGACACCACTTGGTTTCTATGGGTGGCGAGTCGCTACGGTTATTCCGGAATCCGCCTTCCTGTCCGGGATCGATGCAGCGCTGTTGAACCTGATTTATATATTGATTGGCGTTGTGGTCGTGGCAACTGCACTTGCGATCTGGCTTATGCGGACGGTTGTCGCAACGCCGCTTGCACATATCGTTGAAGATCTCAGCAAGGTTGAACGCTTTGATATCGAACAGATTGCGCGCCGCCCTTCCAAGCTCAAAGAGCTTTCGAACCTGTCGGCGGCGACTGTGAATATGGCCGCTGGCCTGTCGGCGTTTCGAAAATACGTACCCACCGACCTTGTTCGAAGCCTGGTTGCTGAGGGTGTCGAAACCCAACCCGGTGGAGAGATGAAGCGGATTTCGGTGCTGTTTTGTGACGTTGCCGGATTCACTGGCTTGTCCGAACGGATGGGGCCCAAGATCGTTCAATTAATGGAGCCGTTTTTCAGTGCGACCTCATCGGCCATCGCGCGTCATGACGGGACGATCGACAAGTTCATGGGTGATGCGGTGATGGCATTCTGGGGTGCACCGCGTCCCGATCCAAAACACGCTGAAAACGCCTGCCGGGCCGCACTGGACCTCGTGGCGACCGTCGCTGCGACGGGTATCAAGGATGACACCGGATCGCCCTTGCGCATTCGTTTGGGCCTGAACACGGGTGAGGCGCTGGTCGGCAATATCGGATCGGAAGAACGGCTGAATTACACAGCCATTGGTGACGCAGTGAACGTAGCCAGCCGTTTGGAAGGGGCCAACAAAGTATATGGTACCGCAATTCTGATTGGCCCGGAAACACGGCGTGCTGCCGGTGATACGGTGGTTGTGAGAGAACTGGATACGCTGGCGGTTTTCGGCCGCGCCGAGGGCCTCGTTATATTCGAATTGATCGCAATGGCGGACAGTGCCGATGGATCTTTTAGCTGGATAGAGACCTATGAGGAAGGTCTGGATCACTATCGGAACCGGCGTTTTGACATAGCGATCGAAGCATTTGAGGCTACCGACAAGAAACGTGGTGGAGATCCTGCTTCTGCTGTCATGAAAGAGCGTGCCCAAGCCTTTCAAACCGAGCCGCCGCCTAGTGACTGGGTGGGCGTTGCGATTGCGGACAAGAAGTAAGGTGGCTTACACAACAGGGTCAAAACAAAGCGAAGCGCTGGATTGGGTCCTGCTCTATGCTTCTCTCTGCGAAAAAAACACCACACCATTGAGCCGTATGACCCGTCTTTAGCGATCTAGAGTCTGGTATTTTGCCCGAAGGGCTTCAAGTCGTCTGGCAATTACTGCGTTGGGTCTGCAGGTAGCTATCCGATAGTGAGGTCAGGTAGCTGCCCCTCTGGAATGCAGTCCTCTGGCAAGTACAGTGTAAATACTTGGCTCATATTCAGCCCGACTGAGGGTCACGCGTCCGGTAGACATATATCTACCGGGTGGGCGTGGTGCTAAACTGCGCACCACCGCCCCGCGCTATCGGGGCGATACAGTTCCGGAAACCCAAAACTCGTTTCGCCTGGATCTGATCCGTTCAGCAAGAAAGTCGACAAATAGTCGGACGCGTGCCGTGTTTCGAAGGTCGCGATGCAGCAAGAGCCAGATGTTCCTATAGGGCATAGGCTTTTGGAACGGCGCGCGGATTAGGTCGGGGTGACGGTCGCCAAGGTTGCACGCAAGGTAGGCCATCCCCAAACCTGATGCCGCCAAAGTGATCAACGGAACCAACTCCGAAACCCGGTGTTTTAACGTGGCTTTTGGGTAGTAGCTGTCTTTCACCCATTTCGCCGTGGTTGCCTCTTCGGGTTCGTGCCAGCCGATCAGGTGCAATCCTTCGCCACCATTGTCGCAGATCCGTTCGGCGTATTCGCGCGTGCAATAGGCCGCCTGAGACATCTGGACCAGTTTCCGCCCGACCACATCATCTGTCACTTCGTCAGCTACACGCAAGGAAACGTCGGCTTCCCGACGCATGAGATCGCGAACATCGTTTGTGAAATTCATGTTGAGGATGATGTCCGGATAAAGATCGGCAAAGGCAGTAAAGTCATCCATCAACGAAGTCATCGCCAGCCCGTGAGGCAGGGTGACGTAGACTGTGCCGGACGGTTGCGCATCCCGGCCCACAATGACCCGCGATGCAGCTGTCATTTCTGCCTCAACGCGTTCGGCATGAGGCAGCAGATCTTCGCCAAGCTGTGTCAGGGCGAGGCCAGACCTGGTACGGTCGAATAACCGACTGCCCACGCGCTCCTCCATGACTGAAAGCCTACGCGTCAGCGTGGTGTGGTTCACCTGAATACTGTCTGCCCCACCCCGAAGGGTTCCGGTTCGTGCAACCGCAAGAAAGTACTTCAGATCGTCCCAGTTTAGGGAATGGCTTTCCTTTATCGACATGAGACATGTGTTTCATTTTTGAAGCGCGGTGTCCAGAAATACCCATCTACAGATCAAATAATGGGCGCCTTACCTTGGCTTCACCAATCTTGACTCAAAGGAGCCCAACCCATGAACCAGATCCAATCTGTATTGATCACTGGCGCAAATGCCGGACTGGGCCGCGAGGCTGCCCGACAACTCGCCCTACAGAAAGGTATTGCCAAAATCTATTTGGCTTGCCGCAACCGGAGCAAAGCGGAGGCCGCCAAAAAGGCACTGGAGCATGAGACCGAGCGTAAAATCTTTGAAATCGTTCTGATGGATGTGACAGATCCCGCTTCGGTTCGTAAAGCGGTCGCTGAGCTCTCTACCCCGATTGATGCTGTCATTCTCAATGCCGGTGGCACCGGCGGGCAGCGTCCCAACGGTCTCACCAGGGATGGCGTAACCAATATCTTCGCGACCAATGTTCTGGGCCATGTCGTACTGGTGGACGAATTGATGGAGCGCCAGTTGGTAACGTCCACAATACTCTACGCAGGTTCCGAGGCAGCCCGGGGTATTCCCAAAATGGGTATGCACCGCCCTGATCTGTCCGAAGGTACCGTGGACGAGTTCAGATCAATCGCCGATGGCAGCAAGTTTGGCCCCGAGGGCGATCCGATGCAGACCTATGGTTATGCCAAGTTGACGGCGACACTTTGGATGGGGGCGATGGCTCGTCGGCACCCGCATGTTCGCTTTGTCACCATGAGCCCGGGTGGCACCACAGGTACTGCGGGCTTTGACGATCTGCCTCTGATGAAACGTATCTTCTTCAAACATGTGGGTGGAGTGCTGATGCCTCTGTTCGGGATGATGCACAGCGTTGAAACCGGGGCAAAACGGTATCTCGACGGATTGCTCAACCCGGAATTCAAGACCGGTCATTTCTACGCCAGCCAGGCAGGGTATCCCACAGGGCCGGTCGTCGATCAGGCCAGCATCGATGGCGCTCTGTCAGACATCAACACCCAAGACAATGCCGATCTGGCGCTGCGCCAGTTTGTCTAATTCAAAGGAGATATGAAATGGAAACTACACTTAGCATACTCGTCGTTCTTGCAACTCTCATGTTAGCTGGCCTCGGCCTCACGTCGATGTTTGCACCCCGTCGAATGGTCGCGAACTTTGCCATCGAACCGGTGGGAACAGCGGGGCTCAGCACAATTCGCTCGGTAGTTGGGGGGCTATTCCTGGCGTCAGTTGCCTTGCTGGTGATTGGCCTGACGACCGGCCAGACACAGGGCTATTTGGCGGTCGCAATCCTGATGGGTGTCGTAGCCATAGGGCGTATTGTGGGCATTCTCGCTGACGGGTTCGACAAGGCTGTTCTGCCGCCGCTGGTTGCAGAGCTGGTGATCATGGCGGTGTTGATCACGGCCCATAGCCAACTGTCCGTTTAGACGGTCGGAGATCATTCGGGCGGCGGCTAGGGTGAAATCGCCGCTGCCCTTTCAGTTTTGGGTCAAGCAAAACGGCAGATGCCATGGATAGCTTCCGCAGCGGAAGCCCGCACGCTGCACACCAGGCAAATGCCCCGTTCTTAATCTCGCCACGTCAGGCTTTGCGTTGAAATGCTGCGTCACGGAAGGCTTGGATTTGGGTGTATTCACATTGTGAACAGAAGCGACTAAATTAAGCTATTGTCATCAGACCGACCCAAATCTCTACCGGTTTTTTGGCGATCCTTGACAGCTCAGCACAGCTGTTACGATTTTAGAGTAGTACGTTTGAACGAAACGGAGGCTTTGGCCACCAACAAACTTAAAATTCATTTGCGTGATACAATCGGCATTAACCGCTCCGTTTTCCAGCGCATCAATCAGAGACGCCAACAGCTAATGCATTTTAACGATATCGATTTTGTGATTATTGGCGCCGCGAAGTCGGCAACCACATGGCTTCAGAAACAGTTGCAGACGGATCCGGCCGTCTACATGCCCGACCCGGAGCTTCACTATTTTTCCAGAGAGTACAGTAAGGGGCAGGACTGGTATTTTTCGCAGTTCGACGAGCAACTGCTCGATAGGGTCGTTGGCGAGAAATCCAACTCCTACCTTTATGAACCCGAAGCTGCGGCCCGTCTTCACCGAGACCTGCCGCAGGTGAAATTGATCGCGCAACTGCGCAATCCGGTTGAACGAGCCTATTCCAGCTACTGCATGCGGTTCCGGCGCGGCGAGGTCGGGAAGGATATAGAATCTTACCTCGATCCCACGTTAGGTGAGAACCTCAAGTACCTGATCTCGGGAAAATTCGCGTCGCACCTACAGACCTTTGTCGACCTCTATGGCCGAGACAAGCTTCTTATCTTGTTTTTCGAAGGCGTCTCGCTCGATCCGGAGGCTCAGATGGCTCAGGTCCGATCCCACCTTGGCCTGCCGCCACGTCCGTTTTCGTCAATCGGGCGAGAGAAGGTAAAGGACAAGACATCACTGATGGTCTCTCCCCGATTGCGCAAGCATCTTGCGTGGGTAAAACCCATAGTTCGCCCCTTAAGGGGGACGTCCGGGTTCGAGACTGTCCGGGGATTGGTTACCCAGCAGACCCGGTATCCGAAGCTGACAGACGAGTTGCGAAATCGTCTTTACGATTACTATCACCCCTCGATCGAGGCCCTAGAAAAGATGAGCGGCCAGTCGCTCAGCCACTGGTATGGGCCGTTGGATCGGGCCAGCTGATGAGACACTCGCTTTATTCAGGTCTTCACGCCCGGTTCCACGATCTGTGCGGGGCACATGTAATAACTGGAAACCTTACAGGAAGCGACACCTGCGACAGTTCTGAAAGACAAGGAGGAAAAGTGAAAGCGTAATGTCTTTCACTTATTGATATGAAGAAGTTTATTATCACCGGAATTCAGATGAGAAACAAAGGCTCACAAGCCATGTTTCTATCTTTGTGCTATGGTTTGAAGTCTATTTACAAGGACTGCGAGGTTATTGGTTTTGCTAATAAATATGACTCGCCCGAGCAGTATTCGTTCAAGTTGTTACCCTACGACTACTACACGCGTTTGATATTCAAATATCATTTGAACAAGGTGCCACTGTTGGAATCGCTGCTAACGCGTTTTGCCGGTTTCTGGAGAAAAACTGACAAATGGAACGGCAAGGTTCCGGAAATGGTAAAAGCTTTGAAAGACGCGGACGCCATTCTCGATGCAAGCGGCTATACGCTTGGCTCTGGCTGGCCCAAGGGCGGCGGCGAGTTGTTAATGCAAACGATAAAAATCGCAAAACGTTACAATAAACCAGTCGTCCTGATGCCCCAGAGCTTTGGTCCGTTTGACTGGCCTGACGGTAATAATGAGGAATTCCTTAAGAGAGTGAAAAAGGAGTTAACTTACGCCACCAAAATCTATGCCCGCGAAAAAGAAGGGTATGAGTGCTTAAAATCTCTGGACCTGGACAATGTCGAGCTGTCAACGGATATGGTTATCCGGGAGAAGGTTTTTCCAACAGCCAGCGATATCTATGCTTCGCACGAGAATGACGAGATAGACTATCCAGCCCCCAATTCTGTCGGCTTCATTATCAATGAAAACGTATTCAGGATTGGTGATTCCAGTTCGGTGTTTGATCTCTATGCAAAGATACTTGATAGGTTGGTCGACAATGGCGAAAATGTGTACATCCTGAACACGTCCACCGCCGATATTCACCTTGTCGAAAAGGTTCTGAACAAAACCAGGAACAGAGACAAGGTAAGCTTGATTGCCAAAGAATACGCGAGCCCGGAACTGATCGACATCATCGGAAGGTTCAAATACGTGATCGCGTCGCGCTATCACTCGGTGGTATTCGCTTATCGGAGTGGCGTTCCTGCAATTATTCTCGGATGGGCCAGCAAATACACTGACCTTGCAGAGCATTTCTTGCAGCAAGATTACGTATTTGACATCAGAAACCCGGGTGTTGATCAGATTATCGAAAAAATCGACAACATGGGTGAGAAACATGAACAGGAATCACGCCGCATAGCTGGCCAGCTAGAAAAGCTGCAGGCCACTTCGGTTGTGCAAGATGCCATGGATGCTTTGAAGAGTTGAGCTTCCTTGAACCGTCGTCCCGCAACGGTCACTCGTCGCGAAAACCCGCTGCTTTGAAGCGGGTGTTGGCTGCTCCAGATGTGCAGCGTTTCGAGAGACGGAGGGTATCTGGTTCATCGAAGCCAGTTTGTTGTGGAGATGAACCAAGAAGTCCGGAACGCCTATTGATGCCGCTGATAATTTGATCAGGGCATCAATAGGAAGACCCGCTAGTAGGCTCAGTTGAAGAGACGAACAGGATTGCCCGGCTCGGCTTGCGCACATGATCGATACAAGCGGGATGACGAGCGGGGCTCAGAAGCTTCCCTGCAAGCACTCGTGTAAACCGTCTGTCGCTTTCGGTGCTAATCGGATGCGCTTTTCAAAGAAGCCATCAGGTTGTGGAACTTTTCCCCCTGTACGGCGACATGCGCGCGCAATGCATTTGCCGTATCCTCAGGGTGACCACTGTCGAGCGCGCGTACAATGTCTTCATGCTCAGACATCGATTGCGTCATGCGGCCCCGAAATCGAAGCTGCTGCCGCCGGAAGGGTTTGAGGCGTCTGTGTAGCTTGGACGCCTCTTGCTCCAGAAATGAATTGCCGGACTGGTTATATATGATTCGATGAAACCGTTCGTTCTCGAGGTAGTATGTGTCCGGGTCTCCGGCATCGACCGCCATCTGGCATTTTGTATTGGCGTCGGCGAGGTCTTTCAAAGCTTCATCGGAAATGCGCAGCGCTGCTAGTCGGCCGCAAACGGCTTCGAGCTCGGCCATGACTTCGAACATCTCCATCAACTCCACCGGGCCCGGCTGCCGGACAAAAGCACCCCTGCGCGGTATGAGGTCAACCAGACCCGATAGGGCAAGCCGCTGAAATGCTTCTCGAAGTGGCGTTCTTGAAACGCCAAATTGCTCTGCCAGTTTGACTTCGTCCAGCCGGTCTCCGTCCGCAAATGTTCCGTCAAAGATCAGCTCTTCCAGATCCTGAGCGATAGTATCGGCAAGTCTTTGGTCCATAGTGTCCTGTTTTACTCGTGATCGATTGGGAGCTCAAGAATTCAAATCTTGTATACAAAAATATTGACTTAAAAAACATAAGGACTTTATGCTTCTGTTCATCCCCGGCAGGCCCGGGTTTGAAAACGGGAGGAGAAAATGAAAACCATGTTCAAAACAGCCGTCGCTGCTTTGGCGCTCGCGTCCGCTGGCACTATGGGTGCTGCGGAAGAGCTTCGACTGTCACATCAGTGGTCGAACAAGGACATCCGTCACCAAGTCGCTCAGATCGTTGCGGATGAGGTTACCGCGGCTGACGTTGATCTGGAAATCAAGATTTTCGGCTCGAAATCGTTATTCAAACCACGTGAGCAATACAAGCCGCTTAGCCGTGGGCAGTTGGACATGACTGTTCTGCCGCTGAGCTATGCCGGAGGTCAGCAACCAGCCTACAACCTGACCCTGATGCCGGGTCTGGTGAAGAACCACGATCACGCAGCGCGTTTGGCCGACTCACCCTTTATGGAAGCGTTGGAAGAGAAGATGGCCGAGGACGACGTGATGGTTCTGGTCCATGGCTATTTGGCAGGTGGATTTGCCGGCAAAGACAAATGCATTACAAAACCCGAAGATGTCGCAGGCCTTCAAACACGCGCGGCAGGTAAGTCCTTTGAGCAGATGTTGGCCGGGGCCGACGCTTCGATCGCCTCAATGGCGTCGTCGGAAATCTATAATGCCATGCAGACCGGCGTTTTGCAGGCAGCCAATACATCGTCCTCGTCTTTTGTCAGCTATCGTATTTACGAACAGGTCAGTTGCTATACCCCCGCCGGTGATGTGGCGCTGTGGTTCATGTATCAGCCGCTCCTGATGAACAAATCCACTTTCGAAGGGTTGAAAGAAGAGCAGCAGGCTGCGCTGCTGGCAGCCTCGGAAAAGGCACAGGCATACTATCTGGAAGAGGCCAAGAAACAGGACGCAAACTCAGCCAAGGTCTTCGCAGAAGCAGGCGTTGAGATTGCCGAGATGAGCCCTGAGGATTTTGAAGCCTGGCGCGCGCTGGCTCAGGAAACATCCTACAAAGCTTTCGTGGAAGAAGTAACTGATGGGCAGGAGCTTCTGAACAAGGCTCTGGCGGTCGAGTGACCCCACTCAAGCCGGGCGGGGCAGAACCGCCCGGCACCCGATTACTTGTCTGATTTTCAGACCTCCCTGCATCTCAATCACAGGAGGCGCACATGGCTGGCCATAGCTCTGCCGTTGCTTCTCACACCGGGAACAATCCCTTCCTTCGCTTTGTCGCTGCGCTTTCAACTCTGGCGGGCTGGTGCTCAGCAGCAATGATCGTCGCCGCCGTCGCAATCACCTGTCAGATGATTGTTGTGCGCTTTGTGCTGAATGGTTCGACAATCTGGCAAACCGAGGCCGTCATTTATCTCGTCATCGCTGCCACGCTGGTTGGTCTGCCTTATGTGCAGCGCTTGCGCGGGCACGTGAATGTGGACCTGATCCCGATCTCACTGGCCCCGCGTCCCCGTTTTTTCATGGCGATCCTGACCTCGGTCCTGTCCATCGCCATTGTCTCGATCATGCTGTTTTACGGCTACGATTACTGGCACTTCGCGTGGGAGCGCGGCTGGAAATCTGACACCGTCTGGGGTGTTCGCCTATGGATTCCCTACCTGTCCATCCCGGTCGGCTTCGGGCTGCTGCTGTTGCAGCTGATCGCCGACCTTGTCGCCGTCCTGCTTGGCATCGATAAACCTTTTGGTCTGGAGTAAAGCCGATGGATCCCCTTCTGCTCGGCGCTATTGTCGCCATCGCAACCATCCTAGTTCTATTCTCGGGCGTCTCCGTGGCCATCGGTCTGCTGATCGTTTCCGCCGGGTTCCTCATCATCTTTGACGGCCCCCGGTCGCTGGAGCTGATGCCCGAGATCCTGTTTGGCAAGCTGGACAACTTTGCACTGCTCTCGATCCCGATGTTCATCATCATGGGGGCGTCCATCGCCTCAACAAGGGCAGGAGCCGACTTGTACGAAGCCCTCGAACGCTGGCTGACTCGTGTCCCTGGCGGACTGGTCGTGTCGAACCTTGGTGCATGCGCGTTGTTCGCCGCCATGTCCGGTTCATCGCCCGCCACCTGTGCTGCCATCGGTAAAATGGGCATCCCCGAAATGCGCAAGCGTGGCTATCCTGACGGTGTGGCCGCCGGTTCAATCGCCGCAGGTGGCACGCTGGGCATCCTGATCCCGCCGTCGGTCACGATGATCGTCTATGGTATCGCCACCGAGACCTCGATTGGCCGCCTGTTCTTGGCGGGCGTGATCCCGGGCTTGATGTTGGTGGGCCTGTTCATGGCCTGGTCGCTGTATTCGACCTGGAAATCCGGCGACGCCACCCGTCTGGGTTCCGGTAGCTACACTTGGGGTGAGCGGTTCGAGATTCTGCCGCGCGTCCTACCTTTCCTCGGCATTATTCTTGGTGTGCTCTATGCCATGTATGGCGGTATCGCCACGCCGTCGGAAACCGCCGCCGTTGGCGCGCTGCTTTGCCTGATGATTGCGATGATCATCTACAAGCTTTGGAATCCCAAGGATATCTGGGTCGTGCTGCGCGACAGCACCAAGGAAAGCGTGATGATCCTGTTCATCATCGCCGCCGCTGGGGTTTTCTCGTACATGCTCAGCTCGCTGTTCATCACGCAGGCGATTGCGGAGTGGATCGGCACACTGGACGTGAACCGCTGGGTTCTGATGGGTGCGGTCAACGTGTTCCTGCTGATCGCCGGGTTCTTCCTGCCACCTGTGGCCGTGATCCTGATGGCGGCCCCGATCCTGCTGCCGATCATCACCACCGCTGGATTTGACCCGATCTGGTTCGCGGTCGTGCTGACGATCAACATGGAGATCGGCCTGATCTCACCCCCCGTCGGCCTGAACCTTTATGTGATCAACGGCATTGCGCCGGATATCTCACTGAAAACCATCCTGACTGGATCACTGCCTTTCGTGGCCTGTATGGTGGTCGCGATAGTCCTGCTGTGCTTGTTCCCGGGCCTCGCCACGTGGCTGCCTGATCTGGTGATGGGGGCAGCGGTATGACTCTGCTGGCCGATCTTCTTTCAACAGTATTTGAGCGGCGGTATCGTCGCTCGGGCGCGGCAGCACTTGACGGCCGCCCGCTGTCCGAACTGGCCGCCGCGCTGGTTGGGTCGGCGGGGGAAACATCTGGGTTGGCGTTGGCCGAAGAGATACTCAACCGGTTCGACACGCTGGGGGATGACGAAAAACTGGAGTTCTTCCGGTATCTCGCCACAGCGATGAATATCGACCCCGAGGCGGTGCGTTCGTCACTGGACGAATACGAGCGCGACCCATCGAAAGCAACCTATCGCAGCTTTGCAGCTGCGGTGGAACCGGCCCGGCAAGAGCTGATCCGTCGACTGAACCGGGTGCCCGGTGCGACCGGAGCGTTGGTGCAGATGCGTGCCGATCTGCTGCGGCTGGGCGGCAAGGAACCCGAATTGCAGGCGCTGGATTTGGATTTTCGGCACCTGTTTGCCAGCTGGTTCAACCGGGGCTTTCTGGTCCTGCGTCCGATCAATTGGGAAAGCCCGGCACATATCTTGGAAAAAATCATCGCGTATGAGGCGGTACACGCCATCGACAGCTGGGATGACCTGCGCCGTAGGCTGGAACCCACCGACAGGCGCTGTTTCGCCTTTTTCCACCCCTCGATGCCTGATGAGCCGCTAATTTTTGTCGAAGTCGCTCTGAACAGCGGCATTCCCGGATCGGTTCAGGCGCTTCTTGCCGAGGATCGCGATCCGATGCCCGCAGAGCAGGCTGACACAGCCGTGTTCTACTCGATCTCGAATTGTCAGGCGGGTCTAGCCAGCATCTCGTTCGGCAACTCTCTCATTAAGCAGGTGGCATCGGATCTGGCGGCAGAGCTGTCGGGGCTGAAAACTTTTGTCACCCTGTCACCGATCCCAGGATTGACCCGGTGGCTATCTCAGGAAGGTCTCGATTGGGACATCGAACAACCCGATCAGATGAAGGCGCTGGCCGCACACTACCTTTTGAACGCCAAAGGCCGGGGAGATCTGCCTTTCGACCCAGTGGCTCGGTTCCATTTGGGTAATGGCGCGCTGGTCCATGCTGTTCATGCCGATGCCGATACTTCTGACAAGGGGCGCGCCCAGTCTGGCGGCACTATGGTCAACTACCTCTATGACCTGGCCCGCGTCTCACAGAACCACGAAGATTTTGCCAACACACGCTCGATCATCGCTTCGACCGAGGTCAAGTCGCTCGCGGCATCAATCTCTCTTTCTACGACACAAGAAAGGTAAACCTTATGGCCAATCCTCTCTATGACGGTTTGTTTGGCATTCATGCTGGTAGAGACACACCTTTTTTGCATCTGCTTGACGGGTCAACTATCACGCATCAGGACTTTCTGAGTATAGCTGCTCAGATAGCGCACGTGGCAACCCAATTAGGTCTGAAGCCCGGCGACCGGGTCGCGGCGCAGATCGAGAAATCGCCCGAAGCGCTGGCGCTTTATGCGGCCTGTGCGCAAGCCGGTCTGGTGTTCCTGCCGCTCAACACTGCCTACACGGTGGATGAGCTGACCTATTTCATCGAAAACAGCGGTGCTTCTCTGATCGTATGCGACAGTAGGAACGAAACGAAGCTTGCCCCGGTCGGCGCGCAATTGGGCGCAAAGGTCGAAACGCTGAACGCCGATGGCTCGGGTTCGCTGAAGGATCAGGCCGCAGCAATGCCAGCCAGCTTTAAAACCGTTGATCGTGACGGTGAAGACTTGGCGGCATTTCTCTATACTTCGGGCACGACGGGCCGGTCCAAAGGTGCGATGCTGACCCAGAACAACCTGTTGTCGAATGCACAAACGTTGGTCACAGAATGGCGTTTCACTTCCGATGACGTGTTGCTGCACGCGCTTCCGATCTTTCATACTCACGGGCTGTTTGTGGCGACCAATGTCACACTGGCGGCTGGCAGCAGCATCGTATTCATGCCCAAATTTGATCTTGATGAGATCATCGGGCGGATGCCGCAAGCCACTACAATGATGGGTGTGCCGACCTTCTACACCCGCTTGTTGGATGATGACCGGTTCACCAGGGAACTGGCTGCGGATATGCGTCTGTTTGTTTCCGGTTCCGCGCCGCTGCTGGCGGAAACACACGCGCAGTTTGAGGATCGTACCAGCCATCGCATCCTCGAACGCTATGGTATGACCGAGACCAACATGAATACCTCGAACCCTTACGAAGGTGAGCGCCGTGCAGGTACGGTGGGTTTCCCGCTGCCGGGGGTCGAACTGAAAATCTGCGACTCTGATGGCAATGGCCTTTCACAGGGTGAGATCGGTGAGATTGAGGTGCGTGGACCAAACGTATTCAAGGGCTATTGGCAAATGCCCGAAAAAACCGCCGCTGAACTGCGTGAAAACGGGTTCTTCATCACAGGTGATCTGGGCCGGGTCGACGAGGATGGCTATGTTCATATTGTTGGCCGCAACAAGGACCTGATCATCTCAGGCGGCTACAACATCTATCCCAAGGAAATTGAGCTTGTGCTGGATGACCAGCCAGGAGTGCTGGAAAGCGCGGTAGTCGGTGTACCCCACCCGGACTTCGGTGAAACGGTTCTTGGTGTGGTTGTCGCTGAACCGGGTGAGGTCCCCAACCTTGAAGAAATGCAGGCTGCAGTGTGCAACAGCCTCGCGCGATTCAAGCACCCCCGCCAGTTGATCCTGATGGATGAGTTGCCACGTAACACCATGGGCAAGGTTCAAAAGAACATCCTGCGTGATCAATACAAAGACATGTTCGTGGAAGCGTAAGAAAACACCCCCAGCCCGACAGCTCTCTTCTCGACAATACTGCGGGCTATAATTCAACGGCCTGAAGGTCCGAAGTCTATGTCTTCGAGCCGTTGATTGCTCTCTCGGCAGGGGCTTGCAACGAAATGTATATGAACATCCTTGTTGCGGTTTCTCTGGATGGAGACCGTGTCACTGCATGTTCGGTGCAAGTTGCATGGGCGTTTTAAACCGGCGATGGTCACACCACATTCTGAGATGTCGTCGAACATCTGCCTCAATACAGGAATAACTTGCTGACACACTGCCGGTATTCGTACTTAGGCAAACAACTATCATCAGCCCGAGAACAATGAGTGCTGCTGCAACCGGGCGCTCGATTAACTCCCGTCAACCATCTCCCGAAGCGGAAATCGACCGAAGAAAAGCAGCGCTTGCTTCGTCAGAGGGGAAGAACAGCTCGATCTTCAGGTCGTCAAGCGTCACATCTGTGACCGTGCTGAATTGTGCGATGGTGCCAAACATAGAAACCCGCTGATTTCCAAAGCGATAGACCGCAGGAACCGTTGGCCCAATGGCCCTGTCCCTGTGAGTTTTCGCGTATGGTGCAAGCGCCCTTGCGGCCGCATCCAACTCAGGCAACCCGCCGACATTCGCGCTTTCCGAGCGCAGTCGCAGCATCGTTTGATGCGCAACCTCGGGCCAGTTCTCTACAAGCTCCGCCATAACCGGATCCGTCACAAGCGACAGCAGGTTCTGCCCGATTTCGATCCCAAGTGGCGCAAAAAGCACTTCGGCGGATCTGTTCAACCTGACGATCCTCCAGACCCGATCCAGCACCATCCCTGGATACGGTTCATGCCGTTTTAGCGTCCATTCAACCGCATCGCGGATTGGGGCCATGGCGTCGTCATCAAGGGGGGTCGCGGCAAACCGAGCGGCAAATCCTTCCGCCCGCATCATCTGGTTTCTGGCATCGACAGGAATATCCATGACGTCCGACAGATGTAGGATCATATCTGGACTGGGTCGGGACCGGCCGGTTTCGAGGAACGAAATATGGCGCGCACTCACATCGGCTTCGGTCGCCAGATCAAGTTGGCTCATTCGCCGACGTTTCCGCCATTCTTTCAGTAAACTGGGATACGGAGTCATCGGTCGAGTTTAGCAACCGTGTGAACAGAAATCACTTACCTCTGACGTAATTGATTTCTAACCAGCACCAGCCGCATGAAAGACATCATCTGAAGGAGGATGTCATGACCCCGCAACAAACCGCCATGCGCCTGTCCGGCACAGTTCTGATTGTCACCGGAGTTCTGTTTGCACTGACCGCACTACCAGCTTTGCACGTAATTGCTCATATCTTTCTGACAGTGGCGTATTGGCCGATCCATTCTGTTCCATCTGACATAGTGGTCCCATCCCCATTGTTGCTTGCGATTGTCGGCGGCCTGACCGCCGGGTTGGGAGCGATGCAATGGGCCTTGGGAACCTATGTCGCGCCCCTTTCGTCTACTGTGGCGGCCAAAGTGGCAAAGATCACCGCGTGGGTTTGGTTTTGTACAGATAGCGCTGGCTCTGTGTTGGTGGGGGCGCCAGTTAATGTTGCGCTAAATCTCTCATTCCTGCTTTTAATCTTGCTGACTAGCCAACCTCAAAAAGACGGTAATCGTTAAAAGCCGAACGCCTTTGTTCGTGCTGACCGTGTCACTGGCAGAAGGGCTGTATCGACGCATGTTTGGACCGCGTCTTGTGGGTCAAAGTACAAATGGAAAAGGATACTGCATCAATCCCAACGGCAGAATAGAGCCCATTACTTCTGTTGAACTTGAAACCTGACCAACTTGAGTCTCGTCTAGATCACTAATCAATAGCTCATGTTGCTCGACGAACCCCGACCCTGGCGTTAGGTTGCTCGAGCAGGTTGGCGAAACGATCAACCACTTATGAGCGGATTGGGCGGAGGCGAATAAGTATAGTGTCTGAGCAAAAATTTCTAACATCGCAATTAAGGCAATTCTTCCGAAAAGCACTTGGCCGTAAGCGCAATACTCAAAGGCTATCTGATGAAGGCGAAAATTTCGTCGCCAACGCAGCCTCGGATATGTTGTCACAAATTCAGTATGAAGCGGATTTGCGCGCGGCCCGTGGCAACGAGCCACTATCTGTTCGTCTGGTACCTCAAGTACCAGTGCGGGACGTTGATGCAGCGGCAGGTTGGATCGGCGGGGGGGCGTGTTTGCCCATTGGGACGAGCTGGCCCATACTGGATTCCCCAACGCAGCTTTTGGCACAAATCAATTGTGGCAAGTTGCCAGAAGATCTTTGGCAAGGGCTTGGTCCACGCGAAGGTTGGCTTGCGATCTTTCTTGATCCCGTGAGCTTTAAGTTAACGGCACTTCACTTCGATCAAGCCGGTCCTTTTGTTCCCTCACCTGAAGTCGATCAAGAGTGTTACATTCTCGGCATTGACCACTCTCGACGGACCCCAAATCGCACTTGGCGTTTTACACGTTGGCCGGTGGATATCGTGCCTGTTCGACTGGGGCAGGATGATCCGCATTTATACGGTCGGTGTAAAATCACCAACGAACGCTACAAAGAACGCCATGATATCGTTGAAAAGCACCGGTTGCCATTCGATTGGCCATCGACTCAGACGATGATCGATAAGGCGCTCTCTTTTGTAGAATCGATGATCGCCACTGGCGACCTGCCAGATCATTTGAAGCCCGAAAGTATCGGAGCAATGAAAAGGCGTGTTGAGCAGGCAAAAAAGAACGGTGATCCAATTGATGAAATTGCAAAGATGAATTTCGACTACGAAAATCATCTCGCTTTAATTGAATCATTTAAGTTTCGGTCTGAGAATGGTCCCAAGGTTATCAAAAAGCTAAAGGCGATAAAGTCTGAAGTGGACAAGATGGCGTTAAGCGGCGATTTTTCACAGGAAAAAATTTCGCAGTTTACGACTGAGCTGAGTCAACTGACTTGGATGTATGTAAAGACACCGCCGTGGACAATTTCTCACGTTGAACGCATGAAAGAAGGTGTGAAGGTATTTGAGTTGCCTCTCACGACACATGACCCAAAAGCGTCACCCAACTGGATTTATTCGTTTGAAAGTGAATTGTTAGACGCTGCGAAAGCCCCTTATTTGCAGCAGGACGAGCAATTGCCCGACGCACTCATTTCAGACTGCGAAGAGGTTTGGGCTGCCCAAGCCCGTCATGAAATGGGGGGTATGGGCCATACGCCATGGGGTTATGTTCACCAGTTCAACAGCCGACAGGAAGTAACCCTGCTCGAATTGCCTTCGAGCGATTTGATCGGTTGGATGTTCGGAGACGTTAATAATCTGGTGATCACAATCAAGAAGCGTGACCTGAAAAGAGGGGATTTCTCGAACTTGAGTGTCCAAGTAACAAACTAGCTGATTTGGGTTTCAAAACTCGCGCCAGTGCTTTCGTTCTTGTTGGTTAGGATTTCCAGAATGAATCACTTTCGGCGGGTAGGGCTTCAACCATCCAAATGCGTGTGATCTGGCCTTTGCTGACCGACATAAGAAAGGCCGCAAAATTGTGAAGTGTCCGGCCTTTGCGTTTCGCTCGAATTTCAACCATCGCCATCACCTGATCGGAAGAAACAGGCGCGATTTGCGTCGCCTTGATACTTGGGCGAACTGTTGCGATATCCATTGCGTCTATGGATCTCATGTATCCGTCTCGCCCATGGACTTGTTTGGTGTTGCCATCGGGTTGGGTTATTTCGGCTACGAGATCTTTGGCCAAACATGCGACGATGCGATCACGATCCGCAACATCGAAGGCTTTAACAAAGTGTGCGGCGATAGCGGAAGGATCATCGAGACTTTTTGCCATTAGCTTTTCTCGCATTTGCTATTTTGTTTGGTTGAATCGTCAGCCGCAGCTCAGAATAAGTCAACATAGGCCACGGCCACTGTTCTCTGTTGCAAGCTAGGGTAGGCCCGCCAAACCCAAATCGATCGGTAGTCGTACTCAGCGTATTCTCCCGGTGCAGCAGGCAGCAATAGGCGTATACCGGAATTAACAGTGTGACTCACAAACAGCTGTGATACGGATGAAGTGAACTATCGCTGCCACAGCACGAGTTTCTGCTGTGAAGTGGTTCAGATGATCGCGTTATCGATCAATCGGTAGAATTCTTCTTTGGCATGAATTTCCTGCCATGGCTTATGTCCGCAACGTTCAAGTTCGACGAACTTTGCCCATGGAAGCGCCGTCAACAATGGAATCTGAACGCCTTCCGATGGTCTTGGATCATAATCGCCATGGATTGCAAGGACGGGGCACTGAATGGTCGCGATGGCCTCTAGCAGTGAGCCGTTAGTGCGCATCTCATCCGCTTCGCGCCAGACCGCTGCGTGAATTTCGCCATCAAAAACAACGGTTGGAGGGGACGATGAATCTCGCGCATAGGTATCTGCCAGATCACTGAGTTCGATAAACCTTGCTACGTCTTCGATGTTACCTTCCGAAGCGCGAAGCATGTTCAGTTCTGACTGCTGCTTATTCGTCAAACGGGAGTTTTTCGTCGTTCGAATTGCAGAGGCAAAGCGCGCTTCAAACGGCCCGCTGCCCAGTAGGATGAGATTGTGCACCAAAGTTCTATGGCGTGCCGAAAACAAGCATCCAAGCCACGCGCCCCAAGACCATCCGATTAGAGATACAGGTGGCGAACAATGTGCTTCGATCTGCGCTTTGAGTTCGTCCACCTGTCCACCAACCGAGTGACGGGTCTGAAAAGGTTCTAAGACAGCATGGCCTCTTTTGCCCAGCTCACGTGCAAGGGGTTCGATCTCGCCCGCGCCCCCTGGTCCGCCGTGAAGCACGACGACCCGAGAGGTTTTGCCTCCATACTGACGAACGTCCTGTCGAATACCGGTCATCCAGCAAACGTCACCACCCAGGCGCGGTATTGTCAAATCGAAACCAAGCGTGACGTGCTGAGCACAAAGTCGACATTCATTCTTAACGCAGCATCGGTCATTCGGGCTCATAGCCGTCGGTCTTTGCAGCAGGCATAGGCGGCTAAGAAGAAACCAAAGACTCCGTGGACAACATTTTAGTTTATTGCTCGCACCGCAAATTGCGAACGTCACTCACCACACGCTGGGCACCACCGACCGGCTTTATGCTGGATACAAGTCTTCCGATGGTAGCACTGAGCCGTAGTGTTCTACACAAGTCCGAACCCACTCTGCAAAGCTGTCCTGCAATACGGTCTTAGTAACACCGCTTTCTTGACTCAGGGCTAAGCCTTCGACACGACTAACAGGAATACACGCAGATCACACAATACAGTTAACAACTAAATTGAAAAAAGACTTCTTGTACTACGCAACAGGCGGATGGTTGTTTCTAACTTTCATGGCGGGAGTTTACTACCTGTTTCAGGCAATGTTGCCTTCTGCAGACGTCGCAAGCGTTCCACGGCCTGCTGTCTACACTTTGGACGTGGAGAACTTTGAACCCGGCCAATCTGCAATGTTCAGGCTTGACGAAGTTCCAGTGGTTATTTGGCGACGAAATTTCGAGCAGAAAGTTCAGGCGCTTGAGCTCCTTGGTTTCGAGTTCAACAGCAATGCGAGCCTTCTCGACGAAGTGCGGGCTAACGAAGAGATAGAGATCGAACCCGACCGCGTTTTGAGGTTTGAGTGGTTTGTCGTGAGTCCAATCAACACTGGCGGATACGGGTGCATCGTACGGCCAGATGCAGGAGACTTGGGTGGTTTCTACGACCCATGCCAAAATGTTCATTTTGATCTTTGGGGGAGGGTCAGAAAAGGACCAACTGAAGTGGACCTTCAGACTTTGCCATGGAGCATTTCTGACGATAGTAACGCAATAACTGTCGATGTAAGCAATGCGCCACGGCTTGAATGGTAGCGCCGCAAACCGGCTATAGTGCTAGGGCAGCTCTGAAGCCATTGCCGCCGTCGATCAGACATCAGTCATTCGCGTGTGCAGTAGGTCGCGAGCCGCAGATTCCAGTCATTCAGGACCAGGTGCACATGGCAAGTGAGCATACAAACCCACCGTTCTTTACGGCCGCCAAACGACCGCTTTCATTTGCAACGGCCGCGTTACGTCAGGTTCTGGAAAGTTAGTGTAGCGCTGGGTCGGCGACAGGTACTTCGTACCTCAAAGTGATCTTCTTTTCGGGCAGACCAACTACGATAACAAAATCCCACCAGCTTTCTTGCTCATCATCGTTCCAAGAAGTGGCAGGGGTATTTTCGGGGATGTCGACAGAGATTCTTATCTGGCCGCCACTCATCTCTTCCGTCTGACCTGTTAGTTTTTGATCCACGACTTTCTCAAAAGCGACTCCATCACTTTCTTCTCGGCGTACGACTTTCAGGTGCTCCAACCACGCTTCGACTTGGTCAGCCCGTCGAACACCAACCACTTTCATCACTGCCGAGAACTTTGAACCTATCCATGCAGGTCGGGTCTCGTAAATCAGGTTGACGTACCGCTCTAGTTTCCATGTTCTCCAGGCAAAATAGGTGCTGCGCGCGAAGTAGAGCGCACCTGCGATCGGAATGAAGTTGAGCAGTACCCAATAGTTTCCTTCGGGTAGTCCTGATTGCAAGGAAACAATGCCGGAGAGGGCAAACACTCCCAAAATAAGAGTGAACGCCAGACTTCCCCAGAATTCTGATTTGCTTCGAGACGTCATGTTGTCTGTCCGCCACTTCTTGTCTCTCATCCAGGGCTCATCTGGAAATTCACCTTCAGATGCGCGGCGAAATCTGTCTTCGCGGTGATCCAAGAAACATACCCACAGGATTCCGGCGAAGATTGTAAGAAACAACAATCCGAAGGGGAAAACCCACCAAGAGAATTGTTGATACGCGATTGCAGCGACCATGATTGCCATCATGGTTACCACCCCAATTACGATAACCCCATTGGTTGTAACACGCATTGGACGGTCTCCGAAAACCCAAGCTCGTTGGACTAGTACGCTCGACCGGCACGTTATTTTGACTTTGAGACGAAGATAAGGCGCAAGCTGGAAAAGCAAGTATTCGTCCATTTCGCCTCACCCGTCGAAGTGGGCTTGCTGCCGCCATTCTCTAGGGTGAGCCTTTACAAGTTCTTTGAGACCATCACCGCTGTCGGCCAAACATCGGCATTTCGTTTGTGCAGCGCGTCGCGAACCGGAGATTCAGGATTAGTTGGCCAATCGTGAATGGGCGCAACAAAGCTACCTTTCGCGGTGTTGGCACTCAGGTTTGATTCAGAACACTCAGTGCTCCTGTGGGGCGCCAGTCATCACAGTGTTAAACGACTAACCCAAA
Organism: Ruegeria sp. CH6; assembly: GCF_056537005.1. Classification (NCBI taxonomy): domain Bacteria; kingdom Pseudomonadati; phylum Pseudomonadota; class Alphaproteobacteria; order Rhodobacterales; family Roseobacteraceae; genus Ruegeria; species Ruegeria sp. CH6. Next base: position 100,311 of record NZ_JBQFQS010000004.1, on the reverse strand, counting down.
GATCCAACCTGCCGCCATTGAACCGGTTACCGCAAGGGAGAGGTAGAGCAAAAACGGCTTCAACTTCAGTACTGGAAAGATTGCCATTGCACCCCAGATGCTGACGACGCCACCGGATACCAGAAACGCCATCGCTGCACCGGATGACATGCCATGGTCCATGAGGGAACGGGTCAGCGGCAAAGCAGCGTATCCATCCAGATAGGCAGGCGCGCCAACAAAGACCGCCAGCGGAATGGCCCACCACACATTGCCACCCACGTAAGAAGAAAGGGCTTGGGGCTCCAGCAGGCTTTGCAGAACAAATTCGGCGGCAAAGGCGGGGATCAGGCAAATCAGGACAAGACGTGAAATGGCGATGAACTCGGTTCGAAAGTGAGTGCGATGTTCAGGTGAGCGCCAGACAGCCCATTCGATTTCATCTGCCTGGCAGACCCGCCCGAGGCTTCCGACCAAGGCATTGTCGCGTAGTGCTGACTGCCCCCAAGACCGGTTGCTGAGCAGAGCGGTTACGCCTCCACCAAACAGTCCCATCGCCATCGCGCCGAGGGTCTTGCCGATGGCAAAGCTCATCCCCAAGGTTGCGGCGGTTGTAGCCAGCATGGCCGGATCGGTGACTGGCGACGACAGCCAGAATGCCATGACCGGTGCAAGCGGCACACCTGCAGCCAGCAATCCGGCCATCAAGGGCAGAACGGTGACACCGCAGACCGGAGTGACCGCTCCGACCAAGGAGGCTGCAGCAATTGTTTTGAACAGGTTTCCGTTGAACACCTCGGCGATACGACTGCTGGCACCGCTGGCGCTGACCCAGGCCGCTATCAGAATGCCGGGTATAACAAGAGGCGAAACCTGAAGTAGGCTGATTGCTACAAACTCAAATGTCTCGAGGGCTTTGGTAGGAAAGGCGATAGAGATTGCACCCACGGAGACTAACGCCGCAACAATCAGGATTTTCGCTGTAGAGTTTCTGGAGTTAAGGGCGCTGTCGCTCGCCATGGCAATTCCTTTCAAAGACTGCACCATAGGTAGCAACTTGAAAGAAATCGGAAAAACGAATAGTTTTTGACTCAGATATAAGAAATTACGAAACCTCACGATGCCGCATCTGGATAGCGATCTGCTCAGGACCTTTCTTGCTGTCACGGATACCGGCAGCATTCTGGCGGGTGCGGGGAGAATTCACCGCACTCAGTCTGCCGCCAGTATGCAAATCCGAAAGCTAGAGGAGCTTCTGGGCCAAGACGTATTTGTGCGTCACGGGCGAGGTGTGCGTCTGACAGCTGCCGGTGAAAAGCTTGAACCCGTTGCCAGAAAGGTCGTTAGCGACCTTAACGACATCTTTGCGGAACTGACCGGAAAGGAACTGACCGGGGTACTTCGAATTGGTATCCCCGACGATCATAGTTCTGAATTGTTGTCTGAAATCATCGCAGATTTCGCCCGAGAAAATCCCAAAGTCGAACTCAACGTGCAGCGCTCATTAAGTACAGGGTATTCGGCTGCTCTGGCGTCGGGGCAAATGGATATCGCGGTTCATGAGGTTGCAGAGCTGGGCCCCAACATGGAGTCATTGAAAGATGAGCACATTGTCTGGGCAACGTCACGGGCACATGCCGTTCACGAAGCAGACCCATTGCCTGTTGCCTTGTTTGACCGCGACTGTTGGTGGCGCGACGTGGCGGTGAATGCGCTGATTGAAAGCGGCCGCAACTACCGGGTTGTCTATTCCAGTGAAAGCGCCACCGGCGTAGCCGCAGCCGTTCGGGCAGGTGTGGCTATTGGTGTTTTGAATGCGGACATGCTGACGGCCGACATGGTGCAACTGACCACTGAGAACGGATTTCCCAAGCTGCCTGCATCTAAGCTGGTGATTGAATATGGTCAGAACATCGATTCCGAGATTTGCGGAGCGATGGCGGATGCAATTCGAAGAGCGTTCGGGGTCGCGAGTTGATCCGGGTTGAATACAGCAATTTGTAACGGGCAGAATTATCAGCCGAAATGGCTTTGATGCGGGCGGACTTGAAGGTCCGATTTTAGGAGCATCTTGGCCACAATACAAAATGCGGCCCAAGCCGGCCAGGAAGTACTTAAGTGTCTCGGTTATGTGGAACACCTGCTTGGATATGAATCCGCGTCGTGGAAGCACCAGCCTTGCACTGCGAGGTTTTTTGACCAGCGGTCAGAGGGTTAGTTCGGAACCCAAAAACCCCAGTGTCCAATTTTCGGTCATTTGCAGGTGCGGCCCTTCGCCAACTGCGCATTCTGGACCTCCAGCACCAAGTAGAAATGCAAGGTGATCGCGACAAAGCGATCACCTTGCATTGGGCCGAGTTCCGTTCCCAACACCTGATCGGTTCGATAAGACCGTCTTTTTTACTGAGTCAGTGTATCAAGACTTGGTCGAATTCGTCGTCAGGATCTGCGACCGGATCAAGGACAAGCACAAGTCGCGTTTCTCCGGACCCTTCAATAGGTGGCGAGCGATGCAAAAGGCCTGACCTCGGTTGTTCAGGCCAGTGTGTTCCTCGCAATATTATCGGTGCAGCAGTAGGAACTGTGAAGACGCGACCTGGATCCTCTCCGTTGGTGGAGATGCCATATTGAGTACCCGTGCCGCGATACGTGCAGACGAGGCGGGCAGTGACCGCATCTATGTGAAACCTACGACAGGCATTCGTGGTCACGACATCTAAGCGCAGGCGCAGCCATTCTGCGCTCATCAAACCTGCGAAGATCTCCGACAGCGCGGTGACGTCATCAATCAAGCGGTCGCATTCTTGGGCTTTTGGAGTTCCGGAGAGTTCACATATTTCAGCAACCGCCTGCCGAACAGATCGCGGGCGCAGGACCAATCGCGCTTTTGGCAGGTTTTCAGGCGGTATTCTGTCGATCCACGATTGAAAGCTGTGCACGGGGTTCCTGCGCCAGACCACAGCAGCACAACCGGGGTGATGGATTGCTGACAAACCCTCAGGCGTTTTCGCGACACCGACGCCGATTGCGGCATCTTCGATGATCTCACGAGCATAGTTCATGCTGCGGCCTCGGCGCGTCGCCACAGGGGGAACGGATCGGGCAGGTTTGGTAAGTTCTCGGGTCGATCTGCAACCTGCGTGGGCAGCAAGGCTGCGTCTAACCGGGCCTTTAGAGTTGGCCAATCTATGCCGCTTCCGATGAACACGATTTCCTGCCGCCGGTCGCCCCATGGCTCTTGCCAGTGTGCCTCCATGTAAGCGCGGGCGCTTTCGTGATCCGGGCGCCGGTCTTCCGGAACAGTTGCCCACCACGTTCCAAGCGGTTTGACTGAAGACAAAGAGCCGGCGAGTGAAAACTCGGCAACCCAATCCGGACGGGTGGCAATCCAGAAATGACCCTTGGCGCGGATTACTCCGGGCAGTTCCCCGTTCAGAACAGTCAGAATTTTTTTAGGTACGAACGGCTGCCGGGCGCGGTAGACGAAACTTGTTACTCCATATTCTTCAGTCTCGGGAACATGGTCCGCAAACCCATAAAGCTCTTTGGCCCACATTGGGTGTTCATGCGCTTTCTCGAAATCGAAAAGGCCGGTGTCCAGAATTGCATCTGCGGGTACATCAGAGTGATCGGTCTCAACGATCTGAGCATCAGCATTCAGACTCCGGATGATCTTGCGTGCTGCGTCCACACGATCAGGCCCGGCATCAGTGATTTTGTTCAAAATCACAACGTCCGCAAACTCGATCTGTTCTGTGAGCAGATGAACCAGAGTGCGCTCGTCTTCTTCGCCAAGCACCTCACCACGGTCACTCAGGAAGTCGTGGCTGGAAAAATCTCTTAGCAGATTCACAGCGTCAACAACGGTGACCATGGTATCTAACCGCGAAACATCCGAGAGGCTATTTCCATCGGCGTCCCGAAAATCGAAGGTGGCAGCGACGGGTAGTGGTTCGGAAATTCCGGTTGATTCAATTAGCAAATAGTCAAACCGGTTCTCGGTTGCCAATCTCCTGACCTCATCCAGAAGATCGTCGCGAAGCGTACAACAGATGCAACCGTTAGACATCTCCACCAGCGTTTCGTCCGTGCGGGATAGCTCTGTATCGGCGCGCACAAGGTCGGCGTCGATGTTGACCTCGGACATGTCGTTAACAATTACAGCGACCCGTCGCCCGTCACGATTGTTCAGCACGCGGTTCAGAAGAGTTGTCTTACCAGCACCTAGGAAGCCGGAGAGGACGGTGACAGGAAGGCGGGTGTCTAGCATGAAGTGTATTCCTCATCTGGATGGATCGGACGGATCGTCGGGCAGGTGGGATCTGACATCCTACAATCCGCACACATGCTTGTTATGTTATTGTATAACAATCAACAAGAGGCGTTTTATTAGGAAATTGAGTTGCGCCCAAATCCTGGAAAGTATTCGAGCAGCCTATGGGCTCTAAACTCCCCCCAGATCAGAAGAAAATACAGCGTGGAAAGCTGACGAAGTTAGGCTCACTGCCACCATGCCCTGCCAGGCGCTTCAATTGGTCGAACGAGCCCTTACCCGTTATCCGAAAAGGTAACAGTTTATGCATGTGAGGCATGATGCCAACCCGGCGGAACCCAGAGATTGCTTGCGTATCCCGATCGTTGCCGGATGAAAACTGTTTGCTGCCTTTGCTGCGTGCCAAAGGACAGTTCGGTAAGCAACAGCGCGAAGGCAGGAACCTGTACTATCTGGGTTGATCGAAGAGACAGCCGTATCTCAGTCCAATCGTCCTCTTTGCAGCATTGGTGTTACGCCAAATGCCGCCCTGTATACGCGGGAAAAATGGCCTGCACTTTCAAAGCCGCAAGCAAAAGCGACATCCGTTACTGATGCCTCAGTCTGTATAAGAAGGTGTCGTGCGCGCTCTAACCGCATCTCCATAAAGTACTTTTTCGGCGATGCGTTGAGGTATTTCCCGAATAAACGTTCAAGTTGCCTGGTCGAAATCCCAAGTTGCTCGGCGATGACCGATGGCGAAACCGGGTTTTCGATGCGATCGTGCATGATCTGGATCGCCTTTGCCAAATGCGTATTCCGCATTCCGTTGCGCGACTGAAGAGAAACGCGTTGCTCGGCGGTTGCATTCCGGACCGCGTTGTAAACCATCTGATCCGCCACGGCGACAGACAAGTCATAGCCGTGGTCACGCTCGATCAGATGTAACATCAGATCTGCAGTAGCAGTACCACCCGAAGCTGTGACGTGTTTTTCATCAGCCACAAAGACGCTGCGGACCAGGTTCACCTCCTGGAACGCCTCCATAAAGGCGTCATGGTATTCCCAATGGATCGCGGCTTGCATGCCATCCAAAAACCCGGCCTCGGCAAGCACCCAAGCACCTGAACACAATGCGCCGATCGCTGTTCCCTTGGCCCGCTCGCGCCGCAAACTGCTCAGCAAGGTACGCGATACGTGATTGCGCATGTGTATGCCTGAGAGCACAAAAATCTGATCGCATCTGGGAAGCAGATCGAACCCTGAATGCACCAAAGTGACAGATCCGTTTGAACAAACGGCCTTTTCCCCTTGCTCCGAAGCAAAGGTCCATTTGTACAACTCGTGCCCGCTGACAAGGTTGGCAATGCGCAATGGTTCGACGGCACAGGAAAACGCCAGATGCGAGAATTCCTCAACCAGCATGAAGTTGTAGTGCTGCGTCTGAGCTTGGATCATGATTACGTCACCCTCAGAAAGAAACTGCGCGAGCTTCAGCCCGCGCAGATCCCAGTTTGGCTGATAAACTTGATTATTGAGCAGCAGCCTGCGCTGCTTCAAGCCAACTGTTGTAAGTTTCGCGGTTTGCTTCGATCCAGGCTTCGACGTGACGGTCGATATCTTCCGAGCCGTCTTCGCCATCAGACACCATCTTGTTCTGCGCTGAGATGTCGTTGATGTCGATCTTGGCTACCTCGAACAGCTTGGCTGCCGCGGGGTTGGCGTTCAGAAAATCATCTGTGGCGACAACACGAATACTGTCTACTGCAAAACCCAGATCTTTGCCGTCAAAGGTTGTTTCCGCTGTGGCCCCATCCGGCAGAGAGGAATAGGGAACAGCCAGCCATTCCACATCTTCGCCCGGAACCAACGCACCTGACACCCAGTACGGTGTCCAAGTATAGTACAGAACGTTTTCGCCTGCAGCGTTGCGAGCGATCGTGTCTGCGATGATGGCGTTATAAGCGCCTTGATTGTGGGCAATGGTGTCACGCAGTCCGAACTCATCCAACTGATGTTCGATCACACGCTCACAACCCCAACCCGGCACGCAACCTGCCAGATCAGCTTTGCCGTCGCCATCGGCGTCGAAAAGCTTGGCTTTTTCCGGGTCTTTCAGGTCGCCCAGATTCTGGACGCCCGCATCATAAGCCGACTTGTTGACAAGATAGCCCTGTAGCGCGCCGTCAATCAGCGTACCGACTTTTTCCAGAACGTCATCGCCACCGGATTCCTGATAAAACGTGTCGTGCAGCTTGTTCCAGTGCACGGCGGTGAAATCACCGTCACCGGTACCCAGGGCCAGGTGGATCGTCTGGTATTCAACTTCCTGCGGATCAGCGATCTCGTAACCCAGGTCCTCGAGTGCAGCAAACAAGATGCGATGTTGGAAGATTTCCTCGACCGATGGCGCCATCACCGGACGAACGGTCACGCCTTCGCCCGGTTTGTCAGACGCAAATGCGACGCTGGTCAGCATTGTGGTCGCAGCAAAGGCCGCGATCGCTTTAGTTTTGAGCATAGAATTTCCCTCCCTAGGGTTTGTTGAATTGTGAAGTTCAGGTTTTGTTAAAGACGCGCATCACGGCCCCCACTGGTCCGGTTTGCCACCAGTGGCGATGGCCGCGTTCGCGACCGGATTGGCCCATGCCTTGCGTAATTCTGTCGAGGACGATGGCGAGGATCACGATGCCCAAGCCGCCAACCAGCGCCTTGCCCGCATCCAGGCGACCCATGGCGCGCAAAACCTCGTTACCCAGCCCTTTGACGGAGATCATCGATGCAATCACGACCATGGACAGCGACAACATTATGGTTTGGTTGACGCCAGCCAGAATGGTTGGTGTCGCCAAAGGCAGTTCGACCTTGAACAGAATCTGACGGGGGTTCGCACCAAAAGCTCGGGCAGCTTCAACCACGGATGCATTCACGCCGCGAATACCCAGCGAGGTCAGGCGGATCAGAGGCGGCAGTGCGAAGATTATGGTGACGATGACACCCGAAACGTTGCCAATGCCGATCAGCATGACGACCGGCACCAGATAGACGAAGGCAGGGATGGTTTGCATCGTGTCCAGAACAGGACGGATCGCGGTTTCGAACCGGTCGTTCTTGCCCGCCAGAATGCCAAGTGGCAAACCGATGATGAAACACAGGATAACGGCCGAGATAACAATCGCCAGCGTCGTCATCGCAAGTCCCCAGGCATTCGGAGACAGAAAGCCCAGCACCGTCATGCTGATAGCTACCAGAATGGCGACCCGGCGGCCTGCGGCCTGCCACGCGATCAGGACCAACAGGACCAACATGATCAGCGGCGGAACCGCATTCAGACCGTTGTCTATGCCAACTATCAGGTCATTGAAGAAGTTCTTGATCGGTTGGATGATGCCACGATTGGAAATTGCCCATTGCTTTACACCGTCGGCCGATTCCGCCAGCCCAAGATCGACCGAGGAAAACGGGTCTAGAATATTGAATTCCGTATCTGCCATAACGTTTGGTCCTCAGTGCTTTACGGTGCTGGCGTCTTCGACATCGCCCTGAATGCCGCGCAGCAGGGCGTTCTTGGTCACGATCCCGATAGCCTTGCCATCCGCCTTGACCACAACCGGGTTTTGGGTGGAGATCGACAGGTTCACCAGATCATCCAGTGAATGATCCGGATGCGCTTCGGGCCAGTCGCTTGCATCAAACGGACCGCTATGGCGTTCGAAGGCCTCGACGGGTTCCATGATTTTGCCGGCCGAAATCAACTCAAGTTTGGAAATGCCCGCGACGAAATCAGCAACATACTCGTCGACCGGATTGGTCACGATATCCTCGGGTGTGCCAACCTGCACCAGCGCTCCGTCTTTCATGATCGCGATCCGGTCACCGATGCGAATGGCCTCGTCCAAATCATGCGTGATGAACAGCGTGGTTTTCTTCATCTCGGCGGACAGGGACATGAATTTGTCTTGTAGTTGCCGGCGGATCAGAGGATCGAGGGCCGAGAAGGGTTCATCCATCAAGAGAATTGCCGGGTCGGCGGCGATAGCACGGGCCAGACCAACCCGCTGCTGCATGCCGCCAGACAGTTCGTCCGGGTATTTCTGATCCCAGCCATTCAGATCTACTGCATCAATGGCGCGCAAAGCGTTTTCGCGACGTTCGCGTACATCATGCCCTCGTACTTCCTGACTGAACGAAACATTGTCCAGAACCGTCCGGTGGGGCATCAGCGCCATGTTCTGGAACACCATGCCAATTTTCTCGGCACGCAGTTCGCGCAGGTCACGGGCGGACAGGGTGTTCACGTCCTGACCTTCGATAAAAAGTTGCCCCGAAGTTGGCTCGATCAGGCGGTTCACATGGCGAATCAGAGTGGACTTGCCGGATCCCGAAAGCCCCATGATGCAGAAGATTTCACCGCGATTGACAGTGAAAGTCGCGTTCTGAACACCCACTACACAGTTGAACTGATCCCGAACCTCAAGCTTTCCAAGTCCCTGCGCCTGAACGGCTTTCATCGCCTCATCGGCGTATTTCCCGAATATCTTCCACAGATTTCGGCAATCGATCACGGGTTCTTCCACACTGCTGCCCACCGGCGCTGTCCTCCTCCAGTTTTTTTGTATGCTGCATAAATTCCTATTGTGTACAAGTTGTATTTTTGAAAGATACACACAGAGCGCCAATTGTGTTTGCCGCACGATTCGTCATTCTGGCATCCCGGCAACGCAACATGAGGACATGCGATGAAAGACGAGGCGAAGAAGCGGAAGGATGAGCTGAGAGAGCACCTGAAGGTGTCGATCCTGACTCTACGTTTGCGCCCAGGTGCTGATCTGGATGAGGCGCAGTTGTCTGACGCCTTTGGCCTGTCCCGGACGCCATTGCGCGAAGTTTTCCGGCAGCTTGCGGGTGAGGGTTATCTGGATCTGCGCACGAACCGCAGCGCCCGCGTATCTGAAATGTCCTATACGACGCTGCGCGACTTCTTTCTCGCCGCTCCTATGATCTATGGGGCTGTCTTGCGCCTCGCAGCACAGAATGCGACGCCCGACCAAATCGAAGAACTCAAAACGTCCCAGGAAGCGTTCAAGGCTGCGTTGCGTAGTGGCTCGGGCGAAGAGCGAGCACTGGCCAACAACCGCTTTCATGAGATAACCGGCGAAATGTCAGGGAATATCTATCTGTTACCCTCTTATAACCGACTGCTAATCGATCATTCCCGGATCGGTATGACCTTTTACCGCCCGCAAACTGCGGAGATGTCGGAAAATCTGTCAGAAGCCAGCCAGCAGCACGATGCCATCATAGCTGCAATTGAAGCGCGTGATGAAACAGCAGCAGCTCAACTGGCCGAAGACCACTGGAATCTTTCTCGCGACCAGATCGAACTGTTTGTAATGCCCGAGGCCTTGGACGTTCCGATGGGCGCGTTACCTCGATCAAAACCAGCATGAGGACTGAATGAACCCGATATTCAGATTTGAGGGGATCTATACCCCTGTCGTCACGCCATATCACAGTGACGGAGCCGTCAATTGGGATGCGTTAAATGACGTGATCGACTATTTGATCGAAAACGGCGTGCACGGCCTGATATCTGGGGGATCGACCGGCGAAAACTATGCGCAAACCGTAGAGGAACGCCTGGAACTCGCTCGTTTCACTCATGAACGTTTGAAGGGACGTCTGCCGCTGGTTGTCGGAACCGGTTCCATGCTGACATCGGATTCAATCACGTTGGCTAAGGGTGCTCGGGAACTGGGAGCGGATGCGATCCTGCTTGCAAGCCCTGCTTATTCAGTGCCGACAGACCGGGAAAACGCACTGAATGCACTGGCCATCGACAAGGCCGCCGATCTTCCGGTGATGCTGTACAATTATCCGCACCGTACCGGGACAATGATGGGTGAGGAGTTCCTTGACCGCGTGGGTCGCAGTCGCAACTTCTGTGGCATCAAAGAAAGTTCAGGCGATATCAATCGGGTGCACCTGCTGGCCCGCGACTATCCCCATATCCAGCTTGGCTGCGGCATGGATGATCAAGCGTTGGAGTTCTTCGCATGGGGCGCACCATTTTGGGTGTGTGGAGGGTCGAACTTCCTGCCTGCCGAGCATGTTGCGCTGTATCAGGCCTGCGTGATCGAAGGCAATTTTGCCAAGGGTCGTCGGATCATGTCCGCAATGATGCCGCTGATGCGGGTACTCGAACAGGGTGGCAAGTTCATTCAAACCATCAAACATGGCGTGACCATGAACGGTTTCGATGCGGGCGCGATGCGGCCTCCGCTGAAAGGCCTCAACAAAGATGACAAGCGCGCGCTGGAACAGGTGACACGTGTGCTGAAAAAGACAATCGCAGATATCGTGGCGGAGGGTTAAGGCATGGAATTGCTGACACAGGACGAATACAAATCCATCGCTGCCGGCCTGACCTTGCCCACGGGCGCTTTCATTGATGGCGCGTACCGCCCGGCGATCTCTGGCGAGACTTTTGAGACTGTTAACCCGGCGACTGGCGAAAAGCTGGCTGACATCGCGGCCTGCGGCGCGGCGGATGTAGACTTCGCCGTAGAAAAGGCGCGTGAGGCGTTTGACGATGGCCGGTGGTCGAAGCTCCACCCCTCCGATCGCAAAGACGTGCTGATTCGGCTATGCAAGCTGATAACCCGCAACGCCCGCGAACTGGCGGTGATGGAGAGCATAGACAGCGGTAAAACCATCTTCGACTGTGAAACCGTGGATGTGCCCGAAACCATCCACAGCCTGAAATGGCACGCCGAGGCGATCGACAAGATCTATGATCAGGTCTCGCCCGCCAGTGACGATCACATTGCTATGGTGGTCCGAGAACCGATTGGCGTTGTGGGTTTGGTATTGCCCTGGAACTTCCCGCTGCTGATGCTTGCCTGGAAGATTGGGCCTGCTCTGGCAGCAGGGTGTTCGGTGGTGGTGAAACCTGCAGCCGAGACCTCTCTGACCACTCTGCGGCTGGCCGAGTTGGCGAAGGAAGCCGGATTGCCACGTGGCATTCTGAACATCGTCCCCGGCGGTGGGGCTGAAGTTGGTGAACCCATCGGGCGGCACATGGATATCGACATGGTCTCCTTCACCGGCTCAACTGTCACTGGCAAACGCTTCTTGACCTATTCCGCCGAAAGCAACGCTAAGGAGGTGGTGCTGGAGATGGGCGGCAAGAACCCCGCCATCGTGATGGACGACGCCGAGAACCTCGACCGAGTGGCTGCGCACGTGGTGAATGGCGCGTTCTGGAATATGGGCGAGAACTGCTCGGCCTCGTCGCGCCTGATCGTGCATAAGGATGTGAAGGCCGAATTGCTGGAGCGCATCGCACACCACGCCAAACAATGGAACATCGGAGATCCGCTGGACCCGGAGACCCGTATCGGCGCGCTGGTAAGTGATAGCCACTACACCAAGGTTTGCGGCTATCTGGATCAGGCCGAGAGTGTGTTAGTCGGCGGCAAGGCTGATAACGGATTTGTCGAAGCTACCGTGGTCGAAGTACCCGGCAACGATGCCCCCCTGGCGCGGGAAGAGATTTTTGGTCCCGTGTTGTCGGTGATTGAAGTCTCGGGGTTCGATGAGGCCATCAGGATTGCCAATGACACCGAGTATGGGCTTTGCGCCTCGATCTTCACTGCGAACGCTAAACGCGCCATTCGTGGCGCGCGCGCGATCCGGGCAGGAACCGTAACCGTCAACAGCTTTGGCGAGGGCGACATCACCACGCCTTTTGGCGGTTACAAGCAATCGGGATTTGGTGGACGCGACAACTCGGTGCATGCCCACGACCAGTACACTCAGCTGAAGACCATCTGGATTGATCTGGCCGATGATGCGGATGAGGCTGTGGATTGAGTAGCTATTCCGCGCGACAACAACCTGTCCATCGTGGGGCGGCTGCCTGGAATGCCATTTTGGGCAGCCAGCCACCGGCACAAGAGTTAGATACCCACATAACCGCCGATTTCGCCGTAGTTGGTGGAGGGTTTGCAGGTCTGACAGCAGCCCGTCGTCTGCTGCAATTGCAGCCAGACGCCATGGTTGTCGTATTGGAAGCAGGGCGCGTGGCTGAGGGTGCGGCTGGCCGCAACTCAGGCTTCATGATCGACCTGCCTCATGATCTGTCCTCGTCGGATTACTCTGGTTCGGGGGACGACAAGGCGGTGATTGCGCTGAACCGACAAGCCATCGCATTTGCCCGCGGTGCAGTCGAGGAATACCAGATCGACCCGAACTACTTCGATCCGGTTGGCAAGGTGAACGGCGCGGCCAGTGCGGCCGGCCAGACACATAATGAAAGTTACGCCAAGCATCTGACAGAACTGGGTGAAACCAGCGAGATGCTGGACGCACAGCAGATGTATGAACTGACCGGATCACGCCACTACGTTTCCGGACTTTACACGCCAGGTACCGTGATGCTGCAACCCGCGGGTTACGTTCGCGGGTTGAGTGCCGGCCTTTCCGGGGATGGCGTGAAGGTCTGCGAAAATTCAGCCGTTATCGGGTTCGAAAAACAGGGTGATGCATGGCTTGTCAAAACGCATCGTGGCTCGGTCAGCGCAGGAGCAGTCTTGTTGACCGTCAATGGTCATCTGGAAAGCTTTGGTATCGAACGGGGACGATTGATGCAGCTCTTCCTGTATGCCGTTATGACGCCGGAGTTGGACGAAGGTGATCTGTCGCGTCTTGGTGGACAATCGCGCTGGGGCGTGACCCCATCGGACCCGATGGGCACCACCATGCGTCGGATCGATACTGGACAGGGTGGCAATCGCATCATCACCCGCACCTGCGCTACCTTGCGCCCCGACATGAAGGTTTCCAAGACCGATCTAACCCGGGCGACGAAAGTCATGCAGCGCAAATTCGACAAGAGGTTCCCACAGCTTGCGGGAATACAGATGGAATACAAATGGGCGGGCCATCTTTGCCTCAGCCTCAATGGTGTCTCAGTTGCGCGCGAGATCGACGAGGGTGTTTTTTCCGGCTGTGTGCAGAATGGGCTGGGAACAGCGCGCGGTACTCTGACAGGGATTGCAGCGGCAGAGATGGCCTGCGGGCACAGCTCGGACATCACTCGGTTTTTTTCTGGCGCAGACAAACCAAGGCGCCTACCGCCACAGCCTTTCCGAGAAATCGGGGCCAACATGGTTCTGCGTTGGAAAGAATGGCGCGCCGGTGACGAATAGCAGCGGCGCAACCAAAGCCAATCAGGGCAGGCTTAGCTTGGCCATGCGACCGCCGTCGACAGTATAAACCTGTCCAGTGATGAAGCCGGATTCTTCTGCGGCCAAAAAGGCCACGAGCGCAGCGACCTCATCCGGCGTTCCGGTTCGGCCGACGGGATGGATATTTCCGAGATTTCGGCGAAACGCCTCGGGATCCGGCATGGAGTTGATGAAGCTCATGTTGAGTTCAGTGTCGATCCACCCCGGAGCAATCGCGTTGCAGCGTATACCCTCGGCCCCGTGATCCACAGCCACGGCGCGGGTCAGACCGTGCAATCCGGCCTTTGACGCACAATAGGCCGCGTGGCCAGGATTACTTCCCAGCCCTTCGATCGAGCCAACGTTGACGATGCTGCCGCGAGTTTTGCGCAAATATGGCAGCGCTGCTTTAATCATCAGGAACGGCGCAGTCAGGTTGACCATCAGGTTGTTCTGCCAGTCCTCAACCGACATATCCTCGACAGTGGATTCCTGCATCATCCCGGCGTTGTTCACCACTACGTCGAGCTTACCTGCTGCCTCAATGACCTGAGAGACCACGGCGCTGGGGCCGTCGAGATTGCCAAGGTCCACTTCGATCCCTTCAAACTCTACCTCCGGTCCGCGCTGTGCCGTGAATACGCGGGCACCCTCCTGCCGCAACCGCTTGGCAATCGCTCGTCCAATTCCGCTGCGCCCGCCGGTGACCAGCGCGATTTTTCCAGCAAACCGGTTCATGATACCGGCTTCCCACCATTAACCTCGACCAGCGATCCACAGATGTATCGCGATGCATCGGAGACGAGAAACATAACCACGTCCGCGATATCGTCGGGTTCGGCAATCCGGCCCAAAGGAACCGTTTGCCCAAGTTCTGCCACCGCTGTATCCGGATCGAAGCCACGTTTGGCAAAACCGGTGCGCAGCATCGGCGTGTTCACCTCGTTCGGGCAAACCGCATTGACGCGAATGCCCTGATGCGCGTGATCCATCCCCATACATTGCGTCAGCGATGCGATGGCAGCCTTGGTCATGCAATAAAGCGCGTGATTGCCACCCGGCCTCAATCCCCAGCACGAGCCGGTGTTAACAATCGCCCCGCCACCGTTTTGCGCCATGATCGGAATTGCCGCCCTGCAAATACGGAACGGAGCCTCGACATTCACCCCCACAGACAATGACCAGTCTGCATCCGAAGTATCCGTGACCGGTCCGCGTGTGATCACCCCTGCATTGTTGATCACGATATCTAACCCGCCCAGCAAATCAGCGGCGGCCTTAGGCAATTCGTCCGAGTATGCCGGGTCCAACAGATCGCCGGGCAGATGCGCTTCGGCCTCGACATCTGCAACCGAGCGATCCGCTACGGCGACGTGAACGCCCGCAGACCTTAGCTGGCTGACGATGGAGATACCCAAGCCACCAGCCGCACCCGTCACCAGGGCTTTCTTGCCCTCAAGGTCCAATTTACTTCCGGTCATGCGAACGACTCCACGGGTGCGCCAAAGTTGCTTTCATCAGGCTGGATGCCCAGCCCGCTTCCCGTTGGAACCGAGATATGCCCATCTTTGATTTGAATACCTTTTTCGGTGTCGTAGTGACCTTCGATGTAAGGTTGAGCAAGCCAAACCCCCTCTAACAGATCGGAACGGACTGTCGCGCCTATATGGCTGCAGGCCGCGGCGATGATGTCGCCCCCCCAACTGTCATCACAGGTGTGGGGAAGATTCCGTGCTTCACAAAGATCGCGGAAAGCGCGCATCGGCTGCAGGCCACCGATGCGGGTAATCTTCATGCCGAACCCGTCGACCAGACCAGTGCCAGCAGCCGTGACCGCAGCATTCAGGTTCACCCCACTTTCATCCATGTAAATGGCGTGACCTACTTGAGGGCGGATCATCTGAATATTCTCAATCGTATTGCAGGGCTGTTCCATCACAAATGGGATGTCAGGGCATTCGCGGCTGACCCTCAGAGCGTCGCGGGTGGTCCAGCCCCTGTTGCCGTCGACTGCCAGGCGTATACCCTTACCTCGTACTACCTCCCAGACTTTGCGGATGGTTTCGATATCCAGGTCAACCGGGCGACCGCCAACCTTGATTTGTAAGCGGGGGAAACCTTCGGCGACCTTTTCAGCTGCCAGTCTTGCGATGTCGTCCGGTTCACCAACACCAGTTGCATAATAGGATGGTATTTTGTCCGTCGTGGCCCCACCCAACAATGTCGCGACACTGATACCCAAATGTTTGCCCAATGCATCATGCACAGCGATATCAATCGCCGCCTTGGCATAGTTGTGACCGTTCAACAATTTATCCATCTGACGGTGCACAGGCAGCGGCAGAATCTCGGTGCCGATTAATCCCGGACCCATCTCTGCAAGCGCCGCACGTGCGCCACCCGCGTGTGATTCAGCGTAGGTGGGGCCAACGGGACAGGTTTCACCCCAACCAATCAATCCGGTATCCGTTACCAGTTTGACCAAGGTCGTATTCAGCGACCACACTTGGGCATTTGCCATCGTGTAAGGGCCGTCTTTTACCGGCAATTCGTGGCTGTAGATATGTAGCTCGGCAATCTTCATGGCTGGATCTTTCAAAGCAATTGAGGAAACCGCCCCCGTGTCCGCGAGCGGTAGAAACCGTGTCCTTCAATAGGTCTGGTTCAACTCGTCCGCTGCGGGGATCTCGCGCTCTCTGCGCGCTATGTAGTCGAGTAGAGCCTCGTTCTTTGCTTCGTCCAATTTGGGTTCTTCATACTCAGCGAGCAGTTTGCGCGCACGTTTCAAAGCCCGCTCGGTAATCTCGACTTCGCCTTCAGCAGCCCACTGTTCGATTGAGTTATTGTCGAACAGTTCTGGCATAAAGAACGCATCCTGAAAGTTCTGTTGTGTGTGAGGGTGACCCAGATAATGTCCGCCAGGCCCTACATCCGGGACCGCTGATACAGCCTCATCAAAGTCATGCCATTTGGGACCTTCGGCCATGCGATAAGCCATTGCACATTGTTCAGCATCTACGATGAATTTTGCGACCGAGCAGTGCATTCCAGCCTCGTTCCAGCCTGCGCTATGCCAGATGTAGTTGGCACCAGAATGAATGACGGCTTGAAGCGTAGTGGCAGACTCGTACCCAGCCTGCGCATCGAACGTCTTGGCACCACCAAGTGTGTTCGAGGTCCGCCAAGGAACCTCATAGTGCCGGGCCATTTGGCCGATCATGAAGTTCATCAGGCTGATCTCGGGTGTGCCCGCCATCGGAGCACCCGATTTCATCGAAACTGTCGACAGATAATGACCATAGATAGCGGGTGCGCCTTTGCGAATAACCTGCGTATAGGCCAGTGCAGACAGTGCCTCGGCATTCAACTGCGCCACCGTTGCGGGCACTGATGCGGGCGTGTTGGCACCACCCAGCACAAAGGGCGAGCAAAGAACCGGTTGATTGCGCCGACAGAACGCGCGCATCGCACCCAGCATGGTTTCATCCCAAACCAGAGGCGAGTTACCGTTGCAATTGCCGGTGGTAACCGGATGGGTATCCAAAAACTCCTCACCGAACAGGATGGCGCACATTTCCATCACGTCTTCGGCGTTCTTGGGAGAGGTCGTCATGCCCATGAACGTTTTGTCAGAATACTTCATTGACGAATAGGTAATCCGCAGATGCCGCTGACTGATCGGATGGTCGTACGGCTCGACAATATGATGGGCCGAACTGTGCAGCGCTGGCATCATGTGTGCCAACTTGTGAAACATCGCAAGGTCATCCAGCGTCGGATTGCGGCGCACGTCCTCCAGATCTCGTAGGAAAGGAGCCCCCGTCATCGGGACAAAGATCGAATGGTTGCCACCCAGGCGGACATTTTTGTGAGGGTCGCGCGCGTGGTAGGTAAAGTCAGACGGGATGGTGGAAATCAGTTCGCGTACGAGATGGCGATCCAGATAAACAAGTTCGCCCTCTACCTTTGCACCGGCTTTCTTCCAGTCCTCCAGTGCGATTGGGTCACGAAACTGAACTCCTACGTTTTCCAGGATGTCCATTGACGCGTTATCAATGCGTTCAACCTGGTCGGCATCCATGACTTCGCAATTCGGGATGTTGCGCTTCAGGCCGGGAAGCATATCAAATTTTGGTGCTGTCCGCTGTGCCCGACGGGCTGAACGCCCTCCGGCGCGGGCTCTTGTGGCTGTGGCAGAGGTAGTCATGTTGGTGATCTCCTTTGCCGCTATTTTTTTCGAGTGATCGTTTCTCCACATGCAGGAATGCGAAATGATTTTGCAGAATCCGACGCGACACGTTTGTCGCCACATTTTTGATGTGCAGCCAACTCAGGCGACCGGCACAACCTTTAGGTCGGGCGCGGGCATAATTGCATGTCAATGTCAGCGCCCACCCGCGTTTGGTGCAGGTTGCACTATTCGGTAGGTGTGGGCCCGAAGCAGTAGATTTTACAGAAACTCTGTGTCCATTCGCCGAATTTGTTGTGCCTGGCACCACGGATGGCGATAACGCGTAAATTCGTGTGGGCGAACCAAGGTCGACAGTCCAAGAACGCTATTCACAGGGTGCTATGATCCAAAAAAGAGAGACCTTGATTGAGCTCACCTGTAACCGATGTCTTTGCACTTAAGCTGAAGCTATTTGCCTATTCAGGCTCAGCTAGTGGCAAAAATGCGACATAGTGAACTGGCAAATTCCTGCCGGGGAATTGACGGGTCTCTTTTTATAATCCGATAAATCGCCGTAAAACACCCTAACCACTCAAACCGGCAACTAAGTCTCTTGCAGATCAGCATTAGCAAAACCAACACGATTTGGCCGCGCCTGACCGGCGCCACCCGCGCTGCGATTGCGCTGGGATTTATTGTTCTCGTCTCTGCCTGCGCAAAGAACCCTAACGACGTGGATCTCGATCCGGAACGCCAAGCAATGGCGCTGCAAGAGGTTTCAAAAAAACGGGCACGTGGGCAAAGAGTTTGGTGTGTGCCCTACGCACGAAATCTCAGTGGCATCGAAATTCGCGGCAACGCCAAGGACTGGTGGGGCAAGGCGCACAATATCTTTCAGCGAGGCAATGAACCGGTTGTCGGTGCAGTGATGTCATTCCGGGCAACCCGCGGTATGCCTTTGGGCCATGTGGCGGTCGTATCCAGTATTGTCACTGACCGGGAAGTCATCGTGAATCATGCCAATTGGCACCGCAACAAGGTGTCTTTGAAGATGGGCGTCAAGGATATATCCAAAAACAATGATTGGACGTTGGTCCGGGTCGAAAGCCAGCCAGGTCAATATGGCAGTCTTTACCCGGTGAACGGGTTCATCTACCCGAAAGCTGCTGAGTAGCCCAAATCAACTTCTCATTGCAGCCACCGCGAACCCCAAGGAATGAGTCATGGGTGGCTCGGTAGTTAGCGTGCACACCTGTGACCCTGAGCGAACGGAAGCTGAAAACCCAAAAGGACTAAAGCTGCGCCGCGCCCCAATCACCGCTTTGACCTATGTCTGGCTTTCTTAAGTCAAGCAGCCCTCAAGTATGGAATAACTCCTGCAATGTTAGTGTCACCAATGACGTGGAAATTCGATACGCTCCCCAATTGTCGAGTCTTCCCGTAAGGCGCATAGTCAGGCTCGGTGAGGAAGCTTTCGAGCGCCGTCCTGGATGGGAATTCAAGGATGGCGATCAACGTACAGTTATTTATTTCACCTTCGAGGGCCTCAATGTTTCCGCTGCGTGAAAGATAGCCGCCGCCGTGCTTCTCAACCAGATTGTGGACGTTAGCCGCATATTCCGGAACCCAACCATCATCTGTAACGTTGAATTCCTCGATCAACTTGACGCTCATTTTCGATCTCCTGCACAAGGGGCAACCGGGATGGTTCGCTCAAGTTAAGGAAGGGTGTCAACTCAGCCGAATGTCATCCAGTCACAGAACTGGAGCGTACTGTATGTTCAGTGCTACTTTGTTCCCTACACTATTGCCCAGATCCAGCCCACTTATGCACGGTGAAGAGTCCTGCCATGGGTCAGGCCACTTACTTTCTCCAGAATAGCGTTTGCGTCAATGCAGTGGTGGCGATATAGATCGCCGATTGTTCCGGTCTGACCAAAATGCTCGACGCCCATGGGGATGGTTTGATGTCCAAGCACCGCCCCAAGCCAGGAGAGAGTTGCAGGATGACCATCGATGACGGTGACAAGCTTACAGTGTGGCGGAAGGTCGGACATCAGGGTTTCGATGTGAGAGCGTGCCGCTTGGTTGCCGCGAGAACGCGCTCGTTGCGCGGCGGTCCATCCGGCATTCAGGCGATCTGCGGATGTCACGGCCAATACACCTACGTCGCGACGGCCTTCACCAATCATACCGGCGGCCGTGATTGCCTCCGGCGCGACTGCTCCTTGATAGGCGATCACAACTTCGCAATTGGGCCCGGGTTTTCGCAACCAATAAGCCCCATCGATGGCGCCTTGGCGGAACTCATCGTCGACACGCTTTCCAGGCTGTTCAATCGGGTTGGTCGTCAGGCGCAGGTAGACAGACCCTCCGGTTTCATCGCGCAGCCATGTGCGCTCGTCGGGCTGTCCTTCACCATCGCGCTGCAGGTAGTCGAAGGCCCATTCCATAATCACCGCCAGCTCGTCGGCAAAGGCGGGTTCAAAAGCGGCCAACCCGTCTTGGCTCATCCCGATGAGCGGTGTGCCAACGGACTGGTGTGCTCCACCTTCTGGTGCGAGTGTGACGCCGGAGGGTGTGCCAACCAGCATGAAACGCGCGTCCTGATAACAGGCGTAATTCAGTGCATCGAGGCCGCGGCTGACAAATGGATCATAGACGGTGCCAATTGGGATCAGCCGCTTACCGAACAGGGAATGCGACAGACCCGCCGCTCCAAGAAGCAACATGAGATTCATTTCGGCGATACCAAGCTCGATATGCTGCCCTTCCGGCGTGAATTCCCATTTCGCCGTCGAAGGAATCCGGTGTTCTATGAAGGCATCGGCTTGCTCGGATCGGGCGAACAGTTTGCGTCGGTTGACCCAAGGACCAAGGCTTGTCGTGCCTGTCACATCTGGGGAGGTCGTCACTATGCGTTCGGCCATTGGGCCGTCGCCTTTTGACAGATCGTCAAGGATCTTGCCAAACGCCATCTGTGTCGAGATTTCGCGACTGGTGTCGATCTCGATGGTCGGCACATCCAGCTTGTCATCAAAATAGCGGCGCGGACCTTTGGCAAAGAACGGGGTGCTGGCCAGAAAACTCTTGAGCGCGTCTGGGTCTTGCACCGTCACAAGCGGCTCCCATTCTTCGCCTTCTGGCACACCCATATGTGACTGCCACGCGGCGAACTGGCTGTTGTTCATCAGCCCGCCGTGATTGTCCTTGTGGCCTGCAATAGGGGTGCCCCAACCTTTGACTGTGTAGGCCAAGAAGCATGTCGGGCTATCATGATCGATGGCGGCAAATGTTTGGGCCATAGTCTCGACGCAGTTGCCGCCCAGGTTTTCCATAAGGGCCGCGAGCTCTGCATCCGTGCGCCGTTCGATCAGAGCGGTCACATCCCCCTGATCCCCCAGATCGTCCATGAGGCGCTGTCGCCAATTCGCACCACCCATGAAAGTCAAAGCGGAGTAATCCTGGTTGGGGCAAGCGTCTATCCAATCACGCAGGCGGTCTCCGCCGGGCTCGTCGAAGGCAGCGCGTTGCAAGACACCATATTTCACACGAACGACATCCCAACTGAACGCATCGAAGATTTTCTCGATCCGTTCAAACAGTCCTTCCCGGACGATACCGTCCAGAGACTGCCGGTTGTAATCGATGATCCACCACGTGTTTCGTAGGTCGTTTTTCCAGCCTTCTTGTAATGCCTCATAGACGTTGCCTTCATCCAGTTCGGCGTCGCCTACCAAGGCTACCATACGTCCCATCGGAGCATCTGAGCCCCAGCTTTTGGCATTGATGTAATCCTGAATGATCGAGGCAAACGAGGTGATCGCGACGCCTAAACCCACAGACCCGGTCGAGAAATCAACATCGTCAATGTCCTTGGTCCGGCTGGGATAACTTTGCACACCGCCAAATCCGCGGAAATTCTCCATCTTCTCGCGGGTCTGATTACCCATGAGATACTGCATCGCATGAAACACCGGCGAGGCATGCGGTTTTACTGCAACCCGGTCCTCAGGGCGTAAGGCCGAGAAATAGAGCGCGGTCATGATCGATACCATCGAAGCAGACGAAGCCTGATGGCCACCGATCTTGATCCCATCCACCTTTGTTCGGACATGGTTGGCATGGTGGATCATCCAATGAGACAACCACAGCAGGCGCTGTTCGACGATCTTTAGTTGGGTGGGATCAATGTGCATGGTGGTCTCCGGGTTCAGGCGGCGCTGCGGGCAGGGTAGGGCAAAGCTTGCTCCAGGTCTGTAAGGATATCTTCGACATCCTCTAGCCCGACGGACAGACGGATCAGGCCATCACTGATCCCATGCTCGGCCCGCTCTTGCGGCGTATATGTCGAATGAGTCATGGATGCCGGGTGTTGGATCAGTGTTTCCGCGTCGCCCAAGGACACCGCACGCTGGATCATGTTCAGGCGGTTCATGAACTCGATCCCACCGGACAGACCGGATTTGATCTCGAACGCTATCATAGCGCCCGGTTGGGACATCTGTCGCTGCGCTACATCGTGCTGTGCGAAGCTCTCAAGACCGGGGAAATAAACCTCACCGACGGCGGGGTGCGCTTCGAGGAAGTCCGCGACGACTTTGGCAGAGTCACAATGACGATCCAGACGCAGGTTCAGTGTTTTTAGCCCTCGCAGGATCAACATCGCGTTGAAAGGAGCCATCACTGCACCTGTCATGTCCTTCATCCCAACAAGGCGGATTTCAGCAATCTGTTCAGCGGTTCCTACAACCAGCCCGGCCACCACATCTCCGTGTCCGCCGAGATATTTGGTAGCGGAGTGTAGAACGATATCTGCGCCGTGCTCGATCGGACGGGTCAGATAGGGGCTGGCATAAGTGTTATCGACGACGACCGTTGCACCGACCGAGTGCGCAATTTCGGCGCTGGCGGCGATGTCCACCAATCGCATGTTCGGATTGGCCGGGGTTTCGAAATAAACCACGCGGGTTTTGTCAGAAACAGCCGCTTTCAGGTTCTCGGGGTCTGTCATGTCGACGTGTGTGATCGTGACCCCCCATTTCGCCAAACCGTGACGCATGAAGGCGAAGGTGCAGCCATAGAGCGTTTTGTCCACGATGACTTCGTCACCTGGCGACAGCAGGGTCCAGAGCACTGCTGTGATCGCCCCCATGCCGCTTGAGAGAGCCAGCCCAGCCTCGGCCCCCTCAAGCACGGCAATGCGTTGTTCAAGAAGGTCGCATGTGGGGTTTGAAATACGGCTGTAGATATGACCTTCACGCTCGCCCGCGAACATCTCTCCACCAGCCTCTGCGGTTTCGAAGGAAAACGTGGACGTCAAATGCAGCGGTGGCGTCAGTGCGCCGTCATTTTCCAAAGGGTTGTAAGCGTGGTGAATGGCGCGGGTGGCAAATCCGGTTGAACGAGTCATTGCAAGCTCCTGATACATGTTGGAGCGCAGTTTGCGCCTTTACTTTGGGCCATTGGTTGCGAAATATATCAATTTGATTGGTTCAATTGGCATATTCTGCCAAACAAGAGGGTAAAATGGACGCTAAGGACAGGCAGATCATTCGAGCGCTGCAGAGGGACGGGCGCATGACGAACCAGGATCTTGCCGACGAGGTGAACTTGTCTCCCTCGCCGTGTTTGCGCCGGGTCAAAAACCTAGAAGCCAACGGAGTGATAAAGGGATACAGCGCCGACGTTGACGCTGCCGCGTATGGGATGGCCATTACCGTCTTCGTACGTATCCGGTTAGAGCGACACAATGAAACGGACGTTCAGAACTTCGAGAAACGCGTTCGGATGATCGATGAAGTTCTTGAATGCCACGTGCTGACCGGCGCAATGGACTACCAGTTGCGGGTTTTGGTATCGGATCTCGAGGCCTACGAGGAATTTATTCGTCACCGAATTCATCCGATCGGTGGAATAGCCTCGATCGATACCAGCTTTGTCTATGGAACGGTAAAAAAGACCGCTGTTTTTCCGCCCGGATAGAAAGAACGAGTCAGAATGATTTGTTCCCAACTGGCTAAACATCTTTTCTGTTTGAGTTTTTCCCGTCGCAATCCCCATTGTCAGCGTCGCTATAGCCCCGGGTACCTGCCTAAAGCTGCCAGTGCGTTAGAGTTCGACTAATGCTCAGGTTCATCGAACCTCGGATCACTGTCTCAAAAACAATAAAAGCGCCCTAGGGCGCCTTGTTTTATTGGTCGGAGTGAGAGGATTCGAACCTCCGACCCCTGCCTCCCGAAGACAGTGCTCTACCAGGCTGAGCTACACTCCGACCGTGGCGGGTGATCTATACCCGGTAATGTAGATGCGCAAGGGGGATTTTCGCTAGGTTTGGACGAATTGATGCCGTGAAGGAAAACCGTGATCGACCATTAAAACGCAGCTGAAAAGCCGCGCGATTGGCGGCATTCTAGGCCACTATGGCAAGGCTTCTGTGCGATATAGTCGTATTTTGGTGCCGCCGTGATCGACCACCGGGCCAGCGGGCAACAAAGGCAGTCGGGTCGCGCGGGCGAGGGATTGGTTGCTGGTCACTATTCCGACCTGCCAACCGTGGAATCGGGACATCAATACCTTACCAAGACTACCGTACAGAGATCGCAGCCGCTTCTCATCTCCGATACGCGCGCCATATGGCGGATTCACTATCACGATACCGGCAGGTCCTTCGGGCGGCTTGATGTCACTGACCGAGCGGTGCTGGAACCTGGTAACAGCACCAACTCCTGCCTGTTCGGCATTGGCTGGTGCAGCCTCGATTGCGCCCGCGTTTCGGTCGGACCCCAGAAACAGCAGATCTGTTGTGTCGGGCTGCGCATCGCTGCGCATGCCTTGCCATGCGGCGCTGTCGAAGGTTGCAAGCTCCTCAAAAGCAAATCGGCGTGTTCGACCGGGAAGCAGACCCAGGGCGATCTCGGCAGCCTCGATCACGAAGGTGCCAGAGCCGCACATGGGATCCAGCACGGGCTGGGTTCCGTCGAATCCACATTCACGCAGAAACATGGCCGCCATAGTCTCGCGCATTGGCGCCTTGGCGACCGCGGTTTTGTGCCCGCGTTTGTGGAGTGGATCACCAGACGTATCGACCGAGAAGGTGCAGAGGTCTTTTTCGATGCGCAGCATCACCCGCACATTGGCATCCGACGAGATCGGTGCACCAAGTGTTTCTGCAATCGCTGTTTCAATACGCTGTCGGGCCGCCCCTGCATGATAGATTCGCGATTTGCGACTGGTCGCCTCGACCTTTACCGGGACATCGGGCCGCAAAAATTCAGCCCACGGAAACTTGCGAGCTCGCTTGTCCAACTGCGCAAGGTGAACCGCCGGAAATGAACCCAGACGCACAAGTACCTTGTTCGCACCCCGAAGTTGCAGATTGGCGCGCCAGACTTCGGCCCAGTTACCTCGACAAGATACACCGCCTGGTACTGCCTTGGCATCTGCAAACCCATGTTCGCTTGCTTCGGCACACAAAGGCGCTTCCAGCCCGGGTGTTGCCACCAGAAATATTTCGAGGTCAGTTTTTTCCATTCCGGATGCTTACACCGGATGGACAGAAGGCGCGATACGCAAATTGGTTTGTGAGATTTTGGACACCTGATCGATCAATTCAGTTTAAAGTGAACCCAATTCCCAGAATTGAGCGGGAACGGGTTTGCGTTTAGTGTCATCCCCGCGTAAAGGGGCCGTGATCGGAATTACGCTAGCGGATTCCAGTCGGTTTATGACGCAATCGCGACCACCCCGGCTGAAAGATTCGCGCTATCTGGTGCCGACCTTCGATCGGTCAGGGATAGCAGGCACAGGAAAGAGGCTTGGAAGAACGTAGCGACATGCAAACTTTCAAACTGAAGAAAGGGTTGGACCTACCGGTAGAAGGTGCACCCGAACAGAAAATCCAACCGGGGCCAGAATACTCGAGTGTTGGCGTATTGGGCGGGGACTATATAGGTCTCAAACCACGTATGCTGGTGCAGGAAGGTGATCAGGTTCAGCGCGGCACTCCGCTGTTCTGTCACAAGGATGCGCCAGACGCGATGATGGTCGCGCCGCTGAGCGGTAAAGTGGTTGCCATCAACCGGGGCGCACGCCGCGTTTTGCAAAGCGTGGTGATCGAGGTTTCGGACGCCAACGACAACGGTGTGGATTTCTCGGGTATCGGCGATGCCGACACAGCCGAGGGTGTGACTGCGAAGCTTTGCGCCGCTGGCCTGTGGACAGCATTCCGGACACGGCCATATTCGAAAATGCCCGAGCCGGGCACCAAGCCTGCCGCAATCTTTGTTACGGCGATGGACAGCGACCCTCTGGCAGGTGACGCTGCGCTGATCATTGCAGACGCCGGCGAAGCTTTTGCCAAAGGCCTTGAGGCGGTCGCAAAACTGACCGAAGGCAAAACCTACCTGTGTCAGAAAGACGGCGACTCGATTCCGGGCACTGATCTGCCGGGTGTAGAAGCGGCGGCTTTCTCAGGACCGCATCCGTCGGGACTGGCCGGTACGCACATCCATTTCCTTGAGCCGCTGGCCGGCGACAAACAGGTTTGGACCATCGGCTATCAGGATGTGATCGCCATTGGCCGCCTGATGCAGACCGGACATCTGGACCCCAGCGTTGTCATCGCGCTGAGCGGCCCCGGGGCACGGCAACCGCGCCTGATCCGGACCGTCATGGGCGCCTCAACCGACGATCTGACCCGCGACGAGGTCAATGTCGATGGCGTGGCGCGTATCATCTCTGGTTCGATCTTGTCTGGCGGCCATGCCGAAGGTCCACACGCGTATCTGAGCCGTTTCGCGCGTCAGATCACCATCATTCGTGAAGATCATGATCAGCACACTCTGGGCTGGATCCTTCCGATGCCCTCGAAATACGCGGTGCAGCCGGTTCTGGGATCGGCATTCGCCAAGAAGCTGTTTGCATTTACCTCGAACCTGAACGGTGGTCGCCGCGCGATGGTGCCGACCGGCACGTTCGAGCAGTTGATGCCGCAGGATTATCTGCCCACCCAATTGCTGCGCGCATTGCTGGTGATGGACACAGATACCGCACAGGCGCTGGGTGCGCTGGAGCTGGACGAAGAGGATCTGGGCCTTGTCGGCTTTGCCTGTCCGGCGAAGTATGAATATGGGCTGGCGCTGCGCGACTGCCTTTCCAAGATTGAAAAGGAGGGCTGATCCGAATGGGTTTGCGAAACTTCTTTGACCGGATCGAGCCGAACTTTACCAAGGGCGGCAAGTACGAGAAGTATTTCCCCATCTACGAGATGGTCGAAAGCTTCATCTACACTCCGAAAACCGTAACCACTGTTGCGCCCCATGCGCGGTCTTATGTGGATATGAAGCGGATCATGACTTACGTCGTGATCGCAACAATCCCGTGTATACTTTGGGGGATGTACAATACCGGGTACCAAGCGAACTCGGCCATTGCCGCGCTTGGTCCGGATTCCGCGACAGGTTGGCGAATTGCCATCCTGCAGATGTTCGGCATCTCACTGAACCCCGACAGCATCTTTGCCAATGTGATGCACGGGTTGATGTATTTCCTACCGATTTACATCGTCACTCTGGTCGCAGGCGGTATCTTCGAGGTTATCTTTGCAACCGTCCGTGGACACGAGGTTAACGAAGGTTTCCTTGTTACCTCAATGCTTTATACGCTGATCATGCCCGCATCCGCACCTCTTTGGCAGGTCGCGTTGGGCATTATATTCGGCGTAGTGATCGGTAAAGAAGTGTTCGGCGGTACAGGCAAAAACTTCCTTAACCCGGCACTTGTCGGCCGCGCGTTCCTGTATTTCGCTTATCCCGCGAACATGTCGGGCGACACTGTCTGGACTCCTGTTGATGGTTTCTCGGGCGCGACGGCGCTGTCGGTTTCCGCCTCAGAAGGGTATCAGGCTCTGGCTACTGAAGGTTTGACCTGGTGGAACGCGTTTCTGGGTCAGATGCAGGGTAGTTTTGGTGAAACCTCAACGCTGGCCTGTATGATTGGTCTGGCATTCCTGCTGATGACCCGCATCGCCAATTTCCGTCTGATTGTCGGCTGTCTGGCGGGGACTATCGGTCTTACTCTACTGTTCAACTTAATCGGGTCGGATACCAACCCGATGTTTGCGATGCCTTGGTACTGGCACATCGTTGTTGGTGGCTATGCCTTCGGTCTGGCCTTCATGGTGACCGAGCCCGTTTCGGCCAGCCACACTAACATGGGACGCTACATCTACGGCGCTTTGATCGGTGTCATGGTTGTGTTGATCCGTGTGGTAAACCCGGCTTTCCCGGAAGGCATGATGCTGGCAATCCTGTTCGGTAACGTCTTTGCACCGCTGATCGACTACTTCGTCGTTCAGGCAAACATCAAACGGAGGGCGCGTCGCCATGTCTGATACGCAACCCCAAGAACCCAAAGGGGCGATTGCCCGGTTCCTGGCGGCCTCGCCGGATTCCGTTGGCAAGACGATCTTTGTTGCTGTCGCCGTCTGTCTGGTTGCCTCGATGGTCGTTTCGGCCGCTGCTGTCAGCCTGCGCCCGGTTCAGGAAGCAAACGCTCTGAAGGACAAGCAGGTCAACGTTTTGCAGGTTGCCGGTGTTTACGAGCCGGGCATCGACGTGAGCGAGGCCTTCGCCGCGTTTGAACCTCACGTACTGGAACTGGCTACTGGCGAATTCGTTGACGATCAGTTCGATCCGGCGACCTTTGACGACATCGCTGCCGCCAGCGATCCCGAGTTGAGCGTTGCTCTGGACAATGATCCGGCGGGTATTGGGCGCAAGTCCAAATACCGTGTGATCTATCTGCTGCGCGACGACGCCGGTGACCTGGATAAAGTCATTCTCCCGCTGCACGGTTACGGACTGTGGTCAACGCTCTATGGCTTTATCGCGCTGGAAAACAACGGCAACGATATCTTTGGTCTGCAGTTCTACCAGCATGGTGAAACCCCCGGCCTTGGCGCCGAGGTGGATAACCCGCGCTGGAAAGCACTGTGGAACGGCAAGAAACTGCGGGATGAGGCTGGCGATCTGCAGATCACCGTGTCCAAGTCACAACCCGCCGCCGGCCCTGAGTTCTATGTTGACGCGCTGGCCGGTGCCACGCTGACTTCGGTTGGTGTCGATAACCTGGTGAAATTCTGGATGGGTGATGCGGGCTACGCTCCGTTCCTGGCCAAACTGCAAGCAGGAGAGATTTGATGTCCCAGACCAAGAAAGAGATGCTGGTCGACCCGCTTGTCGACAACAACCCGATTACCCTGCAGGTGCTTGGCATCTGTTCGGCGCTGGCGGTGACCTCTTCGCTGCAGGTGTCCTTCGTGATGGCGCTGGCGGTAACGTTCGTGACCTCGTTCTCGTCCTTCTTCATCTCGTGCCTGCGCAACCAGATCCCGGGCTCGATCCGGATCATCGTTCAGATGGTGATCATCGCCTCGCTGGTGATCCTGGTGGATCAGGTTCTCAAGGCCTACGCCTTTGAGATTTCGAAAACCCTGTCGGTCTTCGTCGGCCTGATCATCACCAACTGTATCGTGATGGGCCGCGCCGAAGCGTTTGCAATGAAGAACCCGCCAGTCGCGTCCTTCATTGACGGTATGGGCAACGGCATGGGCTACGGCCTGATCCTGCTGCTGGTTGGTTTCATCCGCGAGCTGTTCGGGAACGGATCGCTGTTCGGCGTCACCATCCTGGAGACTGTCAACAACGGCGGCTGGTATGTACCCAACGGCATGCTGCTGCTGCCACCGTCCGCGTTCTTTATCATCGGTCTGATCATCTGGGCCTTCCGCACATGGAAGCCGAACCAGGTCGAAGAACGTGAATACAAAATTCAGCAGGTAGAGGCCCACTGATGGAAGGTCTGATTTCACTGGCCGTAAAGGCCATCTTTGTTGAAAACCTCGCGCTCAGCTTCTTCCTCGGCATGTGTACCTTCATCGCCGTGTCCAAGAAGATCTCAACGGCGCTGGGACTGGGTATCTCGGTGATGGTTGTTCAGGCGATCACCGTACCGACGAACAACCTGCTGCTTAGCTATCTGCTGAAGCCGGGTGCGCTGGCTTGGGCTGGCTTCCCCGATGTGGATCTGACCTTCCTTGGCCTGATTTCCTACATCGGCGTGATCGCGGCGATGGTACAAATCCTTGAGATGGTCTTGGATAAGTACTTCCCGCCGCTCTACAACGCGTTGGGGATCTTCCTGCCGCTAATCACCGTGAACTGCGCCATCCTTGGTGGCTCTCTGTTCATGGTCGAGCGTGACTATAACTTTGCTGAGGCAGCGACCTATGGTCTGTCTTCGGGCTTTGGCTGGGCGCTGGCGATTACTGCAATGGCGGGTGTGCGCGAAAAGCTGAAGTACTCGGACATTCCGGATGGTCTGCAGGGTCTAGGTATCACCTTCATCACCGCGGGACTGATGGCAATGGCCTTCATGTCCTTCTCGGGCGTGAAGCTGTAAGGAGAGGCTCGCATGGAAACTTTTAGCCTAGGCGTCGTCCTTTTCACCCTGATTGTTATCGCACTGGTGGCTATCATTATGGCTGCCCGTTCGAAACTGGTGTCGACCGGTGATGTGAACATCACGATTAACGGCGAGAAAACCATCTCGGTTCCTGCGGGGGGCAAACTGCTGCAAACCCTGGCGGCCGAGAAGCTGTTCGTCCCGTCGGCCTGTGGTGGCGGTGGTACCTGTGCGCAGTGCCGCGTGCGTGTGCATTCGGGTGGCGGATCTATCCTGCCGACCGAAGAGAGCCATATCACCAAGCGTGAAGCTGCATGCGGCGACCGCCTGTCCTGTCAGGTTGCGGTCAAGCAGGACATGGATATCGAAGTTCCCGAAGAGGTCTTCGGCGTCAAGAAATGGGAATGTACGGTTCGTTCTAACGAAAACGTGGCTACCTTCATCAAGGCGCTGACGCTGGATTTGCCCGAAGGTGAGGATGTGAACTTCCGCGCCGGTGGATACATCCAGATCGAAGCCCCTGCGCACGCTCTGAAATACACCGATTTCGACATCGAGGAAGAGTACCGCGAGGACTGGGATCGCTTCAATCTGTGGCAGTATGAGTCGGTTGTGAACGAACCGATCGAACGTGCCTATTCGATGGCCAACTATCCGGACGAAAAAGGCATGATCATGCTCAACGTTCGGGTTGCTTCACCACCTCCGGGGTCAGAAGGCATCCCGGCCGGTCAGATGTCGTCTTACATCTTCAACCTGAAGCCGGGTGACAAAGTGACAATCTCGGGTCCGTTCGGTGAATTCTTTGCCCGCGAAACCGAGAAAGAGATGGTCTTCATCGGCGGTGGTGCTGGTATGGCACCGATGCGCAGCCACATCTTTGACCAGCTCAAGCGTCTCGAGAACCGCAACCGCAAGATCAGCTTCTGGTACGGTGCGCGTTCAAAGAAAGAGATGTTCTTTGTCGAGGATTTCGACACGCTGGCCGCAGAGTTCGATAACTTTGAATGGCACGTAGCCCTGTCGGACGCGCAGCCTGAGGACGATTGGAAAGGCTATACCGGCTTCATCCACAATGTCCTGTTCGAAGAGTACCTCAAGAACCATCCGGCACCAGAGGACTGCGAGTTCTACATGTGTGGCCCACCAATCATGAACCAGTCGGTCATCAACATGCTGCTGGATCTGGGCGTGGACCGCGAAGATATCATGCTCGACGATTTCGGCGGGTAAGAAACGAAAAACCGGCGCTAATGGCGCCGGTTTTGTTTTTCAGACAGTGCTTGAGCAGAGCAGTGTCACTGTTTCGGTGGATAAAGCCAAAACGCCATGAGGCGTGTAAATCTCGGCATTATGACGTATGTCATCAGGACTACTACGATGGCCACCGCAATTCCATTTCCTAAAATCGTTGGAAGCGCTCCGAATTCAGGAACGTATGCTAAGGCGGCATGGACCAGCAGGATCGTCGGAAAGAGCGCAATGTAAGTTGTGATGGCCATCTTATAAGCCGGTGGCCTTGCTCCTGCGTTAGCCGAGACCGGCAAGGTAAACCATGTCTCCAACCCGGTCAGCCAGGTTCGCTGAGGCTCACCTGCCGTAAACTCGTCAGCAGCTGTGACGAGGCGCACATGGTCATCAGACGCCTCCCAGGCCTTCAAATGCTCATCGCTGTCGAAGGTGCAAATTACTCGGTATGCAGGCTGATGCGGCAGGGAGGGACGAACGACATGAACACTGTTGAGCCCATAAGCGCTACGCATTGCATCGATTATATCACTGATCGCAGCTTCAAGCCGCTGCTCCTGACCAGCCTTCGGTATTCTATCGATGATTTTCGTTGCGCCCTCACTAACGTGATCGCCTGTCGCACTGCTCATCAATCTCGTTCTCCCGAAACAAATCTGTAGCTATGTTAGCACCTGTATCCCACACAAACTGCGGTGTGTTGCAAACTACTGAATGACAGGTTGGCGTCTTTTCGTGGGCGGTTTCTGACTGTTACAACCTCAGATCGCTGGCCTCTCGCGGCAGACATGACTTTACGTCGAACAGGATGTTCTTCGCTTTACCATAGGACCGGATTTCTTCCGGAGACAGTGTAAGAAACTCCCGATGCGCGACTGCCAACACGATCCCGTCATAGCTGTCTCGCTGAGGTTCTGACACGAGCGTGATACCATGTTCGTCCAGCGCGGCCTGCGCATCGGCGTGAGGATCATGAACATCCACCGTGACACCGTAATCCTGCAGTTCATGAACAATATCGACCACGCGGGTGTTGCGCAGATCGGGGCAATTTTCTTTAAAGGTCAGCCCCATGACCAACACCCGTGCTGACCCTACGTTGATCCCATCGCGCGTCATGCGTTTGACCAGTTGCGAAACCACATAGCTGCCCATCCCGTCATTCAACCGTCGCCCGGCGAGAATGATCTGCGGATGATGCCCAACCGCTTCAGCCTTGTGTGTCAGGTAGTAGGGGTCGACACCGATGCAGTGTCCGCCCACCAGACCAGGGCGGAATGGCAGGAAATTCCACTTGGTTCCGGCGGCACGCAGAACGGCGTCAGTGTCGATATCCATCCGGCCAAAGATCATGGCCAGTTCATTCACCAAAGCGATGTTCAGGTCCCGCTGTGTGTTCTCGATGACCTTAGCCGCTTCGGCCACACGGATGCTTTCGGCCTTGTGCGTGCCCGCAGAAATGATCCTAGCATAGAGGGCATCCACCAGATCAGCGACTTCGGGCGTTGATCCAGAGGTTACCTTGCAGATATCGGAAATCCGATGGGTTTTATCCCCGGGATTGATCCGTTCGGGGCTGTATCCCGCGAAGAAGTCTTGATTGAAGCGCAAGCCCGAGACGCGTTCCAATACCGGAACACAGTCCTCTTCGGTTGCTCCGGGATAGACCGTGGATTCATAGATCACCAAGTCACCGCGCTTCAGTACACCACCTACTGTTTCAGACGCGCTTAGCAGCGGGCTCAGATCAGGCTGCTTGCCCGCAGTGATTGGTGTCGGGACAGTAACAATGTAAATATCGCAATCTGCCAGATCCGCAGCGTTGGTGGTGAAATTCAGGCCTGTGGCGGCGGCAAGGTCTTCCGGCTCAACCTCAAGCGTTGAATCCGCACCACGCTGCAGTTCCTCGATACGTGCCTGATTGATATCAAACCCAACTACCGATCCTAGTTTTCCAAACGCCACAGCCAGTGGCAGCCCGACATAGCCAAGGCCGATGACTGCGATTTTTCGGGAATTGGGGTTCGTTTCCAGCATTCAGATCTCTTGGGTCATTTTCCGTGGTAATCACGGAACCATTCTACAAATTGCGCGATGCCATCCTTGAAATCCGTTTGAGGGCGGTATCCAGTCAGTCGCTGCAGCAGATCCGTATTGGCCCATGTAGCAGGGACATCACCCATCTGCATGGGCATGTAGTTACGGATCGCCTTTTTCCCGACGGCTTCTTCGATGGCTTCTACAAAATCCAGCAAGCGCACCTTGTCACCGTTTCCGATGTTCACGACCCGATACGGAGCAACCGGAGACAGGCTGTCGCCTTCTTCGATATCGTCGGGACTCGCAGGCCGGATTGGCGGTGTATCAATCAACAATCGAATGCCCCGGACCAGATCGTTGATGTTGGTAAAGTCACGATACATGTCACCATGGTTGTAGATATCGATCGGACGACCGTCCAGAATCGCATCGACGAATTTATAAAGTGCCAGATCGGGACGTCCCCAGGTGCCATACACGGTGAAGAACCGGAACATTGTGGTCGGCAGGTCCCAGAGGTGAGCATACGAGTGCCCCATCGCCTCATTCGCTTTTTTGGTCGCCGAGTAGATGGTCAGCTGGGTGTCCGCCTTTTCGACCTCGGTAAAGGGCATCTCATCGTTTGCGCCGTAAACCGACGAGGTGGATGCCATCAGCAGGTGATCCACCTTATGCTGACGGGCGGCCTCCATCACGTTGAACGTACCGACAATGTTGGAATCTATGTAGCTGCGGGGTTGCTCCAGACTGTACCGAACTCCGGCCTGACCAGCGAGATGGACAATGACATCGGGTTCAAACTCGTCCGCGACCTGCATCAGGCGTTCGTGGTTTTCCAACAGGTCTTCGGTGGCGGAGAAACCGGGTGTCTGCAGCAGCATCTGGTGACGGCGTTGCTTGAGGCTGACATCGTAATAGTCGGTCATCCCGTCATAGCCATGCACCTGACACCCCTCTGACAGCAACAGCTTTGCCAGATGGAACCCAATGAACCCCGCTGTACCCGTAACCAAAACCCGTTTCATGAAACCCTCGAACGTTATCCAAACACTGTGACCATCAGGGACCCTTTCCATCCGGTGAGGTCAAGAGGATTTCCCTGTCGGCGACCGTCATATCAGCCGGGCAGAGGTCAGCGTCAACCAGTTGGCTTATCAGGAGGAGATTGACCAGAACAGGCAGAAGATAATCCAGCACGCGACTTCATTGGTGGTGGGTTGCTTTCGGATGGAAGCGAAACAGTCGATGCGCGATATCTGATAGAGACTGCTTGTCGTTGCTCGCAAATCAGGTCCAGCGCTTGTTGATGTGTTGAAGGCTCCTAAGTAACCTTTGGCAGTTGGGAATTGCTGATAACGACCGGGCAGGGTACTGAACTTCAGAGATGATTAAGGAATGGATCAGAAAACTCGCTAAGCAGTCCGCTGCCCAGGATATGGGAGCTTCGCTTGCCGAACTCGCACCGGATCAGCGGTTTTATGCGGTTGGTGACATTCATGGTCGACTTGATCTGCTGCAGGCGTTGCTTCCCCGTTTGGACCGCCGATACCCTTTGGTCTTTGTTGGCGACTATATCGATCGGGGAGAGTACAGCGCACAAGTCTTGCATCATCTGAAACACCTCAGCGAAGACACCAACCGTCAGGTCGTATGTCTGCTGGGCAATCACGAAGAAATGCTGTTGAAATTTGTCGATGACCCCAAGCGGATGGGGCGACTGTGGCTGCAAAATGGTGGCCTGCAGACATTGGCTTCTTTTGGGCTTGGTAATGTCACTGAAGCCGTTATCGGCAAGGATGCGGTGGAGGTTGCAGGGCGATTGCGGGCCAGAATTGGCGACCGGGTTCTCGACTGGCTGCGAGGGTTGCCTCTGACCTGGAGCAGCGGAAACGTGACCGTGGTTCACGCCGCTTTGGATCCCGCCTTTCCGCTCGATGATCAGCCCCGGCAGGTATGTTTGTGGGGGCACCCGCGATTTCGTCTGGATCGCCGCACTGATGATCAATGGGTTGTGCACGGTCACACAATCGTTACTGAGCCACGCATCAAACATAAGATTGTATCGATCGACACGGGCGCTTTTGCGACCGGTCGATTGACCGCGGCTGAAATCTCGACAGGCGAAATCCGATTTATTTCAGCTGATCAGAAGTAACCGGAACTGTATCGGATGACTTTCTCATAACTGACAAGTCGGTGCAGGCTGCACACCCAAAAGACCACCCCATGAGGTCGTCAGCAATAATCTGCACAATTGACTACACCGACCAACGGGCAGGTCCGTGAGGTCCTTGCCCGTTGCGACGAGGTTTATCTGTCAGCCGACAATCATCTGTTTCATGCGCAAGGCTTCATATTCCAGCTCTTTAAGCCGGAAATGCACGACATCTCCGATGGTGATGACACCTTTGAGGTTGCCATCGCTGATCACTGGCATGTGACGGAACCGTCCTTCGGTCATGGTTTTCAGCACATCCATCAGCAGATCATCCGGAGCGCAGCTTTTCACTTCTCGCGTCATCAGATCTTGGACAGATTGCGGCAGTGTCTGACCGGGTGTATCGGCCATGCGCCGAACGATATCACGTTCGGACAGGATACCCTGCAGCGCACCGTTCTGATCTGTGACGACAACGGCACCGATGCGTTTTTCCTTCAGGATGTCCACGACTGAATGGATCGTATCGTTTGGACGTACCGCGATCACCGCATTTCCCTTGCCTTCCAGCAATTTCGCCACCGTCGTCTGAGTATGTGACAGGTTCGACTCGACGGATTGGCTGTAAGTACTGGACTCGGCCTTGTCGCCACGCGTCGGGGGCTGGTAAGAGCTTGGGGCCATGGGCGGTCTCCTCCTTTACCGGATTTGGCTTATACCTCCACCTTAGCGCAGGGACAGAACCTGTATAGGGTACAATTTCACAAACTGGCGTAACTCCGCCACTTCGCAAGGAAAATTGGCTTCTTGGACCAGCTGTATCTTACCCCTCCCGTTGCGGCGCTGATCTTTTTCTTTGTGGTGGTGTGCGGTCACAACTTCCGGAAAACATGGAAACAGCAGGAGTCAGGCTGGCAAAAGCGCGCGTGGCTGTTCGGGGTGCCTGCTGCCGTTGGGTTGTTGGCATTGGGCTTTCTGCCGCTGAAAATCTGAAGCCGGTTTGACTCTGTTGGGGACCGCTGGCATACGCCGGTCACAGTTTTCCCAGGAGGTCGCCTAATGCGCCGTTTGACTGCACTGGCCCTGATGCTTTTCGTTTCCGGCTGTCTGTTCGATAAAGAACCCGAGGTGGTTCGCCTGTCGGGTGAGACGATGGGAACCACGTTCAACATCACTGCGATTGGTGAGGATATCGACGAAACAGCGCTTGCTGCGTCCGTTGAAGAAACCCTCGCGCAGGTCAATGCCAAGATGTCCAACTGGGATCCGAATTCCGAGGTTTCGACTTTCTCGGCCTCGGACAGCACAGCTCCTGCTGATGTATCCGAAGAATTCGCGTACGTGATTGCTGCTGCAAATGAGGTCCACGAGAAAAGCAACGGTACCTTTGATGTGACCTTGGGCCCGCTGATTGAGCTGTGGGGCTTTGGCCCGCGCAAACCAGAGGACCCTGTACCTGCTGACGCCGACATTCAAGCCGCACTGAATGGGGTAGGCCAGGCGCGCTTGCTGACACTGGATAGCGCGGCTGGAACGCTGGCGAAATCCAACGCGGATGTTGGCATCAACCTGTCCGCCATTGCCAAAGGTTACGGAATCGATGCTGTAGCTCAGGCTCTCAGCGATGTGGGTCTTGAGAACTACATGGTCGAGATCGGCGGCGATCTGGTCGCCAAAGGTCAGAATGATAAAGGTGAAAGCTGGCAGATCGGCGTGGAAAAGCCGGAAACCGGTAGCCAGATCATTCAACTGATCGTCCCTGTAGACAATCTGGGCATGGCAACATCCGGTGATTACAAGAACTTCTTCGAACAGGATGGTGTGCGCTATTCACACATCATTGACCCGACGACCGGGCGCCCGATTACGCACCGCACAACCTCGGTCACTGTACTGGCTGAGAATGCGATGATGGCTGATGCGTGGGCAACGGCGATGCTGGCCTTGGGTCAGGAAGAAGGCTTGAGACTAGCCGAGGAGCATCAACTTGCCGTGTTCTTCATCTCGCGGGATGTTGCCGCTGGCGAAGATGCTTATATCACGGTACAAAGCAGTGCGTTCAAAGACGCGCTGGGAACCAACTGACAGGTAGGAACCGGGATGAGCACCTTTATTCTAGCTTTCGTGCTTTTGCTGATCATCATGGTGGGCATGTCTCTGGGTGTCATGCTGATGGGCAAGACAATCAAAGGCAGCTGTGGCGGTCTGAACGCGATATCCGGTGCCGACAAATGTGTCGTCTGCAAGAAAGATGTCGATCCGAACAGCCCTCTGCGTGATCAGTTGCAATGCAAGCGCGCGAAAAAGATGCTGCAGCAGATGGAAAGCCAGACCTGAATTTTGGATCGCCTTGAAATTTTGTCTTCGCTGTTAGGCCGTGACCGGTTAAGTTAGCATGTGAAGTAAATTTCAGGGACACCAATCGTGATGGCCAAAGCCAGGAACATTCTGTTCATCATGTTCGACCAGCTCCGCTGGGACTATCTGAGCTGCTACGGCCATCCACATCTGCAAACACCGAATATTGACCGTCTGGCGGCGCGCGGTGTCCGCTTTGATCGCGCCTATATCCAATCTCCGATCTGCGGTAGCTCCCGCATGTCCACTTATACCGGGCGGTATGTCCATTCTCATGGTGCATCGTGGAATGGCATCCCTCTGAAGGTGGGTGAGGTGACCATGGGCGACCACCTGCGCAAGGCGGGGATGGATTGCTGGCTGGTTGGCAAAACGCATATGCGCGCGGATGCCGAGGGTATGGAACGGCTGGGTCTGGAGCCAGATAGTCTGATCGGTGCCCGAGTGGCCGAATGTGGCTTTGATGTCTTCGAACGCGATGACGGCATGCGGCCCGAGGGGCCGGATGGCTTTTATGACCCTGAAGGCTCTCGGGAATACAACAAATACCTGAATGCAAAGGGGTATGAGAGCGACAATCCATGGCACGACTTTGCCAATTCCGGCCTCGACGCAGACGGGAACGTTCTTTCGGGTTGGTTCCTGAAAAACTCTCCCGAGGCTGCAAACATCGCCGAAGAGGACAGTGAAACCCCATATCTGACCACCCGTGGAATGGAGTTCATGGAAACCCACGATGGCCCATGGTGCTGTCATCTCAGCTATATCAAACCTCATTGGCCCTACATCGTGCCGGAACCATATGCGTCAATGTATGGACCCGAACACGTACTGCCCGTGGTTCGATCTGAATCCGAGCGACAGAATGCACATCCCGTGCTTGCAGCTTTCATGAACACCAAGATCGGGCAGACCTTTTCGCGTGACGATGTGCGGGACGCTGTTATTCCAGCTTATATGGGGCTGATCAAACAAGCCGATGATCAGATCGGACGTCTGCTCGACTGGCTGGAAGAAACGGGTCGGATGGACGATACCATGATCGTCCTGACCTCGGACCACGGCGACTTTCTGGGTGATCACTGGATGGGTGAAAAGACATTCTTCCACGACGCCTCGACCAAAATGCCCCTGATCATCTACGATCCATCGGGCGAAGCGGATGCTACGCGCGGGACTGTCAGCGACGCGCTGGTCGAGTCGATTGATCTGGCACCAACCTTTTTGGATGTGGCAGGTGGTCAAGTGGCAGATCACATCCTCGAAGGTCATTCCTTGCTGCCCATTCTGCACGGTAAAACCGAGGCCACAGCCCGAGAATATGTGATCTGCGAATACGACTACTCTGCCTCACCCATCGCTGACATTCTGGGGGTTTCGGTTCGGGACGCGGTGATGTTCATGGTGGCGAACAGGAAATGGAAGCTGATCCATTGCGAAGGCGGATACAGACCGATCCTGTTTGATCTGGAAAATGATCCGGACGAATTGGTTGATCTGGGTACCAGTGCAGAACATACGGATGTGATTGCAGAGATGTATGATCATCTGTTCGCGTGGGCTCGCAGACCGTCGCAACGCACCACGCGTTCGGAACAGCAACTGATCGAGATGCGCACAAAAAGCCGGGGAAAAGGCGTGGTGTTGGGTATCTATGATGAAAACGATGCGCCGCTGGATCTGACGGTCAAGTATCGTGATAGAAAGGCCAAGCCGTATCGCGATCTCATCGATAAGGGTTAGGGCGGCAGAATTAATTCTGGCAACCCGGACATAAAAGACGGTTCACGCCCGCGCGGGCAGGGGGTAGAAGACTGCGCAAGAGCAGTAACCGGAGATCCTCTATGACCGCCCCCAAGCCCGTTGTCCTGTGCATTCTCGATGGATGGGGTCTGTCGAATGACACACGGGCCAACGCGCCTTATCTTGCCGAGACGCCAGCCTTTGACGCGATCATGTCCAAAGGACCGCATGCAACGTTGATCACGCATGGCCCGGATGTAGGGCTGCCGAGCGGTCAGATGGGTAATTCCGAGGTCGGTCACACCAATATCGGCGCGGGCCGGATCGTCGCGATGGATTTGGGACAGATTGATCTGGCGATCGAAGATGGATCGTTCTTTGATAACGCTGCGCTTCAGGATTTCATCAGCAAGGTCAAGGCTGCCAATGGTACTGCGCATCTGATGGGTTTGATCTCGGATGGCGGGGTACATGGTCATTTGAATCATATCATTGCTGCCGCAAAAGCCATCACCGATGCAGGTGTCCCTGTGGCATTGCACGCAATGACAGATGGGCGCGATGTATCGCCCAAATCGGCCTTCACATACGTTGCCCAACTTGAAGAACGCCTGCCCAAAGGCGCAAAGATTGTCACTGTCAGCGGGCGCTACTTTGCCATGGACCGCGACAACAGATGGGAACGCGTAAGCGAAGCCTATGACGCGATGATCAACGCAAAAGGACGCGAGGGTAGGACCGCTCACTCTGCAGTGGACCACGCGTATAATCAGTCGGAAACAGACGAGTTCATCACGCCAACGGTGCTGGCTGGCTATGACGGTGTTAAGGATGGGGACGGTGTCTTCTGCCTCAATTTCCGGGCCGACCGCGCCCGCGAAATCCTGCGTGCTATTGGTGAGCCTGGATTTGCAGATTTCGATACCGGCCAGCGGCCACACTTATCCGCGCTGCTGGGTATGGTCGAATACTCAGATGGCCACAACGCCTATATGACAACCGTTTTTCCCAAGCGCGACATCGTGAATACCCTGGGCGAATGGGTGGCAAAGCAAGGGCTACGGCAGTTCCGACTGGCCGAGACCGAAAAGTATCCGCATGTGACCTTCTTCCTCAACGGTGGCAAAGAGCAGCCGGAAGAGGGCGAGGATCGCTTCATGCCCAAATCTCCCAAA
Source organism: Ruegeria sp. CH6 (assembly GCF_056537005.1). Lineage (NCBI taxonomy): Bacteria > Pseudomonadati > Pseudomonadota > Alphaproteobacteria > Rhodobacterales > Roseobacteraceae > Ruegeria > Ruegeria sp. CH6. The sequence continues at coordinate 59,492 of NZ_JBQFQS010000004.1, read as the reverse complement.
GTTGCCACCTACGATCTACAGCCCGAGATGTCTTCTGCCGAAGTCACAGCCAAGTTTGTCGAAGCAATTGAAGCGGGCTACGACCTAATCGTCACCAACTATGCCAACCCCGACATGGTTGGACATACCGGAGATTTGCAGGCCGCGATCAAGGCCTGTGAAGCGGTGGATCAGGGATTGGCTCAGGTCGTCGCTGCGCTGGAGAAGGTGGGTGGTGCGATGATCGTGACTGCTGATCACGGGAATTGTGAGATGATGGTCGATCCCGAAACGGGTGGCCCACATACAGCACATACCTTGAACCCGGTTCCGGTGGCTCTGGTTGGCGGACCAGAGGGGGCTAAACTGCGGAATGGTCGTTTGTCCGATCTGGCACCAACTCTTTTGGAGCTGATGGAACTGCCTAAACCACCCGAGATGACCGGAGAAAGCTTGCTGTCATGAGGTTTCTTGCGCTTCTGTTTGCAACTGCTTTGGGATCTGCGCCCGCATTCGCGCAGACAGATCCTGCTCAGGCGGCGTTGGAAGCAGCGCAGATGCTGGAACAAGCTTCAATCTCTCTGACCGAGGCGGATAGCGCCCGTGATCGGGTGCGTGCACTGACCGAAACACTGCAGGCCTATGAGGCAGGTCTGACCGCCATGCGTGATGGGTTGCGAAAGGCTGCTACGCGTGAAGCCCACCTGACCGCAGAACTGCGCGCACGGGAAAAGGATGTCGCGCAGCTGTTGGGCGTTCTTCAGACTATCGAAACCACTGCGCCGCCGGTGTTGATGCTGCACCCATCAGGCCCATTGGGTGCCGCACGCACGGGGATGATGTTGTCCGAAGTAACACCAGGCCTGAACGCCAAGGCGCAGGCTTTGGCGCACGACTTGCAAGAAGTGCAAACCTTGCGACAGTTACAACAAAGTGCAGCTGAGACTCTGACAGAGGGCCTGATTGGTGTTCAGGATGCGCGCACACGGCTCAGCGAAGCGATTGCCGACAGAACTGATCTGCCGCGCCGGTTTGTCGAAGATCCGGTGCGCACGGCAATCCTGATTTCATCAACCGAAACTCTGGACGGTTTTGCCAGCGGGCTTTCCGAAATCTCCGAGGGTGAGATCGTGGAAACCAATGCCGATGTAACGGATCTGAAGGGGCAGATTGCATTGCCCGTTCAGGGGGTTCTTCTGCACAAGGCGGGCGAGACGGACGCGGCCGGAGTGACACGCCCTGGACTTGTCATGGGAACCCGTCCCCGTTCGTTGGTAGTTTCTCCCACAGCTGCAACAATCCGTTATCGTGGGCCATTACTGGATCTCGGGAACCTCATAATTCTGGAGCCTCAGCCCGGATTATTGTTTGTGTTCTCAGGCTTGCAGGAAGTTTACGGTGAACCCGGACAGGTGATCCCCGAGGGCACTCCGGTCGGATTGATGCCCGGTGGTACGCCAGAAATAGGCGCGATTTTGTCAACATCCGGTGATGGCACTGGAACTGACCGGTCAGAAACGCTCTATATAGAAGTAAGAGAAGAAAATACGCCCGTGAATCCGGAATCGTGGTTTCGGACAGACAAGGATGGATAAACGAGTATGAAGAAATTTATTATGGCCGGTCTGGCCGGAACCGTGGCAGGGATTGTTGCAACGACACAAATCGCCGGACCACTGCTGGCGCAAGAGGCTGAAAACAAGGCCAGTGTCTATGAGCAACTAGACCTGTTCGGTGACATCTTTGAACGGATCCGTGCACAATATGTCGAAGAAGTCGAATCTGACGAACTGATCGAAGCGGCAATCGATGGCATGCTGACTTCGCTTGACCCACACTCCAGCTACTTGTCGCCTGATGACGCTGAGCAGATGCGCGTTCAGACTCGCGGAGAGTTCGGTGGTCTGGGCATCGAGGTCACGCAGGAAGAAGGTTTCGTCAAAGTGGTTTCGCCCATTGACGACACACCAGCGGATGAGGCCGGGATCGAAGCCGGCGATTTCATCACCCATGTCGATGGTGAGAGCATTCTTGGCCTGACGCTTGATAAAGCGGTTGACCTGATGCGCGGGCCGGTTGGGTCCGAAATCGTCATCACAGTGGTTCGTGAAGGCGAGCAGGAGCCATTCGATGTCACCATCATCCGTGACACGATTAAGCTGACCGCGGTGCGCGCCCGTACCGAAGGCACCAGCGTTGTTCTGCGCGTGACCACCTTCAACGATCAGACCTATCCGAACCTTCAGGCCGGGCTGGAAGAGCAAATTGAAGAAGCTGGTGGCATCGACAAAGTCAACGGTTTCGTTCTGGACCTGCGTAACAACCCTGGCGGTTTGCTGACACAGGCAATCAAGGTGTCTGACGCGTTTCTGAACGAAGGCGAAATCGTCTCGACCCGTGGCCGCAACCCCGAAGAGGGTGAGCGTTTCAACGCGACACCAGGTGACCTGGCCGAGGGCAAACCGATTGTGGTTCTGATCAACGGCGGTTCTGCGTCAGCGTCCGAGATCGTTGCCGGTGCTCTGCAGGACCATCACCGCGCGATTGTTGTCGGCACCAAGAGTTTCGGCAAGGGATCGGTGCAGACTGTCATGCCTCTGCGTGGTGATGGAGCAATGCGCCTGACGACCTCGCGCTATTACACCCCTTCGGGTCGCTCGATCCAGGCGCTTGGTGTCAGCCCCGACATCATCGTTGAGCAGCCGCGCCCGACGCCGGAAACCGAAGAGGAAGAGACCAACACGTTCTCGCGCTCTGAGGCCGATCTGCGCGGCAGCCTGAACAATGACAGCCTGAGTGAAGACGAAATTCGTCAGATCGAAGAAGACCGTGCCAAGGCCGAAGCAACGGCTGAACTGCGGGAAGAGGATTATCAGCTGGCTTACGCCATCGATATTCTAAAAGGTCTGTCCGCCTTCAACCCGAACGGGCCATCGCAGTAAGACAAAAAGGGCCGCGCCACTGTCGCGGCCCTTTTCATTTCCAGGTCAGCTTTCGACTTTGTGCAGTTTGTTTTCGTCCAGCATCAGGGCCAGCAAAACGCCGATAGATACGGATACAGTCGCAAAGATAAACGCCATATTCATACCGCTGTCGAAGGCTGCATTTATCGCGTTTCGAACCTGTTCTGCCTCAGTGGTACTGAGCTTGTTTAAAACGTCCCGAGCAGAAGCTGTCGAAAGTGTGCCCCCATTGATCGCGCGTTGGTCAGCCTCGGACATGCTAATGCCCGCGGCACTCAGTCGTTCGCGCAGTGATGAAAGACTGGTGACATACATAATCGCAGTCGCACAGGCGACAGAAATGGCACCATAGACCAGATGAGTCATGAAGCTGAGGCCGCCAACCAAGCCCGCGCGCTCAGGCTTGACGGCACACACTGCTGCAGTCCCGGAAGGACCAACGGTAAGCGTCGCACCCAGGCCAATCATCGCCATTCCGGGCAATATCTGAAAATACCCTAACCCTGCAGGCAAGATCACCACGCTGGCCGCTCCGAGCGTTGCGCACATATAGCCCCAAAACAACAACCGCTTAGGACCAAAATCGTTGTAGAGAGTGCCAGAAATAATCGATCCGACCGCCAGCAATACCGTAAGTGGAGCCAATCCAAGCGCAGATTGAAAAACCGACCAGCCCAGAACCTTTTGCATGTATTGGGGAAAGTATAGCAAGCCAACAAAGGCAGCTGACACATTGAACATATTCAGACCAAGGGTGATCAGAAACTCTCGGTTCTGCATCATTTGGGGCAGCAGCAGCGGTTCCTTCACCCGTTTTTCGACCCTCGGGAACAGCAGGAACAGCACGGCACTTACGAAAAACAACAAAAGCAGCGGAACCGAAGTCCAGCCCCAGTCCGCGCCCACATCCAGCCCATAAAGCAACAGCAGAACCGCAAAAGACAGGATGCCCATTCCAGCAAAGTCGATGTGTTCACCTTGTTTGTGCGTCTTTTCGCGCTCCATAAGTATAAGGGCGGTCGCCATCGAAATGCACGAAAACACAACGTTGGCCAGGAAGAACAGGCGCCAATCTCCGAGATTGACGACAAACCCGCTGATCATCGGCCCAAAGACGTTTCCGGTGGTAACACCCGCAAGGATCAACCCCATGACCATGGCGCGGTGTTCCTCTCGGGATACTTTTGTTGCACCAAAGGCCAAGGTGCAGGGCCAGACGCATCCGGCACCGATGCCTTGCAGGGCGCGAGCTCCAACCAGAAAATCCAGACTGGGCGCAACAAAACACATAATGGACGAAAACAGGAATATCGAAAGGCCGATGATCATCATCTTCCGGTGTCCGAACATGTCACCCAACCGACCACCAGCAACCATGGTCATGGCAAAGAACAGGGCGTAAATGTTCAAAACCCATTGCGTGCTGGTGATGTCTGCGTCGAATGTGTTTTCGATGGCCGGAACCAGCATAAGCGCGCCCGTGAAATCGATACCGATACCAAAGGCAGTCACCATCAGGGCGATGACCTTTACAATGCTGCTGCGTTCCATGGGGTCACCCGAAATGTGCTGGATGCCCGTTATGATGCATTGTTCCGGCTAAAAAGATAGAAAAATCGGTCAATTACCGCTTTCTACCTAGTGTCATGTCCAACCCGGATCAGGGGTTGTTTTCGCCGTGAAGCCGGCGAAACGCGCGTTTCAACATATCCAGTTCAGCACGTAGCAGAGACAATTCAGCCCGCATGTCTTCTGCGACTGGTGAGCCAGAGATAACTGTGAAATCACCTAGTTTGTGGTTGGAACGCTGATCCCAAATAACAACGCTATGTACACCTTCGGACAACAGGCTCGAGGGGACCGGGACGCGCAGCGTCCATCCACCTTCGGCCTCTGCCAATTCAACATCCGGCAAGGTTTGATCCCGATAGCGCACTTCAATCTCAGGCGTATCTTCCGAGGCCAGATGCCCTTCCCAGATGGCATTTTCAAAGCGAATAGGGGTCAAATTCGTTTGTGTCATTTATTGAACTCTCACAAATCAGCCCGATGATGGCGACACAGGGTCAGGTCGCGCAGAACGATCCGGTTCATTCTTGGATCGTTTATGATGAGATCCAACCAGATTTTCTCGACCCGGCGTTCATTCAGATGGAGATGAGCCAGATCGAAATCTACCGACATAGAAGAATCAGAGTGGCTCAGTTCACGCAGCACTTGTTCAGTGTTGGGCCCGTGCTGAATGTTGAGGCGTGCGAACATGCCTGTTGGTCTTTCACACTCGATCTGGGCACTGGCGCGTATTAGATGCTGCCGTGTAAGGCCAAAAGTGGCTTCGGCAGGCAATTCAATGGACAGAGACAGGAACGAACCGGTGAATTCAAAAATCTCCAGTGCAAGACTGAAAGGTGCCAGATCCTTGTCCGCAGTGTTTCGGGTTTGCCGGATGGCGATTTCGCCAAGATCGCAGTCATGAAACAGGGTAACCTGCTTATCCATTGACGTTTTGCGCGAAAGTGATGCGTGGCCATGCTTTGCCAAAGGGCCTCGCCATAGATCTGGTCGCCACGCCCAGTCGGTACCAAGTGGTTTGGGAAAACTCGTCGATCCGATCAGGGGGCGGGTTAGTCTCCCATCCGCAACTTGGATCAACCGCTCCAGATGCAATCTGAATTGACGGGCTTCATCTCTCTGCCGTCGCAACAAATGCAGCGCGGTAAATGGCGCCGATTGCGCTGCTTTGCGCCAACGCCCCAATACCTTGCGGCTTACATATTGATCCAGAATCTTGCCCATGGCTCCAACGTTAGAAACTGCATCTGTTTAGTCAAAGATAACGGGTGGGATAAACCCATGTTTCGACTCCGACTTCAGAATTTTGTGATTTGTTAAGGTCACGACCAGAGGACGGGCTTTTATTCGAAATTTGTAGCTTCTGCCATTCTTGAAATAGTCGAACCCAGAGCTTACCGTCAGGCACCCGGTCGCAGTGGATCCCCCGCAACGTGCCGAAGATCACTCAAGTTCATGGCGAGGCCGGGGTATGGAACCCACTCTATTCGCGTTCATCTGGAAACACTCAAAAAAGCAGCAATTAATCCTGCTGTTACTGACAGTATTGTCGTTTCCGTTTCTGTACGCCTCGCTTGAACTGCCCAAGCAGATCATCAATGACGCAATCGGTGCACCGGGTGATACCGTCACCAAATTTGGCATAACTGTTACCCAGATACAGTATCTGCTGGTCTTGTGTTTCGCATTTCTGGCGACAGTGATTGCCAGCGGCCTGATGAAGATGCGCATCAATACGATGAAGGGCATTCTGGCCGAACGGATGCTGCGCCGGTTGCGATTCACGCTGATCAGCCGGTCCATGCGGTTTCCAAAGTCATATTTTGCCACCACCAGCCAGGGTGAGCTGGTGTCGATGATCACGTCCGAGGCCGAACCCATGGGCGGGCTCATGGGTGATGCCATTGCACAGCCGGTGTTTCAGTTCGGACAGATGATGACCATCGTCACCTTCCTGTTCATGCAGAGCGTTTGGTTCGGGCTGGCCAGTATTGCGCTGATCCCGCTACAAGCTTGGCTGATCCCCAAGCTGCAGCGGCAAATTAACCTGCTGAACAAGGAACGTATTCAGGAAGTCCGCCAGCTTAGTTCGGAGATTGGGGAAAGCGCAGCTGGGATCAGTGATCTGCGCACAAACGGCGGTTGGCGGTATCGTCTGGCGCAATTCAGCCATCGGCTTGGGACTTTGTTCGAGATCCGGTTCCGGATCTACAACAAGAAATTCTTCATGAAGTTCCTCAACAATCTGATCACTCAGATGACGCCGTTTCTGTTTTATTCGGTCGGCGGCTATCTGGCGATCACAGGTGAGGTAACGGTCGGAGCGCTGGTCGCCGCACTTGGAGCCTACAAGGACCTGAGCGGGCCTTGGAAGGATCTGCTGACCTATTACAACCAAGTACAGGACATGTCCCTGCGCTGGCAGATCGTGACCGAGCGTTTTGCCCCGTCAAACATGATCCCCGAAGATCTGTTCGAGAATGAGCCCGAGACGATCCCACACCTGAAAGGAGATATTGAGCTGCGGAATGTGACTGTCCGCGACGATGACGGCAAAACTGTTCTGGAAGATATCGACCTGACCATACCCAGCGGTGCGCGCGTCGCGATTCAGTCGACCCACGCCGCGGAACGCAATGCGCTGGCTCAGTTGCTGACCCGTGAGCTTTTGCCAACTCAGGGCGAAGTCGTTTTGGCTGGGCATAATCTCAGAGAATTGCATCAGGCGGTGATCGCTGCGCGGATCGGCTACGCATATTCCAGACCCTATCTGTTCGACGGCACATTGGGCGATAACCTGATGATGCCACTTCGCACCCACCCGCAACACGAAAGCGATGCAATCAAAGCCCCCACGCGACGCCAGATCGAGGCCGTTCGTGCGGGCAATCCACCGGACTCGCTATCGGATGAATGGGTTGATCCTGGCCTTGCCGGGCTGGATGATATTGACGAAATTCGCGACTGGTGGTTCCAGCTGGTTGAAGCAATGGGCATTGACGAGTTCATGTTCCGGCGCACTTTGCGCTCGCAATTTGACCCTGAACTGCATCCGGATCTAGCGGGCGAAATCGTTAGGTTGCGAAATACGGTTGCCGAGCGGCTGCAAGAGCGTGATCTGGACCAATACGTCTACCGATTTGATCCGGACCAGTTCAACCCGGCCGTACCTTTGGGTGGAAATCTGTTGTTCGCTTCGCCTTCGCGGGATATTTCGCCTGACATTCTGGCCGGTGATGGCCGGTTTATGGCGATGCTCAAGGCGCATGATCTGGATGATGATGCGATGGGAATCGCGAATGCGGTTCTCGACACGCTTCACAAGACATTTGGGCGTGATGGCACCGATCACCCGCTGTTTTTGCGGCTGGGCATGGCCAAAGACATGTTCCACCGGCTTCTGGATATTGAAGAGCGGCGCAAATCCAAAGGGGATGCAGACCTGAGCGATCAGGAACGTGCTTTGCTGCTGACAGTACCCTTCCTTCTGACGGCTGAACAAATTGGCCCAAGCTTCCCAGAGGAATACAAAGAAAAAATCCTCTCAATCCGGAAAAGCCAGGCTGAAAAGCTCCATGCGTCTCTTAACGGGCTGTTCATTCCTGTCACACCTGACGTCTACGTGCCGCGGCTGACTGTCATTGAAAACGCTCTGTATGGCCGGATTTCAATCATGGCCGGTGCCCACGCGGATGAGATTGAAGAGGTCGTAGCCGAAGTCCTGAACGAAGCCGGCCTGAGACGTCGCGCGGCCGCCATTATCTATGACCTTCCATCGGGCTTAGGCGGGAACAACCTGCCGACAGTGTTCCAAGAGCGGGCAGCGTTCTCGCGCGCAGGCATCAAGCGCCCAGACATTCTGATCCTCGATAAAGCTCTGGCCAGCCACGATTCCGAGAGCCGCCTGAGAACGCGCCTCAGACTGCGCGAGCTGCTGCCGGATTCGATCATGATCTTCATGGAGGATCATTTTGCGCATCCCGAGGCATATGATCTTTTTGTCGAAGTCAAAGATGGCCGCATTGATGGCATTTCACGTACACAGCTCGAAACCGAAGAGGAAACCTCAGACGACCTGAGCCGCAAGCTCAAAATCATATCTTCGACCGAGTTGTTTTCGCGCATCGACGCAAAAAACCAGCGTTTGTTGGCGTTTTCAGCCCAATGGTACGATGCTGCGGCCGGTCAAACCATTTTCGCACGCGGTCAAAACCCGGACGCCGCCTATCTGTGTATCTCAGGTCAGGCCAGTCTGAACTGGACACAGGGTGACGGAGAAAAAGGATCCATCTCGATCGTCGAACCGGGTCGGCTGATTGGTGATCTGTCCATCATCACCGGAGACCCGAGACAACTGGATCTTGTCGCGTTGACCGATTGTTCGTTCCTCAGAATCGGAGCAGAGGAACTGCGTGCCGTGGTCGAAAGTGATGCAACGGTGGCGGTAAAGCTGCTGGAAACCGTGGCGGGATACCTGACAGAACTTGCTGAAATCATGCGAGAATCCAACACACTGATACCTACGGATTCGGTCACTGCAACCACCGAGCAAGTCAATGAAGGATGAGCGAACGATTGGCGCTTATGCCAGCCATGAACAGCTGGTGGCAAAGGCCCGACCATATCCGGAACTCTGGCGCCTGTTGGTCGGTCTGGCGATTGTTGTTGCAACCTATACAATTCTGAACCTGATCTTATTTGGGCTTGCCGCCGGGCTGGGGCCAAACGGGTGGCAGACAGGCCTGCAGAATGGCTCATCACCGCTGGCTATGCTGGTATTGCTGGCAAGTTTTGGATTTGTGACCTTTGGTGTCACACTCGCTGCCAAATGGATGCAACACCGTACCCTGACCTCAGTAATCGGCCGGTGGTCAGCGACGATTCCGCAATTTCGTATCGTTTTGCGCGCCTTGTTGATTCTGGGCGCGGTTATTTTTGTTTTACCACCCTACGACTACGGCGCACCTCTGGTGCCGAACCTGGCGTTTTTTACTTGGCTGGCGCTGCTCCCGCTGTCAGTGCTGGCGGTTCTCATCCAGACGAGTGCCGAGGAGATTCTGTTTCGCGGCTATCTTCAACAATGTCTTGCCGCCCGTTTTCGGTCTCCGCTGATTTGGATGGGTCTTCCGTCCTTGCTGTTTGCTATTGGTCACTACGCACCCGCGGCTGCAGGTGACAACGCAATGCTGGTTGCGGTCTGGGCCTTCATATTTGGACTATTGACGGCAGATTTGACTGCAAGGGCAGGGACATTAGCACCCGCTATAGCACTGCATTTCTTTAATAATGCGGTGGCTCTTCTGGTCGTGTCACTGCCAGATAGCCTCAGCGGCCTCGCGCTCTATCACCTCCCATATGACATGACGGACACTGGGGTTCTCAGACAATGGCTCATCGTTGATTTCGCGGTGATGATTGTCAGCTGGCTGACAGTACGTCTTGCACTCAGGCGTTGATTGCATTTCCTTCCGTTGCGTCTTATTTGACGTCAACGCCGCATAACAAGGTTCCGACATGAACTGGATCACAAACTACGTCCGCCCCCGGATCAACTCGATCTTCTCGCGCCGGGAAGTGCCTGAAAACTTATGGCATAAGTGCGATGAGTGCGGAACGATGCTGTTCCATCGTGAATTGGCGGAAAACCAGAATGTCTGCACCCAGTGCGATCACCACATGGCGATCACGCCTCGTGATCGCTTCAAGCATTTGTTTGATGGCGGTATATTTACCGAAGTCGCGGTTCCGGCACCCAAAGATGATCCGCTGCAATTTCGCGACCAGAAAAAATACCCCGATCGCATGAAGGCGGCCCAGAAAAAGACGGGCGAGAAAGAGGCGATGCTAGTGGCAACCGGTGAAATCGGGCGTACACCCATTGTGGCAGCAGCTCAGGATTTCTCGTTCATGGGCGGATCGATGGGCATGTATGTCGGCAACGCCATCATCGCGGCTGCGCAAGAGGCGGTGAAGCTTAAACGCCCGCTGATCCTGTTTTCTGCCGCAGGCGGTGCCCGGATGCAGGAAGGCATCCTCAGCCTGATGCAGATGCCACGCACCACTGTTGCGGTGGAGATGCTGAAAGAAGCAAACCTGCCTTACATCGTTGTTCTGACCCACCCGACCACGGGTGGTGTGACCGCTTCTTATGCGATGCTGGGCGATGTTCATATTTCAGAGCCAAACGCCCTGATCTGTTTTGCCGGTCCTCGCGTGATCGAACAGACCATCCGTGAAAAACTGCCCGAAGGTTTCCAGCGCGCCGAGTATCTGCTGGATCACGGCATGCTGGACCGTGTGACCAAGCGGACCGAGATGCGGGATGAACTGATTACCATCACCCGAATGCTGATGGGGATGTCCCCTGCGGTCAAAGGCGATCTGCCTGCACCCGCAGCCGAAGAAACCCCGGCCGAGACCGCTGCTGAAGACGCAGGCGAGAAATGACCACTCAGACCTCGGACGTCATCCTTGATCGGATGATGGCGCTGCACCCCAAGATCATTGATCTGACCTTGGATCGTGTGTGGCGTTTGCTGGCCGCGCTCGACAATCCGCAAACCAAGCTGCCTCCGGTGATCCACATTGCCGGGACCAATGGCAAGGGGTCAACGCAAGCGATGATCCGGGCGGGTCTGGAGGGCGCCGGTCTATCGGCACATGCCTATACCTCACCGCATCTGGCGCGTTTCCATGAACGTATCCGTCTGGCGGGTGAACTGATTTCCGAAACCGACCTGACTGCAGTTCTGGATGAGTGCTATGCCGCCAATGGCGGTGAGAACATCACCTATTTCGAGATCACAACCTGCGCAGCGTTGCTGGCCTTTGCCCGCACAAAGGCAGATTACACGTTGCTTGAGGTTGGTCTGGGCGGGCGTCTGGATGCAACCAACGTCATCGAACAGCCTGCGGTGACGGTTATCACGCCCATCTCGATCGATCATGAGCAGTTTCTGGGCGATACACTTGGAAAAATCGCGGCTGAAAAAGCTGGCATCATCAAACCTGGTGTTCCATGCATCGTCGGGCCACAGCAGGATGAGGCACTGGAAGTCATCGAGTACACAGCCGCTCGTCTGGGTGCGCCGCTGCTTGTGCATGGTCAACATTGGCACGTTCACGAAGAAAACGGACGTCTGATTTATCAGGACGAAACTGGTCTGCGCGATCTGCCGCTTCCCAACCTACTTGGTGCCCACCAGATCCAGAACGCAGGCGCAGCTGTCGCTGTTCTGCGCCACCTCAAACTGGGTGATGACGCCTATGAAGCAGCCGTGAGCAAAGCCGAATGGCCGGCCCGGATGCAACGGCTGAAAACCGGTCCCTTGGTCGAACAGGCCCCTCAGGCTGAGCTTTGGTTGGATGGGGGTCACAACGCGGCTGCCGGGATCGCCCTGGCGGACGTGCTGTCGAAACTGCCCAAACGACCGACCCATATGATCTGCGGCATGCTTAATACCAAAGATGTCACGGGTTATCTGGCACCGCTCGCTGCACAGGCAGAAAGCCTGACGGCAGTTTCAATTCCGGGTGAGGCCAATACGCTCAGCGCAGAAGACACATCCGATGCCGCAAACCGGGTCAACTTGCCTTCTGATACGGCTGACAGTGTTGCAGATGCTTTAGCGGCGATCACTGCCAAGGATCCGCAAGCACGTGTTCTGATTTGCGGCTCGCTTTATCTGGCGGGCAACATTCTGCGCGAAAACGGATAGACTGCATCCTGCTGGATGGGTTCTGAAGCGTTGCCCATGACTGGGCAGTGTCTTTACTTGCCCCAATCCTTATCCTGCATCTCACGCAGGCGCGAGGCGGTACGTTCAAACTCAAAAGTTCCCTCACCTTCGACATAGAGCATTTCCGGCTCTGCGGCGGCAGAACAGATCAGCCGAACTTTGGCCTCATACAGCGCATCGATCAGAGTCACGAACCGCTTGGCTTCATTGAAGTTGTTCCGCGATAGGCGAGGAACATCTTCAAGTACCAGAACCTTCAGTGCGTCTGCGATCGCCAGATAGTCGCCCGGACCCAACATACGCCCACACAAGTCATAAAATGATGCCCGAGCGACCCCATTCCTGAATGCCGGCAGCACCACTTCACGGCCCTTGACCTGCAAGCTGAGCGGTTCTGCGGGCCCGCCAGCCAGATCATTCCAGACAGACCGGATCTTCTCTCTGGCTTCGGGTCCGATTGGGCTGAAGTAGACCGGCGATCCCTCCAGACGGTTTTGCCGATAATCGGTCGGGGAGGTCAACTCCCATATCACCAACTGCTCTTTGATGTGATGGATAAAGGGTAAAAACAACTGGCGGTTCAGACCGTTCTTGTAGAGGTCATCAGGATGCCGGTTCGAGGTCGTGACAATCACGACACCGCCATCATGCAGCATATCAAACAGGCGACCGACGATCATCGCATCGGTGATATCGGTGATCTGCATCTCGTCAAAGGCGAGCAACCGAACGGTTTTGATCACCCTCTCAGCAACCGGGGCGAGCGCGTCCTGAACGCCATCTTCTCGCGCCTTGTGCATTCCGGCATGGATTTCCTGCATGAAGGCGTGGAAATGAACGCGCCGGGCAGGGATATCACCCAACGTCTCGACGAACATGTCCATCAACATCGATTTGCCGCGCCCCACACCGCCCCACAAATACAAGCCTTTTGGTGGCGGGGGTGGCTTGCGGAACAATCCACGCTTTACCGGTGTGGCCAGAGCCGAGCGAATGCGTTCGAATTCAGGAAGAACAGCCTCTTGCGCGTCGTCCCGCGTCAGGGTGCCATCTGCAATGCGGGCTTCATAGAGCGAAATCAAATCCGTCATAACCGAGCCATAGCGCTAGCTCAGCGCCTTGAAAAGCAGACAATTTCGGCACGCATCAAAAATGGTTAAGCGTAACCGCAAAACTCCTGAATTGACGCGATCAGCATTCCGGATAATTTCTGTCCCGATATGTAACGGAGGCCCCATGCCGCAATCAGCCAGCTTGCTGAACCCTGTTCTGATCGTTGGATGTATCATCATCACGGTCAGCTTTGCCGTGCGTGCCTCCTTTGGGGTATTTCAGATTCCGATTGCGGATGAGTTTGGTTGGTTGCGAACCGATTTCTCTATGGCAATCGCGATTCAAAATCTCGCCTGGGGTATCGGGCAGCCGATATTTGCAGCCATCGCCGAAAAGGTCGGCGACAGACGCGCAGTGGTTCTGGGCGCGCTGACCTATGCAGCAGGGATGGTTCTGTCTGCCTGGTCGGTTACGCCATTCGGCCATCAGATGTATGCATGGCTGGTTGGCTTTGGCATCGCAGGTACCGGATTTGGCGTTGTACTGGCCGTGGTTGGGCGTGCGTCATCGGACAAAAACCGATCCATGTCTCTGGCAATTGTCACCGCCGCTGGCAGTTTCGGTCAGGTGATCGGCGCGCCAACGGCGGAATGGCTGCTGTCCTTCCTGCCGTGGCAGCAAGTCTTTGTTGTCTTTGCCGTATCGATCCTCGCACTCGTGCTGACGCTCCCTTTCATGCGTGCACCTACGCCGGTCAGCAAAGCTGAGTTGGAAGAAAGCATGAGCCAGATACTGGGCAAGGCTTTCCGTGATCCATCCTATGCGCTGATTTTTCTTGGTTTCTTCAGCTGCGGTTATCAGCTCGCATTCATCACCGCGCATTTTCCGGCTTTCGTGACTGAAATGTGTGGTCCGATCCAGCCCGGTGGCGTTCTACACTCACTGGGCATCACAACGACATCCGCACTGGGCGCAGTAGCAATTTCATTGGTTGGGCTCGCCAATATCGGGGGCACTCTGCTGGCGGGCTGGGCAGGCAATCACTTCCCAAAGAAGTATCTATTGGCGGCCATCTACACAGCCCGAACGATTGCAGCGGCCGCGTTCATCATGATGCCGATCACACCCATGTCGGTCATCGTATTCTCGATTGTCATGGGCTCGCTCTGGCTTGCGACCGTTCCACTAACCTCCGGTCTTGTCGCCCATCTTTATGGCCTTCGCTACATGGGTACACTCTATGGCTTTGTATTCCTCAGCCACCAGATTGGCGGGTTCCTCGGCGTTTGGCTGGGTGGTCGGATGTATGATCTGTACGGGGATTACACCATGGTATGGTGGATCGGCGTAGCGGTAGGCGCCTTCAGCGCCATCGTCCATCTGCCAATCCGCGAGAACCGTACGGCTGAGCCTGTTGCCGCCTGAGTCAGGCGGCTTCTTCAGGGCTCAACAACCCTTCGGCAACCAACCGGTCCGCCCACCCCTGTGGCCCATTAAAGTGATGGGTCTGCCAGCCACGCGCTTTGGCCGTTTCGATATTGTCGATACGGTCATCAGCAAACAGCAGTGTTTCAGGTGAATGCCCGCAATCCGCCTCGACCATCTCGTAAATTGGAGAATGAGGTTTCACGTTCTTCATCCGACCCGAAACATAAAGACGATCAAACTCATTCAGAAACGGGTAGACGGTCGTCGCATAGTCAAAATTCTGCACACCGAAATTGGTCAGGGCGAACACCGGAACGCCCTTTTCGCGCAGGGCACGTTGCAAACGGACTGAATGCGGAATCTCAGGCGAAGCCAGCTTGATCCAATCGTCATGCCACATACGGATTTCATCACGCCATTCCGGGTACTTGTCCGCCCAGTTGTAAATTGTGTCAGTGAAATGATGACCTTGATCGACCAGATCGTTCATACCGTGCAAGTCAACCTCCGAGAACATGGCCCGGCGGCGGTCTTCTCCAATCACACGATCATAATAGCGCTCGGGCTGCCATTCGATCAGAACATTTCCGATATCAAAAATCACGGCTTCAACGGGCATGGGGCATTCCTGTCTGCTCGGGTTTGATTGCGATAACTGAAGCAAGCTCTGTCGCCATATTCAAGGCGGAACCGCACCGCGCGGGCTTTACCCGGACGGTGCCATGCCCAACAGGAAAGGGGGCATCAGTGATACCTCCTGCGCTGGTGGGAGCCTCAGCTTCGCATTGCCGCGCGGATTTCCCGTTCCAGGGCATCCAGAAAGCGTGACCTGTCCGCTTTACCAAACGGTTTTCCACCACCGCCCGCACCCAGCGGATTGGCGGCGCGCAGGTCCGCCATCAGATCGCGCATTGCGAGCTGCTGCCCGATGTTGGCGGCTGTGAAGGCCTCGCCATTGGCGCGCAGGACTCGCGCGCCAGCTTCAACGCATTTTGCCGCCAATGGTATGTCGGAGGTCACGACCACATCTCCAGGGCCACAGCGCTCGGCTATCCACTTGTCCGCTTCATCTGCGCCTTCCGCCACAATGATGACCTGAACCAGCGGGTTCGCGGATGGCCGCAACCCGCCGTTCGAGACCAGAACCATGGGCACCTTATGTCGCGTAGCGACCCGTTCAGACTCGGCCTTGACCGGGCAGGCATCACCATCGACATATAGGGTCGTCACGCTTTCTTCGCCTCTTTCTTGGCGGGTTCGGCTTTGACCTCAGCCGGCTTAGCCTCTTTCTTGCGCACCTTGAACTCGTCCGGGATCGGCATCCGGTTGAAGGCATCCAGTCCGGCGATTTTATAAGCCTCGGCCAATGTCGGATAATTGAAGGTGTTCTGAACGAAATAATCGACCGTACCTTTGAGGTTCAGCACCGCCTGAGCAATATGGATCAGCTCAGTCGCGCCTTCACCAACAATCTGTACACCCAGAACCCGGCGGGTTTTCAACGAGAACAGCATCTTCAGCATGCCATGCTCCAACCCCATGATGTGGCCGCGCGACGTTTCGCGGAACCGCGCCACACCAACTTCGTATGGGATGCCACGTTCCTGCAGTTCTTCCTCGGACATGCCGCAGGTCGAAATTTCAGGAACGGAATAGATACCGTAAGGGTACCAGGGGCTCTCGGGCAAAGTGGGAGTCTCAAGGGCGTGACAAGCAGCAACCCGGCCTTGCTGCAGCGAGGTCGAGGCCAGCGAGGGGTGGCCGATCACATCACCCGTTGCATAGATATGCGGCACCGAGGTCTGATAGGTCTTCCGATCCACACTGATGCGGTTCCGGTGATCCGTCTCAATACCCACTGCATCCAGATTGAGAGCCGAGGTCGCGCCCATACGCCCGGCTGCAAACAGCAGCATCTCAGACCGAACGTGACGCCCGTTTTCCAATGTGATCTCGACGTGACTTCCTGCGTCTTCGATCTTTTCAACGGCTGAGCCCAGCCGCAAATCCACGCCATTTTCACGGATCTGGTGCGTGAATTCGTGGATGATCGTGTTGTCGATGAAATCAAGAAACGAGTCGCGTGGTTCGATCAGGGTCACCCGGACATCAAGGGCCGAAAACATCGTCGCATACTCTACGCCAATCACGCCCGCACCGACCACACACAACGAACGGGGTATTTCCGCCATCTCAAGGAAGTCATCTCCATCCACAACGGTCTTGCCGTTGAAGGGAACATATTCCGGCCGATAGGTTTTAGTCCCGGTGGCGATCAGGAACTTTGCGCCCGTCAGGCGCGTCGTCTCGCCTGAATCGGTAGCCACCTCAACCTCGTGCGGACCAACGAATTTGGCCAGCCCTTCCAGCGTCTCCACGTGGTTACGGTTGAACTGGTGCTCCAGCACATCGACCTCATAATCGAGGGTCATATGCAGACGCGCCTTGAGGTCCTCTGCTCGGATCTGATCTTTGACGCGGTAGGACCGGCCGTAAAAGCTGCGCTCACGCCAGCCCGACAGGTTGAGAACGGTCTCACGCAAGGTCTTTGACGGGATCGTACCGGTATGTACCGAAACACCGCCCAATTTGTCCTTGCGATCAATGACAAGTACCCGACGCTTGAGTTTACCCGCCTGAATCGCAGCGGACCGTCCCGAAGGGCCGGAACCGATGATGATCAGATCATAGTCGTATTTGCTCATGCATCAGTCTCCGTAAAGAGCATCTGCGTGGAAGGACACGTGGTCTTCCATGAAGGTCGAAACAAAGAAATAAGAATGATCATAGCCAGGTTGCAGACGATTTGTTGCTTGCTGGCGACGCTCGGCGATGGCCTGCGCGAGTGCTTCGGGGCGCAACAGATCGATGAACTGATCATTGGTGCCAGTATCGATCAGGATCGGCCCGTCAAAACCTTTTTCCTTCATCATCAGCGTTGAATCGTGCTTGGCCCATGCAGCCCCGTCATCACCTAGATAGGCAGACAGCTGCTTGCGGCCCCAGTCGGAACCTGTCGGGTTCGAGATCGGAGCAAAGGCCGAGACGGAGCGGAACCTGCCCGGCAGGTTCATGGCGAGTGTCAGGGCTCCATGACCACCCATCGAATGACCCGTGATTGACTGGCGCTCACCATCTATGGCGAATTTCTCGGTCAGCAAGGCGGGCAGCTCATCTGCCACGTAGTCCCACATATTGAAATGCGGCGCCCACGGCTTCTGCGTGGCGTTCACATAAAAACCGGCACCCTGGCCAAGATCATAATCATCATGATCTGCCACATCAGCCCCACGCGGAGAGGTATCGGGAAACACCAGTGCAATCCCTTGCTCGGCGGCCCAGCTTTGCGCACCGGCCTTGGTCATCGCGTTTTCATGTGTGCAGGTCAGCCCGGACAGGTACCACAGCACTGGAACCGGGCCATCCTTGGCCTCGGGCGGAAGGAACAGGCCGAAAGTCATGTCACATTGGCAGGCCGACGAAGCATGGCGATAAACGCCCTGCACACCGCCGAAACATGCATTTTCCGATAGGGTTTCCATCTGGCATTGTCCTTGCGTTAGGTCTGGCCCATGGCTAACGGTCCGCGGTCCCGGCGTAAAGTGCGCGGGCTTGTTACAGCGGCTTTTTTCGAGGGTGACACCCTAGTTTGCACTCACCCAGGCGATCACAAACGGTAAAGTGATGATGCTGGCGATGGTGGACAACAAAATTGCAGCCGAAGCGCGATGCGGTGCGATCCCATAATGCGCCGCCAGCATGTATACGTTACCCGCAACCGGCAGCGCGGCAGCAGCGATGGCAACGGACGCGGGGAAGGGTTCAATCGGGATAATCCAGATCAAAACGATCGCCACGCAAACCGGATGAACAATCAGTTTGCAAAAGCTCAGCCAGGCGGCAATCTGCACTCTTTCAGCAGACTTGGTGGCCAGCGAGGCGCCGATAGCGAACAAAGCACCCGGTGTTGCCGCCCCGCCAAGAATGGTCAGAAAATCATTGAGAGGCGCGGGTACAGGCAACCGCAGGGCTGACCAAATCAGACCCGACGAAATCGACACAATCATCGGGTTCTTCAGCAGGCCAACACCGATCAGTCGCATCGTGCGCAGCGTTAGGCGACCATCGCGACCGCCGTTGATCAGGATGACGATCAAGGACGAAAACACCACCAGATCGACGGCAAGCACCAACATAACCGGACCGATTGCCGCCTCAGTGAACAGCAGCGCCAACATAGGCAGGCCAAGAAAGCCGACATTACCAATAGCCGCACATTGCGCCTCAACCGCAGCCGTCGGGATGTCGAGACCACGAAGGTAAGCAACAAGCGTCGCCAAACCATAAACGCAAAGCGTTCCGATCAGATAACCGATCACCAGTCTTCCATTGAAGATATCGGCAAAGGGCAGAGTGGCCGCAAAACGAAACAGCATTGCGGACAGTGCAAAATAGAACACGAATTTGGTCAGGTAGGCAGTGGCTTCTTCACTGAAAAAACGACTGCGACCGGCCCAGTATCCAAGGCCGATGATCGCGAAAAAAGGCAAGGTGCGCAGAAAGATATCGACCATGGGCGAATTGGTAACATGAATTTACCGCACCGCAAGCAGGACATCAGCCACTGCCGATAAGAATACCTGCAGCCAGCACCAGTGAGCCACCCAGCACCACCTGGAATGCCGCGCGGAAGAACGGAGTGTCCATGAAGCGGTTCTGAATCCACGCGATCGCCCAGAGCTCGCAGAATACGATCAGGAAGGCGATGCTGGTGGCCGTCCAGAATTCTGGGATGAGGTAGGGCAGGGCATGCCCCAGTCCTCCGACAGTAGTCATGACCCCCGATGCCAGGCCGCGCTTTACAGGAGAACCCCGCCCGGACAACTCTCCATCATCTGACGCCGCCTCGGTAAATCCCATTGAAATCCCGGCACCGACTGAAGCTGCAAGACCAACAAGAAACGTGGTCCAGGTATCCTGCGTTGCAAAAGCGGTGGCAAAGATCGGTGCCAGTGTGGAAACGGATCCATCCATCAGCCCGGCCAGTCCTGGCTGGACCCATGTCAGCACAAACTGACGACGTGAGACCGCCTGTTCGGATTCCTGACTGTCGGGATCCAAATAGGTTTGCTCCAACTCGGCAGCGGTGGCCTGATGGCCTGCCTCAGCCACGGCGAGATCGCCCAGCAGCTTGCGGGTTGCGGTATCGCTGCTGCGCTCAGCGGCGGTCAGATAAAACCTTTCGGCATCGCGCTCCATCATTTCGGCTTCTTCGCGGATACGTTCGATGCCCAAATTTTCGATCAGCCAAATGGGCCGTCGCGCATAATATCCTGCGACATGCTCGCGACGGATCAATGGGATCACTGATCCGAACCGATGCTCATGTAACCCGATCAGAAGGGACCTGTGCTGATCCTCTTCAGCAGCCATGCCGTCGAACACCTTTGCACTCGCGGGATAGTCACTTCGCAGCATTTCAGCATAGGACCGATAGATGCGCGCATCGTCTTCTTCGGACGAGATGGCAAGCGCAATGATCTCCTGTTCGGTCAGGTCGCGAAAGTGTTTTCGCTGGGTGAAAAAACGCATTAGCGCCTCACTATATTAGAACGATTCCAATTTACCGAACGTAACGAAGCTTTCAACCAGAACCGAAAATCGTTGAAACTAAACCGAACGGTTTATAGATTTGGAATACGTCAAGCCAAGGAGACAACATGACCCAAGCCGCCACCATTCTGCGTACAGGCCGAAAATTCGATCAGGTCTTGCGCGGAGCCCGAGAGGTTTTCATGGCGGATGGCTTCGAAGGTGCCAGCGTGGACGATATCGCCCGCGCTGCAGGCGTCTCAAAGGCAACGCTCTATAGCTACTTCCCCGACAAACGGCTGTTGTTTATGGAAGTGGCTCAAACCGAATGCAGCCTGATGGCTGAACGTATCATCTCGATGATCGACGAGACCAAACCAGCGCGTGAGGTCCTGACAATCGCAGCGACTCAGCTGACTGCCTTTCTGGTGTCGGATTTCGCGCAGCAGGTGTTCCGAATCTGCGTAGCCGAAAGGGATCGGTTTCCTGAGCTTGGTAAGGCTTTTTATCAGGCTGGTCCCGAGAACGGTCAACGACAGCTCGCAGAGTATCTGGAAAAGGCCGTCGCCAATGGCGAACTGGTCATCGAGGACATTCACATCGCTGCGGAACAGTTTTCTGAACTTTGCAAAGTCCGACTGTGGGGCAGAGCAGCTTTTGGCATCCAGTCAAGCTTTTCGCAGGAAGAGATCGATGAGGTCGCCCTGCAGGCGGTGGACATGTTCATGGCCCGCTACGGGACCTGATATACAAATCTTTGGTGCGGGTGGAGGGACTTGAACCCCCACGCCTTGCGGCGCCAGAACCTAAATCTGGTGCGTCTACCAATTTCGCCACACCCGCAACCCGGCGCCAATGACCCCGGAATGTGGCGCTGCATAACAAAGCTTCCAGACAAGTGCGAGAGGTAAATTGCGGTGTGATGGAGTTTATTGACCCCTACATCGCAACAATACATCGCATCCACTCAGGGAACTTCTGGCTCGAGCTAGCGAACAGCAGCTAGCACTCTCTCGAAGCGCATCGAAACAACCTACATGATTTATTGGAATCTAGGCGCACTCATATCCTAAAAAACCTGTCAAAATCTCATTAGGAAGGGGCTGCCACAAATTGCCTCTATTGTTGCCAATTAAGAGACATTAAAATTTATCTGCCAGATTCTTTTAGCCCGCTTACGTTGAGTAATGTTGAATCAACAACGTTCCGCACAATGCCCTTCAAAACCCTCGAAAATTTCACTCCAGATCAAAATGCGCTGAAGAACAACTAAAGGGAGAGTCGTATTGGTGTCGACTATGTATTATTAATGTTTATTATCATGTTTTTAGATGGAATATGAGCTACATTGCGCAGCCGGCGTATAAAAGGTCAGACGCTCGTCCGATCGATGCCGACATTATCGAGCACTCTCCCATTGGTTGAGGCATTAATAAGTAAGTGCAAACACAATTGCGCCACAATTCAACCGCCAAAAAATCTTATTCACGTCAAAATAACACCGCCTTATAGGTTGTTATTTCTAGCAAGGAGTTAATGAGTCTTTTCGCCGCGAGGCATTGTTACGAGTTCCTGCTCAACTCCAACACAAGGGTCTCCGTCGTGACCGAACAGATCAACTCCGCTGCCGCCGAGCAAGACGCTGTCTTTCTTGCACGTGAGAGCTTTATCGGCGAGCTCAAAACTCTGAACAAACAACACCCTGATACGGGCTTTGGTATCGCGCTCAAGACGCATTCAGGCGAACAGTATCTGCTGGCCAATACCCGGATGCCGCTGCCATCCAGCAAATCCGATGGCTTCCCGACAGGTCGGCGCGTAGCCTGCCTTGAGAATGGCGACCGGTTCAGCTCAATCGAAGTTCTGGCTGACTCACAGGCCTACGAATCGATCTCTCCGCGCAAAGAAGCCGCGATCCTGGGTAACGCTCTGGATCTGATTGCGCGGATCGACACACTTACCAGTATTCCGGCTGGACGTCTGTCTGACGTTGCAGAGGCACAGATTCCCGCTACTGGTACCGGAGGCTAAACATGGCGCGTAACGATCACCTTCTGTCTGTAGGGAACGAAACACTTGCGCCGATGACATCGGCCATGTCTTCGCTGACGACGCAGATCGACCAATTGACAGAGGTGGCGGATGCGCGCTCCTCGGCCCGACTTGCAACGCTCAAGACGCGGATGGAGAATTTCACTGCCAGCGTCACGATGGTGGGGCAGGTCAAAGCCGGCAAATCCTCGATTGTGAATATCCTCGCGGGTCGCCCGGGCTTGCTGCCATCGGACGTAAACCCGTGGACCTCGGTCGTTACCACGCTGAACATCAACACCCGCACACCGGGTGATACCAAGTCTAAGTTTACTTTCTTTGAGCAGGAAGAATGGGACAACCTGATGGTTGGCGGCGGCCGCTTGGGTGAGCTGGCCAACCGCGCCGGCGCCGATGACGAAATGGACGATATCCGGCGTCAGATCGGCGAGATGAAGGCCAAGTCCGAAGAACGGCTGGGCAAGCATTTCGACCTCGTGTTGGGCCAAAGCCACCAATACGACTATTTCGATGAAGAACTGATCCAGCGCTATGTCTGCCTGGGTGATGAAGACGACCCGGACATCGACCCCAAGACCGGACGCTTTGCAGATGTGACAAAATCTGCGGAACTGTACATGGATATTCCGCAATATCCTATTTCGCTGAAACTCTGCGACACGCCCGGTGTGAACGATACCTTTATGGTACGCGAGCAGATCACACTGCGCAGCCTGCGCGGATCAGAAGTATGTATTGTGGTTCTGGCTGCCAGCCAGGCGCTGACCACCATGGACATGGCTCTGATGCGGATCATCGCGCAGTTTGAAAACCGCCAGATCATCCTGTTCGTAAACCGCATTGATGAACTGTCAGACCCGGTTAATCAGGTCCCGGAAATCCGTGATCGCATTCAGGACACGCTCAAGCAGAACAATATCGATGCCAATACCAGCATCGTGTTCGGAAGTGCCCTTTGGGCCGAGGCTGCTCTGACTGGTAATCCTGATGTTCTGAACGAGGAATCGCGTCAGGCGTTGAACACTTTCTATCTGGCAGCCGGGTTTGGTGAACAGGCGGCTTCGCTGGACAAGATCTGGGCGCTATCGGGTCTGCCCGATCTATTGCTCGCGATGAACGAACGAATCGCCGAAGGAGCGGGCAATCGCTTGCTGGATCGTGTGCGTCATCGCGCGCGTAACATCGCGAGCCAGATTCGCGCCACGGCTGTTGCCAAGAACCTCTCAAGCGGTGAGGGCGTCGTACGCGATCTGGATGGCGTATCCCCCGAAGACGCGATTTCGGCAGTTTCCGCTGAATATGAAAAGAAAGTAGCCGAGCTGACTACAGCATTGCGCGACAAAGTGCTCGAACGGCTCGCTTCGGCTGAAGCAAACTTTGTCAAACGCGCGACAGACTCGCTGATTGCACATCTCGAGCAGAACGGCGAGCAGGGCACCTGGCAATATGATCCGGCCGGACTTCGCACCCTTCAGAAGGCCGCATATTTCAGCTTTGCACGGTCAATGCGCAAAGACGCAGGTGCGCTGTATTCCTCTGCAGCAGGTGACGTTGAAGCGCTGTATCACAAGCTGTTGGGCAACCACCTGGGTGAGTTCAGCATCGAAGCGCCGATCGTTCCGCGCGTGCCGCCGCCACTGGGGATCGGGCGTACAATCGCGCTGGATCTTCAAAGCACCTGGTGGCGCCGCTGGTGGCAAAAACG
The DNA here is from genome assembly GCF_056537005.1 of Ruegeria sp. CH6. Classification (NCBI taxonomy): domain Bacteria; kingdom Pseudomonadati; phylum Pseudomonadota; class Alphaproteobacteria; order Rhodobacterales; family Roseobacteraceae; genus Ruegeria; species Ruegeria sp. CH6. The sequence continues at coordinate 35,409 of NZ_JBQFQS010000004.1, read as the reverse complement.
CAAGGGCTTTGAAGCGTATGCCGCTGATTACAAGCGACTGATTGCGTCCGAGGCGAATTCGATCACCAAGGACATCGAGGAAAACCAAATCGCAGCCGTACTTGAAAATGTACGTGCCATTCTCTCGGACTTCATGCGTGAACAGAAGGAGACACTGCTGAGCATCTCGCATTCGGCAGAAAAGGATCCCGCACGCAATGCAGAGTTGATGGCAGGGATGCAGCCCACGAAATCACGTGATGAGATCCTGGGTGACATCCTCAAAGACCTTAGTAACGAAGCAGCATAAGAAGAGTTATGGTAAAAGATTCTACAACCCGCTTCGTCTCTCCTCGGGCATGGGAGCGTATCGAGCAGTGGTCCCGCCGCAAGCCCGTTTTCGCGCTTATGGGAGAATTCAGCGCTGGTAAATCCACGCTGATGAACTTTCTGTTGCGCACGCAGGCCCTGCCAACGCAGGTTACGGCAACGCAATTGCCACCCGTTTGGTTCAGTTGGGGCAATCAGTCCGCGTATGTCAAAGGCCACGATGGCAGCACTCGCAATATTGAGCTGGATCAGCTGGATGAAATCGGCGTCAACGATGCACAGTTCATCCGCATCTATCTTGAGGCCGACATTCTTGAAGCTGTTGACCTGATCGACACGCCTGGCATCTCGGATCCCAAGATTTCGACTGATGTGTGGCGCCGAGCGGTTGGCCAGGCAAACGGGGTATTGTGGTGCACCCACTCGACGCAGGCGTGGCGCGAAACCGAACGTGCAACCTGGGTGTCGTTGCCTGAACGCCTGCAGCACAATTCGCTGCTCCTGGTCACACGTGCGGATGCTTTGGGGCCGAAAGATCGCCAGAAAGTGCTGCGCCGCGTGAATCGCGAAGCAGGTCATCTGTTCAATAGATCGATCCTGTTTTCGGCGCGTGATGCGATTACCGCGCGTGACCAGACAGGTGATGCCGAACTTTGGTCGCGCAGCGGCGGCGGCAAAATGATCGACAGTTTCCTCGAGATCACCGAGCAGATCATGGACAACCGCGCCGATCAGCTAGCCCGGTACCAGATCGACAAGAGCCTGTCCGAAGCGCCCAAGGTTCAACCTTTGCGGCCAAAACAACAAATGGATCAGGCGGCCCCAGCGCCAGTCGAAGCAGATCAGAGCGCTCCGCTGAAACTGATGAACCCGCTTGAGGATACTGAGACCACGATCAGTCCGGCAGACGAGGATGATGTCATCACCAGCTTCCCGGTACGTCCAGCCCGGGTCGAGCGGAGAAGCGAAGAACCCGAACGTACCCGTATTGACTCGGATGAGGCTGAACGGCTGCGTGCGGAAATGGCTCCTGAAACCAACCTCGAGGAAGACGCTGCAACGGGCACATCCGAAGATGAGCTGCGAGCTTTCTTCAAGGATACAGCGAACGATCCGTTGGAATTGTCCAATCTCGGACAATCCATGTCTGATAGTGACGAATTCGATCTCGATTATATCGACGACGATGACGATCAGGACGAGGAAGTGCTTCTTGAGGCTGAAGATGCCCCAGCGCTGTCTGAACCGACGAATGAGACGGAGTCGGATGACCTGCTGGAGTCGTTGGCCAGCAAACTTGCTGATCAGCCAATAGCGATTGCAGAAGATACTGAAGCTGAGGAAACGCCTGTTTCCGAAATCGAAGTATCGGTTTCCTCAATTACGGCATTGCTAAGCGAGCAATCCGAAAACAATGATGAGTATGAGCCGGAGCCAGTGTCAAACGCACTGAATGGGGCTGAAGTCGTGTCGATGCCTGACGTGACACCCGAAGCTGAAAAACCGGAAACTCTGGCCGAAACCAGCAAAACCGAAACCGCGTTGGAAGAGCTTCTGAACGTGCCTGCAGGGACACCGCTAAGCGCGGCGGCCATGTGGCGCGAGATTGCAGCCAACGAAGATCTGCCTGAGGACTCTCAGGGACTGAAAACCGTGTTCAAGGCGTTTCTGGAAGAGTTCGATCAGATTGCACTGGAGCACAACGCAAAGCAGACGAAGGAGGCCCTTCGGGCGCTTCCGAATGCCAACAAGAACAGTGGAGCGGAGTGGCATGTCTTGTGACCGTCCGCCTCCTTTCCGGCCGCATGTCGATTTTCATTTGCGGTGTCGGATAATGATGTTAATCAGCGGCGCGACGGTTATAACCCGTTGCGCCTGAAGGATTTTTATAGGGTTGCAGGTTTTTAGATGACAATCGAAGCTGCGTTGACAACAGCAATGGAAACCATCCCCGACTGCATCGCAGCCGGATATGTGGATATGGAAACCGGAATGTTGTTGGGAACCAAAACCACAGAGCCAGAGAGTGATGAAGTTCTGGATACTCTGGCAGTTGCGGTGGCCAATCTGTTTCAGGGTCAGGGTGTGAAAGCATTCGAAAAACTTCTGCGTGCAGCAGGTGTTCAGGATTCGGAAAATCCGGGATTTGGGGAAATCGCCGTGTTTTCGAATGATCGGCTGCACATCTTTCTGCGGACCAAGGAGTATCCTGAACATGTGGTCTGCTACATCTGCCGCGACAGCGCAAATATCGGGCTGGCGCTTACGAAATCACATCTCAGCCTGGGGCCGGTTGCGGCCGCAGTTTAGACGGGACCAGAGGGGGTCACGGGATGATGGATACAGAAATACTCGACATGCTCGAAGACATCGGGCGGTCAGCGCGACCTCGTTTGTCGCCCGCGATTCAGCTGCCGGGGGAAACGGCTGATGCGCGACGGTCAGATGTGCTGCGCGTGATACGCGGCACTATTCTGCCGCGCCGACTTGAGTTTACATCGCCAAATGGCAACTGCCTCGCGGTTGAGGTCAACAGCTCTCGGGTGACCGATGTATTTGGTGCCAGCACCGGTTCCGTACCGGATTTCGAAACCGAGCCGCGCGAGGCTTTGACGGAAAAGCTGGCCCAGCTTGTTTCGAATATCGCCGCCGCGCCTGGCCCGCTCCAACTGGTGTCTGTACGCCCGGATACTGCGCTGGAAGCAGATGATGTGGGCATCACCTATTCAGAGATCGAAAGCGCCTGTGCTCAGATCGAATTGCCTGCGGAACCTCGGGTTTCGATCGTTCCGGATATCGAGGACGTGGCATTAGACGCGCCAGATTCCGAGCAAGAACCCTCGGCGATTGAACAAGCCGCTGTTCCTGAAGGTTCGGGTATTGCGCAACGCTTCTTTGACGGTGCCGAGCGTTTTGCCTTGGGCCGTTTCCTTTCCGCCAGCGATAGTGGCGCCACGCAACTGGACGGCGCATGTACCGAGGGGCAACCCCTGCATCCGGATCAGGCATTGTTGCAGAACTTTGCCAAGGATCTTGCCGGTTGGGACGCTGACAGCGCAACAACCCTCACACATCCGCAGTTGATCGTGATGCGCCCGGCAGGCGGACAAGGTGCCGGACTTGCCCTGCTGCGCGACGGCAAAAACGTTGCTGCTGCGGTACATGAGGCACGCAAGCTGGGCGCCGTAGTTAGTCTGTGGAAATCCATTCGGGAGACGGCCTGATGACCGTCTCCCCAAAACATTCATTATTTCTGTTGAGTCGATCCTTGAATACGAGTGCTTGGGGTAAATGTTATGAGTGAATCTGATCGTCGTGAGTTAATACGCATCGCAAACGACATGAATGAAGTGAGCAATGACGAAACCCGTCAGTTCATTTCGCGCATCGTCGATGACCTGTCAAATCTGAAACCATCGATCGCTTTCGTCGGTCAGATCAAGGCCGGGAAATCCCGACTTATCAACGGCTTCACCGGTCAGGCAGAATTCCTGCCTTCTGATGTGAACCCTTGGACCACAGTCATTACCGACATGCATTTCGGTCATCCCTCCGGCCGCAAGGCCGGGGCCGAGTTCCATTTCTTTGACAACCGCCAATGGCAAGCCCTCATCGCCGAAGGCGAAGAGCTGCGCAACATGTTCCCCGATGATGAGGACAGCTATAAGCGCGAGATGATCGAAGAACAGGTCGAGGCGATGAAAACACGTGCCCGCCTGCGTCTTGGTGACAGTTACGAGCAGTTGTTGGGCCAGCAACACGACCTGGAGGAACTGACTTCGGACGACCTAGCCCGCTATGTGTGCGCCGGTGATGACCCCTCAGATGAGGAAGAGCATGATCCGGGTTCGGATCGCGGTCTTTATAGCGATATCACGCGGAAGGCCGAGGTCTATTTTGACATTGGTCACTTCCCCTACCCGCTGACCGTGACCGACACACCCGGCGTTAACGACCCCTTGTTGATCCGCGAAGAAATCTCTCGGCAGTATCTCAAGGAATCTGATTTCTTCGTCGTCGTCCTTTCGGCGCATCAGGCCCTTTCGCGGGCTGACTTGAAGCTGTTCCGGCTTATGCAAGCGCTTGAACTGGGCCAGATCGTCGTTTTCATCAACCGCGTGGATGAACTTGGCGGCGGTGCAGAAGATGCCGGCAAAGTCCGTGCGGATGTGCTTGATGGCTTGGAAAAGGCGCTGGGGAACTCGAACATCGATGTGCTGATGGGCAGTGCGCAGTGGGCGCACTATGCGTTGACCGGCGATGAGACAGGCATCAATCACGATGCAGTTCTGGCCTGGCTGCGTGCGCATCCAGAACAGATGAAGCAGTATCTGGATGGGGTCGAAGAGATCAAACAAGGCCCCGGCCCTATCAGCCGCGAGGCGGTTCTGCGCTTTGCAGCAATGATCGCTTCGGGCCTGCCTGATTTACGTCGACATGTGACAAACGCTCTGACCGATGGCCCGCGCAGTGAACAGTTGCGGATGGCATGGCAACATCTCAACAGCTTTGCTCAGGGTGAACTCGAGCGCAGCACTGCACGGCTGCGCGTGCTGGAGAGCGAGGATGACTCGACTGCTCAGAATGCAGATGAGAATGACAAGACCCTTGCCTCGTTGCGCGAACTGGTAGCTGACAAAACAAACGAGATAACCAAGGATATGGACGATGTCCTTGCCAACTTGCGCGGCGTTATGGACGACACCGTGTCCGAGGCGGTTTCTAACGTTGTTCGCGGACCAGACGGTCAATCGCCCCTGCTTGCCAAAGGCGGTGCGACCGAACTGAACTTCACCCCTCTGCGGGAACGAATGCGTGAGCTGGTACAGGGTGCGACACAAGTGGTGCGCCAGCGGATGCTGAGCGAGCTTTATGCGATCGATATGCAGAGCAATGCCGCACTGCGCGCACTGCCTGGCTGGCAGGAACCGGCTGACAACCGCATGAACACGAGTGCTGTGCGGTGGTTCCGTCCGGACACGACCGCTCTGACCCGAGGCATTACGGTGGAATTGCGCGTCAATTGGCTGTCCCGGCTGATCTCGCGCAACAGCGTGGTTTCGCGCGCTGAAAAGATGATTGTGCAGGAATTCGAGATGATCGGGGACGATCTGGTCGATACTGCACGCGGTGATCTGATGGAGCGTTTGAACACGGTTCTGGATCATTTTCTGGCTCTGCTTGCAGGCCATCTTGAAAACCGCACCGGCTCGGGCGAAACATGCGCCCGAACCGAAGCGCAGGCCGATTTCGACCGTGCGCGCCGCATCGCAGATGAGCTGGGATCGGCATTTGGATCAGAACACGCGGAAGATATACAAGCGGAGGCTGCCGAGTGATCGAATTTCCCGGAACCGAGCAGGAGGTGCGGCAACTGGAGCGTTTTCTGAACGCGACCGAAAAGCAGCCGTCCACGCCCGAATTGGATGATATGCGCACACGGGCGCTGGCCCATGCCGAGCGGTTGTCGAACGCCGTCTCTATCGGTTTTGCCGGCGAGTTTGGTGCAGGTAAATCCAGCCTGGCCAATATGCTGGCTGGCGCAGATATCCTGCCGACCGGCCCTCAGCACCTGAAACTGCCGCTGGTGATCGTCGCTTATGCCGACACCCCGGAAACCACAGTTGGCTGGTGGGACAAAGAACCCAAAGTCTATTCTGGTATCGCGCTTGAGAAGGCCGCCGCTGATAATCCCGACTTTATTTCCGTAGGGCTGAATACCCCTGCCCTGCGCGAAATCTCATTGTTTGATCTGCCGGGTACCGGCGCCTTGGACGAGACATACAAGCCAACCCTGGACCTGTTGAAATTCGTCGATTGCGCGATCTGGTGTACCAACGGTGCAAACGCATGGCGCGAAACTGAACGGCACCTTTGGGCTCAGGTTCCGGAAGAACTGCGAGCCAACAGCCTGTTGGCCGTCACCCATGCCGACCTTCCTCATGTCAGCGATGCCTTGGACCGGGTTCTTTCGCGCCTTGAGAAAGAAAAGGCCGGCATGTTCCGGTCAGTTGTGCCGATTGGCACCCCTGTCGCCGTGCGCGCCATGGCGAAGGAGCCTGAACCCGATTTTGCACTTTGGGAAACCTGTGGCGGTCAGAATCTGGCTGAGCAGGTTCTCGAGGCCGCATCGGATCGCCGTCAAAGTGATCTGGATGCAGCCCGCAAAGATCTGTCGGAACATTTCATACCGTATCTGGATGAACTGACCGGCGACAAATCTGAAGAACCGGAACCCGACAATCGTTCCATTCAGTCGAGCCTTGGCTCGGCCCTTCCGCCTCTGAACAATCCTATCCTAGAGGATTGGCTGGCCGCCATCGCCAGCATCTACGAAGACCTTCGCGATTCCTCGGATATCGAACCGGCAGCCTTCCTGCAAAGCTGTCAGGAAATTGTTGAGGACTTCGCCGAACGCCTGGAAAGTGGTGCTGAAATTGACCCGGAAGCAGATTGGATTCCCGGCGAATTCGAAAAGGCCACAGACCTGCTGTTATTGCTTCAGTTCGAGAGTGGTGATGCCCCGCTCAAAGATGCAATCGGCATACTCGCTCAGCTCAGCGACAACCTTGCGTGGGCCGGAAGCACAGTCGAATCTGCGCAGACAAAAACCGGGACATGATCAGTTCACGCATTGATTGAGCCGCAGTGCGGCGAATCGAATCCATCGGAATCAGATTCGCATTGTTTCGAATTCGTAGACCAAACGAACATATCGGGGGCAACTGCCCCCATTTTTTTGGCCCATCATATCTATATATGGTTTTTATACCTTCCACAAAAACAACATATAGATGTTCGCAAAAAACGATCCTTAGTGAAGCCATGAGGCGGCCCCAATAAAGTCAAATTTGAAACGTCTAACCGTTCTCAAGTGTCCTGCGGTTGTGTCTGGTTATGAGTTCGCGGGTTTTTAACCCTGTTAAATAAGGCCGCAAAACGAGTAATATGGGCGGGTAGAAATGAGCCATAACCAGGCTGTCGGTGCATCGCACGACGAACCACAGATTCAAGGTCTGCAACCAGGTGCAAAACTGTTGCGTGGCCAGTATGAGATCCTTCGCTTTCTGAGCAATGGCGGCTTTGGGATCACCTATCTTGCACGCGATAGCCTAGAGCGTGATGTCGTCATCAAAGAGTGCTATCCGGGCGCGCTTTGCCGTCGCGACGGGGATCATGTCGAACCTGCTGATCCGGCCTACAAAGAAGATCTGGGCGCGATTGTTGACCTCTTTATTCAAGAGGCACGCAACCATGCACGCCTGGTTCACCCCAACATCGTCGATGTGCATCAGGTCTTTGAAGACAACAACACCGCTTATATCGCGATGGATCTGATCCGCGGTTGCGACCTGTTGGATTACATGGACGATCCTGAGAATGAATCCGGTCCGGATTTCATTGTTCAGGTAACCGAAAAGATGCTGTCAGCGGTGTCGTTCATTCACCAGAGCGGCATGCTGCATCGTGATATTTCGCCCGATAACATCCTGATCGATGAAAATGGTGAACCTGTCCTCATCGACTTTGGCGCCGCCCGCGAGCAGGCCGCCAACAAGACTGCGGCGCTTCTGACGCTTCGGGTGATCAAGGACGGCTATTCCCCGCACGAGTTTTATGTTCGCGGCGCTGAACAGGGACCCAGCAGTGACCTCTATGTGCTGGCTGCCACATTGTATCACGCCATCAGCGGCGAACGTCCGGTTGACGGTCAATCCCGCCTGACTGCATTCAACAATGGTCAGCCGGATCCCTACACTCCACTGGTTGGTCGGTTCGAAGGATACCCCGAGGGATTCCTTGAAGCTATCGACAAGGCGATGGAGGTTCACGCGACCGATCGCCTGCAAACTGCGCTGGATTGGCTGCGCATGTTCCGCGGCCCCGGCGTCATGTTCGACTCGTTCGCTTACCGTCCGGTTTCGGTGATCGTTGGTATGGATCGCAAGGATGAAGAGGCCGAGCAGGCCCGCATCAAAGCGGAAAGCGAGAATGCCGAGGCGGTCGTGACAGCGCTTTTGGCAGGCAACTCCGATCTCGCATTGGGCAACGAAGACAAGAAAGACGACGAACAGGCCAAGTTTGCTGCCAGTGAGGACACCCCAGCTGCCGTTGATACGGTGGTGCAGAGTGGATCAGGCGGCAGCGGCAAGATGATTGCTGGTGCAGCCGTTGTGGCGGTGGCACTCGCTGCAGGTGGCTTTTTCGTATTGTCGGGTGACAGGTCCGAGTCCGAAGCCCCGGCAGAGACAGCTGAGGTAACTCCTGCACCTGAAACGCAAGCTCCGACCCCCGAGCCTGCTGAACAGACGGCAGAGGCTCCGGCAGAACCGACACCTGCGGCAGCGGAAGAAACAGAAACTGCCCAGAACAATTCAGCAGCACAGGAACAGCCTGTCGAGCAGGCACAAAGCGAACCTGTCGAGCAGCCTCAGACTGCGCCTGTCGAGGTTCAGCCGGAAGAAACGGCAACCGCAGCTGCAGAACCTTCTGCGGAAGAAGCCGCGTCAGCCGCAACTGAAACTCCGGCCCCTGCCACGCCCGTGAATCTGGCTGAGAACCAGGTTGCCTTTGGACACTGGGACGTCGAAATCCCATTTGCAACGGCCAAGCGGCGTGCCTCGACCGGCAGCACTATCGCGATTACCGGCGTCGATCCTAACCGGGACATGTCCGTCATCGGTGACTGGGTCAAGCGCGGAGCAGCTATCTATACGCTGAACGGAAAACCGGTTCGTGCAGATGCAACCTTTGCTGCACAGGTACTGGACGACCTCAAGGTGGATCCTGACGGTTATATTCGCGTCGCGGCGCGGTATCGCCCCATCGGTGAGACACGGGCCAAGAATGGTCTGCTCGCCCTGCCTGCAATCCGCATGTTCGGTCTTGAGAACGGGTATGGCCTGACCGTGCGCAATACCTCTGATGCAGGTTGGCAGACCGTTGTCACCAATGTGCCTGCTGCGCATGCCGGTGGGCTGCAACAAGGGGATATCTTGCTGCGGGAAAACAACACCGACACGGTCATCGATAGTCCGGAAAGTCTGGATGAGGCGTTGGCCCAGCTTGTTTCCAATGATCAACCCGAAGCGCGACTGACTGTTTTGCGCAACGGGGCCGAGACAACTGCTGTCATGCAGTTAGCGCAGGAGTAGTCTGACCGGTTCAATTGTAATCCGCCAGTGTGTGTTTTGCTGAGGGTGGCTGCCTGAACAGCCATCCTGACGGGGACCGGCCCGCCGCGGAAAGTAAGAGTTCTCTGGTTTTTTCAATCATCAGTACCACTGCGCAACTTGCGCGCAGAGGACAGTAGCAGACGCGTGGGTTCTCAACCCCCATGCCCAGAATTCAAAAAAGGTGTCGACACCATGTTCAAATATAAAAGCCCTCTCAGCCGGCTTCTCGAAGGTGCCGGCAAAGCCAAAGAAGCCGAAACCGAGCAGCCCAAAGAAGAAGCCGCAGATCAGCAGGAACCAATTGCGGATTTCAATGCACTGCGTCAGGCGTTGGCCGGTGGTAATCTGTCATCCGATTCATACGAAGAATCCGATGAGCTTATCCCCGAAGAAAAGATGCCTGACTTCGCCGAGCGCGAAGAAAAAGCCGAAGAAGGCGAGATTGCCGAAGCTGAAGAAACTGTTGCTGAGGCACCGGCCGTCGAGGCAGAAGCTGTCGAAGAGGAACAAGTCGTCACCCTGCACGTGGCACCGACCGAGACCGCTGAAAGCACCGAAGAAGAAGATATGTTGGCTGCCGTCGCGCAGGCATCTGCAGACACAAGTGAAGAAATAGCTGAGACCCCGGCAGAATCTGAAACACCGGCAGAAGCTGAAGCGCCAGCAGAAGCTGTCACCGCTGAGCCTGAACCGGTTGCCGAAGCACCCGAAGCCCCGGTTGAGCCAGTTGAAGCTGAGCAGGTCGCAGCAGAACCTGAGCAAGATACACAGCCAGAACCGCTTGCAGCGCCAGCACCCGCCGAGGATCGCCGGTCGCGCGTCAAAACCACTTTCCTTGGCTTCGAACGCGCGGACACGCATGTTCAGGATCTGATGGAAAGCGCCGAACCGGTCGCCAAGACCGAAGCGGCACAAGAAACCTTCCCCGTAGGTTGGCTGGTCGTGACCAGCGGTCCGGGCCGCGGCTCCAGTGTTACACTGACCGAAGGGCTGATGCAGATTGGTCGTAACGATGATCAAGCCATTCAGCTCGATTTCGGTGATACGGGTATCTCGCGCAGCAACCATGCTGTGATTGCTTATGACCCGGAAGATCGCAAATGCTATCTAGGACATGGCGGTAAGGCCAACCTTGTGCGCCTGAATGGCAAACCCGTGCTCAGTACCATCGCACTGAACAGCGGAGACCTGATCCGTATCAGCGAAACCTCTCTTCGTTTTGCAGCCTTCTGCGACGATGGCTTTGATTGGCGGGACGCATAATAGATGCTGGCGACTCCGGCATATGACATTGCACTGATCCTGAACCAGGGTCAGCGCGAAACGCAGGAAGATGCGATCGCCGCTCGTGTCTTTGATGCTTCGAACTCGGGTTATGTTGTGGTGGCCGATGGTATGGGTGGCCACGAAGCGGGTGAAGTTGCATCAGAGCTAGTTCTTTCCGCCTGGAGAGAAGTGGTCGATACGCAGATGGAAGATCCCGATGCTGCCGAAGGCGCATTGATCGATGCTCTGCCGATGGCTGCGATGCAGGCCAACGCCGCAATTGCCAATCACGGTGACGAACAGAGCCAGGGTTTCAGCATGGGGTCGACCTTGTTGGGCATGCTGCTTCTGGGGCAGCGGGTGTTCTGGATTTCGATCGGTGACAGTCCGATGTACCTATATCGGGACGGCACACTGACCCAGATCAACGAAGACCATTCAATGGCACCCGAGATCGATGCGCAGGTCGCCAAGGGAATTTTGTCCCCTGACGAGGCACGGTCACACCCCGACCGCAATCAGCTGACGTCGGTGATCATGGGTGCATCCATTCCCAAGGTCGATTGCCCCGAGGAGCCTCTGGTTCTGAATGCGGATGACATTCTGATCCTGGGCAGTGATGGGCTGCAATATCTCAGCAATGACGAGATCCAGTCGATCCTGAACGATCATGCGCAGTCTTTGTCTCAGGACATCGCCGATACCCTGCTGCAGGCGCTGCAGGCCAAGGAGGATCCCGACCAGGACAATGTTTCAATCGCCGTCGTCAAGCCGGCAGGACAATAACTAAAAAAAGGCAAAGCAACAGGACTCATGCGAACACACCTGATCATATCCAGCCTGGCACTTGCTGCCGCGACGGGGGCAGCCTCGGCGCAAGAGGCTTGTTCAACATATGAAATCCAGCGCGGCGACAGCCTGCGGGAACTGGCAATCCAAGTCTATTCGACCGAAGATTACCGGATCATCTATGATGCAAACCGCGACGTGATCGGGTCCAACCCGAACATCATTCGGGTTGGCGACGTTCTGGAATTCCCCTGCCTGGAAGACGTGGGCCGCGCTATACCTCAGGGTGATACTGAAGCCGAGCGCATGGCCGCGGAAATGGCTGCTGAGCTGGTCAAAGCCGCTGAAGCACGCGCCGAGCAAGCCATTGCAGATGCCGAAGCGCGTGTTGCGGCAGCCGAAGCCGAGGCCAAGAAGACCAGCGAAGAGGCCGTGATTGCGGCCAAGGCAGAGGCGAAGAAGGAAATCGAGGCAGCACGCGCTGAAGGTGCCGCGCTGATCCGCAATGCCACAAGCGGCGAACGCCCCGAGATCCGCGATCGCCAGCTGCTACTGATCACTGGCGGCAACTACGCCCCGTTCACCGACGAGGCCCTGCCACATCGTGGTCTGTATACCCAGTTGGTTGAAACCGCCATGTTCCGGGCCGCGCCAGAGCAGGCCTATAAGATCCAGTTCGTCAACGACTGGTCATCGCATCTGGATCTGCTGATGCCGACTTTGGCATTTGACGCTACCTTCCCGTGGTCGCGACCGAACTGTGAAGAAGCAGAGGCCCTGTCTGAAAAAGACCGCGTGCGTTGCGAAACTTACAACTTCTCAAACCCGTTTTATGAAGTTGTGGACACCTTCTTTGCCAAGGAAGGAAGCGGTTACGAAGAAACTCTGACCTATGCTGACTTTGCTGGCACCACGATTTGTCGTCCTGAAGGCTGGTCGCTGTCGCACATGGATGCGGTCGGCCTCTATGAACCAGCTATCACGATGCTTCGCCCGGTTGAGCCTGACGAGTGCTTCCACGCCGTCATGGATGGCCGCGCTGACATCGTCGCGATTGAGGCGCATCTCGCGGTCGAAGCCATCAGCCGCCTCGGCTACGAACATCAGATCATCGAAAACCCCAACCTGGCGGCGGTAAAGTCGCTTAACGTCATGACCCACAAAGATAATCCAGATGGGGAAGCGATCCTAGAGACGCTTAATCAGGGTCTGGCGATCATGCAGCAATCGGGTGAATGGCGCGACATCGTGTCGACCGCCCTGCGTCATCAAATGGAAAATGGCTAAGGCCCCAAGAGGCCTGACAAAACAAAAGTCTGGAGGAAGTGGACATGTTTGAATTGAAACTGAAGAAAGCAGTGATGTCGGCCGCAGCCGTTACTGCGCTGAGCGCCGGTGCAGCCGCTGCACAGGAAGCTTGTACAAACTATACGGTTGTCGACGGTGACACGATGGCTACGATCGCCATCGCGGCTTACGGCACATCGAACTACCAGCCGATCTTTAACGCGAACCGTAACATCATCACCAACCCGAACTCGCTGGAGCCGGGCTTGGTACTGGCCCTGCCTTGTGAAGACGGTAGCCTGCCAAACGGCCGTTCGGCCCAAGAGATCATCGCGGCGGAAGAACAGCGTGCTGCAAGCGTCCAACGTTCGAGCGTTTATCAGCCGCCGATCAAGTTGGTCACCGGTAACGGCTGGGCACCTTTCGCGGATGAATCGCTGAACGGCGGTGGTGCGATTACCCGTCTGGGTACCACAGCGCTGCAGCGTGGCGGTAACGCGCGCGACTACTCGGTCAGCTTCGTAGATGACTGGAACTCGCACCTGGAAACCCTGCTGCCGCTCGGCGCGTTCGATGTATCGATGGCATGGAACATGCCTGACTGCACCAACCGTTCGTATGAGTGGTCTTGGGAAACCGAAGTACGCTGCACCCAGTTCGACTCGTCTGTTCCGGTGTATGACATTGTTGTCGGCTTCTACACCCTGCCAGAGAGCAACTACGCCAACGCAACAACCTTCGACGAGCTGAAAGGTGCAACCATCTGCCGTATGGACGGTTGGTTCATCCACGATCTGGAACAAGAAGGCCTGCACAACGGCGAATCCATGACCCTGATGCAGCCGATCACCGCGCGTGAGTGCCTTGATGCGGTTCTGACCGGTACCGCGGACATCGCCACCTTCGAGGTTCAGCTGTTCTCGGACACCATGTCGGAAATGGGCCTGAACCAGAACGACATGATCGAAAACCCATTCGTGACCTCGCTGTCGTCGCTGCGTTTCATCGCACACCGCAGCAACCCGTTCGGCAAGCAGTACCTGGCCATGCTGAACAAGGGTCTGAACGAGATGCGTGAATCGGGTGAGTGGTACGCCATCGTTTCCGACACCCTGCGCGAGCATAACGAAAAACTGATGGCAGCGTCGAACTGATCCCTCGGTTCACCTGTATAATCTGGGCCGGTCATTTGACCGGCCCTTTTTTGTTACTGGGTCGGGTTCAAATCGGCTGATCCAGACTGCCAGCCGGACCTTTCTCCACAAATGAGTTTTGTGGTCCAATCGGCGTTAAAAACGCTCGCCCGACAGCTCAGGCTCAACATCTACTTTTGTAAACAATGTCCAAAATTATCCCTTTCCGTTTACGAATGTCTCCCTAAGCCACCCGCCTCACTCACCGTGGTCAAAGTTAGTTTACAAGCCCTCCCTACCATCTGTTAGGCTGTAAATGCGCGGCTGATTTAGTTGGGCCGCATTTGTATTTTAATTGTCTTCTGGCGTGCCTCCACGGTCTCTGGCGCGATCCGGATGTAAGTGGTTCGGCCAGCGTTGTGAGGTTCGGGAAATGAATATTCTGTCGTTTAAATCAGGTCATGACGGCACGGTTGCCGGTATCGACAGTACCGATCAGAAACTGCTGTTTTCCTACGAGGCCGAAAAGAACAGTTTTCCCAGATACACCCCGGTAACTCCCGACACCTTCATTGACGCGGGGCTTTGGTTCAAAGACCTGCCAGATGTTCTGGCCCTCAGTGGCTGGTCAAGCAATGGATCGGATCATGTCACAACGTCGGGTGCAGGATATTTTGGTGTAGGCCCTGGGTCTGAAAGTATCGGCAAACGCACGTTTTTCGGAAAGTCGGTGGACTATTACTCATCGACTCATGAACGCGCGCATATCTGGTGTAGCTACGCCCTCTCACCCTTCCAGCAGGGTGAGCCATGTTATGTCCTGCTTTGGGAAGGCGCGTTGGGTGATTTCTATGAGATCGACGCTCAGCTCAATATTCGCCATCTGGGTCAGGTGATGACATCTCCGGGCACACGATTTGCCTTTCTTTACGCGCTGGCCGACCCGGACTTCCCGATTTCAGGCGGCGAGCTGCGGCCTGAAGATCCCGGACGGTTGATGGCGGCTTGCGCATTTGGTGAAAACGGCCCAGCGGACGAAGACGAACAAGCGCTGATTGATCAGATTCTGTCCATCAACACGGCAACTGATCCATTGCGCAAAAGCTCCTTTGTGAATTCGCCCTTTTTCAATATTGGCACTGACAGCCAAAAGCTGAAGAATCTTGCGACCAAACTCTCAGATGCCATTTTTGATCGTTTCCACCAGTTCGCGGAAAAGAACCTCGATCAAAGCTACCCGCTGCTTATCGCTGGCGGCTGCGGATTGAACGGACACTGGAACACACGCTGGAAAGAAAGTGGTTTGTTCCGTGAGGTGTTCATCCCGCCGACCACTGGTGATTCAGGTTGTGCAATCGGTACTGCCGTCGATGCTATGCGCCACTTTACCGGTCGCGCCAAGCTGGATTGGTCGGTCTATTCCGGTCAGTCATTCTGTGACGACAAGGTCGATACTGATGGCATCACCATGTCAGAGCTCAACCTCAAAGTCGTTGCGCAGGCCCTGATGGATGGTCAGATCATCGGCTGGACGCGCGGGAATTGCGAAATTGGACCACGAGCCCTTGGCAACCGTTCAATTCTGGCTGCGCCATTTTCCAGCGAAACGCGGGTCAGACTGAACCGCATCAAAGGACGAGCACTGAACAGTCCCGTCGCTCCATCAGTGCTGCAGGAAGACGCCGTCCAGCACTTTGATCTATCCGGTTCTTCACCTTACATGCTTGATTTTCATCGGGTCAAAAACCCGGATCTTGCTGCAATAACACATGTCGACGGGTCAGCACGCGTGCAGACTGTCGAGCGTGATCAGAACCCATTCTTCTACGATTTATTGAATGAGTTCAAAACGATCTCCGGTGTCGGCGTACTATGCAACACCTCTCTGAACTTCAAAAACTCGGGCTTTATCAACAAGACCAGCGATTTGGCGCACTATGCGCGCCAGGTTGGACTGGATGGGTTTGTTGCGGGGAACACCTATTATAAAATCGATGCTCCCTGACGCCTCGTTCTGTCAATCGTCAGGACAGCAACCGATCATAGATTTCGCAGACACCTTGGACGTGGATTGAAAGACCGAAGTTTTCGTTCGCATACGCTTGCGCGGTTGCCGAGATGCGATCGCGCAGCTCCTTGTCCTGGTGCAGTTGCTTAACGGGCTCAACGAACGCGGCCGGATCGAACGGATCAACCAGAAAGCCGTTTTCCCTATCCCTGATCGCTTCGATATTGCCACCATGGCGTGTCGCGACAACGGGTGTTCCCAGATACATCGCTTCGATGAGAGTGCGGCCAAAAGGTTCGTCCAACGCGGTTACCAGATTGGCATCCATCGCCGCCATATAGCCATCAATCGGTTGCCTGAATCCCATCAGATGAATGCTATCCGTAATGCCCGCTTTTGCAGCTATATCGAGGCAGGATTGCTTCAGTTCTTCGTCTCGTTCAGCAACGCTGCCAAAAAGGAAGCCGTGAACCGGTACATCAGGCATCGCCTTCTGAATGGCTGCAATGACCTTAACGAAGTGATCAGGGCGTTTTCTGGTGACGAAATTCCCGAAATAGCCCAGCAAAATGGCGTTATCCGGCAAGTTCATCTCGGCAAGAACCGCTTGGCGGCTGGTCTCACGATCGGGCGGGTTTGGATTGAAATCAAATGGGCTGCGAACCACTGTAAATTTCTGATCAACCGATCGAAGCGGTTTGCTGGGTTTTGCAAACTGCGAGACGCTGATGATGTGATCAGAAAACAATGGCGCCAGCTTGTTGATGCCAAACGCGGTTGGATCCTGGCGATGATGCCAAATGTGTTTCTTGCCCCCCAGCTTGGTCGGCAACACCCAGTTGGCATGCATCCGGCCTTCGTTCGTGTGCACGATGTCGGGGTCAATGCGAGACAAGGTCGACACTAGACGGCGCATGCTGGAGATCATGTAAGCCCCCGCCCCGCAATCCTTGGAATAGCTCAAGCCCCCTGGCGACATCAGGCTGGGTTCTTCCAAAACCTCAAAATCCAGCCCAAGCGATTGCGCATAGTCTGCAGCAGGTCCAGCCTCATAGTGGATCAGGATGTGGGGTTCGTATTTGGACCGATCCAGCGCTGCTGCCAGCTTCATTGCTGAAACATGGCTACCGCCGATTACTGTGTCACCCTCAAAGGGGAATAGGATTTTCTTAGGCATTGGTATCTCTGGAAGCTCGTAAAACAGTTACTCGGTAAAACGGTGATCAGGTGTCGGAAGCTTTGATATGTCATTTGTTCCTCGCCAGATATGCCCGGATGGACAGGATACATCCCAGCGTCCAGACGAGATTGAACAGCACATGTGTTAACGCAATGCCTTCGATCCCCAACCAATAAAGCAGCGGCAGGAACGAGATTGCAAAAATGCAGGTCGAAACGAAAGTCGTTCTGACCAATGCGCTATCCAATCCCATACTCAACAGTGCCGGGTTCAGAACCAAGGCGCCAAGATAAAGGACCGCGGCAAACATCAGGATGGTCATCACCGGCGCTGCCTCACGGAACTCAGGGCCAAACAGCAAAACCGCGATTTCCGGCATCTTCCACGCCAATGGCAAGGATACGATCAGAGAAACACCAAACATTGCGAAGGTGACATAGCGCACAAGACGCCAGAATTTTTCAAATTCAGCACTGGCCCAAAGGCGTGTCATCTCAGGATATAGAACCTGTCGAATAGGGGCGCCAAGCCGCACGACATTTGTCATGATGCGCTTGCCGACCTGATAGAAACCCACTGCGGTGACATCCAACATTGCGCCAGCCACGATCACATCCAGTCGTTGTGTCGATTGTCTGAGAATTACGTTGAAGTTTGAGTTCCAAAGAAAGCGCAGAAAACTTGGATTGTCTGAAAACGCCTGAGACAATTTTAGCTTCATAAAGGCCTGCAGGCTACGCTTTCGTAATTCATTCAATGCGAGGAAAAAGGCCACCAGCCCGGTCAGGACCTGATGCATCAGCATCAGCGCAAGAAATGCCCAGATATCGAGGCTGAGCATGTAGGCAATCACGATGCCAACAAAGCGCAGACCAGCGATCACCATGTCGGAAATCGCAAGGACATCGAACCTGTCAAAAATACGCAGTACCGCGATACCTGTTGGCCGAAGCGACAGGAACAGGCCGATCGCGACTAGTGAGATATACGATGCACCGATACCTTCTGGAAGCCCAATCAGCGGCGCCAGAGTGGGTGCTAACAACAGGGCAATTGTACCTGCCAGTAATCCACCAAGGATATCGATAACGACTGATAGCTTGACCAGATGACGAAAGCGCGATGTGTCATCCTGTGCGAGCGCTTCGCTTCCATACTTGATCACCGCTTGCCAGGGCTCCAACCTGAAAAGGCGGTCCAGTATCTGCACATATGCATCGACAAGAGCTAGAATCCCAACAGCCGCTGGGCCCAAGGCCCGCGCCGTAATGATCAGGCTGGCAAGGCCAAAGAAGGCAACAAGGATTTGGGACAAGAACAGCCATGACATGTTCTTCGCAATTCGCTTCACCAATGATTTGGAACGAGAGCCGGTCATAATCTCAATCTGAAACGTTCTGGAATACTAAAACGAACATCCCAGAACCGGGTCGGTAATTAACCCATGGCACCAGGTACAGTTTAAACACCTTTCTGTTTCTAAAACGTCCTCAGATGATTCTGATTGTCACTATTCTTATCATTTAGTTTGCTGAAATTATATCGCTGCACAAATACACAAATTGATTTTGGCGTCCGGAATTAGCTTTCATAGGTAACCAAACTTTGACGGTTTCGACGTCGCATCAGAGGGTTTGCCTAACTACTCTGCACCAATAGCCAGCAGATCGGAGCCACAAATTTATAAGAACAAGCCCCTAAAAACCTGAAAGTTTCTAGATGGTGAATTCTTCAATGTATCGCAGTGTCAGCAACAATCTTCCAATTACCAATGCATTGTAGTCAATCCCGACTTTGATCGAAAACTCACGAGACTAAATCGCCAAATCGGAAAGCTGTTTCCAAAACCTTGGATGCCGCGCCGCGCGATCGTTTGCCCGAAAACACCATGGATCGCTTTGGTGGCACATTCGAAAGTTAAGCCTACCCACAAAGAAAAATGACCAGCACCCCATATGCTGGTCATTTTCAGAGTGAGTGGTCAGGCTAAGCGCCTCACCGGTCTTCATTCAAGTTAACCTTACGCTAGTCGATCGCCCCCATTCTGGGTATTAGGGGTATCCCGTAGGTCAGTGGATTTTCTTTGCTACAAGAAGGTCAAATTTCGTATTTGTACGATCTTGATGACCGCATGATCACCCAAAACTGGTCATTTGCTCATATCTTATATGGTTAATTTGAATGGTCAGAGGGTCTCACCATCCGCCAGCAAACCCATCTTGCCCAGAAGGATGGTGTTTATCCTTCTAACGTCGAAATCGGACACAGCCCTGTCACGCGATGCCTGACCCATTTTGACGATCAGCTCGGGGTTCTCAACAAAGCGCGCCATAGCCTCACACAGTTTGTCTGGGCTGCGAACCGGGATCACATATCCGGTTTCTCCGTCAATGACCGGATCTGCACATCCCGGCGCGTCAGATGTTATCACCGCTCGTCCCGTCGACATGGCTTCGAGAGTGGCCCGCGGAATTCCTTCACGGTAGGCTGTCGGCAACACAAATACGGAACAATTGGCCAGATACGGTCTGACATCTGCCGTTTCCCCCAGATACTCGACAATGCCCTCACGAGACCATTCATCGATATCTCGCTGACTGACGGAATCGGGGTTTGCATCCATCGGCCCCAACAGCTGGCACCGGGCCTCGGGATGTCTGCGTTTCAACTCCCGCGCAGCCTCGACAAAATCGAAGACACCTTTCTCACGCAAAAGACGCGCGATCATCAAAAAAACCGGTGCCCCGTTGGGGGGATTGGAAAACGCATAAGAATCAAGGTTCACACCAGAGCCGGGCACGATGCTCAGCTTCGTGGCATTGTTGATCAGCCTTCTTTCGCGAAACTCTTTCTCATCGGCCTTGTTGTAGACCAGAACCTCGTCGACACTTCTGAGCGCGCTTCGGTACAGGAACGAGGACAGTGTCCTTACCACACGACGTTTCAGGGTTAAGTTGTGGGTACTATACACATAACCCAACCCGGTATTCATCGCGTATATACGCGGGACACCCGCAATCTTGGCGGCGAGGCATCCGTAAATGATCGGCTTGATTGTGTATGGGAAGACAATATCCGGCTGGAACTCTTTGAACACCTGCACCAACGCACGCAATGTTCGTAGGTCCCTCACAGGATTCATACCCGCGCGGGCCAGCGGAAACTGAACGAATTCAACCCCGATCTCCTTCAATGCGCGTTCCGTGGGTTCATGCCGCTCCGGGCCGCACGCGATCACTTCTGCCCGTTCGGACAAATCCCTCAGCAAATCATACCGGAAATTCAACAACGAAGACGTGAGGTTGGAGACAACCGCTATCTTTGGCCTCGTTTGGTTCGAAGATATCTCGTGAGATTTCAGTGTCTGCAACAAGACGAACTCCCATTGATGTCCCGCGCTCTGCGATCCGCAGGTTTATCCAGAAATCTGGTTGATCGGCGGTCACAATGCATGATGAATCTGCCTGATCGTGTTGTCTTTGATGACATCATCCCACACCGCCAGAATGTTGTCCGGGGCAAGCCAGCTCAGGTTTTGTGCAAAGGACTGCCGCATCCTGTTCAGCGTTTCCGGTTCTTCACAAAGCCGGATCACCGCCGCTGCCAATGCATCGACGTCTTCAGGTGGCACCAACAGCCCATTGTCATCGTGCCGGATCAGCTCGCGCGGACCATAGGGGCAATCGAAGGAAACAACGGGCAACCCGGTGACGGTTGCTTCGGCGACTACGTTGGGAAAACCCTCAAATCGCGATGGGAACACCAACAAATCCGCACCTGCCATCCAGGCACCCGGCGATGAACTCGCACCCGGCAATGAAACCGCATCCCCAAGGCCAAGCTGGTCTCGCAAGTCTTCCAGCGCCGTTCTTTCAGGCCCTTCGCCATAAATTGTAAGCTTGGCCGCGGGATTGGCCCGGAGTATCTGAGGCATCGCTTGCAGCAAAAGATCAAATCCCTTTTGACGATCCAGGCGACCAACGGCGACAAGCTGGCTTATTCCCTTTCCTAGCCGGTCTCGGATGCCCTCCAGCGGGGCACACGGGTTCGGAACAACTTGCGCTTTGCGCTGTAGGGATCGGGGCAAATCCTGACTGGCACGCTCGGTCTGCATCACGATGGTTCTGGCCCGATGCGCCAGAAGATTTTGCGCGTGGCGCCATATTGGATGGGCATTCTGGGCCTTGGGATTATTCCGTTCTGAAATGATGATGGGAACCCGCCACCCCAGTACTGCAGCCAACGCCAACACGTTGATCTTGGTAAGAAACGTAATCACGAGGTCCGGTTTCACTTCACGAATGACCTGACGAATATGTTGCAGCCGCGCCCACTGCCCACGGGCCTTGGGATCGTCACTGGCCACCATCAACGTCACATCGTCCGGAAAAGAAAAGTAAGATCCCCCTTCCGGCATCGTCAACCCGGCGACATAGACATCGTCGCCCATACCGGATCTGTGCGCGGCGACAATGGAAACGATTTTTTCGGCACCACCCGCGCCGAAACCACCCTGAATAATCAGAATTTTCACTTCGCTCTCCTCGAGATCTTTTGACCCTTTTGGGATAAGGGCGCTGAAGCGGCGCACAACGTGAACTGCCGGGGCTTTAACGGGTTCGGGCTGTTCATGCGTCCTTCGACAATGAGACCTTTTAATTCTTCCAACGCCGCACGGACGCGGTCATAGGGCAACCGGACCCGGGTCATTTTGTGATTTGCAGGGATCAGGATCGATACGGCTGTCATGCGCTCTGCCCTGCTAAAATCTTGGACCTCATAACATTCCGGGACCATTCAACTGTGTCCCGCAGGCCTTCCTTCAGCGCTATCTTTAGCGCCCATGGATACCGGGATTTTATCAGCGAAGGATCGTTCACGAGCTTCATCACCGGGCCGGGTGGCGATCCATATTCAATCAGTTCGGCTGGTGCCCCTGTCAGTTTGGCAAGGTCCTCCACCACATCTCTGACCTTTGTCGCCATGCCAGTACCGATGTTTATAACCGGACCCGCAGCCGACGGATTATGTGCAAGCAACAGAAGGGCGCAGACCACATCGTTGACATGAATAAAGTCACGCACATCATCCGGTCGTTCGATATGCACGGCCTGGCCACGCAGCAGATTGTCGACAAGGTAGGGAACAAGCTGAGTTCCGGTTTGACCCGGTCCGTATGTCAACGACAGTCGCGCGGTAACTGCAGCAAATGGCAAGCGCGGTCGCAACATTTCGAGGTACTTTGTGCCTGCCAGCATCGACGCCCCGTAGCTGTCGCGCGGTTGTTCACGTTGGGCCTCAACATAGGGCGCAGGGTTATCGCCATACTCCGCATTTGTGCCCAGACGGATGAAAGATCGCGGGGGGGATATGCAAGCTGTGGCAGCTTTCAAAACACCTAACAAAGTAAACAGGTTTTCCCGCACACTTTCAAAAGAACCCTCTAGTGCTGCATCTGCCTGCACCTTGATCCGCGCGGCTGCATGAAACACCACCTGGGGCTGACAGGTCTCGAAGATCGACTGCACATAGGCTGCATCCGTCAACTCTGCGCGCATCACTTCTACAGACGAGCTCACGTCCGAAAGCTTCTCGAGCGAGGAGGAAGGACGCACCAATGCAGTGACGTCATCACCACGCATTAAGCATGTTCTGACTAGGTGAGAACCAATAAAACCCGTTGCTCCGGTGATCAGAACACGCGTCATCGTTCAACTCCAGCATCCGACCTACAAAAGGCCGGTGCAACAAGGCTTACACTTAACCAAATGCAGCCTTTCGAACGTGACGCTATGTAGAGAAGCGCAGCGAGCCTTTCCTGCATCTCGCACAGATGGACCCCCATCTGGGTCGAAGTTCTTAGAACCACCAAAACGGAGTCGGCCACTTCCCGATTGCCTACCGTTTGCCCATAATACACTAACAAAAACCGTCTCCTAAAACACACGACCTACTGGGCCGCGACTGTGCAGTCACTGAAATCTGCTGGTGACGTAAAATCTTCAAAGATACTGATCTGCTCAGCAGTCATTTGCGTCATATCTGCCGAGGCGGCATAGGCCTTGTGCCAGTCTACGGTCATTTCAATACCCGTTTGCAAATCCAGACGCGGATGCCAGCCTAACCGGCTTTGTGCCTTGGTACTGTCCAGACGTAATGTTCGCGCCTCGTGCGGTGCATCACCATATTTGTCAGGGAAACTGAACTCGGGCGCGCCTGCCCCCCAGGCGCGCCGGACTATATCCGCCAATTCCCTAACATCCACCGTGCCTGAAACATCAGGTCCGAAATTCCAGGCGCCGGCAAACGCCGCACCGTTACTCAAAATCTTATCGGCGACCTGCAGATAACCCGATAGCGGCTCCAAAACATGCTGCCACGGGCGGATGCTGTCAGGATTGCGAACCACAACTGGCAGGTTTCGCTCCCAGGCACGGATGATGTCAGGCACAAGGCGATCTTCGCTCCAATCCCCGCCACCAAAGACATTACCTGCACGAACAGTCGCCAATTGCGGGCCATCCGGATCGGCAAAGAACGAATGGGCGTAAGACTGAGCTACAAGCTCGGTTGCGCCCTTGGACGCACTGTAAGGATCCTTACCCCCCAACGGGTCGTTCTCACGGAACCCCCGAATCCCTTCGCGGTTGTCATAACATTTGTCGCTGGTCACCACGACCACCGCCTTCAGCGACGGCATTCTGCGAGCCGCTTCCAGAACGTGAACCGTGCCCTGCACATTTGTCGCGAATGTCTCAACCGGATCACGATAAGATTTTCTTACCAACGGTTGCGCTGCTATGTGAAAGATCACTTCGGCATCCACATCCTGCAACGTCATATTCAGCGCCGTAGCATCCCGGATATCGGCGAAACGGCTATCTGTAATCTGTTCGATACCGCATGCTGCATAGAATGACGGACCTTGCTCTGGCGGCAAAGCCAGACCGGTCACATGCGCACCCAGCCGGGTAAGCCAGGCAGACATCCAACCGCCTTTGAAGCCGCTATGCCCTGTCACGAGGACACGGCGACCGGAAAAGCGGCCGCCGAATATCTGATCGGAATGATCAGCCATGAATGCCTCAGATTGCTATGGCCGGGTACTCGGCGGATGGTTTTGTATTGAACTGCAGCCATGGCGGGGTCTCGCCCTCACACAGAGCGTCCAGAGCGTTGCGATCCCGAATGGTATCCATCGGACGCCAGAAACCATCGTGGCGATAGGCCATCAACTCACCATCCCGGGCCATCTGGCTTAGCGGTGATTGCTCGAGTGGCTCCATATCGTCGACCATGTAGTCCATTACACCCGGTTCAAACACAAAGAACCCGCCATTGATCCAGGTTTCGCGACTGCGCACTTTTTCTGTGAACGCATCCACGCGATCGCCTTTCAGCTCAATGCTCCCGAAACGTGCCGGAGGTTGAACCGCCGTAACGGTCGCGAGCTTGCCGTGGGATTTGTGGAAATCGATCAGGGCGTTGATATCGATGTTTCCCAGACCATCTGCGTAGGTGCACATAAAGGTCTCGTCCGGGTCCAACCATTCCTTGAGGCGGCGAATGCGCCCGCTGGTCATCGTGTGGGTCCCGGTGTCGACAACAGACACATTCCAGCCACCCGGTGCAGACGGCACAAGCTTGAGCTCACCTGTGTCTAGCGAAACAGAAATATTGTTCGCAATCAGGTGATAGTTGGCAAAAAACTGCTTTAACATCAGAGATTTATAACCGGCAGCAACAACAAAATCGCGGTGCCCGAAGTGGCTGTAGATATCCATGACACGCGCGATGATGGGGCGGCCTCCGACCTCGACCATGGGTTTCGGAATCGAGACCGTTTCCTCGGCCAGTCGAGACCCAAGTCCCCCTGCGAAAAGTACCGTTTTCATTTGTGCCACTCCCTCAAAAAACCTTTTACTAAAATCTGCACATCTGCGCCGGTGGAGCGCATATTGGTCGTACGGTAACGAGCGGGCTCAGTTGATTGGGCATGGTCGATCTACCTCACCTGCTGTTTTCAAGTATATCACACCCTGATCGTAACGGTTATCTAACCCTGAATTTCGCCCCAGGCTGCGCCCGTTTGTTTCCGCATCGCGCAACAATGACTCTTCCAGCGCTGAATCATATCCGGGCAGGAAAGCGGCGAGAAGATTGGAATCAATCAGGGCCTTCAATTCAACCGCGCCGTTCATCTTGTTCTGTTTCGCCAGATCTGGATCGGTAAACACCTGTAAACCGGGTGCCAGATAGGGCGCACCCAGAAGTCGGGCGAAATGATCTGCATGAGAACGGGTAGTAGCGATACCGCCAATATGGTTTGACCCAGGCATTTTTATAGCTCGCTCCGAAGAGCTTTGGTTACTCGTAGCTTTTCCGGCCCTCGGAAGGGCCGGAACTTTCAACAACTTATACAATAATTTTAGCGACCGGCCGTGATCGTTTCCAATGCATCCGGTCGTGCAAAGCCACCGACCAGGCTCTCAGTTGGTACAGGTTTGATGTTCGGTTTACCCGGACGCGCGGTCAGTTCTTTTGCATCGATTGGCCGCAGACCGTTGGCACCGTAACCCGGCACCAACTCTTTCAGCAGCTTCTTGACACCCAAATCGTTCCCGTCATGTGCGGCCTGTTCCAGTTTCAGGATCATGGCGCGCAGACGGGCTGCCGAGACACCCTCGGGGATTGCCGAGGCAACACCAGGAATTCCGCTTTCGCGGTGATCTTCGGTGACGTCGAACAGTTCTTCGAACAGTTTTTCGCCCTGACGGATACCAATGAACTTGATGTCTACATCTTCGTAAGGAACCAGACCCGCAAGCCGGATCATGCGCTCGGCCAGATCGACAATCTTGACCGGGCGACCCATGTCCAGAACAAAGATCTCACCATGGCTGTTCTCTAGGGTCAGGCCTTTGGCCGCGGCAACCAGAGTCAACTGGACCGCCTCACGAATGGTCATGAAGTACCGTTCCATTTTGGGATCGGTAACCGTCAGTGGACCACCTTCGGAGATCTGGCGTTGGAACAGCGGGATCAGCGACCCGGACGACCCAAGAACGTTGCCAAAACGGACTGAAAAGAAACGCGTTTCTTCGTCAGTCTCATTCGTGACACGGTCTTGCGCCTGCACATAGAATTCAGCGACCCGCTTGGTCGCGCCCATGACGCTTGTGCTGTTGACGGCCTTATCGGTCGAAACCTGAACCATCGCGATGGCACCCACGTTGCGCGCTGCATCAGCCACGTTGCGGGTTCCGATCACGTTGGTCAGAACGCCTTCGCATGGGTTCAGTTCAACCATCGGAACATGCTTCAGTGCTGCGGCATTGAATACCAGCTCGGGGCGATGGCGTTCAAAGATCGCATTCACCCGTCCCGCATTCCGAATATCAGCCACGTAAATACGGCGGGCAACATCAGGGAAGTTCTGACCCAAGTCCATATCGATCGAATAGGCGTTGTATTCGGTGTTTTCGATCATCACCAACTCAGCCGGTTCGAATGATGCGATCTGACGGGTCAGTTCGCTCCCGATGGATCCACCCGCACCGGTGATGAGCACACGACGCCCCTGGAACATCTCGCGCAGCATCGAACGCTCAACCGCCTTTTGCGGGCGATCCAGAATGTCTTCCGGATTGACTGTACGGATGCCGTTGTTCTCGGTGCCCAACTCTTCCAATCCGGTAAGACGGGAAACAGTGATGCTGTTAGCTTCTGCCCAGCGGGTCAGCTTGCGAATACCATCACTTTCAAAATGGGTTACCGGTTCAGTCAACAACAGGCGCTGCGGCAGCTCATCATAGTACTTCAGCCGTTCGATCGCCGCGTCCGCATCCAGCAAAGATCCGATGATCTTTACATCGTGGAAATACAGGCCTTGCGTATTGCGCGCATCATCGATGATGCCGACCGGCTGATACTTGGATTCCGTATTGCGCAGCGAGCGGACAAACAAGTCGCAGCTTGCACCTGTACCCACGAGGATCACAGGAATCTTGCCATCGCCATCGGTCGATTGCGATTGCGTCATACGGGTCAGTTCGGTGCTGCGGGCAAGCACGCGCAGTGTTCCAAATGCAGGCACAACAAGCAGGAACTGAATGAAGTAAACCGCCAGAGGAATTTGCGCGGTAGCCTGAACGGCAGACCCCAGCAACGCCAGTGCACCAACGGAAAGGGCCGAAGCGCGAACGATCAGGGTCACGTCACGCAGAGATGTTGAACGTGTGTGACGCTTGTAGATGCCGGACATGGGCAAAATCGCCAATGCAATAAGACAGGACATCAGCACCAGCGGCACCAAAACCGATCCAAACTGCGCAGGCAATGCACCGCCATTGGCCAGAACAACCGCCATCACAACCGAAATTGCGGATGCCGCAACATCACCAATCACAAGCCGGCGATTGGCGCTCAGTTCAGCGAGTTTCTGCTTCAGCTTCGGCCGAACGCCCGCGAACAATTGTTCGGGTTCAACCAAGTTGTCTTTTTCAAGTCCACTTTTGAGCTTAACCAATTCTTGCTCGTACATACTCAGAACTCCGGCGTAAAATTGCCCCAAACCACTCGACTCAATTGAATCGGCCCAAAACCACAGGCCCAATCCTCAAAGCCACACTACTGCACCGACGCAAACCACGCGCCGGCTGCTGATTGTTATCGTCTAAAAGTCCCCCTACGGTTCAGGCACGTTACAATCTGCACCCAGAACCAAGACCCCCTTCTCACTCGTACACACCAAAATACAAAAACAACGCAGCCAAACATGCGGCCTTGTCAATTTACTATGCGTCAACGCTATCACACCAATATGGGGATAAAAAACTATTTTTCATGCCGACGACACCGTTCGGACAAAGAAATGCCTTTTTTCCGAGCCGGTACGCCAGTTTTTCATCATGAACCAAGCTTTCCTTCGCGCCCGTATTTTGACTGATTCCAGCAACCTGCGCCGTTAAACACCCCCTTTGTTTCTTTATGCGCAACAGAACATGCCGCCAAAGGCCCCAAGAAATCAGACGATTCGTTGCGCTTTTTCGGCTGCGCAGCCACCCAAGGTATCCAAGTTCCAGGATCTGTGGCCGTACAACGAGGCCATGTTTTCGGCAAAAATTAGTCCATCTAACTAACACGAACATCCTTTAGACCGGGGCGTTCAACTTTTCTTGCAACGGTGTCGGGAGCTGATCGATAGACCCATGTAGTTGCTCATTTTGCAGCACTCATGATGATGGGATCCACCGAACGGGCCAAATACAAGGACAGAGCGCAACTCGTAACCTAAGAGAGCTCACTGTCTTGAATTGAAGCCCGGGACTACACGAATCCGGCGGTTAGTTGGATGTCACGATAATCGATCTGATCACTTCGACCGTATCGCCGGGCATCAGTCGATCAGCCGCCTGGAAGCGTTGCACCTGCCCGTCTTCACCACGGGTCACGGCAAACTCAATCACCGTTTCACTGGCAACGTCGTCATCACTCAGAAAACCGGCTGCGGCCAATTCCCCGTGCAAGCTGGACGCTGTCGCCAATCGGGTTTTTAACGAAGCCAGTTCACTCTCAACCCTGTTCAGTTGAACAAGCGCATCAGAACGGGCATTGTCATCCAATTCCAATTCGTCCCGTTCAGCCCGGTTCAGTTCCTGCCGCGCGGTCATCAGCGCGATTTCCTGATCCAACCGTTTGGTTTCCAGATCGTTCAGCATATTCGTCATACTTGTGACGCGGTTCGAAACCGTGAGCCCTTTTTCCTTAAGCGCTGTCAGGTTCTCAAGCTCACGGCTGATGTTCTCAATCTGCGCATTGCGCAACTCAAGCTGGATGGTCAGGCTTGAAATCTGTTCCTTCAGCATGCTCTGCAGATCCCGAATGCGATCACCCAATCCTTCGCGGGCATTTAAGGTTGCAGCCAGAATTTCACCTTCCAATCCTTCGGGGGATTCTGGTGCGCCTTCTTCACTTTCGTTCTGCTCAAGACTGGCCAGATCGGCCAGCAGTCTTTTCTTTTCGTCTTCCAGTTCCTCGATCTGGGTCGACAAGAGCCGTATCTCGCCCCCCATTCTGAGAATCTGATAGTCGTTGTTTGACGTAAACTGGATTGGCGGACGAATGGGACCACCCGCCAGAGCAAGCAATTGCTGTGCCGTCATTCCAGCCTGATAGTCGTAGGCACCCGGAGAGTTCACATCACCCAAAACGTAAACCGGCAGATGACCCACAACCTCAAGCGCGATCTTTGGCGGCTCGACCATACCGATTTGGCGACGCAGCTTTAACTCGAGCGTCTCAGCCAGTTCCGCGGCGGTCTGACCTTCGGCCGCAACCTCTCCAACTAAGGGAATCATCAGTGTTCCGTCGCGCGCAACCGTATATTCGCCCGACAACCCATCCCAACGAAGATATGAGGAAGAGTTCAGATCCCAGCGCATGGCGCGTAGTGAAATTTTATCCTGATGATGCAGACGATAACTTTCTGCCGCCACAACGGTGGCAGATAACACGAGCAGAAGCCCCGCATACAATATCCTGAAACAGCTCAACAAACCCTGTCTCCCAAACTCACTACAACAAACATCACGGCCCGGATTCTAGAATAACGAAGCCGATAAACTCAAATCAAATCCAACACACCGCCCAAGGCATCACACGCAATCGGGCGGCAACTGCTAAACGTATACACACATTCACCCGATGGGCGAACTACCTAAAGGATAGTGGTTGCCAGTGTTTCTGACAAGCAAGCGCTCAAAGTCGGTTGGTGCAGAAGCTCTGGTCAGTCAATGTAACTGACGTCCGAACTATCACCTCTGAATGAACCCCAGAATGATCTGCGCCTGATCAATCTACATGACGCCACAAAAGTCGGGGGCATCATGCGGAACAAGAATTGCTGTGGTTCTTTTTTGGATGGATCACACGACCCGCTCACTCATTATCGCATCTGGCAGGACAATCAGAGATTCACGCAAGAATCGTTGCTGAATTCCACCCGAAATTTTCCGCAAGTTAACGTTTGCAAAACCCTTTTCGCCCGAATCTAGATTTGCGCCGCAGAATTCTTGCAAATCAAAATGAACTGGCACAAATTGAACTCATATTCTCCACCTGATCGCGAGGTATGGCCTCTGGGTGGGCGAAGTTTTTTCGACGAGCGACGCAAACGTTCGTAGTTGTTGTGTTTATAGTGAGTCGCGGTGTTCCGCGATTTGGGTTGGATTAAGTTGTGAACAGGTTTCTTGAAATCCTGATATGCCTGACACTGGGCGTGCTGACATTGCCCTTTTTTCTGATTGGCTGCGTCATAGTATTTTTCTCGGTGGGTACGCCGCTGATGTTCTCTCAGATCAGATCAGGCCAGGGCGGCCATGGTTTTCAACTGTTCAAGCTGCGCAGCATGAAAGAGACCCGCGATCCCGAAGGGAAGCTCCTGCCAGACTCAGCGCGACAAACCCGGGCGACTGCTATCATCAGGCGCTTGCGGATCGATGAACTGCCCCAACTGGTTTTGGTACTTCAGAACAAGATGGCGTTGGTTGGGCCCCGCCCATTGCTGCCGGCAACGATCAAAGATTTCGGGTCTGCAGGACAATACCGCTGTTCTGTACGGCCGGGACTGACAGGATGGGCGCAGGTCAGTGGTAACACCAATCTCAGCGACACCGAGAAACTTCAGCTTGATCTTTGGTATGTCGCCCACCGCTCACTGGGTCTGGACTTGCGCATTCTGGGCGAAACGCTCGGGGTCGCAGTGCGCGGAGAGCGTCGTCGCACCGACCGGATCGCGACGGCAAACGAATGGTTAAAGGACCATAAATTCAAGAATTTCAATCTGCAGGAGATACCCGCGTGAAGATCGTATTTGTAGGTGCAGTTGAATCTTCCCTCGGGGCTCTGGTTTCGATCTGTGCCGCAGGTCACGTACCGAGTCTTGTGGTGACGATCCCTCCACACCTGGGCTCGCGGCACTCTGACTATGTCGATCTGTCCCCGGTTGCGCGCAAATACAATGTGCCGGTGCTGTTTACCGAGAAGACGAACTCAACCGAAACCATAGACCAGATTGCCAGCTTTGAACCTGACCTGATCCTGGTCATAGGCTGGTCTCAGATTTGCGGCCCTAAATTCCGTGCAATACCGCGTCTGGGATGTATCGGATTTCATCCTTCGGCCCTTCCGCGGCTGCGCGGGCGCGGGGTCATTCCATGGTCCATCCTGATGCAGGAAAGCAGCGTGGGGTCTTCGCTGTTCTGGCTGGGCGAAGGGGCTGATGATGGACCTATTGCGGCACAGGCGCGATATGCAGTCGATCCTGAAACCGTGACGGCGCGTGAACTTTATGACCGCGCCTTGCGGGCAGTGTCTGGCCTGTTGCCACCGCTCCTCACGCAGATCGCCGACGGAGATATACCAGCAGAACCTCAAACGACAGCAGGTGTCAGCCTCTGTGCCAGGCGCCGGCCCGAGGATGGGTTGATCGATTGGTCACGCTCTGCGAAGGAAATTCACCGCCTGATCCGCGCCTCGGGGCCACCCTACCCCGGCGCATATTCATTTGGGTCTGACGGTCAGCGCATCGTGATGACAGCCGCAAAATACACCGAACCCGATGGATATTACATCGGCCTGCCCGGCCAGATTCAGGCAATCGACGATCAGGCCTTCACCGTGGCCTGCGGCGACGGCCGCTGTCTTGATATTCTGGAGTGGTCCGGAGCCGAAAAGCCGCCCGCATTGCATTCAAAATTAAGGAACGCCTGATGATCGCCACTGACTTGTTCAACGCAGGTAAAGGACCGGTCCTTGTTGTCGCCCCTCATCCCGATGATGAGGTCCTTGGCGTTGGTGGTACTATCGCGCGCCTTGCGGATGCTGGGCGCGATGTCCACGTTGTGGTGGTGACACGGGGAGGCCCACCCAAGTTTCCGCTCGAACAGGTCCAACGCATCGCAGCCGAAGCTAAACAGGCCCATGATCTGCTGGGTATCAAACAGACCCATTGGCTGGAGTTTCCAGCCGCCGAATTGCCGGAACTGCCGCACTCGGCCCTGAATGCCAGCCTCGGAAAATTGGTGAACGAGCTGGGCCCTGAGCTGATCTTTGCCCCGCACCCCGGTGACATCCACATGGATCATCAGCTTAGCTTTCTGTCGACACTGGTGGCCAGTCGGCCGCATCAAACATATTATCCCGCCACAATTGCAGCCTACGAGACGTTGTCTGAAACAAACTGGAACGCGCCCTATCTGACGCCGCCCTTCGTTCCGAACGTCTTTGTTGATATATCTGAAACTATCGACCGCAAAATCGACGCCTTTGCGCTGTTTGCAAGTCAGGTCAAACCCGCCCCACATGAACGATCCGTCGAAAGCCTGCGCGCCCTTGCGACGTTGCGTGGAGCAACCGTGCACCGTCCCGCTGCCGAAGGTTTTGTTCTGGTCCGGTCGGTCATTTAGCAGGAGAAACGCGATGCAGAAATGGCCCGTATACGATCAGGAACAAATCGACGCCGTTGCGCAGGTGCTCGCCTCCGGCAAGGTCAACGCTTGGACAGGCCCTGATGTTCGCGCATTCGAGGATGAATATTGCGCCTATACCGGGGCCAATCATGCAATCGCCATCGCCAATGGTACATTGACGCTGGACGCAGCTTTGCACGGTTTGAATCTGCAGCCGGGTGATGAGGTCATCGTCACTCCGCGGAGTTTCATCGCCTCAGCCAGTTCGGTCATGCTGTATGGTGCTGTTCCGATCTTTGCCGATATCGATCCTGACACGCAGAACATCACGCCGGAAACGATCGCTCCGCTGATCACAAAACGGACAAAAGGGATCATTCCGGTCCATCTGGCAGGTTGGCCATGTGACATGCGGGGCATCATGGATCTGGCGCAAGCTCATGATCTCTGGGCCATCGAAGATTGTGCTCAGGCGCATGGGGCGATGATTGGCGAGACGCATGTTGGTACGATTGGTACCATCGGCTCATTCTCTTTTTGTCAGGACAAGATCATCACCACTGGCGGCGAGGGTGGATTGCTTGTGACCAATGATCACGACCTGTGGTCGAGGATCTGGAGCTACAAGGATCACGGCAAGGGCTACGACACCGTGTTCAATACCCCTGCCCCACCGGGATTTCGCTGGCTGCATGATTCCGGGCCGGGAACCAATCTGCGCCTGAACGGCATGGCAGCCACCCTTGGACGCATCCAGTTACAGCGTTTGAACGACTGGCGGGCACATCGAACGGCAAACGCCCATTTGCTGCACGATGCCATGAGCGCATGCCCCGCGTTTCGTGTGCCGATGCCATCAAAAGACATCACACATGCCTATTACCGGTTCTACGCCTTCGTCAGGCCCGAAGCATTGGCAACCGGGTGGGACCGTGACCGGATCATCGCCGAGATCACAGCAGCAGGTTTCCCGGCATTCTCAGGCAGTTGTTCCGAGATATACCTTGAACAAACCTTCCAAAAGAACGGCATCGGACCAGAAAAGCCGCTGCCAGTTGCGCGCGAGCTTGGCGAAACCAGCCTCGCCTTTCTTGTCGACCCGGCACGATCCCAAGAGGAGGTTTCACGCATGTGCGAAGTGATCGTGGATGTGGGCAACCGTGCCCTCGCCCCGCAAATGGCAGGACAATAGAGGCGTCGATGAAACCAGTCTTAATATATCCTGCGGCGACAATCCGATGCCATCTGTATCGGATGGTGGAGGTGCTGGAATGATCCTGCATGTCACCACGGATTTCTCGGGTCAGGGCGGTGCGCAGGCGATGCTTGCACGTTTGCTCTCGAAATCCCGGGAAAAAGCGGTTGTTGTAGCATTGACCGAAGTGTCGGATCGCTGTCGAAACATGGCAAACAATGATCGGGTCGAATATGTCTCGCTTCGCGCGCAATCACCGCTCGCGCTGCCCCGTGCGATCTGGAAAATCCGGAAGTTGATTCAGCAACATAAGCCCGATGTCGTTCTGTGCTGGATGTATCATGCGATGGTCGTGGGTCTGATAGCGGACAAATTGAGTTCCGCGCACCCTCCGGTCGTCTGGACAATCCGTCAGGCACTGGATGACCCCGATGCTTTCACCCGCAGCACACGAATTGCAGTAAACCTGTCCAAAACACTGTCCCGTTTCACAGACGGTATCATCTACAACTCGACCCGGGCGCTGGAACAACACGAGAAATATGGGTTTGCGGATACCCATTCTTCGGTCATTCCAAACGGGTTTGTTCTGCCCAAAACGGCTCAGGACCGCTCCGGTCCTGTTCGAACATTGGGTGTTGCTGCTCGCTTTCACCCGCAAAAGGACTTTGGTACATTCTTTCGTGCTTTCGCTGACGCCCGTCGCAAGATTCCCGATCTCAAGGCAAGACTTGCCGGTGATGGGGTCACATCAGACAATCCCGAGATCCGTGAGATGCTCTCTACCAACGATCTGCCCCCGGACAGCGTGACGTTGTGTGGCGATCTGAGCGACATGACGGATTTCTACAACAGCATCGATGCTCTGGTTCTGTCGTCCAGAACTGAAGGGTTTCCGAACGTTATCGCCGAAGCCATGAGTTTTGGCCGCCCGGTCGTTACGACGGATGTCGGGGATTCAGCGCTGATCGTTGGCGACAATGGCTACGTCGTTCCGATGCGCGACCCTGATGCAATGGCCGATGCGATGGTACAAACTGCGAACTGGCCGGCGGAAACCTTTCAGTCGAAAAGCAGGGAAGCGCAGGATCGCATCGCACGCAGATACTCACTGACGGCTATTGCGGATGCCTATGACTGCGCGCTGGCCAAGGCGATCTCAAGACGCGGACACCCGGTTGTCCTGAAAGCCGAGTAAGGAAAGCGGATATGTGTGGCATTGCTGGATATCTTGCGTTTCAAGGCTTTGAGCCGGACAGCGCCAGACGCACGCTCAAAGCCATGTGCGACAGCATTCAGCATCGCGGACCGGATGCCGAAGGCCTGTTTGTTGATGGGGGTTCTGGTGTTGCTTTGGGCCACCGTCGGCTTTCGATCGTGGACTTGTCGGAAACTGGCGCCCAGCCAATGGATTCACCAAGTGGTCGCTTTACGATCGTCTATAACGGCGAGATTTACGGATTTCTTGAGCTGCGCCAGCAGTTGATTGATCTCGGGGTATCTCTGCGGGGAACTTCGGATACCGAAGTTTTGCTCGCCGCGATGGATTTGTGGGGTGTACATAAGGCACTAGAGCTTTCGCACGGCATGTTTGCC
>NZ_JBQFQS010000003.1:0-473191 GCF_056537005.1 Ruegeria sp. CH6 | reverse complement strand
CGGCGCAGTCTGCGACATGTTCACCCCAGACGAGTGCTACAACTTCTTCCAGGCCGCAGGATATGAAACCAATTGAGCCAGACGCGCTCTAAATGCGATATGGCCACGTTCGACGGGGTTAATCGTCTCACCGTTCTTGAACGCAACTTCCAGGTTTTTTTCAGCCAGATGCATCTGCATTCCGCCATCAGTCGCGAAACGAATCTTGCCACTGTAGCCACTATCGTCAGTCTCATCTGGCCGGGGGAAGTTCTCAATCGGAATATCGGCCAGCCCCAAAACCTGCGTATAAAACCGGTGCATCCGATCGACGTCTTCTGAGACAAAGTTGATGTGGTGAAATTCAAGTTTCATGAAAGCCCGGTCTTTTGATTGGTTAGTCTGCTCAGAAAATCTCAAAGGCAGACGACAGGCAAGCCCTGTATCAAAGAGTTTGGATAGGGAGGGAACGGCGCAGATTTTCGGCAGGGCTAATTGCAAGGTTTTCCTGTATCGACTGCGCTCGACCAATCTGAGCGACCCGTTTTTTACCAGACTTACCACTTCTATTGAATCGAGTTCAGGTGCGCGGCTTCATCAAGGGGGGCGTAGCAGGAAACGTCACAGGCACTGATAAGTTCTATCTCGACTGGAATAACCATGGATGCCAAGTGGCAAAACTCTGTGTGGCCTTATTGAAAATGTGAGACGACAAAGAGTTTTACCATATGCGACACAAAGCTCTTTCATCACGCTTGAGATCGCGAAGGATGTTTAGAAGCTGCTAGCTGACGTTCTTGATGGCAGCATAAAGCTGGCGAAATTGGGCCAACCGCTCGAACAGCAGCGCCATTTCGGCTGGCTCGAACCTATCTGTTGTTGGCGGCTGAAACGCGAGATCGGATATAGCAACGGCACCGTCACCACAAGCCGCCAGCCGGGCCGCACCATAGGCCGGGCCAGTTTCGGCTCCTTCCGAACGTACTATCGGTTTATCAGTCGCAGTAGCGATCAGCTTCAACAGCAGATCTGATTGAGCACCCCCACCGATGGCAGCCAGCTCCGACAGACTGCCCATCGTGTCACCGAAGCTCTGAGCCGCATCAGCAAAGCAAAATGCAACTGACTCCAATACTGAACGACAGATGTCAGCGCGTGTCGTTGAGTCCTCCAAGCCAAAGAAACAGGCCCGGATGTGTGGGTCTCCGAGGGGGCTGCGTTCACCGGTAAGGTAAGGCAGAAAAATCGGCACGCGATCACCTCTTACCGTTTCGGCAAGGGCAACAACTTCAATCGCGGAAAGCCCCAGTTGACCGCCGATCCATGAAATCGGCCTTGCGCCGTTCAGCATCGCCGCCATTTGATACCAACGCTCGGGCAGCGTATGCGCAAATGCGTGTACATAACGTTCAGGGTTGGGCTTGTATTTGCGATCTGCCACAAACAGTTGGCCAGAGGTCCCAAGCGAGATGAAACCACGCCCCGGTTCCGTCGCGCCCAAAGATATCGCTCCTGTTGCAGCGTCTCCCCCTCCGGCCACCACGGGCACACCGGATTTCAACCCGCTCTCGGCGGCAGCTTGTGCTGTCACAGCCCCCACCACCCTGTGGCCGTCAAAAACCTGTGGCAACCAATCGGGCGAAACCCCTGTGTCCTCGGCGATACCTACATGCCAGCTTCGCGAAGCCTGATCGAACCACATTGTACCGGCAGCATCTGACGTATCAGTTGCCAACTCTCCGTGCAGGCGTAGACCGATGTAGTCTTTGGGCAGCAGGATATGTGCAAGTCGGGCATAGTTTGCCGGTTCATGTTTTTTAAGCCATGCAATCTTCGGCGCGGTAAATCCCGGCAAGGGAAGGACACCCGCGATCTGCCCAATCTGCGGCTGGGTCATGCGCAATTCATCGCATTCAAATGTTGCCCTGCTGTCGTTCCACAATATTGCCGGGCGGATCGGGCGAAGGTCGCGATCGAGTATAACCGCCCCGTGCATTTGACCGGACAACCCGATGGCTTTCACTTCTGATAGTTTGATTTTGTCTGCAAGCATCCTCAAGGCATCGCGCGTCGCCTGCCACCAAAGATCCGGGTGTTGCTCTGACCAGCCGGGCTGCGGCGAAGACGTCTTGATCCCCACTGAAGACGTCGCAAGAATGCAGTCGGCATCTGCGCAAACAAGCTTGACCGCTGACGTTCCGATATCGATCCCGAGATACATTCAAACCCCTTGCCTGCACAAACGCCCGGAACTTGTCTGGCTATTGATTTTTTAGCGCGCGCAAAGAATATGTAAAAACATGATAAGATCAAGGCGACTAAGATCCGCAGGCAAGCTGGCATGACTAAAATTAAGAATATGGAAGAGTTCGCGACCCTGAGCGGGATCTCGCGGCCCACTGTGTCCAAGTACTTCCACGATCCCGACAGTGTTCGCCCGACAACAAGGGCTCGCATCGAAGAAGCGCTCGAACGGTTCGATTATCGTCCCAACATTTATGCGGTGAACCAGAACCGAAAGCTAACCAAGAATATCGGAATCGTCGTACCTTATCTGGCTGACCCATTTTTTGCAGAAATCGCGCGATATCTGGAACAATCCTGCTTTGCTGCAGGCTATCGCCCGTCCCTGTTCAGCTCACATGGCGAACAAAGGCTGGAGAATGAAATTCTGGACGGGTTGCAATCCATGAAACCCGCAGGAGTTCTGCTGGCGCCTCTGGGGCGCATGTCTGACCGATCTGCGATCGAGAAGTTCTGTGCCAATGTGCCGACTGTTCTGTTTGACAGCAACCTTGATGGTCTGGGTGCGGCCTTTGTTGGTTCGGATAATTTTAGTTTTGTCTCGCAGACCGTGGAATACATGACACGTACGGGGGAACCCCCTTCTTTCTTTGAAATGCGCACACCTGCGAACCCAAATGCCAACAAGCGAAGGAAGGCCTATGTCGAAGTGATGGAGCGCCTAGGGTTCGAACCGCATATCATTAAAGTAGATGGCAAAGGTTGGGCCTTTGAAGAGATCGGGCACAGGGGTGCACTTAAAATTCTGGAAGAGCGCGGACTAAAGACGGACTCGGTTTTGTGCAGCAACGACCGGCTCGCCATTGGCTTTCTTGCAGCCTGTTTCGAGCAGGGGATTCGGGTCGGTCGGAAAGAAGGCTGCACCCTGCGGGTGGCCTCAAATGATGATCACCCGTTCGCAAAATTTACGTGCCCATCACTGACTACGGCAGCGCATGACTACGACAATGTGGCCGGACGAAGTGTCGAAACTCTGTTCGAACTCATTGAAAGTGGTGGGGAATTTGCAAGCCGCACTGAAACTCTTTTCCCTGCACGACTCGTTTTGAGGGACTCTGCGTAACTCAAGTTTTTTAACGCGCGTAAAGTTTTTATTGACGTCGCGATAATTTACACTCTAGGCTCTCTGCACGACATCCAAGCTCAGGGAGGACAGGGATGTATCTGAAGCACGCACTTCGTGCGGCGACTGCGTTGACTTTCGTCGCCACGGCAGCGGCCCATGCGCAATCCATCACCATCGCCACTGTGAACAACGGCGACATGATCCGGATGCAGGGCTATACCGACAAATTCACCGAAGCGACCGGCATTGATGTTGAGTGGGTGACACTGGAGGAAAACGTGCTGCGTCAGCGCGTGACCACCGACATCACCACCAAGGGCGGTCAGTTCGACATCATGACAATCGGCATGTATGAGACGCCGATCTGGGGCGCAAATGGTTGGCTGGTGCCGCTGGACGGCATGTCGGCTGAATACGACGTCGCCGATATTCTACCTGCAATGTCTGGCGGCCTGAGCCACGATGGAACGTTGTATGCAGCGCCGTTCTATGGCGAAAGCTCAATGATCATGTACCGCACCGATCTGATGGAAAAGGCCGGAATGGAGATGCCTGAGGCACCCTCCTGGCAGTTCATCAAAGAAGCGGCAGCCGCGATGACCGACCGTGACGCCGACATCAACGGCATCTGCCTGCGTGGTAAGGCCGGTTGGGGTGAAGGCGGCGCGTTTATCACTGCGATGTCAAACTCGTTCGGTGCCCGCTGGTTCGACGAAGACTGGAAGCCTCAGTTCGATCAGCCTGAATGGGCCGATACGTTGAACTTCTACGTTGAAATGATGACGGAATCCGGCCCGGCCGGCTATGCTACCAATGGGTTTAACGAAAACTTGTCGCTGTTCCAGCAGGGCAAATGCGGCATGTGGATCGACGCCACCGTTGCGGCTTCGTTTGTGACCAACCCCGATGACTCGACTGTCGCGGACCATGTTGGATTTGCACTGGCACCCGATACCGGATTGGGCAAGCGCTCCAATTGGCTTTGGGCATGGGCGCTGGCCATTCCCGCCGGTACACAGCAGGAAGACGCAGCCAAGCAGTTCATCGAGTGGGCGACATCAAAAGACTACATTGAGCTTGTCGCTGAAAACGAAGGCTGGGCAAACGTTCCACCAGGAGCACGTACATCTCTGTACGAGAATCCGGAATACCAAAAAGTCCCGTTTGCCAAGATGACACTGGACTCGATCCTGACAGCTGATCCGAACAATCCGACGGTCAAGCCCGTACCTTACGTTGGCATCCAGTTTGCAGCGATCCCGGAATTCGCAGGTATAGCGACCCAGGTCAGCCAAGAGTTCTCGGCAGTCTATGCCGGACAGCAAACGGTTGAGGAAGCACTTGCCAAAGCGCAGGCCTTCACCGCTGAAGAAATGGAAGCCGCAGGCTACTGAGATCTTCTCCCCAGTGGGTGGGCAGATATCTGCCCCCCGCTCCCGACTTCCACAAATCGCGTTTTTCTCGCAGGCTAGCGTTACGCCTGAACAGAGAGGTCTTGCATCATGGCAACCCAACATTCCCGATCCGTTGCTCGCCTGATGATGGCGCCCGCAGTTGTCCTGCTGCTTGGCTGGATGCTCGTCCCTCTGACCATGACCCTGTATTTCTCGTTCAAGAAATATCTGCCACTGCGTGGTGGAGATCTGGGCTGGGTTGGGTTCGACAACTATGTTCGCTTCGTCTCGTCCAGTTCTTTCTGGCCTGCCGTACAAGCGACGCTGGTGATCGTGGGCGGAGTGCTGGTGATCACGGTTATTCTGGGTGTTTTGTTAGCCATGCTGCTGGATCAGCCGATGTGGGGCCAAGGTGTTGTACGCATCCTCGTCATCGCGCCGTTCTTCGTCATGCCGACAGTTTCCGCTCTGGTCTGGAAGAACATGTTCATGGATCCGGTGAACGGTTTGCTGGCCCATCTATGGCGTTTCTTTGGAGCCGAACCGATCTCATGGTTGTCAGAAGCTTCGATGACCTCGATCATTATCATCGTATCCTGGCAGTGGCTGCCCTTTGCGACCTTGATCCTGCTGACCGCGATCCAGTCTCTGGACAGTGAACAGCTGGAAGCCGCTGAAATGGACGGTGCGCCACCACTGAAGCGCTTCTACCACATCATTCTGCCGCATCTCAGCCGGGCGATAACGATTGTGATCCTGATCCAGACGATCTTCCTTCTGTCGATCTTCGCCGAGATCTTTGTGACCACCGGCGGCGCATTCGGCACCCGTACACTCACCTACTTGATCTTCCAGCGCGTGCTGGAAAGCCAGAATGTTGGCCTTGGATCAGCTGGAGGTGTCTACGCAATCATCCTTGCCAATATCGTTGCGATCTTCCTGATGCGCATCGTCGGCAAGAACCTGGACGCGTGAGGAGGTAAGACCATGGCCCGCGCTGTCACAACCCGCCGCAAATCGCTGAACACTGTCCTTGCCTGGGCCGTTGGTCTGCTGATCTTTTTCCCGATCCTCTGGACCATCCTGACCAGCTTCAAGACCGAGGCGCAGGCGATCGCAAGCCCGCCGTTGTTCCTGAATTTTAACTGGACGCTTGAGAATTATGCCATCGTACAGGAGCGCTCGGACTATATGCGCTTCTTGTGGAATTCGGTTATCATTGCGGGTGGTTCAACTATACTTGGTGTGATTATCGCGGTGCCGGCCGCATGGGCGATGGCATTCGTGCCATCCAAACGCACCAAGGACATCCTGCTGTGGATGCTCTCGACAAAGATGCTTCCTGCTGTAGGTGTTCTCTACCCGATCTACCTGCTGTTCATCCGGCTAGGTCTGTTGGACACCCGTGGGGGATTGGTCGTGGTGCTGATGCTGATCAACCTGCCGATCATCGTCTGGATGCTCTACACGTACTTTCGCGAAATTCCGGGGGAGATTCTGGAAGCCGCGCGTATGGATGGGGCATCGCTGAAAGAAGAAATCCTATACGTGCTGACGCCGATGGCCGTTCCTGGCATTGCCTCGACCGTCCTGCTGAACTTTATCCTGGCGTGGAACGAGGCGTTCTGGACTCTCAACCTGACCGCAGTCGACGCGGCACCGCTAACCGCCTTTATCGCCAGCTATTCCAGCCCCGAGGGCCTGTTCTTTGCCAAGCTCAGCGCGGCATCGACAATGGCGATCGCTCCAATTCTGATCCTTGGCTGGTTCAGCCAGAAACAACTTGTCCGCGGCCTGACCTTCGGCGCTGTGAAATAAGGAAGACACTTCATGGGACGCATTCAACTCAAGTCCGTGACTAAAAGCTTCGGCGATGTAGAGGTCATTCCACCACTGGACCTGACAATTCAGGATGGCGAGTTCACCGTCTTTGTCGGCCCGTCGGGTTGTGGGAAATCTACGCTATTGCGTCTGATCGCAGGGCTGGAGGATATCACTTCAGGATCGATTGAGATCGACGGGGCAGATGCCACGGATGTACCGCCCGCAAAGCGCGGGCTTGCGATGGTATTCCAATCCTATGCACTTTATCCGCACATGACGGTCCGTAGGAACATCGCCTTTCCACTGCGTATGGCGAAACTGGATCAGGCCGAAATCGATAAACGGGTCGAAGGTGCGGCGCAGGTTTTGAACCTGAGCGATTATCTGGATCGAAGACCCGGTCAACTATCTGGTGGTCAGCGCCAGCGTGTGGCCATCGGTCGTGCTATTGTGCGCGAGCCAGCCGCGTTCCTGTTCGACGAACCGCTGTCGAACCTCGACGCAGCTTTGCGCGTCGGGATGCGACTGGAAATCAGCGAGCTACATGAACGTCTGGCGACCACCATGATCTATGTTACCCACGATCAGGTTGAAGCCATGACCATGGCTGACAAGATTGTGGTACTGCAGGCCGGCGTGATCGAACAGGTTGGCACCCCGCTGGAGCTGTATCGCACACCCCGGAACCTGTTTGTCGCCGGATTTATCGGGTCGCCGAAAATGAACTTTATCGAGGGTGAAGAGGCCGCGAAACATGGTGCCCATACAATCGGTGTGCGCCCCGAGCATATCGCGGTTTCTGACAGTGAGGGGGCATGGTCCGGCGTCGTTGGTGTATCGGAACACCTCGGATCAGACACGTTCTTCCATATTCATGAAACTGGTCTGGCCGATACGATCACCGTCCGGGCAGATGGCGAGGTTGGGTTCCGCCATGGGGACCGCATTCATCTGACACCACGTACAGATGTGATCCACCGATTCGACGCGAAAGGCTTGCGGATCGAATGACACGTTTGACAGGCAAAACCGCCCTAATCACAGGGGCCGCGCGAGGCATCGGGTTGGCCTTTGCCAAAGCCTATGTGGCCGAGGGCGCTCGTGTCGCCATCGCCGATATCGACATTCAGCGCGCGCAGGATGCGGCTAGCGAGATTGGTGAGGCTGCTATCGCCATTGAGATAGACGTGACCAAACAGCAGAGCATAGACGAAGCTATCGCAAATACCGTCAGCCGTTTCGGTAACATCGACGTTCTTATCAACAACGCAGCCATCTTCACTGCTGCACCAATCGCTGAGATTGATCGGGCCGACTACAACCGTGTGTTTGACATCAACGTCGCTGGCACGTTGTTCACGATGCAGGCCGTCGCTCGCCACATGATCGAACACGGAACCAAAGGCCGGATCATCAATATGGCCTCGCAGGCTGGTCGAAGGGGTGAGCCTTTGGTCGCTGTCTACTGCGCGAGCAAGGCCGCTATCATATCCCTGACTCAATCGGCGGGCCTGAATCTAATCTCACATGGGATCAACGTGAACGCGATTGCTCCGGGCGTTGTTGATGGCGAGCACTGGGACGGCGTTGATGCGTTCTTCGCTAAACACGAAGGCAAACCACTCGGACAGAAAAAACAGGAAGTGGCGGCAGCGGTCCCATACGGTCGAATGGGCCGCGCCGAGGATCTGACCGGGATGGCGGTTTTTCTGGCTTCTGATGATGCCAAATACATCGTCGCGCAAACTTACAATGTCGATGGCGGAAATTGGATGAGCTGATGGGTCCTGTGGCGAACTCAAAATCTCCGGTTCGGCTGCGGCGCGACAGTTTTTCAGACCTGCCGCCGACTGTAAGGACTCCGACCTATGTGTCTTCGGACTTGTCACCCGGCATTATCCATATTGGAGTTGGCAATTTTCACCGCGCGCATCAGGCTTGGTATCTACACCAACTGATGCAGCAGGGTCTGGCTCATGATTGGGCGATCATCGGAGCAGGTGTGCGAGCCTATGACGCCGAGATGCGAGAGAGGCTGCTTGAGCAGGACTGTCTGACAACACTGATCGAACTGGATCCAAATGGGATATCCGCTGAGGTGATTGGTTCGATGACAGACTACCTGCCGATAGAGGAGGATAATGCCACGCTGATCCTCAGAATGGCCGATCCATCCATCCGAATTGTTTCACTAACCGTAACCGAGGGCGGATATTATCTGGATGCCAACACTGGCACTATCAACTTAGCTCATGATGATATCCGTCATGACGCGGAAAACCCTAACCAGTCTCGCACAGTGTTTGGTGCTATTGTTGCGGCGCTTAGGCAGCGTCGGGCGAATGGGGCGAAACCGTTTACTGCTCTGAGCTGTGATAATCTTCAAGGCAACGGGGAGATCCTGCGAAACTGCGTTGTTGGGTTGGCACGTATCTCAGACCCTGAACTGGCTGATTGGATTGACCAGAACGGAGCCTTCCCCAACTCTATGGTAGATTGCATTGTGCCCGCAACGACTGATCAAGTGGTCTCGCAATGTGATGCACTTGGCATCGATGACCATGCGCCGGTTTCGCACGAGAACTTCCGCCAATGGGTGATCGAGGATGATTTCTGCGCAGGGCGGCCGCGGCTCGAACAGGTTGGAGTAACCCTGACCGACGATGTTCATAGCTATGAGACTATGAAACTGCGCATTTTGAACGGGGGTCACCAACTGCTCGCCAATGTCGGGGAAATTCTGAATGTTCCGACGATTGCAGACTGTATGCAGGATCAGGATATCGTAGCATTTTTCAGGAAAGTTCAGGCCGAAGAAATATTGCCTCATGTCGAAGCCGTCCCCGGAACCTCAGCTGAGCAGTACCTTGGGTTGGTTGAGAGGCGATTTGCAAACACAGCGATTCACGACACAACCCGCAGGGTCGCGTTCGACGGATCCGCGCGTCATCCAGGGTTTCTTGTTCCGTCGCTGCGCGATGCACTAGAGGCGGGTTCTTCGGT
Source organism: Ruegeria sp. CH6 (assembly GCF_056537005.1). Lineage (NCBI taxonomy): Bacteria > Pseudomonadati > Pseudomonadota > Alphaproteobacteria > Rhodobacterales > Roseobacteraceae > Ruegeria > Ruegeria sp. CH6. The sequence continues at coordinate 463,621 of NZ_JBQFQS010000003.1, read as the reverse complement.
AAAAGGGCTCGCGTTGGCCGAAGCTTTTTGGTGCCGGATGTGTGCGGGTGTTCGTGAAGATGGTTCTGAAATCGCTCCCAACGATCCCCAATGGGAGAGCTTGCAAAAAGCAGCGTTGGCATCGAAAGCTGACCCAGAGCTTTGGCTCGAGCAGCGCCGGTATTACGGAGACTTTTGCCGCAGTGCACAGTTTTCCGCTGCCTTTGCGTCCTGGCTGACCGCAATATGGCAGAATGGCAGCCGGGCGGTCATCGCTGATTATGCCACTAACGGCACCAATTCACGCTAATCGAATATGCAAAACGCGATCAATCACGTAGTCATCCAACGTATTCGACCGTATTCGACAATCAGAACAATAAAGTACTCGGCCCACAACCAATGCGCTTGTAGTAGGCCTTTGCATACCGACCTCTGAGCTTGTTCTCAGCGCTACAAGCACCTGACACGCGAACAGCCGCCATTCGCACCGTGAGCAATGACCATTGGGGACCAAACAACAAAGTCTCATAACAACGCGAGCGTTTCTGTCCGATACAATTTAGCCAAGGCCACATCAGAGTTGCCTCCGTTTGCTTTTACCAGCCTCAAACCGCTACTGGAACTTCCTGGGGCGATCCTCTTAATTTCTGGCAATTGCGAGGATCGCCCCAGGAACTTTCCTTCGTGCAAATCTCTCAGGCTTCGCTCTTGGGTTTGCGGCGACCAAAATTCGAAGTGTTCCGAGCGACCACCAACCAATTGTCATTGAGATACGATCTGTTGCGTGTGGCGGGCCAAGTTCATGGCGGTGGAAAACTCAGCAGATCAGGTCTATTCTTTGGGTATTATGAAAATCGCGCGCGCTCGTGATGGATAAGGCCCGGCAGCGCCAAGTGCGAAGCAGTCAATCTATGAGAGACCGGCAAAAACATGGCGCTTGAGGACCCCTTCACAGACCTCATAATAGAAACGCAACGAACTGGGTTTTATAAAGGATATAGCTTGCCGATTGCATTGGTGAGCAAGTTTTCGGTTTCGCTGCTGGTGCTTTGGGCACTGGTGTGGCCATTGTCAGCAAACGATACATTGCGATCGTGGAAGTCCGGCTTGCTGGCCGAATTCAACACCTTCTACAACCTTTCGGTCGGCCTGTTTGTAGTTTTCCTTTTACTTGTCGCGCTCATTCCTGCAACCGGGCGAAAGCGGCTCGGGGCCGAAGGAGATATGCCCGAATTCTCGAACTTCTCCTGGTTTTCAATGATGTTTGGTGCGGGTCTTGGCGTGGGTCTTATGGTTTATGCAACCGCTGAACCGCTTGGGCTGTGGGGAACCAATCCATTGACTGTATCCGGGTCAGTCACACCCAAGAGCGAAGAGGCGATTGAAGGAGCTTACCGCTACACGTTTTTGCACACCGGTTTTCACGCATGGGCAATATATGTGGTCACCGGTTTGAGCCTTGCCTACTACGCCTATACCCGCGGAATGCCTCTGACTATCCGCACCGCACTGACTCCGTTGCTCGGAGAGTATTCCAACGGTTTTGCAGGTCATGTGATCGATATACTCGGCGTCGTGGCGACGATACTCGGCGTGGCAGTAACCATCGGCTATGGCGTTTCGCAACTGGTGGACGGAGCCTTTCTGATTACCGGCGCAAGTTGGCTCGTGGAAAATCCGCTAACTACAATGAAACCCTCGACTGCCGGCCTGATCACGGCGTTGTTGGTGGTCATGATGATGTCGACACTATCTGCCGTCTCTGGCGTGGGGCGCGGTGTCAAATACCTGTCGAATATTAACCTCTTGTTGTCTTTGGTTTTGTTGGCCGTATTCATTGTTTTTGGCTCATTTGGATTTGCCGCAACAACCTACGCTTCGGCTCTGGTCGACTACATCAAAAACTTCATCCCAATGAGCTTTCAAGCCTACCGCCCGATTTCGGAGGTTGAGTTTGCATCAGTATTACCGGCTGAGGCGGCCCCATTTGTCGGAGAGTTATTCGCTGGTGCCACAGATGCCTGGGGAACGAAGGCAGCCTTTCTTGAAGGTCTGAGCAACGATGCCGCTGCTCTTTCCGACGCGGCCAAAGCTGCGGCTTACGACGCGGGCACGCAAGGACGATTGTTTGAATGGCAAGCCGGATGGACAACTTTTTACTGGGCTTGGTGGATCGCGTTTTCACCCTTCGTGGGTCTTTTTCTGGCGCGTATCTCCAAGGGCCGAACAGTGCGCGAGTTCATTTTTGGCGCGGTCATTGCGCCGTCGCTGGTTTGCTTCGCATGGATGGCCATTCTGGGCGGTGCCGCCATCGATATGGAGCTAAATGGGGATGCGAATGGGGCAATCCTTGCCGCATCGACGACATCGACACTGTTTGTCACGCTGAGTGAAATGATCTCGGGCAACTTTCTCACGGTCATGAGTGTCATGTGTGTGCTGTTGACAATGACATTTCTGGTTACGTCAGCCGACTCTGGCATCCTTGTGATGAACACGATCATGTCCGGTGGGTCTGAAGACACCGGCTTGCTTCATCGTATTATCTGGGGCGTTCTTCTGACCCTTGTCATTGGAACTTTGCTTATCGCGGGCGGCGGCGGACTAGAGGCTTTGACCAATTCGATGATCATTGGCGCGCTACCGTTCAGCGCAGTGTTGCTGCTAATGTGCGTCTCTCTGGCCAAAGCGATGATCAACGACCTGCGTCGGCTGAACTACGAGGCGCAATCAGAGGGATCGCCGGGCTCACAATAGCCCGTGGTTAGTCCTTGAGACTTCCGGCTGCGTTCATCCAAGGATCGAGCGGATTTCAAAGTGTTTTGGAAACATTGACTGCAGTACAAACAGGCAGATTTTCAAAGCCTCCTCAGGTTTGAAAATCTCAGAGTGCAAATGGTAGTCGGTCCAAAGCCCTTCCAACAAAGCAATCAATGCGTCTGTTGCAAGTTTAGCGTCGACGTCCTCGTATTCACCTTCGCGCTTTATTTGCTCCAACAGCTTCAGGATCACCGTGCGGAAGCGTTTATCTCGCGAGTCGATAAATGGAAATATGTGAGGGTTCGATAGCGCTTCGGCCCGGAACGAAAACCAGATCGCAACGTCCCGCGCATTAAGGACCAACGGGTCGAAATCAGCCTTTAAGATAGAAATCAGCTTCTCAGCAGGGCCCAACTCTGGATTATCTGCGATTGCTTTCCACTGTCCCGCATAGCGCGCCGATAGCTCCTCTGCTACCGCAAGCAGCAGCTTCTCTTTCGAGCCAAAGTGCAGGTTCACCATTCCCCGCGACAACCCTGACAGCTCCTGGATTCTTGCCGAAGTCGTCCCTCGAATTCCGTATTTATGGATGGCGTCTGCTGCCGCCTGGATCAGCTGCTTTCGGTTCTGCAGCTTGCTCAGATCTCGGGCATTGGTTGGGATATCGGGCTCGGCAGAAATGTCAGTTTCCTTTGGTGATGTACTTGCCTTTTGCTTTTCGCATCTAGCGAAGCAGAAGTTCAAGGATTGACATTGAATGAATGTTTGTTCATTTTGTGAATTATGTTACATTGTGGTGCCGCATGACCCTTTTGAACTCGGACTTTCAGTCTGTACGTGACTGGGACAACAGACATTTCCTACATCCATGGGAGGGGATGTCGTACCTAGGCCAAAATGAACGAACCTTTGCCGAAAGCGGTCTTGGTATCTACGTCGTGACGGAGGACGGCAATCGCCTGATAGATGGACCTGCAGGCATGTGGTGCGTTCAATTGGGCTATGGAAACACCGAGATTGCCGATGCGATGGCCCAACAGGCGAAAGAGATGGCGTATTTCTCGCCTTTCAATAACGCCAACTCAGCGCCGGCCAGGCTAGCACATGAGATTGCCAAACGAACGCCGGGCGACCTGAACCATGTGTTTTTCACAACTGGCGGCTCTACGGCAGTGGATAGCACGTTAAGGTTTGTGCAGTTCCGCAATAACGTGCTGGGAAAACCTGAAAAGAAAATCGTGATCTCACGCCAAAAAGCGTATCACGGTTCGACGTATTTGGCCGCCTCGGTATCTGGCAAAGAGCGCGACAAAGGGTGGTTGGATCAGGCAAGCCATCTGGCGCGCTTTCTGCCGAACGTAAACCCCTATACACGCAATCAAGATCAGACGATTGATGACTTTCTGAACGAAAAAGTTGCTGATCTCGAGAACATGATCCTGCAGACCGGGGCAGACAAGGTCGCTGCTTTTATCGCCGAACCAATCCTGTGTTCGGGTGGGGTCATCGTACCTCCGAAAGGTTATCACCAGCGTTGTCTTGAAATCTGCCGGAAGTATGATGTCTTGTACATCTCAGACGAGGTCGTGACCGGATTTGGGCGACTTGGACATTGGTTCGCATCTGAAGATGTCTTTGGAATTCAACCCGATATCATTACCTGCGCCAAGGGGATGACGTCTGGCTATGTCCCCATGGGGGCCTGTATTATCTCTGACCGTCTGATTGCAGATGTGAGCGGAGAAAACGCACAGGACGCTACGTTTTCAAACGGTTTCACCTATTCAGGCCACCCAGTAAGCGCAGCTGCAGGTTTGAAGACCATCGAAATCATGGAGCGTGACGGCATTCTGGAGCATGTCCGCGCGATTACGCCGCTGTTCGAAGAGCGTCTTCAAGATCTGTCAAACTTACCGCTGGTCGGCGACGTCCGTGGTATGGGTCTGGTTGGCTGCGTTGAGTGTGTTGCGGACGCCCAGGCGGACAACCTTTTGGATCTGGATAAATCCGTTGGCGCATTAATTGACCGGCATTGTCAGGAGAACGGGCTGATCCTGCGGCCGATCATCAACATGTGTGTGTTTTCTCCGCCGCTGATCATCAAGGAAGCCGAGTTGAATCAGATGTTTGACATCCTTGAAAAAGGCATCCGGCTGGCAACCGAAGACCTGACGCGCCAAGGCGCATTCAGAAACTAGAGACGTTGTCGAAGCCGCTTCGCAACCTTGTTCGTTGCGAAGCCTTTCCTTTGCACAGCAACTTTTAACCAGCGCGCATTGCCTCACGGGGCAATTTGATCGGGAACCTGGACCGAACCTCTTCATCCACCTTGCTGCCAAAGTAATTCGGATAGTGATTGGATAGGATATCATCCACAACGGACCGGCTCCGCTCGAACATGTCCTGACGACCGGCCTTCTCCCAAGTATCTGTCAATTCACGGTCCATCAGGGCCGGATAAACATACTCGGTTTCCATGTATTCCAGGGTCTGCGCGTTGCCGAGGAAATGGCCTGGATCAATTGCGCATTCATGAATGACATCGACCGAAAGCGTATCATCGCTCACCTCAATTCCGCGAAGCGTTCGTGAAATCATACCGGCGGCCTCGTTGTCGATGACCATGGACTCAAAGCTACAGCCCATCAGGCTGCCAAGCATCCCGCCAAATTCACAGAGTCGGTTGGCCCCCGCATGAGCCGCTAAAGCGAAAGTTAACGCCTTTTCCAGGCCATACTGTGCATCAGGTATCTTGGAATCCGTCATGCCGCATCCGACGCTAGTTGGCAGATTGTAAAAATTGCCCATCTGGATCGCCGCCGCAGAGATCAACGCCTGCTCACCACTACCACCTGTAAATGAACCAGTGCGCAGGTCAGTAATAAATGGCCAGGCTGCAAAGACCACCGGAGTCCCCGGATTGATCAGGTTGGCGATGGCGACACAAGACAGGGTCTCGGCCACAGCTTGCGCCAGAGTACCAGCCAACGGCGCAGGAGATGTCGCCCCTGCCTGTGGCGGAACGGCCAGATCGCAGACAAGGCCCATCTTTGCCGTATCAATCAGAATTTCCAGATTTTCGCGCCCGAACCGAAGCGGGGAGACGATGGGACAGCCACCAAAAATCACCGAGGGCTTTTCAAGGAACTTGCCTTCCCCGCCCGATGCCAGATCGAATAGATGAATGGCGTCTTGTATGTGTTCGCGCGTGCGGAATGTCAGACAGGATGGTTTCTCGCTTCCCGCCAGAATGGCGTATAGCATGCTCATGTCATGCTCGTAGTCCTGAGGCACATCCGTTGCCAGAACCGTATCACCGGTCATGTGAATGTTGTCGAGCCGGTCAACCAGACGGGTGAAATCGTAGATGTCCTTGAGGGTTGATGGTCGGTAACTGCGCGTTTCCGCGTCGAACGTTGTCACTGCCGTGCCGGAGTTTGCGTAATACACCTTGTCCTTGGTGCAGTGCATGTCGTCCTTACCAGCTCGCGATCCGCGTGCATGGATATAAAATTCGCTGGCGGCCTTGGCCAACAGGTCTTCCATCAATGCCCGAGGAAAGCACAACCTGCCATGCTCATTCACTATCGCCCCTTTGGGCAACACGAGATCAAGAACTTCCGGCGTGGGATCCCCTACCCCAGTACGTTCCAATATGCTGAGGGCAGCCTCGTGAATGCGCGACATGTCCGCGTCTGAAAGTGGCCTGTATCGCCCACCAGAAATGCCCGGCCAGATTGCCTGCGAGGCGGCGTTACTGTTCCGCACTGCGGCTCGTGCTTCGCGCCCGCCCCCGCGCCGTTGTGATCTGCGCTGAGTTAACTCTGTCATGTTTAGTCTCCGAATTCTGAGCGTGTCAGATCATGCTGAAATAGTTACGATAGAAACCGGGAATGCTCCATTCCATCTCGGACAGTGGACCCGGGACGAAATGGTATGAATTCACACCTTCCTGATTGTGCCGGATGATCCGTTCGTCATCGAGCGATGTGACATGCCAGAGCCACGTCAGCGCATCCTTATCGTAATCCCGACCCTCTTCTGCGTCGCCGTGCACGTACCAGACGATCTGAATATCTGTTTCTTGCAGGCCACGCGGAACGAACCGATACCCAACCACATGATCTGCGTAGACCAGGAAATAGTTGAGCGTCCCGATCCCCAGATCGGTAGCGCCACCGTCGTGAGCTTTCAGCTCACCCAATGGCGGTGCCAAGGGTGCGCCATCCTTACTGCCTGTCGAATAGCCGGGGAACAGCGGGTAGCGCCGCCAATAAACATCAGCTCCCGGCACGACCGCGTTTTCTCCGGTCAGGTCCAGCTCCTCAGAAGGTATTCCAGCTTCCTCCATCCGCTCATGAAGCGCACCGCTGAACTCCAGAACCTGCGCAGGGTCTTTCAGAGAATGGCTACGCGAATAATCCTGATGGGACGGCGCGCAGTGATAGCATTCCAGATAATTTTCCAGCGCCAGTTTCCAGTTTGCGGGAACAGGATAAGAGGCCTCATGAGCAACCTTCAGGTTTTCAAAGTCGAACGGTTTTGAAAGCGGGGTTAGCCTCTCCAAAGCAGTATCCAGCGGCGGAGCGCTTTCAGCCGCGCAGACAAAAATCAGGCCTTGGAAGATCTTCACCTGAACCGGGAACAACCCGTACTGGTCCGGGTCAAAATCCGGCCCCATTGACCGCCCGTTTCGCAGTTTGCCGTTCAGGTCAAAGGTCCACGCATGATAGGGGCAGATGAAATTGCGCGCCTTGCCTTTCTGTTCAATACACACGCGCGATCCCCGGTGGCGACAGACATTCAGATGCGCGCGCACCTCGCCTTCGCGATCCCGAACGATAATGATGGACTCCGGGCCGTAATCGAACAGGAAATAGTCGCCGGGTTCAGCGACCTGACTGACATGGCCCACCCAGATCCAGTTGCGGTTCCAGAACGTACTGATATCGTTATCGTATACCGCCTGAGACGTATAGAAATGACGCGGCAAGGCGAACCCCTCCCGCTGCGCTTCCATCAAGTCGCGCATAACTTGCAAGTCATCTTTTGGCATAGCGCACCTCACACAGGTTCAAGGGAAACGAGTTCCCGGCGGAAAAATTCGCGGTCGATATCGCCCGCATCGCGTTCGAAATTCCGGGCAGCCATGTGACCCGAATATACAGCGTCCGCGATCAAGCCGGGGTTTGCGGCATCTCCGATCAATTCCAACGTAGTCAGCGGGCTGTTAGCCAAGCTTCGCAGCTCATCGTAAAGGGTGGTTTCGCGCGCGCGCTGCGTCACTAAGACCACAGAACCGCATCCTTTGGTCTGTTCTCGTCCTGTGTAGACACATTGCAAAGTCGCCTGACTCGGCGTCACTCGGTCCAAAGTATGAGACAGAACCAGTCGAACGCCTTTTTGCAGCAGGCTACGTTGTACTCTGGCTTGTTCCAACGTCAGTTCAGTAAACGGCGAAACCAATGAGGCTGGGGTAACAAAGACGACCTCACGTCCAGCCTGGGCCAAATGATCCGCCAATACGCCACCGAGGTAGGCCTGATCATCATCATAGATCAAAATTGGACCGCCCTCCGGCATTACCCCTGACATGATGTCATCCGGAGTAAAAATCTGAGACCCGGAACCAACTGATATGCCCTGAAACGCAGACTTCCCGCGGCCATCTCGCCGCCACGATGCACCAGTTGCCACAAACACATTCGGAATGCCCAGCTCGACAACCTCGTTTGCTGACAAACGACTGTCGGTGAATAGCTGCACGTTCCCGCGTTGTTGAAGGTCATAAACCCTATGGTCTATCACGCGTTTCCACGCGAATAGCCCGGTCAGGCTGGATTCTTGCAACACACGCCCGCCAAGCTCTTGCTTAGTTTCCGCCAGAGTTACCTCATATCCCCGGCGCGCCAGTTGCATGGCGCATTCAAGCCCCGCGGGACCACTGCCAACAACAAGCGCAGTTTCCTCTTTCCCCCTTCTTTCTATGATCTCAGGATGCCATTTCCGGCGCCACTCTTCGCCCATCGTCGGGTTTTGGGTACACCGGATGGGGACGCCGAGAGAGTCGGATGAAACGCAGATATTGCAGCCGATGCACTCGCGGATTTCTTCGATGCGACCTTCCTTGATTTTGTTGGGAAGAAACGGGTCAGCAATGGATGGTCGCGCCGCGCCGATAAAATCAAGAATGCCTTTCTTGACCAATGACACCATCAAATCCGGAGAGGTAAGGCGCCCGACGCCCACCACTGGCTTGGAAGTCACCTGTTTGACGAATTCGATGTATGAGGTTTGAAATCCGTCTCGAGGTTCAAAGCGGGTCGTTGCGGAGTCATTGCTCCAATCCGCGACGTTTACATCCCAGAGATCTGGCAGTTCTGCCAGCAGTTCGACAACAGCACGACCTTCTTCCTGCGCCTGCATCCCATCGGACCCGAGCATTTCATCAACTGCAAACCGAAGGGCTATGGCGCAATCGTCCCCAACCTCTTCTTTGGTCTCTTCCAGAAGTTCTCGTGTTAGCCGCACTCGGTTCTCTAACGAGCCGCCGTATTCATCCGTCCGGTCATTGAACTGCGGCAGCAGAAAGTGGTGCGGCAGGGTCATGTGATGGCCGGCATAGACATAAACAATATCAAAGCCAGCTTCGTGCGAACGTCGGGCGGCCGCGCGGTGCCACTTACGGAACTCGCGAATGTCTGCCTTATCCATGGCACGGGCCTGCTTGGGGTACGCAGTTTGCAGGGCGAGCTCAGACGGGGCCAGCAAAGGTGCGCGGCTCAGGTGGTTTTGGGCATGATGACCATTATGCGCCAGTTCAATCGCCGCCAATGACCCTTTCTCGTGTACTGCTTCGGTCATCAGACGCAGCGCCGGAACATCCCGCTCATCCCAGATCCGGTTTTCAGCATAAGGGGACAGGTCAGACGTAGGGTGAATCTCCGTCTCTTGATTGGACACAACAGCCCAACCGCCTTCGGCCTTCATCGCCCGCATGGCCGCTTCGGCCTGAGGTCGTAAATGCCCCAAACCGTTGCAGTGGGGAACCTGATAGAACCGGTTTCGCGCCGTCACTGGCCCGACCTGAACCGGTTCGAAGAGAACAGAGTATCCGTCAGCGCCTGACATTGCCGCGCATCCTCCAGAAAGTCGGAAATCGTTTCGAGGGAATGGAAGAAACTCTGCGTTCCCACCATTCCCGGTTGTGTCATTAAGGTGCCCTTAGAAGCCCGCTTTAATACGCTCGAACTCTTTCAGCATCTTGGCTTCCAGCTCGGGGTTTACCGCGTCAAAGAAGAGGCTTCCTTCAAAGAAGCTGTCCACGTCTGAAAACCCATAGGTTTCGATCAGTGCCGGATCGGCCTGCGCAAACGCGTCCTCATTGGCGTGGGCGTATCCCCAGCTTTCGATGATGTACTTGCCGCTGGCAGCCGAACTCAGTGCGTTCAGCATGTCATAGACCTGTTCATCCGACTGTTTGGCAGATTTCAGATGCACATAACCGCAAACCCAGGTGGCGATGCCCTTGTCCACATCACGCATCATAACCGCGGGGGTTTCGTTCCAGATCAGGTTCAGCTCCGATTGGTTCCAGCCCCAACCGAGTGTCACTTCTCCACTGGCAATTGCCTGATCCAGCTGGCCTGCGTCAGACCAATAAAAGCGCACATTTGGATGAATCGCGCGTAGGTAGTCTGCGGCTTTCTGGAATTCTTCATCGCTCATATCGGTATAGCTGGAAGCACCGGTCGCCAGTGCGGCCATGGCAAACGCGCTGGAGGCGGCGTCCGGAATAGCAACCTTGCCCTGATAGGTTGGATCCATCAGCAACTGCAGCGATACATCGTCAGCCGAGATCATATCGGTGCGATAGATAAGGCCGGTGTTGCCCCATTCGAAAGGCACCATGTAGGTCTGCCCGTCGATTGTGATGCCATCGACCTCTTTGATCTTGGGCATCAGCTTGTCCCAATTCTCCAGCTTACTGGTGTCGATCGGCTTGATCATGTCTGCCGCCACCCATTTCCTGAGGGCGTCCGTGCAGGGGTGGGCCAAATCGGCTTCAAACCCGGACTGAAGCTTGGTGAACGCTTCTTCTACGCTGCCGAAATAAGTGTAGCTGGGCGGGCCGCCGTACTTTTCGACATAGTCGCCGTAAAAGCCCTGATCCTCATATCCCGACCAGTCAAAAACGGTCAGATCAGCTGCGTTGGCCAAAGCCTGGCTGGCCGTAAAGGTGGCAACCACTGCTGCCGTAAGTGATGCTGTTTTATTCATTTGTCTCCTCCCAAAGATTCACGTTTGCCCAAATCGATCACCGAGGCGCTTTGAACGCCAAGCCAGACGGTATCGCCCCGGCTGTGATCGACTGTGTGAAAGTAGTTCGGCACTGCGACGGCGATGCTTTCGGGCAATCCGTCGATGCGCACATAATAGTGGACGCTCTCACCATAGAAGGCGACGTCCGATACCTCGCCTTGAACATAAGCGTCGTAGCCTTCCGGTTTTTCTGCGCTGATCTCCAATTGTTCGGGCCGAACGCCGACAAGAAGCTCCTTGTCATGCATCTGAACGTTTGGATTCACCCCAATCGTCATCTGCCCGAACCCCTGAACAGTTACCTCCAGCGATTCAGAATTCTCAGCTGTTACTTCGGCATCCAGAAAGTTCATTCCGCCTATGAAAGACGCCACCTCCCGGTTGCATGGCTGGGAATACAGAACCTCGGGCTTGTCGACCTGCTTGAGTTGCCCAGCAAACATGACACCGATGCGATCGGACATGGTCATCGCCTCGTATTGGTCATGCGTGACCATGACGAAAGTAATTCCAAGCTTTTGCTGCAGACGGCGCATTTCCAGCTGCATGGCTTCGCGCAAGTTCTTGTCCAGCGCGGAAAGAGGCTCATCCAACAGCAGCACTTTCGGCCGCATAACCAACGCACGAGCGAGCGCCACGCGCTGACGCTGACCGCCCGACAACTCATTGGCCTTGCGGTCCTGCAAGCCTCCAAGCTCGACCATCTCAAGCGCTTCGGCAACGCGCTCCTTGATTTCCTTGCGCGAGAGCTTTGTTTTACGCAAACCGAACCCGACATTGTCGCCAACATTCAGATGCGGAAAGATCGCGTAACTTTGAAACACCATATTGGTGGGGCGTTTGTTGGCAGGCACCTCGCCCATTATGCGCCCATCAATTCGGATCTCCCCTTCTTCGTGATCCTGAAACCCCGCGATGATACGGAGGGCCGTAGTCTTGCCGCAACCCGAGGGCCCAAGCAGCGAAAAAAACTCACCCTCTTTCAAGCTCAGATTCAGGTCGGACACAGCCACAAAGGACCCAAAGCGTTTTTCAACACCCTGAATTTCGATGATGTTCTGTTCGCTCATCTTGTTCATTTCCTTTGGCTTCAATCCGAGGATTGGGTGGAACGGCGGCGGAAATACTCGGCAATCAACAGCAGCAGGACCGAGGACATCAGAAGCAGAGACCCCAGTGCCAGCGTGTTGGGCAGTTTTGCCGGGAAGCGGATTTGGCTCCAGATATAGACCGGCAGCGTTGGGCTGTTTCCGGACAGGAAGAAGGCCAAAACGAATTCGTCAAACGATACTGTGAACGTAACCAGAAGGCTTGCGATTATGCCGGGCGCGACAATGGGCAGTGTGACCCTCCGAAACGTACCCACAACGCTTTCGCCAAGGTCAAAGGCGGCCTCTTCCAACGACTGGTCGAAATCATCAAAAGCGGATTTCATGATCGATACAGCGAAGGGCAAGGCCACAAATACATGGCCTAGTATCACGGTGGTCAGAGAGGGCTTCAGTCCAATGCTGATGAACAGAACCAGCATTGAACTGGCGACAATGATGCCGGGAATGACCAGCGGAAGCATGACCAATCCTTCAGACACTTCCCGTCCTTTGAAGCGATACCGGACATAGGCACGCGCTGCGAACAGACCCAGCGAAGTTGCCATTACAGCTGTGACACTGCCGACGATCAGCGAGTTTACCATCGCCTGCAGCAGCGTATCCTGCTGTCCAAGTTGCGCGTACCACTTCAACGTGAACCCCTTGAGAGGGAAGGCCACAATAGTTCCATCGTTGAACGAAAACAGCGGCAGTAACAGCACTGGCAGATAGAGGAACACCAAATACGCGACAGCATAAACAAGAAGCCAGGGAATCCTGATAACTTTGGTCATCTGATCCTCCTGCCCAGTGCCGTGACGATGACCACAAAAAGGATTGCCACACTGCCCACAGACAACATCGCCAGAAGTGAAAGAGTTGCACCAAGTGGCCAGTCGTTCGCCGCGCCGAACTGCACCTGAATCAGGTTCGCGACCATCTTGCCTTGTGAGCCACCGACCAGAGCCGGAGTGACGTAGTCCCCAACCGTGGGTATGAAGATTATCAAACATGCCGCAATGATCCCCGGCACGGTCAAAGGCAGCGTCACGCGGACAAACCGCTCCAATTTACTGCAACCCAGATCAGTGGCCGCTTCCAGCAGGCTCCGGTCAATCTTTTGTAAAGAAACGTAAATTGGCAGGATCGCGAACGGCGCCCATGCATGTGCTAGGGTGAGAACCACGGCAAATTCATTATACAGAAGAAAAGTCAGTGGTTCCTGAATCAGGCCCAGAGAAATCAGGGCCGAATTCATCACACCATTAAAGCCGAGGATCAGTTTCCAGCTGAATACGCGCAGTAGATAGCTGCTCCAGAACGGAATGGTGATCAGCAAAAGCCACAGCGTTTTCTTCTGCGTCCTGAACGCTATGAAATAGGCGATAGGATACGCCAAACAAACCGTTGCAAGCGTCACAGCACCCGCAATGACTATTGAACGGATCATCAGATGGCGTACCAGCGGATCGGTAAATGCTTCCTGATAATTTGCCCAGGTCAGCGTGCGATCAATTTCGACGTAGTTTTGCGTCCAAAAACTATAGGCAACCAGAATGCAAAGCGGGACGGCAACCAGCAAGCCGACGTAAAGCGTCGCAGGCGCGCTTAGTGCAAGGCCTTTGCCCGTCTCACTTCTTATGACTCCAGCCATGCTTCCCTGCTGACTTAACTTTCGGTGGCGCGGTGATCTCGATCACAAAATGGACAATCGTCCATTTAAATCTGGAATTTTCAGGCAAGCTGTGTCAACTGATATTTTCACAAGCGGCACTGGCCAAACTGCCAAGAGACGCTAGAACGCGCTGCAAGAGGCTGAAAACAAACAAGACCACCGGAAGAAATGACTGGAAAACGCCAACAGATACGCGAACGAAATCGCCTTACTCTTATCGAGGCCGTGCTCGACTCAGTTGCGGAAAAAGGAATCTCCGAGACGTCGGTCAGCGAAATTATTCAACGCGCCGACCTGTCCCGCGGCATGATCCACCTACATTTTGGCGGCAAGGATAACCTTGTTGATGAGGCTGCCCGGCACTCGTCCGAGCAGTATTACAACGGTATATATGCCCTGCTGGAAACAACCGGACAAACTGGCCAAGAACACATTGAGATGATTGTCAGAGGAGACTTGAGTGAAGCCATCCTCAACAAGAAGAACGTTTCAATTTGGTACGCATTTCGCGGGGAAGCCCGAAACAGAGCAGCGATAGCAGCCTTTTCAGATACACGCGATGCAAAGCTTCGGAATCTGGTCTTCAATGCATTCGCGCGAATTGCGAAAGAAGCCGACATCGAACATGCCAATCAGGTTGCACGGGATGCAACCCACGGCACACTCGCCATGTTGGAAGGCATGTGGACCGATTATCTGCTCCACCCGGATTCATTTGATCGCACCGAGGCAATGAGAATTGTTTTTCGATTTCTGCAGGCAATGTTCCCCAAACACTTTGACCTAAGCGGTGCCCTCTTACTTGAGTGAGATTTGGGACCAGTTTCCTAACAGGCGCTTAGGAAGTGGATAATCTCCATCTTTAAATCAACACGATGACAGCATCGTACGCGCGCACGAAATTCATTTGAACCGACAGCAATGGGCAACTTTTTCGTCACGCCGAGCCGGTCTCGTTCCGATCCCGATGAAGCAGTTTGTGTTTCACGCCCCGCTGCCCCACCTCTCATCAAGACAAACCTTCATATCAAAATCGGGACCTTTCTGATACAATCTGATCTGCTTCAATGATGAGCAAACTAACAACTACCTCATCACCGGACCATTGATCACCAAAGACTGCATGTTGAGATGTGCGTCGACTAGAAAATGCTCCATCAGGTTCTGGCGTGACAGGACATCTGCCGGTTTTCCATGATCGACGATCCGTCCGCTGCTCAACAAATGTACCTGATCGCAATATCGTGCCACTAAATTCAGATCATGCAGGGTCATAAGAACCGTCCGGCCTCGCCGTTTGACCTCGTTCAACAGCACCAATTGGTAGTGGAGATCAAGATGGTTGGTTGGCTCATCCAGAATGTAGATTTCTGGGTCACAGGCCAGCAACTGAGCAAAGTAACACCGCTGAAGTTCTCCGCCTGACAGGCGATCGGCAGGCTGGTTCCGCTTTTGGATTAGCCCCACCAGCTTAAGTGCTTCATCTCTGCGTAGAACCAGATCAACTCCGTCCAGGCCAAGAGCGGACAGACCAATTTCAACGATATCCGATGGGGTCAACCCGGCCAGCAAACCAGAGCTTTGCACCAACGCACCGCATTTCCGCGCCCACTCGTTATAGGCATAGTCTTCAATATCGCGACCATCTGCAGCGATTTCACCTGCTGCAGGGCGCTCAGCGCGGTAGATCGTACGAAGAACAGTGGTCTTACCCGCCCCGTTAGGACCAAGCAAGCAATGCACCTCGCCCCTGGGGACGGCCAGAGAAACACCTTGAACATATGGCTTGCCTCCGACATCCACCGACAAGTTGCGGATATCGAGTGCGGGATCAGACTGCACGGCGCAAACCTCTCAGTATCAGGATGAAAGGCGGTGCCGCAAACAGGGCCAAGAGCACACCAAGCGGCAGTTCCTCCGGCGCCAGTAGGGTTCTACATAGAAGGTCAACCGCAATCAAAACAATCGCCCCCAGCACCATCGACAGGGGTAGAAGAACCCTGTGCCGCGCACCTACCAGCAGCCGTGCCATATGCGGGACAATCAGGCCGATAAAGCCGACGATGCCGGCGACGGAAACCGCCAACCCGGTCAACACAACCGTTGCCACGAATATCATGACACGCAGGCGCTCTGTGCGAATTCCCAGTGCCTGAGCCCGCTCCTCCCCCAACAAGGTCGCGTCCAGAGCATTCGCGCGCATCAAGAACATGCCAGCAATAACCACAAGTGCCAGCGCGAGCAAGGGCAACTCTCGCCACTCTGTGCCCGCCGCTGTGCCCATGAGCCAACCCAAGGCGTTACGGGTAACATGTGGATCCCCAATATAGAGGAAAAAGGCCGTCACCGACTGGAACATCAACGAGACAGCGACGCCCGCCAGAATAACAATCAGCGGATCAAGCTGACGCCCACGTTGCTGAGACAGTCCAAGCGTCATCAGAAACGCCAGCGCTGCACCTGAAAACGCGATCAGGGGGACACCGACGGTTTCGGTCACTTCGGACGGCAACCAGATGATCGCCGCGACCGCTGCCGCAGAGGCACCGGATGACAGACCCATCAGGTATGGGTCCGCCATCGGGTTTCGCAGGGCTGTTTGCATCAACGCCCCGGCAAGGGCGAGCCCGGCCCCGATCAGTCCGACTGCCAATACGCGCGGGATGCGCCACTGCCACACAATCAGGGACAGCCCCCGCGGGGCATCCTCATTGCGCATCAGAATGGCTACACGATCCGACCAGCTTATGTCGGCTGTCCCCCACAGAATGCCCGCAATGGCGACAAGCACCATTACGACCATCGCCGTGGGAAACAGGACAAGGAACCGGGATTGCATTTACTCGAGTTCCGCCAGTTGGGCGTTCAGGTTCTCAACACCATCGGCAAAACGCATCCCGAGAAGGGTTTCAGAGAACGGAACAGTGACGAAGCGACCCTCTTTAACAGCAGTCAACTCGGACAAAACCGGATCGCTTTCCATGTAGGCACGCTTTTCGCCCGCCGAAGACCAGCCCGCTTCGATCAACAGGATCACATCGGGGTCAGCCTCGACCACGCGTTCCCATGCCAGATCGACCCAAGTGCCTTCGACATCGTCACTGATGCTTTTCAGCCCGGCGGTTCTTGCGACCAAAGCAGGCCCTCCGCAGCAACCGATCGAGTAAGGTGTCTCATCGCCACTGTCGTAGATAAACGCCGTACGGCCAGCCCCTTCCGGGTCAGTCTGAACCGCCTCGATACGCGCACGGGTCTCAGCGATCAGCTTGCCCGCGCGATCTTCAACATCAAAAATCTGCCCGATCTTTTCGATGTCGTTCAGGATCGGCTCGATGGTCAAAGGTACATCCTTCGGATGCGCTTCCTTGCAGGATGCGTCAACCAGGTAGGTACCGATAGCCAGATCATGCCATTTCTGCGCTGATCCAAGGTTGTCTTCGGAAAATGCGGACCCAAAACCCGCGAACAGAAAATCCGGCTCATTGGCCAGCACCACCTCTGCGGCCGGGTATTTCTCGGCCAGGACCGGGACGGACTCAAACGCCGCTTTCCACTGGGCTGGCATTTCATCGTCCAGATAAGCGGTACCAACCATCGAACCTTCAAGCCCAAGCGCCAGCATCACTTCGGTCGCTTGCTGGTTCAGGGTAATCGCCCGCGTTGGCGCCTTGTCGAAGGTGTAATCGATCCCGCAGCTTTGTACGGTGACCGGATCGGCCTGGGCTGTAGCCGCGACAAATCCAAGCGGCACGATGAATTTATGCAGGTTCATGTGTATCTCCTATTTGATGAATAAGCAGTGATCGAGGAGTGGTTCCAGCGCAAAGCGCCTGAGAAACAAAGGTCCGGATGTCGTCTAGGTTCTCCACGCGATACCAATCGCCGTGTGGATAGTGGACGATCACTGGCCCCGCATTGCAGGGAAACAGGCAGCCGGTTGTGGTCACCAGACATTCAGAGCTTTTACCTGCATGGCCGAGTTCTTTTTTAAGCGCATCCACCAGATTGGGGGCGTCTTTCAGGTGACATCGCGGGCCTGCACAGACGAATAGATGGTGGCGAAAGGCAGGAGGGCTGTCCCACCCTTTGCCGAGCTCACCGGAAGGTTTCGGCCTAATCGGTTTCAGCAGAACATCTGCATTTGCGGCAGCCCGAATGACGTCTGAATCCATTTGCAGCGGTTTGGCGAAGAACAGCTCAGGTGCGGTTTTTGCCCGCCTGTGCAACCAGCTTGCTGCCGCATTTGGCAACCAGTTTTCGAGGCTCTGGGAAAACGGCAAACCAATTGGACGCAACTCGATGCGCTTGGCTCCCTGCTCCGTGAGATCATCTAGAGCATGCCAAAGCCCATCACCGGATGCCTCCAACCTGACAGCACGGGCTTCTGTAGGCGCGGCCTCAATCAGAGCGTTTGCAAGGTGGCGGAACCGGGATTGGCTGACGTAATTTGCCGAAATCAAATAGATAAATGCGTCCATCTCTGCCCCGAAACAGGAGGCAGGTCGGCACAATGCACTGGCCCGAAGATATCCATCATCTCATCCTCCTCGGGCCCTCCGCCCGGTTGGTTACATCCTGATGATGGCAGGTCTCCTGACTTGCGGATCAAAGCTTGCCGTCCCTTCCCGGATCTTGGGCGATCCAGTGGCTCTGACGGGTTGCTCACCGCTTACAGTTGCGGGGGCAGTTTCGGATTTGGACAAACGTCCGCACCGAATTCCCTTTTATCCTTGCGGCAATCACCTCAAGGAACCATCACGGCGAAAAAACACAAGCAAAGTTGATTCGACAAGAGTACGTGCTGGCTGATCGCTGGTATTTTGCCAGAACCTGCACGAGCGGACAAAGAAGTTCGCTACACTTCACTCTATATATTGACAACTTGCCCTGGTGAAACCCAATATAGTGTTGCTTCGGTTCTTTCGATTCCTGTCGAAAGCTAAGAGGGAAACCGGTGAAAAACCGGCGCTGCCCCCGCAACTGTGAGCGGAGAGTTCGGCTGAACACGCCACTGAAAGCACGCTTTTGGGAAGGCCAGACCGAACGATGATCCGCGAGCCAGGAGACCTGCCGCAAGCTCGAATGATAACCACGAACGGAGGGTTCGGGGGCGTTTGACGGGCCTGTTTGCCCATGGCGTCCTCGGCTTTGATTAAAAGGACAGAGGATAAATGAGCATTACCGTATATTCCAAACCCGCCTGCGTACAATGCACCGCGACCACCCGAGCGTTGGATGCAAAAGGCATCAATTATGATGTCGTGGACCTGACGCAGGACGACAGCGCCATGACCCATGTGACCGAGCTGGGTTATCGCCAGGCACCAGTCGTTGTGGCCGGCAGTGACCACTGGTCGGGCTTCCGCCCCGACATGATCGCCCAACTGGCCTGATCCATGGCAGCGCCGATCCCGGCGCTGGTCTACTTCTCATCGAAATCCGGAAACACCCACCGCTTTGTTTCGCGGCTGGGCCTGACCTCTTTCCGCATTCCGAATGGAATGGACCCGCTGCCTGACCCCGGACACGCCTATGTGCTGATCAGCCCCACCTATGCCGATGGCGAAGGACGTGGGGCGGTTCCGAAACAGGTGATCCGGTTTCTGAACGAACCGGACAGACGCGCCGGGATCGTTGGGGTGATCGGCACAGGCAACCGCAATTTCGGTGCGACCTACGCTTTGGCCGGTCGCATTATCGCCCAGAAATGCAACGTACCGCTGCTCTACACGTTTGAGCTGGCCGGAACAGAGACCGACATCGCCCGCGTCCGCGCCGGGCTGGAAAAACTAGGGAGACACCAATGCTCGACAGCAGCATAAACGAGCAGGACTATCACGCGCTGAACGCGATGCTGAACCTCTATGATGGTGAGGGGAAGATCCGCTTTGACGCTGACCGCATGGCCGCTCGGCAATACTTCCTTCAGAACGTGAACCAGAACACCGTGTTCTTCCATTCGTTGGATGAAAAGCTGGGATACCTGGTGTCCGAAGGCTACTATGAAGAGGCCGTGCTGGACCAGTATTCCAAGAACTTCATGCGCAAGATCTGGGATGCGGCTTATGCCAAGAAGTTCCGTTTCCCGACCTTTCTGGGCGCGTTCAAGTATTATACCTCGTATACGCTGAAAACCCGCGACGGACAGCGCTATCTTGAGCGCTATGAGGATCGCGTTGTCATGACCGCGCTGGCACTGGCGCGTGGGGATGAGGCGCTGGCGATGTCCTTCATGGAGGAAATCCTCGATGGCCGGTTCCAGCCTGCCACGCCGACCTTCCTGAACGCAGGCAAAGCTTCACGCGGTGAGTTGATCTCGTGCTTCCTACTGCGGTTGGAAGACAACATGGAGAGCATCGGGCGCGGCATCAACTCGGCCCTGCAACTGTCCAAGCGCGGCGGAGGTGTGGCGCTGCTGCTGACCAACATCCGCGAGCACGGCGCACCGATCAAAGGAATTGAGAACCAGTCCTCCGGCGTGATCCCGGTAATGAAACTGCTGGAAGACAGCTTCTCCTACGCCAACCAACTGGGTGCGCGGCAAGGCGCGGGTGCAGTCTATCTGAACGCGCACCACCCGGACATCATGCGGTTCCTCGACACCAAGCGCGAAAACGCGGACGAGAAAATCCGCATCAAGACGCTGAGCCTTGGCGTGGTGATCCCTGACATCACTTTCGAACTGGCGAAGAAGAACGCCGATATGTACCTGTTCTCGCCCCATGACGTGGAAAAGGTCTATGGCGTGCCGCTCTCGGAAATCTCGGTGACCGAGAAGTATCACGAGATGGTCGATGACAAGCGAATCCGTAAATCCAAAGTCAACGCGCGGGAATTCTTCCAGACCATTGCCGAGATTCAGTTCGAATCCGGTTATCCATACGTGATGTTCGAAGACACGGTGAACCGGATGAACCCCATCGCGGGCAGGATCAACATGTCGAACCTGTGTTCCGAGATTTTGCAGGTCAATGAAGCATCCGAATTCAACGATGACCTCAGCTATTCGCATCTGGGCACGGATATCTCCTGCAACCTCGGCTCGCTGAACATTGCCAAGACAATGGATGGCGGCGATCTGGGACGCACTGTTGGCGCTGCGATCCGCGCGCTGACGGCGGTGTCCGAAATGTCGGCAATCGACTCGGTGCCGTCGGTGCGTCGGGGCAACGATGAAAGCCACGCGATCGGTCTGGGCCAGATGAACCTGCACGGATTTCTGGCGCGGGAACATATCCACTATGGCTCGGCCGAAGGTGTTGAGTTCACATCGGTGTACTTCGCGGCCACGGCCTATCACGCGATCCGCACCTCCTGCGAACTGGCGCAGGAACGCAAGACGTCGTTCAAAGGGTTCGAAGACTCTGGCTATGCCTCAGGCGCATTCTTTGACAAATATACAACCCGTGACTGGCTGCCCGAAAGTGATCGGGTGAAGGCTCTGTTCGATGGAATGACTCTGCCCACGCGTGACGATTGGGCGGCGCTGAAGGCGGACGCGATGAAACACGGGCTGTATAACCGCAACCTTCAGGCCGTACCGCCAACCGGGTCGATCAGCTATATCAACAACTCGACCTCGTCGATCCACCCGATCGTGTCCAAGATCGAAATCCGCAAAGAGGGCAAGATCGGCCGTGTCTATTATCCAGCGGCTTTCATGGATAACGACAACCTCGAATACTACCGCGATGCCTATGAGATCGGCCCAGAGGCGCTGATCGACACCTACGCGGCGGCCACCGAACATGTGGATCAGGGCCTGTCGCTGACGCTGTTCTTCCCGTCCGAGGCCACGACCCGCGATATCAACCGCGCCCAGATCTACGCGTGGAAGAAGGGCATCAAAACCATCTACTACGTGCGTCTGCGCCAGGAGGCCCTTGAAGGGACCGAGGTGCAGGGCTGCGTATCCTGCTCGCTGTAAGGGGAAACGATATGAAAGATATGATCCAAACCAAAATCCCCCGCGCCATCAATTGGAACCGGCTGGAGGATGACAAGGACCTTGAAGTCTGGAACCGCCTGACGGTCAATTTCTGGCTGCCGGAAAAGGTGCCGCTGTCCAACGATATCCAAAGCTGGGCGACGCTGACGGACCACGAAAAGCAGCTGACCATCCGCGTCTTCACCGGTCTGACCCTGCTGGACACGATCCAGAACACGGTCGGCGCCCCTGCCTTGATGCCAGATGCCGTGACGCCCCACGAAGAGGCCGTGCTGACCAACATCGCCTTCATGGAGGCGGTGCATGCGCGCAGCTATTCCTCGATCTTCTCAACATTGTGTTCGACCAAGGAGATCGACGAGGCCTTCCGCTGGTCCGAAGAAAACCCGCATCTGCGGGCCAAGGCCGAGGCAATCCTGAACACCTACGCGCCCGGAAACGATCCTTTGAAACGCAAGATCGCGTCGGTGTTTCTGGAAAGCTTCCTGTTCTATTCCGGCTTCTACCTTCCAATGTATTGGTCTAGTCGCGCCAAGCTGACCAACACCGCCGACCTGATCCGGCTGATTATCCGGGATGAGGCGGTTCATGGTTATTACATCGGGTATAAGTTCCAGCGCGGGTATGAGAAGCTGTCCGAGACGGAACAGCAGGAACTGAAGGACTATGGCTTTGGTCTGATGTTCGAACTCTACGGCATCGAAAACCAGTACACCGAAGAGCTGTATGACGAGATCGGCCTGACCGAGGATGTGAAAGTGTTCCTGCATTACAATGCCAACAAGGCGTTGCAGAACCTGGGTTTCGAAGCCCTGTTCCCGCCCGAAGTCTCCGAAGTGAACCCGGCCATTCTGGCGGCACTTAGCCCCGACAGTGAAAACCACGACTTCTTTTCGGGCTCAGGCTCGTCTTATGTCATTGGCAAGGCTGTCGCCACTGAAGACGAGGATTGGGACTTCTGATGCCGAAAGACACGTTAGCAATCGTCAAGGAATGGCACGAGGCGTTCGACGTACCGGTCGTTGACGCCCCGTCGATTCCCAATGAGCGCGCGCAGATGCGGCTCGCGATCCTCGAAGAGGAAGTGGCCGAGCTGCGTACTGCAGTCGAGGCTGGTGATCTGATTGAAGTTCTGGATGCGCTTTGCGACATTCAATACGTGCTTGACGGAACGTTTCTCGAGTTTGGCCTGCACGGCTTCAAGCAGGAAGCGATGGATGAGGTTCATGCCTCAAACATGTCCAAACTCGGAGCCGATGGACGGCCCGTACTCCGCGAGGACGGCAAAGTACTGAAAGGGCCGGACTTCCGGCGGCCCGATCTGGCCCGCGTTCTGCGGCGGACATAGTCAACGCATCGAAACCGCAGCTGGTGTCAGCCAAACTGCGGTTTCGAACATGATACCAGTCAGAGAAACCTCAACTTCGACCTTGCTGATAGGGTTCGAACAACTGGTCAGAAAGTTACCCGCCTTGATATCGGCTTCTGAGAACCGCAATTGTGAACCGTGGGAGCCTCTCCAGCGGCCTTCTTAACCTTGCAGGTGCCACGCACACCAAAGGTACAGACCCAAAACCAGCTAGCACGAATTGGGTTCTTGCCATCCGCTAAGAGTCACAACGGTTCGCCCTAGCTTAAAGCGATTGCCTCCTGATTTCCCCATGGGATCTGTCTTCGAAGTTGACTAGCGATTGCGTGCTGAGGTTACTATTGCGTACTACCCGAAACTTGATTTAAAGCGGCCAGAATTGACTTAACGTCTGCAACTTTGACTGCGCAAACTGGTTTGTGAACAACGAAGCTCCAACGGATTCCGCCAGGCTTCAGAATGGTGATGTGAGTGGCGGGTCCAGGGCAATTAGGGTCATCACATTCCACTTCAACAACGGTAATCAGAGAAAGCGGTCCAACCTCGATCCATTCTCGAACCAGTTTCTTTACACGTTGGACATGCCAAAGCGTGGCCGCCCTTCCTTTGATCTGACCTGCCAAGCTCACAGCTGCGTCGGATTTGGCGCATCCCCGTAGACCGCTGGGGGGCCAAATGTCTTCCTGTCTTCCGTGAAAACCAGCGATGTGCCCGCATCGCCCTCTGTCGGAATGGCCCGATAGAAACAGGACCGATAACCCACGTGACAAGATGCGCCAGATCCAGCGACCGACACGCGGAGCCAGATGGCATCCTGATCGTCATCAATGCGCGCTTCCACGACCCGTTGAATGAGCCCAGATGTTGCGCCTTTGTGCCAAAGCACCTGACGAGCACGACTGAAATAATGTGCCTCACCAGTTTCTAGAGTCAGCCGCAGAGCATCGGCGTTCATCCAGCCCAACATCAAAACTTCACCGCTTTCGGCATCGGTGGTGATACAGGGCATAAGCCCATCAGCGCCGAACTTGGGCGATAACGCCGTGCCCTCTTCTACTTCCTCAACCGAATGGCGGGGGGAGAATGAAATTTTGTCCACTTGGACATCCTTATCTATAATATGTTATTTCATAACAATCATGATCAGTATTGTTTCGCAACCTGTAAGAGCGACACGACGTTCACAATCTTATCTCTCTCACATTTTTCGATTTTAGTTTGAGGCGGGAAGTCCATCTCCGGGAAAAGGACACTCAAGGCTGCAAAAAGTTACGATGCCGCGTAAATAGACGATCCGGGTTTATACGCTGGGGCCGCCAATTGCTTATCCGAAGCCCACAATGATCTTTGGTTGGATCGAAACATATTGCTCAAATGATATTGAAGCCTTGTTTTCACTCTATCCCAAAATACGCAGTCCATGTGCCCACTATGCAGTACGAGTTTTTTGAAACGTCCGTGATAGATGCGCGGATTGTTAGATATTACCGGCGAACTTGGGTTTGACCTGCCGGGTCGACAGTTGACTCTATCACGCGGATCGCACCCTTGGGACCAAAATTACTGAGGGGCACTACACGGTTACATTCAGAAACACTAACGAGGTTCAGATTGTTCCCGCACCTTTCCAATTCATCTTCATCGACGTGGAAGGTGGGTGGCGAGTAATGGGCAAGCTTTGAGCGTACTCTATACAACTACTTCCAGCGGACCGTGGTCGTCGCAATGGGTATCATGCGGGTGCTGCAGCTGACCATCAACCAAATAGCAGGTGTGACCCCCATGAGGTACAGCCTAATGTCCGCAGCCGGGTCCATGCTCATGACCTTCTTCCTGACCAAGATGGTGAGAGTAGGCGGGGCGCAGGCCCCGAAACATACATCCAGACAAACCCAGAGCTGCAGAAGAGCAGGCCAGCGGGCGGAAGCTGTTGGTACGGGTGCCTTTTCGACCGATCTTCACAAGCTTGTAACGTCCAGCCTTGCACGCCTTACGGACAGCCTTGATCCACCCCGCGTCAATTGCCAGGCCAGTCATCTCGTTTTCCTCTAATTCGAGATTGAGGTTCCTAATCTCTGCGCTGGGCGTGCCACCCGGCGAGGCTGAAGCACGCAAACAAAATTGCGGCCACGCAGACGATTGAAGGACCGGCCGGTGTGTCAAAAACATAGGCTGCGCGCAGCCCTGCTACGGCGGAAAACGCACCGATCGCCGCTGCAATCAAAGCCATCGTTTCTGGTGAACGTGCCAAATTGCGTGCGGCTGCGGCGGGAATGATTAGCATTGCTGCAATCAACAAGACCCCAACGACTTTGATCGCTACCGCAACGGTTACTGCCAGGGCCAAGGTCAGGATCAACTGCTCGCGTTTGGGATCAAAGTCGCTGGCATATGCCAGTTCTTCATTCAGCGTCGCTGTCAACAGTTGGGACCACCGCCATGCGATCAGCGCCACGACCAGCGCGGCGCCACCCCAGATCACGATAAGATCCGAGCGAGAGACCGCAAGGATATCGCCAAAGAGATACGCCATAAGGTCAATACGAACACCTGACAGAAACGAGACAGCAACAAGACCGAAGGCAAGCGCGGAATGCGCCAAAACCCCCAGCAATGTGTCCATCGCATACCCCCGGCCAGCCAACAGCGTTACCGTCAGCGCCATGACAAGCGCAACCGCCAATGCCCCGGTAAAGACCGACATCTGAAACGTCAGAGACAGCGCAACACCGAGGATCGCAGCATGTGCTGTGGCATCTCCAAAATAGGCCATCCGTCGCCAGACGACGAAGCAGCCAAGCGGAGCTGCTGCAAATGCAACACCAACACCCGCGAGTGTTGCGCGCGTCATAAAATCATCAAGCATTATTCTGCTGCTTCCTGAGAGTTTTCACAGTGGTCGTGATTGTGGTCATGATCGTGACGGTAAAGGGCCAGCGCGCCGCCTGTTCCTGTTCCAAACAGGGCCCGGTATTCCGGGGCTGACGCGACAACAGCCGGAGATCCTTCGCAGCACACATGACCATTCAGGCAGATCACCCTGTCTGAAGCACTCATGACCACGTGCAACTCATGACTGATCATCAGAATTGCACAGCCGGTTTCGCGTCGCACATCCTCAATCTGGCGATAAAATGCCGCCGATCCCGGTTGGTCGAGCCCCTGGGTCGCTTCGTCCAGAAGCAAAACATCTGGCCGATTGATCAATGCACGGGCCAGCAATACGCGCTGGAATTGCCCGCCGGACAATCGTGACATCTGGCGTTTCAGAAGGTGCGGCACCCCTGCGGATTCAAGAGCATCCTCGCATTGTTTTCCGGAAACGCGGTCGGTCAGACGCATGAACCGTTCGACAGATATCGGCAAAGTCGGATCAATATGCAGTTTTTGAGGTACATAGCCGATTTTCAGGCCCGGCCTCAGAGACACCTTCCCCGCAGATGGCTTGGTTGCGCCGATAATGGCCCGCAACAGGCTGGTCTTACCTGACCCGTTTGGACCTACAATTGTGACGATCTCTCCGGGCTCGATGCGCATGTCCACATGGCGCAGAACATTATTGGCACCATAGCGTACGCCGAGATTTTCAACGGTGATAAGGGTCATCTCTACGCCTTTTTGGTGCAGTCCGGACAGATTCCCTCGGCTTCTACAACCGTTCGCTCAATCTCGAAACCCGCCGCGCGTGCAGCCGCGCCCAAAACTCCTTTGGCCGGCGCGGAATGCGCCTCGGCCACGGCATCGCATTTTCTGCAGATCATGAAGGCTGGCGAATGGGCAGCACCAGGGTGCGAGCAGGCGACAAACGCATTCAACCGTTCGATCTTGTGAACGAACCCATTTTGCACAAGGAAATCGAGCGCCCGATAAGCCACCGGCGGTTGAGATCCGAACCCCTCCTCGCGCAGGCGATCAAGAATGGCATAGGCACCAAGCGCCCGATGCTCCTGCAACAGCAACTCCAGAACTTTCCGTCGAACAGGGGTTAGGCGTAGCCCCTCTTCTTTGCACCGCGCTTCCGCCGTCGACAAGGCGGTCTCAACACAACTCTCGTGGTCGTGTTTCTGGAATCCAACCGTGGCCGTTTCGTCGACCGGAACAGGGTGCGTTTCGCTTGTCATGTTATTCCATATCATGTATGCCGCTCGTAACGTTATAAAATCACATAGAGGTTCTGATGTCCAGAAAGCTTCTCCCACTATCGATCACGGCTGTTCTCATGGGTGGGACGGCTATGGCGGATGTTCCGAATGTAGCGGTCGATATCGCACCAGTCCATTCGCTGGTAGCACGGGTTATGGAGGGGGTTGGAACACCTGATCTTATTGTACCACCCGGCGCATCTCCGCATGAGTATAACCTGCGTCCTTCTGAAGCTTCGGCATTGCAAGAGGCCAATCTGGTATTCTGGATTGGTGAGGACCTGACGCCGTGGATGGAGGGTGCGATAGACACCCTTGCAGATGGCGCAACCGTCACGACTTTATTGGAGTCCGACGGCACAGTTCTTCTCGATTTCCGTGAGGGTGCATTGTTTGAGGCCCATGACCACGGAGAAGAAGATGATCATAGGCATGATGAACATGCTGAAGACAAGGGTCATGATGATCACGACCATGGTGACGAGCATGCAGAAGAGGGCGAGCACGATCACGAAGCGCATGGGGAAGATGATGACCACGATCACGAGGAACATGCCGAAGATGAAGGTCACGACCATGATCACAAAGATCATGCGGAAGGCGACGACCATGATCATGAAGAGCATGCCGACCACGAAGGGCATGACGATCATGAAGGGCACGCACACGGCGAACACGACCCCCACGCCTGGCTTTCTCCGGCAAACGCTGAAACCTGGTTAAACCTGATCGCAGCACAGCTTTCGTCAGCTGATCCCGACAATGCAGGCGCCTATTTTGCGAACGCTGCAACTGCGCGTGAAGAAATGGCTGCGCTGTCTGCCGAAGTGGCCGAAACGCTTGAACCTGTCCGTGGCGGCAGCTTTATCGTCTTCCATGACGCTTACCAGTATTTCGAAGATGCGTTCGACTTCCCGGCCTCGGGTGCCATCTCGATCGGTGACGCAACTGACCCAAGCCCGGCTCGCATTGCCGAGATTCAGGCGCGTATCAAAGACGAAGGCATTGATTGCGTTATGACCGAACCGCAGTTCAATCCGGGCATCGTCGCAACCGTTCTGGATGGAACCGAAGCCAAAACCGGCGTCATTGATCCGCTGGGATCTGATCTGGAACCGGGAGCGGCGCTGTATCCTCAAGTTATCCGCAACATGGCCAAAACACTGTCGGAATGTCTTTAACCTCCAGCCCGGTCGGTGCTTAAACATTGGCCGGGCTTAACAACGTCAGGGGCGACACGGAGTATTGGTGCGCATGTTGTAGGTGATCGTGTTACCCCTGATGCATTAGGACAGAGCGCTTTAGTTAACTCTCTGTCGACACATTCCCGCCAAAACCACGATAATGTCTTGCTCCGCTTGAACTTTCATTTTGTGATGTTATCACGTATTTAAACAAGGAGAGAGCAGTGATTTCGCAAGCAGCATATGGTGCTGAACCCAACAAGGACCGGCGAATACCTGTCACCGTTCTGACTGGCTTTCTTGGCGCTGGGAAAACCACCTTGCTGAACGCGGTGTTGGCAGAGACATCTTCCGGAAAAGTCGCAGTAATCGTGAATGAGTTTGGTGAAGCCGGGCTGGACCACGATCTGATCGAGTCTGTCGAGGATGAAATCATCCTGATGCAATCCGGGTGTCTGTGCTGTTCAATTCGAGGAGATTTGGCAGGGACAATTGCGGATCTGATCGAACGGCGTGACGACGGCTTTCTTAGATTTGAGCGGATCATCATAGAAACCACCGGGCTTGCCGACCCTGCCCCAATTCTGCAGACACTTTTGATCGACCCCGAATTGGCACGCACAACTCGCATGGACGGATTGGTAACAGTCGTCGATGCGGCCAACGGGTCCAAAACCTTGGATGCACAGTTCGAAGCCGTCTCACAGGTCGCGATGGCCGATCTGATCCTGCTCAGCAAAACAGATCTGGTAACTGCCAAGGTCGCAGATGCCTTTTCCAAGCGGCTGAACGGGTTGAACCCTACAGCTCGGATCGAACGGCCGGTCGCTGGGCAGTTCGATCCGAAGCAATTGTGGGGATTGAGCGGCCTGCGCAAGGGTGTGCGTCAAGAAGATGCGATTGCATGGACAACATCGGCGCCTGAACCAAAGGTTGACCCGCTCGCAAACCTTTCGGGTTTATCCAAACCCAAGCCGGTGTCGTTTGCACCGACACCTCATGATACCCGGATCAGTTCTGCTTCGATCGTTCTGGACACTCCCATCAAGGATTCAGCCTTTGATTACTGGCTGGACACGCTGATCGCCCTCAAGGGCCCAGACATCCTGCGTGTCAAAGGGATCGTGTTTCTCGAGGGTATCGACGTGCCGTTTGTCTTTCACGGCGTCCAACACATTTTCGACCCGCCGGTCCCTTTGAAGAACTGGATCGGAGACGACCGCCGCTCTCGCATCGTGGTCATCGCGCGCGATCTGACCCGCCCGGAATTGCAACGCAGCCTCGACATGCTGCGGGCGCATCAACCCAAAACCCGGAAAAAAGAAGAAGTGTTTCTAGGCCATGACTGATACCCGACTTCTCGTCACCATCCTGTCCGGCTTTCTTGGCGTCGGTAAAGCCACCCTGCTAAACCACGCCCTAAACAGCGCGTCGCCGTCGTGAAAGCGGTAACCCTGCTCAAAGATTATTCCAGCCATGATTTCCTGTGTAACCGCAGCGAGACAAACCATTCCGTGGTCGATAGCAAGACCATTCTAGCTCTGCTGCACGGCAATCATCCTGGTGTGATCCGCGCGAAAGGGCATTTCTGGGTTGCTGTGCGGCCTGAGTGGGTCGCCAAGTTTTCCCTCGCCGGCGCTTTATCGAGCGTGCAGCCGATTGGAACATGGGGGACATCTGTCCCTGACACCAGATGGCCCGAATGCGCGACCACAATATGGCGACGCCAACAGTCTTCGAATTTCCCGTGTTGGATCGACGCGCTCGAACCGACATTTAACCTGAATGAGGCCGACTGATGAGCCGCAATCTTGGCCAGACGAAAATCCGAAAACGACGGCGCAGCGAGAACCCAATGCGCGAATTTGACAGTCTTCCGCCAATTTTGCGCGCTTGGGTTTCGCAAGCGGCCTTGCCCTGGCGGCCACGCTCAGTCCTGCGCGCCTACAACACTGCGCTTGCGCGGACCGGGGATCAAAGCCGGGCTCTGGAAGAGTTGAGGCGTCTCGAAGCTGCACAACTGGCAAAAGACAACCGATTTGCAGCCAGCGTGTATGGCTAGCATGGAGCGGAGAAGGTCAGACCAATATGTCTTTCATCTCTTGATCACGAACAAACTGAACGAGGCAGGTTTCAGCTCCCAAAGCTGCAACATATCACCTGATGAGCAAAGTCATCGCGCCCTGACTGAGACCAGGCCGGCCATTGGCGAGGACGTGAGAAACAGTAGCCTTGTTGCGCTTCCTGATAATATCTATTCCGGTTTTGGTTACCTATTCGGCGCCAATCATTTCTAAATCTCTCAAAACCCCAGCCTGTTTTTCATAGGCAAAGTTTGGCTACGTACTGCAAATCCCTCAAGAGTGTATTTTTCTCGTCGCCCCATCCCTGAGATGAGCAATTTTGAATGTCATTGAGCTTGGACCAAAGATCGTTTTTATCGAGTATCGCAGCAGAACCACAAAGCTTATGCGCCTTTTGTTTAAGCGCTCTGCTTAGCTCATCGGAAGACTTGATATCCTCAATGAGTTCAACAAGTTCACTGTTCAACTCTTCGCAGGCTTCACGATACTTATCGTCCCCAAATCGGGCTTTAAAGTCATTCTCAGGGTCTTTGATAACGGTTCCGTTGGCCTTTAAGACCCTCGCTAATTCTGATTGCAGCGCCGCCAATGAAACCGGCTTAACTAACAGCCCCTGAAATTCTGCTGCTCGTATGACTTCGTGGTCTTTTGGCGCTGCATGAGCCGTAACTGCTATCGCTGGCAAATTGCCCCTATCGATATTCAGTTCGCGAACTTTTCCGAGTGTTTCGATACCATCGATACCGGGCATGCTGATATCCAACAAAAGTACATCAAATCGCTCGGATCCAAGACGTTCTAAGGCGGCGTAACCACTTTCAGCCTCAGCAACCGAAAAGCCAAGATCTTCAAGCATATCGGTCAAGATCATTCGATTGATTTCATTGTCGTCTACCACCAGCGCTTTCAAACCCTGATAAAGCTCTGCCTGTGGCACGTCTGTGGAATCCAGTTCGCTTGTGACATCAGTTCTTGAGGTTGGCAGAGGCAGTCGCATTGTAAACAGGCTGCCTTCTCCAAGCACACTATCCGCCGTGATGTCGCCACCCATCGCTTCGACCAGTCTTTTGGTAATAGCGAGCCCTAATCCCGTTCCGCTCGTCTCACGTGCAAAGGCGGTATCGATCGTGACAAATTCGTCGAAGATAACGTCCAGATAGTCAGGTGATATCCCGACCCCGGTATCTGCAATCCGAAACTCAACCAGATCGTCATGCTGAAGCCTTTCGACTTCGATCGTGACTGATCCGTCCCGCGTAAATTCGATTGCGTTACCTAACAGGTTCACCAAGCATTGCTGCAGCGCAGTCCTGTATCCAAGAACGTCGATAAGTTCTTCAGAGAGAACATCGACCTTCAGGTCGTTGGCACGCGCATCTGCGTTCGCCGACAGGCTGTCGGCTACCTCGTGGACAACCTCCATCACGTCAAAGCTTGATCTGTCACGCAAGGCATTGCCTGAACCCAGTCTGGAAAAATCCAAAACATCAGTCACATGAGACAGCAGCAACTTACCCGACACTTCAATAGAACGAAGATACCGCTTTTGTCTGTCCGTCAGATTGCTCTGATCAATCAATGCCGCAGAACCGAGTATTCCGTTCAAAGGAGTACGCATTTCATGGCTCATCACTGTCAACAGATCGGATTTGGCCTGTTCGCTTTCCCGCGCCTTGTCTCTTGCAGTACGTAAGTCTTCCTCGGCTTTGAGTTCCTCAGTTATATCACGAAGGAATGAGACAAAGACTTGCTCTCCATCCGTTTCGGCGAGCGATATGGAAAGCTCCACTGGAAAAGTTTCCTGCGATTTGCGCAGACCCTCTAACCTGACACGCCCAGCGCCGATTACCTTTTGCTCGCCGGTCTCGAGAAATCGCGTCATGCCTTTTCGGTGCAGGGCGCGCAGGTGTTCTGGAACGATAAGTTCAGCCATATCGGCACCGATTGCCTCGGCCTGACTGTACCCAAAGACATCTTCGGCGGCGCCGTTGAATTCAAGAATTCTTCCAGAAGTATCGACCACCAACACCGCATCCAGTGACGAAGTAATGGCCGCTTCAAATCGGTTGCGAGCCGACTGGCTTTGCCGAGCAAACAACTGCCCTTGCCGGAATAGTTTGATGAGAACTGCAAAAGCTAAAAGCAGTGCAACGAAAAGTACAACAAGCAATGATGCCATTCGAGTTAGTGTGCTGGCCAACTCAGCACGTCGAGTTGCATTTTCCTGCGCAAATCCCTGAATACCGCCCAGCGCAAGCTCGCGTACTTCAGGTCGCAGTGTTTGAATCTGCGCCCGCAGATCAGGAAGTGCCGCGCGCAGCTGGTCATCCGGCCCATCAATCAATGGTGTCAGCCTGGATAAGAAGTCTTCAGTGGCTTGCAAGGCTGGTTGCGCGGCGGCACCCCCTCGCAGAAATGAAAACAGCTCGCTATTAAACAGCGTATCCGCTCGGCTATAAAAGATATCGAAACGGTTGCGTACAGCGGACAAGTCACCATTGGAACGTGATGAAGCGTCAATGACCGAGACTTCGAACCTAAGCAGCTCGACTTCGAGCTGAGACATCAACCAGCTGACGTTGTCTGTTTTTGCGGTCGAGAGCGCGTCGAGATCTGATTTCACCTCGCGCCCAAGGGAAAGCACGATAGCCAGACTCACAACCAGCAAGCCTACAAAGGCAAAAATGGGCCATCTCTTCATGCTCATGAAAGGCGCTTTAGTGTCGATGGCCTTCTCCTCGGTACTTACTGTGCAACGACTTCCAATCGATTGAGTTGCCAAATGCTGCGGGCATAAATTTCTTCGGACTGATAGGCCTCGTTAGCATCGTAAGGGTAAATTATCCACAAAGGTCCTTTGTCGCGTACTGACATCGCCTTGCCATCGCGCAAGTAGGCAACGATCGGACCACCATCTGTTGCATCACTGGTGGGAATGGTGACGGCGTAGTCATTCAAAGCCACCGCTCGTATGATCCCCTGCTCTGCCTGGACATGGTCCAGAAGCACATCAAGGGAAACTCCTTCAAAGCTCTGCGTACCCTCTGTCCAGATCGTTGTGGTATCGATTGACTTACTGGGCAATGCCTCAAGGGCTTTCCTGTCGAATATCCAAGTGTTCTTGTTTCCTTTGAAACCGACATCGCCCGAGACCGTAAGAAGTACTTCATCCGCATATGCCGCACTCGCAAATGAAATGGCGAGTGTGGCGCAAAGTGATTTTAAAGTTTTAAGCATGCGAGATTGTGTCCGAGAGTAGGTGAACCTTTGTCAAAACGCTTTTGACACAGGCCCGCGAAACGTTCTCAGACGCAATAGATTAGCTCTCTATACTTTAGGATAGTTCAGCGCACCAAAGGTCACACCATCAGCCTAATTTGCGAACTTTCGACGTCCCAAACCATGCAATCAAAGTTTTCGCGAAGTGCGATAATGAAGCTTTGGCGGCCAGCGTCAAAGAGTAATAGTTTAGGAAAACAACATGAATTTGCAAAGTTCGTCAAATAGTAACCCTTTTGGTGGTTCAACTATTCCGGGTGCGATAAAATCGGATCAAAGCATTTGTTCAAGGTCACCGATATCGATGCGAATTCTATTGGCTGATGATCACGGTTTGGTCCGTGACACGATCTCATCCTACCTCGAAACCGAGGGGCGCGCGGCAGTTGTTGCCGTACCCGACTACATGGCTGCGATGAAATTGCTGTCATCCGAAGATCCATTCGACCTGGTCCTGTTAGACTTTGAAATGCCGGGCATGAACGGGATCGAAGGGCTTTCAGACGCAATTCGTCAATTCCCTGAACAGGCTTTTGCGATATTGAGCGGGACGGCACCAAACAAGATCGCACAGGAAGCGGTCGAAATGGGCGCCGTTGGTTTCTTGCCCAAAACCATGGGCGCCAAATCCCTGGTCAACGCGGTGCGATTTATGATCGCCGGCGAAACCTTCGTCCCGGCCAGCGTTCTAAGTATGGATGGCGATGTCAAAGAAAGCGACTTTTCCCGTCAGCTCAGCCAGCGGGAAAAACAGGTTCTACGCGGATTGTGCCGTGGACAGTCCAACAAGGAAATCGCGCGAGAGCTGGACCTTCAGGAAGTCACGATCAAGCTGCATGTTCGGACCCTTTGCAAGAAACTCAATGCAAAAAACCGGACCCAGGCCGCTCTGATCGCTCGGGATGCAGGATTCGAGTGACCCGGGTCCGCAGGGGGGACTTCAGAATAGAAAGTGATCGTAGAGTTGGTCGAAATCCGACGCTACGCCTTCAAGGATTAATGTCGTATCCGGTGACAAAGTTACGTAGACATCGGTCCCGCCCACGATTTCAGCGTTGGCATTAAACCAGTCAGATGTATCAGCTCCGCCACTATCGATGTTGAGCGCACGCAGATCGAGTAAATCGCCATCGCTGAGCGAAAAATCTGTGATCGTATCGGTCGACCCGTCCAGATCCTCATCGCGGAAAATGAACCTGTCTGCATCAGCGCCACCGGTGGCTTGATCATCTCCTGCGCCAAGGTAAAGCCGATCTTTCCCTGAACCTCCGTCCAGAACGTCGTCACCGCTGGAGCCATTCAGATAATCGTTGCCAGCACCCCCATTCAACTCGTCATCGTCAGAACCACCCTTCAACGTGTCGGAGCCCTCACCGCCAGCTAATGTGTCGTTTCCGGATCCGCCATCCAAAGTATCCGCGCCGAGACCGCCTATCGCGGTATCATCACCTGAGCCCCCAGAGAGACTGTCGTCGCCCGCACCGCCATCTAGGTCATCGTTGCCAGATCCTCCGGATAGCGTGTCTTTTCCGTCGTCCCCGGACAGAAAATCATCACCGGATCCACCTGACAAATTATCACTGCCATCGCCACCGTTCAGGACATCCGCGCCAGACCCGCCATCAATTTGGTCGTCGCCAGTGCCACCGAACATCTCATCATT
The DNA here is from genome assembly GCF_056537005.1 of Ruegeria sp. CH6. Lineage (NCBI taxonomy): Bacteria > Pseudomonadati > Pseudomonadota > Alphaproteobacteria > Rhodobacterales > Roseobacteraceae > Ruegeria > Ruegeria sp. CH6. The sequence goes on along the minus strand of NZ_JBQFQS010000003.1, from coordinate 428,122 downwards.
GCCCGAGCCACCGTCCATAACGTCTTGGCCGTCTTCACCTCGCAAAGTGTCAGCTTCGGATCCACCGCGGAGTGTGTCATCGCCCTGACCACCGATGAGAATGTCAAAGCCTGAACCTCCATCCAAAATGTCGTTGCCGATCCCACCATCCAGCATGTCGTGCCCAGCCGAGCCCATCAGGTGATCGTCGCCCTGCCCGCCGAACAACGAGTCATCGTCTTCTGTAAGAACATTGCCAAACTGGTCGTACCGCACACCGTCTTCGTCATATTGCGAGACAATGCCGCTGGCGGCACCGATGCCCGCTCCACCGTGAAGCAGATCGTTGCCGTCATCCCCTTCAAGCACGTCGCCTGAACTACCACCCGTCAGGGTGTCTGTGCCAATCCCACCGTATAGGGCATCGCTACCAGCATTGCCCGAAAGGTCATCATCGTAGCTCAACGCGCCTTCGGTAGTCGCAACAAGTGTCAGATCCTTGACCAAAACGCTTGCATCCAAATCGACGGGCGCAAACGGACTGGTTGCTGTCGGGTCGGCGGCACCATCATTCGAATACGATTTCGGCGCCTCTTCGATAAGGTGCAAACTAGCCTCGCCGGTCACATCATCCACGATGACCTGGAAAATCGCGCCTGTTGCAGGTGTCGAGTCATCCATGTCGTGGTCACCAGAGTTGCCACCAACAAACAGGTTTCCGTCCGCGTCAATGATTGCCGCACCAAACGTCATTAGCGGGACCCCATTCAGGACTTCACCGTTAATCACTGTCGATGTGACTGAAACCGTTCGAAAATCGGGTTCGCCCGAAGAGATATCAACGATCAACATAACCGTAGCTGCACCTTCGGAACTTGGGCGAGAGACACCGTAGAACGACTGTGAGGCCGCGTCGAACGCAACATCGTAGACTTTGAAATCCACAAGATCGGATGGCAACTTGTATACTGTGGTTACCGGATTTCCATCCGCATCAAGCTGATCAACATCGATGACTGCGATGCGGTCCATACTGGATTGAAACGACCAAAGGTTGCCCTGATCATCAAAATCCCCGGTCCAAGACCGATATGGCGTGCTGCCAACACGGTAGCTGTTTCCCTCGGCGTCCAGCATCACCAAATCAGAGCGGCTAACCACCTGTCCCAGTGAATCCACGCCGTCGCCTACTGCGATGGCATACAGAAGGTCGTCTTCCGTATTGTAACCCATCGAGTTCACATTGACCGTGCCCTCGACGCCCGCCATTTCATAGGCTTGGGTTTCGACATCAAACACATGCAGTGTTCCATTTAGAACCTGATAGAGATTTGATTGCCCATCGGCGAATGCGGAAACCGTCACGGTTTGTCCGCCAATCTCGACATCCTTGTCATAGTGAAACGCAGGACCGGACGTATCAATTGTTGGACCGTTGCCTGACACATCAATCGATCTGATCGTAATGGTCGAGCTGTCATCGTCAGCCGTGAATTGAACGGAATGAGATCCGAAAGCACCGCTCTGAGAAGAAAACTCAGCGACCACCTCACCATCGACCAGTACTTCGACGGCAGCCCCGGAACGACCTGCAGCAAAATTTGTCGCGAGATCCAGGTTCAGTTCATAGACCCCGCCCGCTTCGGTCGTGATCTGCTGTTCCATCTGTTGATGGCCGTTTGCAAGATCAATCAACCCCCATTCGCCGTTCTCGGCGTAGTCGGAAAAACTGACAGCACCTTCTGTGCCTTCCAGCAAGTTTGCCTCGGCATAGTCGCCGTGCAACACATCATCGCCGGCTTGCCCTTGGATCTCATCGTTTCCGGCAAGCCCTATCAGGGTCTCCTGCTCACTTCCGCCAACAAGTTGATCGGACAAACCCGTTCCTGAAATTACATTTGAAGATACCGCAGGCATCATTTCACCTCTTACTTTCAGCTATTTGGAGTAAAAATTTACCAACCGATGCCGTCGATCCGACGGTTCACCGGGTTCTCGGGGAACAAGCGCACCACATCCACGACAGGCATCTCCGGTTTACTGGAAACGGCGTTCTGATAAGCGGGGTTGCGGTGGCAAACGATGACAGCCTCGGCCTGTTCCATTACGTCTTCTATGCTGTCGCAAAGCATCGATTTGATGGATCCCGCGAGGCTTCGAATGCCAGAGCCAGCGTGATGCATGTAGGCTTGCAACCCACTCAGAGGGGTTTCTTTTGTCACCGCCGGATCATGCAGGACCAACTCCACCCCCTCGGCATGGAGCTCGGCCATGACTTCCAGAATAGGGCTTTCGCGCAGATCGTCGGTGCCAGGTTTGAACGCCAGCCCCAGAACCCCAACGCGCCTGGCCCCCGTCTTTCGCAACATCTCGGTCGCTTGATCGATCTGCTCTCGATTTGAGCGGTCAAGGTTGCCGATCATGGGCAGTTCGACACCCAGTTCTTCGGCTATATGTGTTACCGCCCGCACCTCTTTCGGCAGGCATGAGCCGCCATAAGCAAAGCCCGGCTTCAGGTAGTAAGGGGACAGGTTCAGCTTTGTATCTTGGGTAAAGACATCCATGACCGCGTGGCTGTCGACGCCCAGCGGCTTGCACAAGCGTCCGACTTCGTTGGCAAAGCAAACCTTGGTCGCGTGCCATACATTGTCGACATATTTGATCGTCTCAGCCACTTCGACCGTTGTCAAAATGGGATTTGGATCAACCGGCACGAAGATGCGCTTCATGACTTCCGCCGTGCGAAAATCGTTGGTGCCAAGCACTGTTTTCGGAGGGTTATGGAAGTCATCTATGGCAACGCCTTCCCGCAGAAACTCAGGATTGAAGCACACCCCAAAGTCCTGGCCCATCTCCTTTTCTGAAAGCCGCTCAAGGATCGGAACCAATACGTTCATCGTGGTTCCGGGCGGGATCGAACAGCGCATGGCAAAGATGTGGAATCCATCTTTTTGGCGAAGGCCAACTGCCATCGAGCGGGCTGCCTGTTCTATATAGCTATAGTCGCAGCCCCCATCCGGAGCGGTTGGTGTTCCTACCGACACAAAGGTAACGTCAGTTTCGCGTACAGCTGCGCTCAGATCGTCCGTTGCAGAGATCAGCCCCTTTTGAACGCCCTGTTTGAGCGTTGAGCCGAGATTTTCTTCGTGGATCGGGCTCTCACCGCGCGCAATCTGACCCACTTTATCGGGGTCGATATCAACGCCTATGACCTCGTGTCCAAGCGACGCCAAACATGCAGTTGATACGGCCCCAACATACCCCAGCCCTACAACACTGATCCGTGATTTCTGCGAAGACACTGGGATTACTATTTCGGCGTCGTTCTGCGCAATCTTTCTGAGTTCCATAGAAATACCTCCGATTTGAATCCAAGGTAACGCGCTGATAAAATTGCAAAACATATCGGGGGACTATGCGCAGTGCTCAAATGATGCCGGACCTATACGAATGGTCACCAATCCCATACGAGAGAAAATACCCGCGTGGAGTTCCACGCGGGCCAGTTTTCAGGAGGGAAGGTATTTGGCGTTTCAAGCTACGGCGACACGGTCATAGACATCCTCGTATCTGACAATATCGTCTTCACCCAGATAACATCCTGATTGAACCTCAATCAGATTCAGTGGCAGCTTTCCTGGATTCTCCAGACGGTGCACGGCACCCAGCGGAATGAAGGTCGATTCATTCTCGGAAAGCAGGCTGACATTGTCACCGACAGTCACGCGCGCAGAACCACTGACAACAACCCAGTGTTCTGCACGGTGTACATGGCTTTGTAGTGAAAGCTTGGCGCCAGGTAAGACCATAATCCGTTTGACCTGAAACCGAGGACCCAGCGAAAGGGTTTCATAGTAGCCCCACGGCCGATGACACCTGCGGAACATCTCGGCCTGGTCAGACCCTTCGTTGCGCAATTCGTCCACGACCTTGCCGACTTCGGCGCTGTGCGACATGTCAGCAACCAAAATTCCATCGTCGGTTGCGACTGCGACTATGTCCTTCAAACCCAGCCCGACTAATTTGATATCCGGGTTTTCCGACCTCAGCAGGCTATCGCGGCAATCAATGGCAGTCGAATTTCCAGAAGTGACATTCGCCCCCTCATCGAGCTGCCCCTGATCCTTCACCGATTTCCAACTGCCCAGATCGGACCATCCGCAGTCCAATTCAAAAGCCACAACACCAGTTTCGACATGCTCCATCACCGCATGATCAAACGAGAGGCTCGGACACTTGGAAAAGGCGTTTTGGTCCATTCGGTAGAAACCAAGATCCCTTTGACCAAGCGCCAATGCAGCCTCGACCGGTGCAGACATTTCAGGGGCATGAGCTTCGAAAGCCTTTAGCACAGTATCGACCCTAAACATGAAGATCCCGGCATTCCACAACCAGTCACCGCTTTCCAACATGCCCTTCGCGGTTTCGACATCTGGCTTTTCCGCAAAAGTAGATATCAGCAGTGCACCTTGGTACCCTCCTGCGACTCTCAGGTACCCGTAGCCCGTCGCGGCATGATCGGGTTTGATGCCGAACGTGACGATCTTACCGCGCTTGGCTGTTTTCTCCGCCCGCACCATAGTTCGACGGAACGCGGATACATCCTCAATTGCGTGATCGCTGGGCAAGACAAGCAGGACCGTTTCCGGCTCTTCCTTGTAGCGCAAAGCTGCGGCCAAAACCGCGGCGGAGGTATTGCGACCAACTGGTTCAATGATCAGTTCAGATTTTTCGGCATCAATATCTGCCAACTGTTGCTGTGCAATAAACCTGTAGTCTTCGCCCGTCACGATCAGCGGTGCAGAAAATCCGGGCTCGGATACACGTTCGATTGTTCTCTGAAACAGGCTCTGCTCACCTGCCAGTTCCACGAACTGCTTAGGGTAACTCTTACGAGAAACGGGCCAGAGACGGGTGCCGGAACCACCAGCAAGGATAATCGGCTGAATCATTTGAAACCTCTTCATTACAAGTCTGATCTCAGGTTACCGACCCTTGTGTTTAACACTGTGTTTCATAGGCTTAATTCACCTATCGAAAGGATAGGTCTGCTAGCCGAACGGCATCTCGATCAAACCAACATAGATCAGGATCGCGGTTAGAAACGTCAGGATTGCAGTGGCCATCTGGAACTTGGCAAAGCCGCTTTTCAGCGTTTCGACAAAGCCCGACCCACCGCCTGAGCTTTGATTGCCTCTGTTCGACCATTTCTGTTTGGACAAATGAAAGATCATGTAGATTTTGACCGTCGCGTTGATCACTTGGTTGAGATACAGGATGAACGGCCAACTCATGTCCGCGCGCCTACTGTAGCCGAACAGGAACAGACACAGCACGATCCGTGAAAACAGCACCCAGATGATGCAGTTCCAGAAGTAGCCCGGCGCGATCATGCTGCCGACGACGGCCATGACCGGGCTGACCATCATGGTCCACATGGCGATCCGTTGGTCAACAACGCACCACCAGATGAAAAATGGCATTGCAGTTGGTCCAAGAGCGATCGCGCGGCTTCCGTTCCGCAGCATATTGCCCGACCAGCGGCGGAAGTTTTGAACCATCCGCATGAGGCCGTTTTCTTTGATGACCTCGATTGTGTAGACAGTTGCATCCGGCACATAGGTCATTTTCGCGCCTACGCTCAGCAGTCGATACCACGTTGATTTGTCGTCCCCGGACAGAAACCGGAAGTTGCCCCAGAGCCAGTGATGCAGATGGTCTGCTTCGATCGTGCGAATGAACTTCTCGTCCAGAATATGCCTGGCTCGAAAGACGCTCATTCGACCCGTCAGTGTCAAAACGCGGCCCGACAAAGCATGGCTTTGCATCGCGAGACGGCGTTGAGCAAATCGCATGTCCAGCCATTTAGCGATCCAAACCGGGCCATAGCAAATGACCTCTTCATCTGTCGTCAGCGCCTGCAGCTCTGGATCACTTGCAAACATTGGCAGGGTTTTGCGTAAAACATCCCCGCCAAACAGGGCGTCTCCGTCCATGAAGATCACCAGATCATCAGGGTGTGCGCCAGAGCGGCAAATGGCCCGAAGGATCAGGCCAATCGCCATCCTTTTGCCCGGCTGGTTCTGACGGACAAATACAAGCGTGGCCAATTCGTCCGGAATATCCTGTGCATAGGTTTCAACAAAGTCGCGGATGATCTGCTCGTCGTATGCGCTGCCCGTGCCGATATAGATCGTTGTCGGAATCCGTTCGCGTCGGATTTGCCCAAGTATCGACCCTACGACGCGTTTGGTGATCGAGGGTTCCTCAAAATACGTTGTCATCTGAATGTGGAGACGCTTGGGCCGCCATCCTGCATCCCAAAGCACGTCGGCGCGGCGCCGCATTCCCGGCCATTTGGCTTTAGCGTAAATTTGGGCCCTCAATGCATGGGTAAACCACCAGCCAAATCGCCAAAGCCCAAGCGTTCCAAGGACCATCGTGACATGCAAAACGCTTGGATTAAAAAACCGGTTCGGCACATTCGCCAATAGCCAAAGCAGCCCCATGAACAACAACAGAAACAGCGTGAACTGCGGTAGAGACCACTTGCAAAAATAGTTGGGAACATCTGATTGCAGTTGCCTCAATCGCCGCGCCAGATCCTTGTCGAACTCATACTCAGTCATGGGGTTGGCCGCTACGAGGGTCCATAGACTTTATCCAAGTGCCAAACCGTGTTCCCAACTGTCGCTTCGCTTCCAGATTGACTGGGGCTCCCAATCGCAAACGGGTTTTGGTTTGTCGTGAAGACAGGCCGGTTGGACGAACAGTGACAATAATCCCAAACTCTCCGGGCCGCTCCGGGTTGTCCCCGGCGCGCACATCCCAGACCTCTCCGGGGATGCTGATCCTATCACCCTTTTCGTTAAACCCGATCGTCGCTGGCATTCCGATGTAGATCGTTTCGGCAAACCGCTCAGACACCCATCCTATAGTCATGCGAGGCTCAGCAGTTTCGAAAATCAGTTCTTCCGGTGTGCCGCGAAATGGTTGCCCTGCCCTGACAGTGAAATCCTGAACCACCCCGTCTGTGGTCGCACGAACGTGGTTGCTTTCTATTATCTGTTGCTGTGCTTCTCTGGTCGCTTCCAACGCCTTTACTGCAGACGAGCGGTTTCGCTCTTCGGCTTTCAGCAGGTTCGTCACTATAAGAACGGGGTCTACAGACTGCGCCAGATCCGGATTGCGTTCGCGAAGGCTGAGCCATTGGCGTCGCATATCGTCAAACCCACCGTCCTGTACAAACTCAGCGTAAAAACGCATGGCTGTAGCAACTCTTTCGGCCAGAATTTCAGAGCTGGACTGGGACTGAAGGTTCAATAGGGCGTCATTGACATTTGAGAGCTCTGCGCGCGCCAACGCCAATTCCGCTTCTGTTCGTTTGAGAGCCGCCTCTGCTTCCGCGTCGTCCATTAGGAATAGAAGATCACCCTCCAGCACCTCCTGCCCGGGCGTCACCGCAATTTGCTTGATGTAACCTTTGGCCGGTGGGAAAGAGGGGATCATGGGTGCCAGCACCCGACCGTGTTGAATGTCGATCCGATCCAGGTTGGTAAAGATGTTGTTGCCTATGACACCTACAACCGCCGCAGCGATTAGAAGGTAGATCGCCACATTGAATGCAACACGCAGAGAACGTGGAAGAAACCTCACGGGTTTTCGGGATTGCTCGCCTTCAGTTTCCTCCATCGGCACCAAATCAACCGGAGTATCGAGGCTGGTTATCACGTCGCCGCTGCTGGCCATTCGCCCAGACAAAAGTGAGCGATAGAAGAGCGCCAGAGTCTCGCGTTGTCGACCGCTCAGGCCCTCCAATTGCACTGTGGAATTCGAGTTTGGCTTGGATAGGCGTACCGGGAAACGGATATCAACTCCCTGAAATGGTACACTGAGTGTAGCAGCCTTGGGGCATTCTGGCGCATCGTCGGGCCATTCCAATCCCGCAAGCGACCAGCGTTCAATCGTGACCACGGCACCAGAGGGTGTCTCCACGATCAGCGGTGCTTTTACCTTCCAATCCAGGTCCGACCCTGGCGTTTCGTGTAATACTCGCAATGTCGCCTCAGAACGCTGTTGATAGACCTGAGCTAGCAACAGATCACGGCTTCTGACGGACACACGGACGCATATCTCTGCGCAAAAAAGATAACTTCCCATACTAAAGTATGTTTTGAAAAATCTTCTTAGGTCGGATCAGAACCTCTCACGGCGTTACCTCAAGCGAGCTATCAACGGTCAAGCGGGTGGCAAGTGAAGCGATCAGTGATTGAGTGGTCAGATCATCAGCGGATCCAAAGCACCATCATTTCATCCACCGATATAGCAGCCATAGATCTTGTATGCAGGGAAAGTCAGCGATCGAACCCAAAGCCGCCGTTGGTCACACTTCGGTCTTTCGCTAGTGCAGCAAGTCGCGAACCGCAAAATTGCAGACGTCAAGTGTCAACTGGCAAAGACGGCTTACCGGGACAAAGCTCACTACTGCTATAGGTAATCTAGCGATCGCTCTCGCGGTGCTTCGATCAAAACCCGGATCTCAAATCGACATGAGCCACTTCTTGAAGATTCTCACCGTGGCTCGTTCCTGATCGCCAGGGCGGCAAACGAAGTAGAGACCACGATCCAGTGGAACGCTGCTTTCATCGAGCCGGACTAGCCGGCCGAGCCTCAAATCCCTCTCCGCCAATAGATGTCTCGCCAACGCCACGCCCTGCCCATCAATCGCGGCCTCCAAAAGAACAGCGCTATCCACATACTTGATGCTTTGCGAGTTGATCTGATCAACGTTCAGTCCGACTTGCGCAGCCCAGCTTTCCCATCCGACGTTGAAGGCATCATGCAATAGTGGGAGAGCAGCCACATCCTCGGCCCGCATTGGTATCCGCGTTTCCTCAACAAGAGCGGGGGCGGCCACAACGATCAGTTCCTCTTGCCTTATTTGCTCATGATACAGGCCGTCCCATCGAGGTTCACCAAACCGCAGGGCCACATCGACCTCAGATGTGTCAAAATCTGCATAGGCATCATTGGTGTCCAGCAACAATGCGATACCAGGGTGCTCTTGCTGAAACGAACTAAGCAGCGGAACAAGCCATTTGAGCGCAAGCGACGTCGACAATGACACCGTAATCGAATGACGATGATGAAGTCGCTTCACCTCCATTACGCCCAGCTGCAATGCCGAAAACGCACCGCGTGTTGATTGATACAAGCGCTCTCCGGCTTTGGTCAGTTCAATACCATTGGGGCGGCGATGAAAGAGCGTCACGCCAAGGTGCAGTTCCAGCAGCTTGATCTGACGACTGATCGCCCCGTGAGTGACGTTTAGAACATCCGCCGCCTTGGTCAGGCTGGAGTGGGTTGCGGTTTCATCAAAGGCCTGAAGGGCACGAAGGTGTCTGAGGTTTTCCGCCATGTGAGAAAATCTAACAGCGAACTGCCAAAAACTCGATAGGTTCCTTTGATTTTAGAAGGTTAGAGTACTTTCGGCTCAACAAACCTCACACAATAGGCACTCATTGAAAGGAAAGATCATGGCTGAAACCAAAGTTGCACTCATGACAGGTACAGGACAGGGCATTGGCCGGGGATGCGCTATTGAAATGGCAAAGGCTGGCTACAAGGTCTCACTGATGTCACCGTCAAATCGCTCGGTGGAATTGGCGGAGGAACTCGGCGGCCTCGGCCGGCGCGGATCTGTGCTGGATGTTGATGATCTACAGGCGATGATCGACAACACGATGAGCAAATATGGGCGGATCGACGCTATCGTCAGCAACATGGGGCACGGTGGATCGGTGCCAGAAGCCATCAAGACAGTTGGGTTCGATCCCGATTTTGACGGGCCGCTTTTGGAACTCAGCGACGAATTGTGGCACGAAAGCCTGGACATGTATGTGCTGAACGTTGTGAAGATCGCACGTATCGTCACACCTATTCTGATCGAACAAGGTGGGGGTGCATTCGTAAACATCTCGTCCATGAACGCCCTCGAGCCACGCGCGCCCTACCCCATGAGCATGCTGCGTGGCGCATTGCACAGTTTCTCAAAGCTTTACGGGGATCGTTATGCCCGGCACAATATTCGCATGAACAACCTGCTCCCCGGGTTCTGCGAGAACGTCAACCTTTCTGAAGAAGCCCGCAGGTCCATACCGGCGCAGCGGCCTGCGACATTCGAGGAAATAGGACAGGCTTGCGTGTTTCTCGCCAGCGATGGAGCCCGGTATATCAATGGTCAGAGCATCTTGTCCGACGGCGGGATGAACCGTGCGGTTAAGTAGAAATGAGACGGTGAAAGATGATTGTTAAGGCACTCAAAGATATCCTTGGAACAGATCGGGACGTTTCCGGCCCGGGTTGGAAAAGCAGAAGGTTGCTGCTTGCCTCAGATGGAATGGGATTTTCGCTGACGGATACGATCATCAAAGAGGGTGCGGTGCTTGAACTTGAATACACCCATCATCTAGAGGCTTGCTATTGTATCGAGGGCAAGGGTCAGATCAAAGCGTTTGGCGGAGAAGTCTGGCAACCCCTTGAGCCATTTACTCTCTATGCTTTGGATCAACATGACAGGCACCTGGTGCAAGCCATAGACGCTGATCTTCGGCTTGTCTGCGTCTTTAACCCGCCTCTCAGCGGGCGTGAAGTACACCGCAAAGATGGAAGTTATGCGCCAAGTGAGGCTTGATAAGGACAGTGATGTCTGGGGCGGAAATGCAACTCTTTCAAAGTGCGAAATTGGGTGAATTGGACTCTCTGCGGATTTTCACTGCGGCAGTTCGCAATCCGCATGTTCGGGACGTTCGGCGCGAGGTGACGAATGGTGGGTGAGTGTAAAAAACCTGCCGTCCACGCGGTGTCTTTCTAATGCCCGATTTGAAGTTAGAAGTTCAAATCGAGACACCGCCTCTTTCCCTTGCACACGTCGTCAAAGATTGTCTCTACTTTTTTCCACGACCTCAATAAAAGCGACCGCTGCAGGCGATGGTGTTGCGTGAGGATGCATCGCGAGACCAATTTTTCGTGTCCTGACTGAATTCAGCGGCTTGCTGACCCAGCCCTCTTTTCCGTTCGTTGGGGGCAAGGCCATCTCGGCCACGACCGATACGCCCTGATTGCGTGCAACCATAGTCAAAGTGCTGAGCATCTGCGATGTCCGGTACCGCACATTTGGGCTGAGACGTGACTGCGTGAACAGACGTCGAATGATCCGGGCAGAACCAGATTCCGGCATGATAAATGGCATCTCGCACAGCTGCTCCAACCGGATAGAGGACTGCCCGGCCAAAGTGCTATCAGCGGCAACCAAGGCGACAAACTGATCCTGCGCCACAGGCCATGTACGGAAGCGTTCATCTGGTAAAACAACAAAGCCGAGATCAATGCGCCGGTCTTCGATCCACCGGATGATCTCCTCATCAGCGGCTTCCTCAACCAGTACTTCAATGCCGGGATGGATTGCATGAAATGCTTCGAGAAGGCGCGGTAAAATCTGCAACGATGACGTCGCACCAAAAGACCCGATGCGCAATCTGCCGGTCTGCACACCACGATATTCCGAAGCCTCCTGATGCATGGCATCAGCCAATCCCAGAATTTCACGTGCGCGAGATACAAGACGTTCGCCCAACGGAGTCAGTTCGATTGGCGATACGGTGCGATCAAATAGCCTGACGCCAAGCTCATCCTCGAGACCTTTAAGGGCATGGGACACTGCGGGCTGGCTGATGCCAAGCCGCAAGGCAGCAGCTGTAAATCCGCGCGTTTCTGCAAGAGTGGCGAAAATTTCAAGTTGACCAAAAGTCATAAGTAAATACTCATTTGACTATAACATAGTATAACTGAAATTCGACATGGGCAATCCGGTGTTTTAGGTGTCTCCATGTCCCATGCCCTGTCATATCCCATAGCCTCGCAGAACGCTTTGATCTACGTCCGGCTCACGATGGTGGCCTTCCTGTGGGGCGGCACGTTTGTTGCTGGTCGCATCGTCTCAGGTGAAATGTCCCCGCTGGTCGCTGCAACGGTTCGGTTTGGCTTGGCAACGCTGGTCTTGCTTTTTCTCGTGTGGAAAACAGAAGGTGGTTTGCCTCGCCTCACCTGGCGGCAGAGTGTGTTGGTGGGTTTTCTCGGGCTATCCGGCGTCTGCCTTTACAACCTGTTTTTCTTTGCCGCTCTGACTGAGATGCCGGCTTCGCGAACAGCACTGTTTGTTGCATGCAATCCGATAGCCGTGGCTATAGCCGGAGGGCTGCTTGCGCGACGGCTTCTACCGATTGGGCAAGTTGCCGGGATTTGTGTGGCGCTAGCCGGGGCTGTGATCGTAATTAGCGGAGGGGACGTTGCCGGACTGATGACTGACGTCCAGCAGAGTTTTGGACGGGGAGAACTGTTCATGCTGGCTGCGGTAGGCAGCTGGGTGGGCTATACGCTTCTTGGACGCAAAGCGCTTGGAAGTCTCTCGCCACTGGCGGCAACCACTTGGGCTGCACTAATTGGGTCTATGTTACTGGCATTGGGGTTGCCGCTGGCCGGCACCGCGCAAGTGCTGCAATTGCCCACGTTCACCTGCACTTTGGCCATCATCTACCTGGCCATTGGTGGAACAGTCGTGCCATTTGTTTGGTACTATAGCGGGGTGCGCACGCTTGGGCCGGAGCGTACGGCAGTATTCACCAATCTTGTCCCCGTCTTCGGGGTGGCCCTTGGGGCAACTATCCTGCACGAACCGGTCGGGGCTTCCATGCTGATAGGTGGCACGCTGGTGATTGCCGGAGTTTCACTTGCTAACCGTGGATGATGTCTTATGCCATGAAACAGGCGGTTACGCTGGTTTTGCAGATCGATTGCTGGCTTACACTGCGGACCTCAACGCTTCAAAAATCCGGGGCGATGAAGGCATGCCGGTGCTCGCCCGACCTACGCGGTCGCCGCAGCATCGAGTAGTTCGGGCTCGCGGCGGCCCTTCTCTAAAGCGATTTCGAACGGAATGTGTGAGCCCTTACTGGACCTTCAACAACACCCCTTGTCTCGTTCGGGCAGCAAGTCGAGAAACCGCGCATTCCGGACCTCGGAAGTCTGCAAACAGCAGAAGAGTTAAAGTTGATATCTACTTGAGGATGGGCAAAAAAAATGAAGTAATTTGGAATGATAGACATTTAGGTGAAGCAAATCGTTACAAGAACAATTCTGTTTGTAATGAGCTCGGCCCTAGCAAGCTCTTTTACTTCAACCGCCGTTGCGGACAACCGATTAACATTCAGTGTACCGGAAGATTTCCGTGGTTGTGTCGAAACACCGTACCACTTTGGAGAAAACCCATTTGATGATGAAGGTAAGATCATCGCATTTCCCTATTACGCCGGTTTAAAAAAGAGCCCGGAAGTGGACCTGATTACTGCCTCAACATCAGATGATGCTCAGCAAAACCGAATACGTTTGAGTTGTTCTGGATTCAAAAAACTGAGCAACAACATAGACTTAGTCTTTGAATTTGGTGAGACATTTCCATTTAGGGTCGGTTACTATGGGTGGGTCGAACTATTGTTGTTGTATAGTAAAGCAGAAGCCGCGAACCGGAGGTTTGGCCGCAGCTTCTACTACGTTGCAGCAGCTTCTGAAACGATTAGCGACGGGGCTAGCGCTTGTGCAGACTTCCAAACTCCTGAACCACCGTGGGATACGTTTTGCGCCCGAAGGGACCTGCTTCTTCAGATAGAAATGATTCAACAGTATTATGACCAACTTCTTGCCGCAGACTATAACGACAACGAAGTTAATCCAGATGCGGTAGTGGAGTTTGGCAGGATTGTTGCGTCCTCACTCGCTGAAGCGAAAGCAATCGCGATCAGGTTATCGAGATAGAGCGGGCCTATTTGGGCTCAGAGCCGTCGTTCTCTGCGTTAAGCCTATACAGGACTATGAGCCCTTACCGGACCTCCATCACTATTCGAAACTTCGCTTAGGCAGCATGTCGCGATGCGCGAGGACCGGACATTCAGCGTTAGATTGTCAATGACTGGAGGGCGGATAAAGCTTCCATTCGGATGACGAGCGGTAAAGTCCGATTTGTGAACACTTAACCGGATCCTTTGGAGCATGGCGCCACCTCTTGTCTCAAGGAATTAACTTTTGAATCAGCACTATAGATCACAATCAGGGGTTGTGATCTGAGCCAGCTCAGTTACGGTAACAGTGCATTTCTTATGGGCCGTACACTCGATTGCCTTATCGACTGCGAGGGGTGAAGTGTGAGGCTCACATTACGTTGGTTGGCTTAGAGATCATTTCGGAAGCATCAAGAAATATGTATCACACCGAGAATCCAACTCTGAGACGTTTATCGGCAGGATTGGTCGAGCTTTTTACTATCTTTGTGTTTTTCACTCTGCTTTTTCCCGATCATTCAGAAGCTCAAGACACTGTGTCCTTTGCAAGTTGCGGATATCCTTTGAACTCCAAGCTCGGACTGTTCGAGCGGTACGCACTTGGCGGAGAGATAACCGGCTCAATGAGCGGAGGGGAAGGTTTAGACCGAATTGCGTTCACAGGGCCAATCACGAAAGTTCTTGGGCGCGGAATCTTCGGCGAATTCGAGCTTGTCGAAGTCAAGAACGGTCAGTTTGACTCACTTGTTGTATTGGGTGAATTCCTGCAATCCGCCGACTACGGCGAAGTGGAGATTCAAGCTGACTGGTTTGATACAGTTGTCTTGGATCCCCGTTTGGATTGGACCCATTTCCCAAGTCCATCGTTTTCGGACGAACTCTATAAAACAAAACTGGATGGCGATGACCTACAAGTTCGTGTCCCTATTGGCACTTTTGTAGTGACGGGAAATGATTTGTCCTCGATTTTGTCGACCGAGGGACCTTTAGGCCGTTATTCACTGGATTTCGGTGCAGCCGCGGGTCCAGACGTACAAGTCGAAGAGGCCACTCAGGATGATGTTTCAGAAACGACTTTGACGTGGAAGGTGGGTGGGGTTGCGCGCCCCGACTTGTCTTCGATTAGACACAACGCGGACAGAGTGGTGCTCAACTTGAACAATGGTGCCGCCAACTTGGTTGAGATTGCGACCGGACATCTATTGAGTTGGCATACTGAAGACATTCATCTTCTCTTGGATGAACTTGATCGTGTGACGATTGCTGATCCGAATTGTTGGACCCTTCAAGGTCACACGGACGCGACATTGATGAGGCTATCATCGAAGCAAGAAGACGGCCGCTCCGCTCAGATTCACTTACCAAAGCCCATTTTGGAAGAGAACAATGGGCGGGCACCAGTTGTAGGGCATGCAGAACAATCGACCATGTTTCATTTATCCTATGATACAAGACGTGTATTGGATGCCATCGATTTGACCAACGGCGTTAAGGACTACTTTATCATCCGCAATGACGGCAGATTGCGAAGTTCACCGCAGACAACCATTCTTGGCGATCCCGGTCTGGATGAGATTTGGTTGGATGGGTCCTCTGGATGGACGATCAACTTTACTGACTACGGGCTTGTCGCAACAACACCTAGAGGTTTTCAAAGAGAGCCGCTTCAAATCCGGTTCGCTCCGGAGTTGGTACTGCGTAAGATGCCAATGCCGGGTTACTTGCAAAACCCAAAACTACTTGATCAACCTCATTACCCCGGAGCTCGCGATGAGTCCTCCGAAGCGGAACGAATGTATGTCACCCGAGGCGGCTATGTTAGGTTTTCTCGCGATCAATTGGCAAATCGTCGGGAAATTGACATGTCAAATGGTCGCCAAAACATCTTTCTCCTTCAGGAAGAGGATTTGACCAAAACTGCTCCGGAGTTTGAAATTCGCGGAGATTCTAACCTCGATTTGATTGATGCAACGGAAATGCCGGAACCATCTGTCCGCGAAGATGGCAGTTACGTTTGGCAAATATCTGGGCCAACTGGCCTTCGCACAATCACAGCAAAAACACTGAGAGTTATTCGTTAAAACGTATCTTAGGGAGCTTCACAAAAATGTTGCCAATTGGACGAACTGTTACCGGTGTTAGAGGCCTGGCAATCGCGGCTCTGTCATTTCTGGTAGCAACTTCGGAAATGCCCGCCGCACAGGAGCAAGAGAGCCAAGAAGAGATTACCGCTTTTGCTAACAAGTTGGCGCCTGATCTACTGAGGCAAGTCAGCCGTTCAAAAGACCAATACTTGCAACAGGCGGCAAACCAGATTTATCGCTACGCGCCGGATGGCGTGTTGACGAAGGAGGTGGTTGAATTTGCTATCTTACAGCACAAGGCACAGCAGCGCGCCAGCAGTCTGATGCCGATCATGGCTTATGATTTAAACGGGGATTTTCAGATTTCACAAGAAGAAATCAAAACGCAATCCCATTTGATCAAACACCACGTCAGAGCTCAGCTAGCACTAGCTCAAGCCGAGTATGATCAAGACGGAGACGCCAATTTAAACCTGTTTGAGCTGGCAAACTACTTTGACGACCAGCAAGAAAAACAGTTCCGCACCGATCCTCTCGATCAGCTTTTCGCATTCGACTATAATAAGGATGGCAAAGTTGACATTGTCGAAATCTCAGCAGTAGTCAGAGCCATAGACTCTGATCTGCTCAATTCGTCCAAGCAGCGGAATGTCCCGTCGAACAACAAAGCTGCTGCCCGCTGCGAAGCACCGCCTGTTCCCAAAGGTCATGAACTGGTCCTTCTCTCAGGGTATGAGGGACCCGCACTCTCAAACATAGCACTGAATGGGCAAGGAACCCCGACAACTGCTGCGACCTTTATTGTCGAGCCCGGCGAAACGCCACTCTATGTTTTTGCAACAGCCTACGATCCAATAGTATGGAAATTTGAGGGTGCCACTGACCGACTTAAGAACGTTGTCATACAGCCCCGTACTTCGCAATTCGGCCCAGGTGCGGCCGTGAGTGGGGTCAATGCAGAGGCAGTTACATTTGTCGCCCCCGGTAGTTGTGTTAGGAAATTCGTCACCAAGACCGGACAGAAACTGAATGCACTTTCAAAAGAGTTAGCAGCCAGAATGTCGGCACGTGTATCCTATCCTATTGCAGCCTACACACTAGACCATATTCAGGTTCCTTCGGGGCTTCCTTCTAAGGAAAAACAGGCTCAGGCGCTACGCGCGTACCAAGAACCAAAGAGCTTTACGATTGGAGAACAGAGTTACCAACTGGATGCCAAGGGCATGGTAGCGTTGGATGATGAAGGCAACCCAAAACCGATGCCCACCCAAGATCGTAGGACCATTCGGGAAATGATGCGATTTTATCGTGGCGGATTGATCGTTTTTGATCCAAGCGAATTAGTCGCCAAAACGAATGTTGAACCCTACGTCGTCTTGCCGGATCAGGCGGGTTTGCTGCAACTGATTGCCGACAATAAAATAGAGGTGCTTTCAAGTGGCCACTACAGGGTAAAAGATTCGATTCCACAATATCCTGCGGGGTTGACAGGTGGCCACAGCGTGACCTTTATTCTTGCGGATGGTGTTGAACTCCCGAGCGGAGATCCTGGTCACTCTACCGTGATTTTGGAAACAACAAATGCATGTATAATCGGGAATAGGTGCAAACAGTAGCGTCGACATGCTGCTTTTGCGCTCAGCAGGGTCATAGGTTCACTCAACTGGGCCCTGCGAAGCGTTCGAATGAGATTGAGGTCAGTTGAAACCCAATCCCATGACTAAATCTGAAAGCCTTGCAGGATATTATCGACAGGGTGTCAGGCTTCACTAGCAGAAAATGTGAAAAGCCGACATTCACTCGCAGTGCAACATCTGGCAATTTGGTCTCTTACTGTCATTCACTGCGGTGCGCTTGGACTGGTAGTAAGAGCCCTTGCCGGACATTCAGCATCCCTCAGTAATTAACAGGGGGTGCAACCCATCAATCATTGTCGGCTAACCCACGCAAGGCAATGATCCGTACACTGAGCGTGACTTGGCAGTCGCAAAGACGGCCATTTGAAAAACTACGTTATGTAGCGATTCAAGTTCATTTTCTCGTCGCCGCCCAAAGGGCAACATGGTTTATAGCAGCCTACCCACAATCTCTTTTTCGCTGCGCGTCTCGGATAAGAGCGGCAAGCCGATAGAACCCGTGTGCCATCTTGGTGTAGGGCGTCAGCAGGAAAAATGTCAGGACCGACCCAAGGTGGATGGCAAGCAGCGCGGGCATCAGAGCTGTTGATCCGAGGGCATAGAGAGCAAGTCCGCTAAATCCGACAAATCCAAGCAGCAATATGAAACCAATATCACCACCCCATGCAGAGGGATCACCGAGATTGCGATCGGACTTTTGCTTGAGAAGCGCCATGGCGCCGCAGCCCACTGTCAACAACACGCCTCCGGAAATTCCTAACAGTTTGGGCAAAGACCAGAACCCATATGGCGCATGTATTCCGAAACCATAATGCATAACCGTCGCGACCGAGGTCGACGCAAAGCACAGCAGGAAGCCATACATGATCGCGTGGTGAATATGGCGCCGTGCCTGACTAAAACGGTCTTCGTCTTCAAAATTGCAACCCTCACCATGCCCGGCTGCCAGATCCTGCATCTTGCCGGCGCGTGAAAAGGCGGCCACCACATCGGCAATCTTAATGGATTTGCCACCAACTTCGGCCCAATAGCGCTTGAGACTGATGGTGATGCTGAAAACTGGTAACAGAAATACCGGCGCAAAGATTGCCACCATCGCGTTATGCGACAAGACGGCGTAGAAACCTTCGCCTCCGTTCGACCCAATGGCTCGAATTGCCCAGAACAAAAGGGCAAACCCGATCACGAGTGCCAGTGCAATCGCCCCGCCATGGGTGTGGAACCGGCGCGCCAGAGGTTGTGGCCATGCGAAGCTTTCCCAGCTGTCGCGCCGAACCTCAGCCAAGGCCTTGGGCAGGTTCAGTTCGAACTCGTGCGGGGCGGTGTATTGGCAAGCGTAGTAGCAGCCCCGACAATTGTGACAGAGGTTGGCGAGTTGCGTGATGGCTGCATCTGAAAACGCCCGTTCCGCGTGCAGCGACGGGAAGACTGAGCAATATCCCTCGCAATACCGACACGCGTTGCAAATCTCGGCCTGTCGGCGGGCCTCTTGAATAAGTTCAGTTTGCATAAGAGGCGGCCTCACGTCCTGCGATACGTCCGAAAACGGTTCCGATGGTCATGCCGAAACCTGCCAGATACCCCTGCCCCAGGATCGATCCGGCCATTGTTTCACCTGCGGCCCAAAGATTTTTGATCTTACCGTTGGGCGTCGAGCACTGGGCCGCATCGTCGACCTTGAGCCCAAGGTAAGTGAAGGTCACACCTGTGCGGAGCGAGTAACCATAGAATGGCGGATCGGTGATTGGGCGGGCCCAGTTGGTCTTGGGCGGTGTCAGACCGGAAGTAGAAACACCGTCCAATTCGGTTGGATGAAAGTGGCTCGTATCACCGCAGGCTGCATTGAACTTTGCAACGGTCGCAGTCAGCTTGTCTGCAGGCAGGTCCATCATCGCAGCCAGTTCTTCTAACGTGTCAGCTTTCAACGGGGGAAAGACGGACGGCATGAACAGATTCAGCGATTTAGCGTCGATGACCACATAGCCAACTTGATCGGGTTGGGCCGCCACCAGACGCCCCCAAATCGCATAGCGCTTGGGCCAAACATCCTCACCCTCGTCATAAAAACGTTCTGCTTTCTTGTTCACGACGATGGAAAACGGCACGCAATCCAGACGGGTAACGATGCCGCCGTCGAATTTGGGCGCGCGCCCGTCTATGGCAACGGCGTGACATTGGGTTGGATCGCCGACGCTCTCAACGCCCTGATCCAGCAGATCGGCCAGCACAACTCCTCGGTTGTAGGGAGTACCCCGGATCAGAAAGTTCTTTGCGGGCTTACCCCAAGCACGGGTAAGCCAATCTGTGTCTGCCTGAAACCCGCCCGAGGCAACGATGATCGCCATGGGCGTGATGCGATGAGATTGGCCTTCATAGCTATAGTCGACCCATTCGATCCGATCGTCATTCAACTCCAAATGCGTGACGGCGGCTTCGTACAATACATCGACACCTAAACCTGCAGCGGTTCGATAATAGGCATTAACCAGAGATTTCCCGCCGCCCATGAAAAAGGCATTGGTACGAGCCAGTGACAATGTTCCGGAAAGCGATGGTTGGAACCGGACCCCGTGTTCTTCCATCCACGGCAAGCACTCCTCGGAAGTGCGGATTGCCAGGCGGGCAAGATGTTCGTCGGTTTTGCCGCCAGTGACCTTCATCAGATCCGAAAAGTACTCGTCCTCTCCGTACTCTTCGACCAAAGGACCCAGAGGGGCACCGTGCATGCAGCGAAAGTTGCGCGTGTGACGCGAGTTCCCCCCGCGATAGGGTTTCGGAGCCGTTTCGAGGATAAGAACGCGTGCGCCTGCTTCGGCGGCTGTCATTGCGGCACAAAGGGCGGCGTTTCCGCCACCAATCACAGCGATATCGTAAGCTTCCTTTTGGGTGGCCATATCCTGTCTACCTACTGATTTTCGTCGATTGTCCGATCGCGTTCCTGCAACGCCCGGATGCGCATCCGTTGTGCGGCCTGAATATGCGCGCGCATCTCTGTCTCAGCCGCGGCACCATCCCGCGCCTTGAGCGCAGCCATGATACGCCGATGTTCAGCTACTGCCGCTTCGGCCCGATCCCCGTCCAGCAATTGCGACGGCCCAAGGATCAGCAGCGCCTTTTGAAGTGACAGCATGGATTTCGCAAGGAACCGGTTCTTGGCCGCATCCAATAGCGTGGCATGAAAAATCCGATTGATCCGAGCTGCATTTGGACCGGTGCCGGCCTCGGCCAAGCGATCATTCAAAACGTCCAACTCGTCCAATTCGACATCCGACGCCGCGCGAGCTGCCAAACGTGCCGCAGTGCCTTCGAGCACAGCGCGCATCTCATAGAGTTCCATTACTTCGGCGTAATCCAGGCTGCGGACGGTCGCGCCCTGCCGCGGAACGTGGGTGACCAAGCCATCGGCCTCCAACTGCCGGATCGCTTCCCGCACCGGAGTTCGACTGACGCCCAGCCGTTCTGACAGTTCGATTTCGCGCAAGCGTTCGCCAGGCAAGAGTGTGCCGTCATGAATCTCGTCCAGCAGGCGCTGATACGCGGAATTGCCTTGCGGGCCAGGCTGTAAGGTGTCGTCCTGAATGGTCATCGAGCGCTCACTTGTCTTCTTGCGTCCACTTGTATACATTTGGATACATAGTGAGTCAATATTGTCGGAAGCCGCACTTTGCCCACCCAGAACAGAACATCTTCTCTCTTGAAAAAGCGGGCCGTAACACTGGGTCTTGCGCTTCTGGGTACGGGAGTATTCTGGGCATTGGATCTGCCACTGCCGTTTCTATTTGGCCCAATGTGTGCGTGTTTGCTAGCAGCGCTGGCTCATGCCCCTATGGAAGGTTTTGGTCAAATCTCGGTTGCCGCACGCACCATTCTGGGTGTTGCGGTTGGGGCTTCGATTACACCGGCCCTTTTTGCAGAACTGCCAAAGATGGCTGCGTCCATCGCGCTAATCCCATTCTTCATCCTGCTGATCGCGCTGGTCGGGGTGCCCTTCTTCCGCAAGGTCTGGGGCTTTGACACCACAACTGCGTTTTACGCGGCCATGCCCGGTGGATTGCAGGACATGATCATCTTCGGAACCGAGGCAGGCGCCAATCCTCGGACGTTGTCCCTGATACACGGCACACGCGTTCTGATCATCGTGACGCTGGCACCGCTTTTTCTAACGGTGTTTTACGACGCCCAGCTCACCAACCCGATCGGAGAGCCTGCGCGCGACCTGCCGATAAATGAGTTGGTACTGATGGTTCTGGCCGCCCTTATCGGTTGGAAGGGCGGCGAGCGGATCGGTCTGTTCGGGGCGTCAATTCTGGGTCCAATGATCCTGACAGCAGCCTTGTCGCTGGGAGATTTCATTCACACCCGACCGCCTCGCGAGGCCATCCTTGCAGCACAGTTCTTTATCGGCTGCGGGATCGGTGTGAAATTCGTAGGCGTCACCTGGGTCGAACTGCGCAGGGTTGTGGCAGCGGGTTTCGCCTATGTCATTGTCCTCGCGATACTGGCTGCTGCCTTCACCGCCGTTGTCACCACATTGGGCTTCGGTCAGCCGGTTGAGGCTTTCCTCGCCTTCGCCCCCGGCGGACAGGCAGAGATGACAGTTCTGGCCATCGTTTCGGGTGCGGATTTGGGTTTTGTTATCACGCACCACCTGACAAGGATCGTACTGGTGATCATCGGTGCACCTATTGCGGCCAACCTCATCTTGCGTTGGTCCAAACCTCGGGGTTGATCATGTGAATCGGAGTGCCTTCGGCATAAGCATTCACCTGATCGAAAATGTCTGAGAATTGCAGGTCGAACTCGTCCTCCGTCACAAATCCAATATGTGGTGTCGCAATCAGGTTTGGATGCGATAGCAAAGGGTCATTCGGATCAGTAAGCGGCTCTGTATCAAAGACATCAATGGCGGCTTTACCGGGGTGCCCGGCATTCAAAGCCTCAAGCAATGCACCCTTTGCGATTAGGCCCGCACGGGATGTATTCACAAACAGCGCCCCTGATTGCATCTGCGCGAAATCCGACGCGGTGATAATACCGCGAGTGTCTGGCTTCAGACGGACATGAACCGAGACAACATCGCTTTGGGCAAAGAATGCTTCACGGCTTTCAGCGACGTGAACTCCATCTACCTCCGCACGCGCACGGCCTTCATCCGAGGACCACCAGACTACATTCATTCCGAATGCTTCGGCATAGCCTGCAACGGCGCGAGCGATACGGCCATATCCATAGAGCCCCAGTTTCCGCCCCCTCAGAGTCTTGCCAACTCCGGCCTGCCAATGCCCCGCTTTGACCGAGGCCATCTGAGTGGGCAAATCACGCATCCCGGCCATGATTAGCGCCCATGTCAGTTCGGCAGCAGCATATGAGGGCGTCCCTCCATGCATGTTCGAACAAAGTAGCACTCCGTTATCCGAGCATGCCTGCACATCGATATGCGGGTAAACGCTGCGTTGACTGATTAGTTTCAGATTAGGAAGTTTCTCAATCAAGTCGCAGGTGATTTTGGTGCGTTCGCGAAACAGCACCAGCGCCTCGGCCTCCTGCAACCGCGTGGCCAATTCGCCTGTTTCTTCGACATGATCTGTCCAGACCTTCACGTCATGGCCAGACAGTTTTTCAAAACAAGGCAGGCTCTGCAGTGTTTCAAACCAATCATCCAGAATATGAACCTTCATCGGCTTTCTATACCCTGCCCTATGTTTAGTTTTCTTGGGGTCGGCACAAAATGCAATGCATCAAGTGCTGCAAGCGCATTGCGGACCCGTTCGCTTTGATCCAGCAAATGGTTGAACTGCTCATCGCATCCGGCAATCGGTGTTGGGTATTCCGCAATGTCCCGCCGTAGTACCGACTGTGCCAGCCTGAGTTCCTGACGCGCAATATCAAGGCATTCAGAATAGTCATCCATGGTGGCGCCTCCATAATGTATACCATAGTATACTTATTAGCGTTTACCATATCAACTCCCGTTCCACACAGACTCTGGTACGTAGACATGCCCATCCGCCAGCTTACGCGCAGTCCGCACCAAACCGGCAGAATTTACGTTGAAATCCCCGTCATGTGAGAAATCCACCAGCACGTCGATCTTGCCCGATGCATGTTCCAGTATAACTTCCGCCGGACTTACATCGGGACGATCTAACAACCCGTCAGCCACGGTCCCAGGCGTCAAAGCGCAGGACGCCATGCACTGCGCACCGGTGACCGCCATTGTTGGATGGGTCTTCCACGGCATAAAGTACCGAACCGCAACGGTTCCACCTTCCTTGGCTGGTGCAAAGAGGCCGAATTTTGGGGTCACTGATTTTGATACATCCCCCATACCCATCAACTTCCCGGCTTCGATCCGCACCGCCTCCATACGATCAAAGAAATCGCGGTCGGTATCCAATTCATCAGCGCTTTCATACCCTGTCAGTCCGAATTCTGTGGCCTGCGCTATGACCATTGGCATGGCAACATCCATACAGGTCAACTCGATCCCCTGAACTGTATCGCGCAGGTTTCCGGTGGGTAGAAATGCACCTGTTGCCGAGCCTACAACACCCATGAAACTCAGCTGCACAGGTGCAGATTGGCCAGGAACCCCGGCAATTTCCGCATCGCCCTCATAGACCAGTTCACCACCGGGAGTCTGCACTTTGGCGATGACCCGAGCACCCGTGTTGACAGCACGAATTCGGATTTCGGTCTCATCACCCTGAGGGTTAAACAACCCCATTTCGATGGCAGCCGGGGCGACTCCGGACAGGATGTTTCCGCAGGTGGGTTTGAAATCGACCAGCTTTTCTTCAACCGAAACCTGCGCGAAGAAATAGTCGATATCAGCCCAGTCATCCTCGCTGACTGACAGCATCGCAACCTTGGTTGTCACCGCTGTACCGCCTCCGATTCCGTCGATGTTAATCGCTTGCCCGGCCCCAAGGGCGGCGACCAGCACGTCTGCCAACGTCTCTAAATCCTCAGGCAGATCAGAGCGACGAAAGTATGGCCCACGAGAAGTGCCGCCACGCATGAAAATATACGGGATTGCTGTCTGGGTCATCTCGAACCCTCCTTTACAAACCGTGTCAGATTTTTTGTGAATTCAAGCCGGGCATTGGTGGACCACCTATTTCAGCGGCCATGGCAAGCTAACCATGTCCTGCAACAATCCCGGCGGGAAATCCCGGTTCAAAGCGCCAGCCATGAAGCCCATGAAACCGATGCCGCAGGCTGTCAGGAGCAACGTCATCTGCCAGCTGGACCCGGCGCGAATACGGAAGAATGCGATCAGGAACCCGATCAGGGCGAGGATGAACCCCACAACCCACGTGGCCGCGATCAGACTTGCGAACCACGCGAGCGTTGACCAAAGTCCATGTGGCGCGTTTGCATCCTCGCCGGCAATTTCCTTGTCGGCAAAGATTGCATCCCCCTCGGGTCGCCGCATCATCTGGATCAACAGAATGACGCAGCAGAACAGCGACACGCTGCCGATCACCAGTGGGATGATCTTGTCGGTCATGTTGTAGTCGGGGATCATATTGGCGTTGACCAAGGCGACGATCAGATAGGCCATGATCACCAGCAGAAAGATCAGCGGCGCGCGCTTACCGCCAGATTTGACCTCACCTTCGGCCATGATCATCTTGGCTTGCCGAATACCCAGAATGACCGAAACCACGGTGACCACGATCAGGACAATCACGATCGGGCTGAAGACATACTCCATGCCTTCGCCAAAGCTTTTACGGAAGCGGAAAGACGCGATCTGGAACGCTTGGTTGGTGAACTTCTCAACCGGGTTCGACAGCACGAACCCAATCAGAAAGGCCGGACGCGACCAGTCGAAGCGGCGCAGAAAAATACCGATCAGACCGATGACGAACAGGGCCAGCAGATCTTCGAAGTTTTGGCCGGACTGGAAAGCCGCAAAGCTGATCAGCATGAACAGAAACGGCGCCAGATAGGTGAACCGGATTGTCGTCAGCTTGGCGATCCCACCCGAGGCTGCGATACACAGGATGGTGCCCACCACGTTGGCGAGAGCCAACAACCAGACAATTGAATAGGTGATGTCGAGATTATCCTTGAGCATGCTAGGACCGACCTCGATATCGCCGGATCCCAACAATGCAACAGCGCCGATAAAGATCGCCATCGAACCCGAGCCGGGGATACCAAACAGCAGCGTTGGGACGAGCCCCCCGCCCTCCTTGGCGTTGTTCGAGCTTTCCGGCCCGATGACGCCACGCACTTCGCCTTTGCCGAAGTTGCTTTTGTCTTTGGTCGATTGAACTGAATGGCCATAAGCGATCCAGTCAACAACCGAGCCACCAAGGCCAGGAATGACACCGACAACCACGCCAATGATCGAACAGCGGACCGACAACCAGATGTTCGCAGCCCAGTCTTTGACCCCATCAAACCAACCAGCTCCTAGCGAAGCGCCCTTGGCAATGGATCGATCTTGACGCAGCAGCGAGACGATTTCCGGCACCGCAAAGATACCCAAGCCAACGATGACCAATTTCAGACCGTCGGTCAGGTAAGGAATATCATAAGTGGCCATACGAAGTGAGCCGCCTGCATCCGCCTCGCCAATCGTGCCAACCATCAGGCCCAGCCCTGCGGCGGCGACACCCTTCAACGGGATACGTCCGGCGAGAATGGCGACCATCGACAAACCAAGAATGGTGATCATCAGCATCTCGGGCAGACCGAATGCCAGAACGATGGGCCGCGCGACCAAAATGAACATGGTCAGAAAAGTTGCGCCGACCAAGCCGCCAAACAGCGATGAAGCAAAGGCCGCTGACAAGGCCCGCGCGGCCTCACCCTTTTTCGCCATCGGGAAACCATCCAACACCGTAGCCTGCGAGGCCGAGCTACCTGGGATACCCATAAGAACTGATGCGAAGGTATCAGAGGTCGGAACAACGGCGACCATCCCGATCATCAACGCCAATCCAAGGATCGGGTCCATGCCGAACATGAAAGGCAACAGTAGGGACAGACCTGCAATACCGCCGAGCCCAGGAAAAACACCTACGGCCAGTCCCATAACGACACCGAGTATAAGATACCCCAAGACGATGGGCTGCAGGATCAGACCCCACGCGTCACTGAGCGCAGGAAGAGCGGTGGCGAAAACCTCCATAGCGGCCGCCTTTCATAAAATTGTCTTGTGTTTGGAAAAGCGCGCGCCCGACATTGGGGCACGCGCAGTGGTGTTTGGGCTTAGTTCAGCTCGACACCATAGGCTTCTTTGAGCCAGTTCAGGACATAGGCCTTGGCGTTGTCGTCGACGTTTGTCGCAGTTTGCAGCGCCGACTTGGAGCCGTCACCAACAAACACCGGGTACTTGCCCACGCGCTTCGAGGAGATGTCGGCAAAGTCGCCGCGCTCCGTCACAGCCTGGAACGCTGCTGTGTATGCGTCGACCACTTCCTGAGGCGTGTCACCCGGCAGGAAGGCCAGCTTCTGAACCGGGAAACCGGCCACAAAGAACGCTTTCCACGCATCCCATGCCTCACCGCTGGTTTCACAGCCATCGGTCGCTTCGCAAACTTCTTTGAAAGTTGGGATATCCGGAAAGGTCGGGTCGCGCACGATGTTGCCGTCCGCATCCAGAGCCCCCCAGGTCATCATCGGCACAGCCTGACCGGATTCAACCAGAGGTGCCGATCCACCCAGATAGCCGGACGAGGTCTGATAATCGATGTTGGCTTCACCCCGCTCGAACATCAGGCGACCATCGCCACGGCCTTTGATGCCAAAAACAGGCTCAACATTCATGCCCAGCATTTGCCAGGCCAGCAGCGGTACAAGGTCAAGGCGTGTCGCGCCCTGCGAACCGTAAATGAAGTTGGTGTCTTTCAGCGCATTCGCGGAGCCATCAAACTTTGCTCCGTCTTCGGCGTTCAGATAGGCAACACCACCGGTTCCCGACGCCATAACTGGAATCCAGTCGTTGTATTCATAGCGCACGCGGGGATCGCTCAGCAGATATGGGAATTGAGTTGAACCGGAGGTGCCAAACAGCAGCGTGCCATCGTCATGGCTTTGCTCCTGGAACCAGTTCGCGCCCTTGGTCGAACCAGCGCCCGGCATGAATTTCACCACTACGGTCGGTTGACCCGGCAGCGCTTCGGACAGAAGCGGTGCAAAGAAGTTGGCCCATTTGGCAGACCCGCCGGTTTCCGAGAACGGGATGACCCATTCAATGGTCTTGCCCGAGAAATCGACCTCGGCCGTGGCAGGTGCGGCGATACCGGCGGCGGCGATCAGCCCCACGACGGCGCGACGGGTGAAGTTGGAAATGGCCATTGGTTCCTCCCTATTGACCAGACAACCACGTCGGCGCCCTCTGCGCCACCGTGATCGCAAATAGAACTGTGGGGTTGATTCCCCCTCCCATCTGGCAATCATGGAGCGCCAACCTTGCGCGAAACTTGCAGGAGACCCGATGCGGATCGTCATCGTCGAAGACAACGAGACCCTCGCCAACGCTATTGCTTATCGTCTGCGTGACCGTGGGCATGCAGCAGAAGTGCTTGTGGATGGCGATGAGGCTGATTTGTATATGGTACAAGAGGGCGCAGACTTGGTTGTTCTGGATATCAATCTACCGGGACAGTCAGGGCTGGAGATCCTGAAATCTCTTCGCAACCGTGGTGACGGGGTACCAGTGATCCTGCTTACCGCGCGCGCCGAAACAAGCGACCGGGTTTCGGGGTTGGATATGGGTGCCGATGACTATCTGGTTAAGCCATTCGAAATGGACGAGTTGGAAGCACGTATCCGAGCGCTTTCTCGACGCAAAGAGCTCGACTACGGAGCAAAAGAGAGCATCGGCAGGTTGGAGTTCGACCGCGCCGCCCGACAGGTTAGTGTACAGGGCGAGGTTATGGATATTCCACGGCGGGAAATTGCGGTGCTTGAATGCCTGTTGGAACGACGGGGCAGAATTGTTCCCAAAGGCCAACTTACAGACTATGTCTATGGCGTAGGGGCCGATGTCGAGGCCTCAGCCGTCGAGCCTCATGTATCGCGGCTGAGAAAGCGTCTTCAAAATCTGGGAATTAGAATAAAAACAGCCCGTGGTCTGGGATATCTGCTTGAGGTGCAGAAGTGATCAAGCACGGCTCCCTCAGGCTAAGGCTTTTTATTCTTATCCTGACCCCCTTGGTGCTACTTGCCGTTCTGCTTGGGCTTTGGCGCTTTACGATAGCGCAGAAAACAGCCCAGGAGTTGTTTGATGACAGTCTGCTATCTGCGGGTCTCGCAATTTCGCGAGATGTCGCGATCTCGGGCGGTGACGCTCTGTCGCCCACCACACGCAGCTTGATCCGTGACGCGTCCGGCGGAGAGATTTTCTATCATGTAACGGGTCCCGGTGGCATCTACGTGACAGGCTATGCGTACCCTCCTGCGTCCTCGACCCCGTCTATCCAAGACGCTTACGAGCCGTTTTTTTTCGAGGCGCTCTACCGTGAGGAACCGGTACGCGTTCTCAAAATGACAGAGCGAGTGACTTTAGAAAATCTTATCGGAGATGCGACGGTCACAGTTTGGCAACGAATGGCGGATCGCAACGCATTTGCCAATGAACTGTCAATCCGTGCGGGAATTCTGATGGGTATTCTTCTTGCTACACTGGCCTTTGTGGTATGGTTCGGTGTCGCCCGCGGCCTGAGGCCCTTGCTGGACTTGCAGGACGCAATCGATCTGCGCTCACCGGATGACCTGAGCGAGATCAAGCGCCCTGTTCCGGTCGAAGTTCAAGGTGTTGTCAAAACACTGAACCGCCTCTTTGGTCAGGTAGAGAACAGTATCAACGCCCATCAAGTGTTTATATCCGAAGCAGCACATCAGCTGCGGAATCCGGCGGCCGCCGTGCAGTCGATGGCCGAATCGCTGCAGGATGCGAAAACAGATGATGATCGAGAAAAACGTATCTCAGAGCTTGTGGCGGCTGCAAAAAACTCAGCAACAGTGGCCGAGCAATTATTGTCACTTGAAAGGCTCAGGCAGCCGACGCACCAAGATCAAATGGCAGAAATCGATTTCCGCTCGGTTGCCGAAGAAGCCTGCACGGACATGGGAGTTCACATTCTTGCAAAGGGTGTCGAGTTTGATGTCACGATGCCTGAGACGGCGGTCATGGTATCCGGTGACCGGGTGTTTCTAATTGAAGCTCTAAAGAACCTGTTGGACAACGCAGTCAAACACGGTGGTACTAAGTTGAGCCATATTTCAGTTGTGCTGGGCAGTGACGGCGAATACGTGAATTTAACTGTGGCCGATGACGGAGCTGGCCTTTCGCCCGAGCAAAGCGAAGCAGCTTTCAGTCGGTTTTCACAGTTGGAATATTCCGAAGGCAGCGGATTGGGGTTGTCTATCGTCTCAGCAGTGGCACAGCGCCACGGTGGAACAGTCTCAATCAACCGCGTCGAAAGAGGAGCGAGCGTTACGCTTGAGCTTCCGATAGCCCGTTAAATCGCTTTTACGACGAAACCGTGTCCTCGGCTGCGCCTGCGGATCACACAACTATTGTCGAATAGCATTGCCTCGTACACACGGCACAAAACGTGGCAGTTGTTGCTGCCTCCGATACAGTTTACGCGGCGCTGAATAGCGTGCTCAATGAGCGGCGTTGCTATATCGCGATGACGATTTGGCCGTTGGTCTCGATGGTGGACGCGAAGTTGGCTGAGACTCTCTCAAGCTTGTTTGGAAAACTGCCGCGGAAGTGTTTGAAGCTGGGACAGTTGGAAGGACTGATCGTGTCATTTTAACATCTGGCAACTTTGCCTACGACGTTGAATTGGAGAAAAGAGCCTTTCTTCCTAGAGAGAAACAGGTTGAAGCCGCGCATAATGCCGTAAACGGTTTTTGCCGTGCCGGAGGTTGTTGGAGGACTGTCCAGCACCACACAGATAAATCAGATGGCGCAATCGCAGTTATTGAGAGCTTGGGATCTTAGACACGATATGCTTAGGGCGATTGGGCAAACTGAGGAAATTCACCGCCTTTTGTCAAATGATCGGTCAGGTTGCCCGACCAAACAGTTCAATATCCACGGGTAGGTCGTGGTGACGTAGTATCCATACTCACCATCCACAGTCATGCCATTGCACTCATCCAGATCGCCAGTACCGGTGAATTCGTAGTCGTCAATATATGTCCCGTCCGGAGTGCCACCCGGACCTGCTGGCGGGGCAGGTCTCGGTGTGGCTTTCAGTTCATAGCCAGAGATCGCAGGTCTAATTCTGCCTTCGTTGTCTTTGAAAATCGTTCCGTAGATCGGAAAGCCGTCCGCTGCGAAACCTATTACCGGCGATGGCTTATCAAGGTCGTGGTCCAAAAACAGAGCATTTGGATTGGAATGGTAGTGATACCTTCCGTCGGGCTGGGCGTGGGCATTGTGAAGATCCACACCAAAATACTGATCGTAGGACGTGGGATCGAGCAGCCATGGATCCGTGTCTCGACACCCCGCCAATACATTGCCGTTTTTGTCCGCACGCGGCCCGCTTGGGCGATAACACCCGGCCGAGAGCAAATCGACCGGCACACCATTCAGCAAAATTGCGTCATAGCTACGTTGTGACAGTGCTGTTTGGCTTCCGGTTTTCTTCGGGTTTCTAGGAATTCGAAAAGTGCCGGGCAATTCCCGCACATCGTTGGCGAAGTTGGCTGTCGGGCCGTTGAAATCATGGTTGGGAATGCCGTTGGTCTTTAGGGTGCAATGGTGGCTATCTGCCGCGATTTCGATTTCGGAGTTAAAACGTTGCTGGCGGGTGACGTCTTCCACTGAAGCGGAATACACGCCCGCATAGTCCGCACAGTCGGCAGACCGGTTGCTGAGCAAAAGATCGGTGATGTCCTGAGCTGCGTTCTGCGCAGGAGCCTGAACGGCCGTAAACGCTGTCAGAAGCGCGCTGAATGTCGAAATCTCCAGTCGCATGGCTCAATCTCCTCAGTGTTTCGAAATTTTCAAACAAACAAGTCGCTCGATATGAGTTGATGCCTGTCACCCTAGCCTCAGAATGCGACGCGGTCTCCTCCTTTCAAATCCAGGATCTCTCTCGCTTCATCAGGAGTTGCGACCTGACTGCCCAGGTCTTCTACAATACGTCTAATTTTGGCGACTTGTTGAGCGTTGCTTTCGGCCAGTTTTCCACGAGAGATGAACAGGCTGTCCTCCAAGCCAACACGAAGGTTGCCGCCCATCTGGCTTGCCGTCGTAGCAAGCGACATTTGCGCACCGCCGGCTCCGAGAACGGACCACCTGTAGTCGTCGCCAAATAGCCGATCCGCCGTGCGCTTCATGAAGATCAGATTGTCGACTTCGGGTCCAATGCCGCCGAGGATGCCAAAGATGAACTGAATGAAAATGGGTGCCTTGAACAACCCGATATCCATGCAGAATTTCAGGTTGTACAAGTGCCCGACATCATAGCATTCATGTTCGAATTTGATGTCATGTGGCGCGAGTGTTTCAGCCGCCTCGCGAATGTCCCGGAACGTATTGCGAAAAATGTTCTGATCGGAGTTCGCGACATAGTCCTTCTCCCAATCAAACTTCCAATCGTCATCGCCGTATCGGTTGGCCAGAGGATGAAAAGAGAAGTTCATCGAACCCATATTCATCGAACACATTTCGGGGCTGAAAGTCTTGGCCGGGTTGATCCTGTCTTGAATGGATAATATCAGCGACCCACCGGTCGATAGGTTCACAACCGCGTCGGTGGCCTGTTTGATGCGCGGCAGGAAAGGTGCGAAGTCGTTTGGGTCAACCGACGGTGAACCGTTCTCGGGATTGCGGGCATGCAAATGCAGGATCGACGCTCCGGCCTCGGCGGCCTCGATCGCCTGCCGCGCGATGTCGTCATAGCTGTACGGAAGTGCATCCGACATGGTGGGCGTGTGAATAGCCCCTGTTATGGCGCATGTAATGATCGTTTTTTTCTGACGGGCCATGGGTTCAGTTTTCCTTGGATTGTCCGATGTGCTTTACGCGATAGCCCAACGGGAACAGTTGCAGATCATAGCGGCTGCGGATCACGCCCCAGATGCCTTTCGGCGCTTTGAGCATGACGACAATCGCAACGACACCGAGAACGATCAGGTAAGTGGTTCCGAGGTCAGCCAGAGTTTCGCGCAAAGCGAAGAAGACGAGTGTGCCGATGATCGGTCCTTCGATGGTGCCGATGCCGCCGATTACGACGATGAAGATGACGAAGGCAGTCCAGTCATTAACGCTGAACGCCGCATCCGGCGATATGCGCAACTTTTGTAGGAAGATGAGAGCGCCGATCATCGCCGTGAACGCCGACGTGACGACGTATACAATGAACTTCGTGCGCCAGATATCGATGCCGAGGCTACCGGCGGCCAGTTCATTGTCGCGAATTGCCGTCAGCGCCAACCCTTGGCGCGAGCGCAGGAAGAGATACACGGCAGTCACCACCAGCACAGCAGCTCCGAGCGCCAGCCAATAACTGAGCGCCTCTCGCATCGCGCGCCCGGACGCCAGAGATTTGACGATGGCAACGGGCAGCGAAGATCCTGATCCCCCACCAAGCGCTGAGATTTGCGCGAAGCTCAGCCGAAAGACTTCAGCGATGACCCAGGTACCTATGGCAAAATAAGCGCCTCGAAGCCTGAAGATCAGAACAGCCACCGGGATCGAGATCAAAGCCCCCAGCACGCCTGCGGCTGCAATAGCAACCAATGGGTTCAGCCCACCCAGCATCGTAAGTGCGAAGAGCATATAGCCGCCAAAGCCCACATAGGCTTGCTGACCAACAGAGACGAGACCGGCGTAACCCGCCATGAGATTCCAAAGAGTTGCGAGGGACAGGTAGAGAAACAGCTCTCCCATCAGGCGCATGTCGGCGCGGCCTGCCCACCAGGGCGCCGCAATCAGAACAAGCAGAGCAATTGCGGTAAGGATCGCCGCAACACGTGCTGCTTTTGATGATCGAGATACAGAGTAGTCCTGCAGGTTCATCCGGAAATCCTCGGGAAGAGGCCGTTCGGACGAACGGCAAGAATGACAAGGAAAGCGATATGGCCGGCTAGCACTTGCCAGCCCGGATCAATCTTGGCTCCGATGGTTTGCGCGACGCCAAGGATAACGCCGCCAACCAGCGTGCCCCAAAGGTTGCCGAGCCCGCCGATAATGACGGCCTCAAAGCCAAAGATCAGGCGGCCGCCGCCAATCGAAGGATCAAAGCTTGTCCGAATGCCAAGCAGGATACCGGCGATTGCTGTCACGCCCAGCGCCAGAGCCATAGCCAACCCAAAGATGTGGCGACGATTAAGGCCCATGAGCTGCGCGATGTCTTGATTGTCGGACACGGCCCGAAACGCGCGACCAAGCGCGGTGTGATAAAAGGTCCATTGCAGCCCCCAGATCACAGCGATGGCGATCCCGAAGGTCAGTAGCGGTAATATCCCGAGAGTCACACCGCCTACTGCAACGCTGGCTGTTTCCAGCGCACCGGCATTCAGTGTTTGGGGGTCGGCCGTGTAGACCTCCAACAACCCGTTCTGAATAATCACACTTAGCCCGAAAGTCACAAGCAGCGGTGGAAGAATATCGTCGCCCAGAGTTTGGTTCAGTAGACCGCGTTGAAGGGCATACCCAATCAGCGCCATGGCGGGAACGACAATCACCAACGCGGCCATCGGGTGCATCCCCGTCGCGGTCGTCACGGTCAGCCCGAGGTAAGCGGCCAACACAATCAGATCGCCATGGGCAATATTGACGAGCCGCATGACCCCAAAAATCAACGACAGACCTGTGGCAAACAGTGCGTATAGCCCGCCCAATAAAGTTCCCTGCACGATAGCGTTCAGCCATTCCATATTATTCGATCCCGAAATAGGCGCGCGAAATGTCTTCACGCGAAACGGTGTCAGACGCGCTTTCCAGCGAAACACGCCCCTCCTGCAGGCAGTAGACCCGGCTCGAGACCGACAGTGCCTTGGTTATGTCCTGCTCGACGATGATCGCACTCATGCCCTCACCGATGATGCCGGGCAACGCCTCATAGATGTCCTTGATGATGATAGGCGCCAGCCCGAGGCTGATTTCATCGAAGAGGATCAGATCTGGATTAGCCATCAACGCGCGCCCGATGGCCACCATCTGTTGTTGGCCTCCGGAAAGCGAAGTAGAGGCCTGATCTTTTCGCTCCTCAAGGATCGGAAGTAAATCGTAGACGGCAGCCAGATCCCAAGGGCCTGTGCGACCAACTTGGGCACCGATCATCAGGTTTTCTTTGACAGACAAAGAGGGGAATAGCTGTCGACCCTCTGGAACCATCGCCAAGCCAAGCTCTGCAACCTGGTCTGCGCGAAGGCGACTGATATCCTGACCCCGGTAGTGAATCTGATCCGGCCCGTTCGTCAGCAGCCCGGTGATAGACCGCATCAGGGTTGTCTTGCCTGCGCCGTTCGCACCTATAATGGCAAGAACTTCGCCTTCACCAACGTCCAATTCGACATCATAGAGCGCTTGGAAATCGCCGTAGTAGGAGTTTAGGCCGCGTGTTTGAAGAATTGGATCAGGCATCGGCTTCGATTCCCAGATAGATTTCTTTGACTTCAGCGCTTTCCATGATTGCCTGCGGCTCGCCCTCGGCGATCTTCTTTCCGAAGTCGATGACGATCAGACGATCCACGACAGCCAGCAGGGCGTGCACAACATGTTCGATCCAGATGATGGTGACACCAGACGCGTGAATGTCCTTGATGGTTTGAACCAGTGATTTACACTCAGCTTCGGTCAAACCACCGGCAATCTCATCCAACAGCAGCAGTTTAGGTTTGGCGCAAAGCGCGCGTGTCAGTTCCAGGCGTTTCCGTTCCAGCAGTGTCAGGCTGCCTGCTAGAACGTTTGCCTTGGGCAGCAGCTCCGTTTGGTCCAGAACCTCCAGACAAAAGCGCTCAGCCTGATGCCCATGCAAGCCGGCCGACTGCGTGGCGGCGATCATTGCGTTTTCGAAAACGGTCATTCCCGAAAACGGCTGCGGGACCTGAAAAGAACGCGCGATGCCTGCATGGCTGCGCTTTGCGGCGCTCCATTTAGTAACGTTCTGCCCATTGAATTCTATCACTCCGGAATTCGATTTGAGCGTCCCAGTGATCAGATTGAACATCGAGGTTTTGCCGGCACCGTTGGGCCCGATCACCCCGAGTGCTTCGCCTTGCTGGACCTCATAGCTCATAGCATCGGCTACAGTGACCGCGCCAA
This sequence comes from Ruegeria sp. CH6, assembly GCF_056537005.1. NCBI lineage: Bacteria > Pseudomonadati > Pseudomonadota > Alphaproteobacteria > Rhodobacterales > Roseobacteraceae > Ruegeria > Ruegeria sp. CH6. The sequence goes on along the minus strand of NZ_JBQFQS010000003.1, from coordinate 392,271 downwards.
ATGCCTTGCTCAGGTCTTGGAGTCTCAAGATTGTCGTCATGCTTCTCTCGGATAGAGGGTTCGGCGCCAAGATCGGCGCCGAATGTCTGGTCAGCCCAGCAGTTTCATGTCTGCCGTTACCGGAACTTCAGGCGCGGTGCTGTTTGCAACGATCTGCAGCTCGTATGTGTCGCCCGACTTCTGCCACTGCCCGCCGACCAGCGGCGTTTTGGTGATGTTGTTCATCGGTCCATCTCCCCAGTTCACCGGCCCTACAATTGTGTTCAGATTTGTCGAGGTAATTGCCGAAATGATCGAAGACGGGTCTTCCAGATCATCCGCTCTTTTGATGACATCCGCGACGACCTCGAACAGGGCGTGTTTAAAGCCCAACGGTTGCGTCCACGGACGTCCCGACTCTGCCGTGTAACCTTCGGCAAGGTCTTTCGAAGAAATGCCGGTGAGTGAGGACGAGAACGGGTGATGTGGGGACCACCAGACCTCGGTCGACAACCCGTCACCACGGTCGCCCAGCGATTCAATGACCGATGGGAACAGCAGCGCCTTGCCAATTGTCACAACCTTCGGGTTGAAACCTTGTTGGGCCGCCTGGCTCCAGAAAGTCGCGAAGTCCGGTGGGATCATGTTGCCAGTGACGATTTCACAGCCGGCAGCCTTGAACGCTGCGATCTGGTTTGAGAAGTCGTCGGACAGAGGCTGATAACGACCGGGATCGGTGAGCGTGTATCCGGCGGCGGCGAGCGGTTTAGGCAGTCCCAGTTCCGCATCGCCCCAAGCATTGCCGTCGGCATCGTTGGGGAAGAGACCGCCAACAGTCTTGGTCACGCCCGTTTTGTCCCACATGTCGAGGAACGCGGCGATCACATCTTCAAGACCCCAGAAGAAGTGATAGGTGGTTTCAAAACCTTCACCCGGAATACCATTGCGACCAAAGAAATAAGGCTGCCAGGGGCAGTCGGTCGTGATGCAGGGAACTTCGTTGATCTCTGCCTGATCAGCGACAGGGTTCACCGTGTCTGGCGTTGAAGCCGCAACGATAATATCGACCTCGTCACCTAGGATCAGGTCGGCGGCGACCTCGGCTGCGCGGTTCGGGTTGGACTGGCTGTCTTTTGAGATGATCTCGACATTCCAGGTCTTTCCATTGTTGTCCAACCCGGCCGAAAAGACCTGCTGTATGGCTTGAAGCACGTACTCGTCGGCCTCAGCGAAACCAGCCAGTGGACCGGTACGTGGGCTGACATTGCCAATCCTTAGCGTCGGGTTTGCGGCATAGGCGCGCGTTGCCCGGAGGATGGCCGGAGCAGCGATTGCTGCAGTGGCTCCGGCCAGGAAACTGCGCCTTGTGGCCGTTCTGTAAATCCTTGTCATTGCGTCCTCCCTTCACCGGCCTCCCGCCAGTGTTTGATTGATCTTACAAAGTCTTCTCGAGATTTTTCAGATGTGTCGCGACGCGCTGGCGAACTTGGTCTGCCTCGCCCTCGGCCCACTTCCTGAACCCCTCGCCGGATTTCATGCCCAGCTTACCCGCTTCGACAAGCGACTTCAGGTAAGATGAAGGGCCCTTTTGCGCCTCAAGATCGTGCAGCACGTTTTCGTGGATATCGAGCGTCAGATCGGTGCCAACCAGATCCGCGTTTTCCAACGGACCGAGGACCGCCAATCGCCGCCCAAAGCTGGACTTGATCACAGTATCAACAGCTTCCGCGTCACAGATTCCATTTTCCACCAGACTAACCGCTTCGCGCCACAGCGCATGCTGAAGGCGGTTGCCGATAAAGCCGGGCACGTCTTTCTCGACCATCACCGGAGTTTTCCCGGCATCCTTCAACAAATCGAACATCGTCTGCGCGATCTTGGGGTCGGTCCATTCTGTCTTGATGACTTCGACCAAAGGGATCATGTGCGGAGGGTTCCACCAATGCGTTCCCAACGCGCGGCTTTTCAGTCGCAAACCGGACATGATCTGAGTGATCGGCATGACCGAAGTATTTGATGCGAGAATGCAGGTCTCTGGTGCATGCGCTTCAATCTCAGCAAAAATCGCTTGCTTAAGCTCCAGTTTTTCGGGCGCGGCTTCGAATACAGCGTCAGCATTTCGAACCGCACCTTCAGTCGTCGCAAAGATCTTAATCATCTTGAGGGTTTTTGTGATTTTGACCTCGTCATCCCCCATCGCGGCCATGCTGGCTCGGATGCGGTCAGTCACGGCGGCTCGCGCCTCCACAACGGGGTCTGTGATGGCGACATATTGACCTGCTTTTGCCAAGGTCAGTGCGATACCGTGCCCCATAAGCCCCGCGCCAATTACCGCTATCTGCTGCTTCTTGCGCACCATTCTTTAACCCGCCGTGTATCCGCCATCAGCATGAAGGATATGCCCGGTGTAAAAATCAGATGCCCGCGACGCGAGAAACAGGAGCGGACCTGCAAGGTCTTCTGGCTCACCCAGTCGTCCTTTGGGAACACGGGTCAGGAAGCCATCGCGCACCGCCTTCGCTTCGTCGGTTTCTTCGAACATCCAAGCGGTCAAAGGCGAACGGAATACCGTCGGCGCGATCGCGTTGACGGTAATCCCTGTTGGACCCAGCTCACATCCCAAGGCTTTGGTTATCCCGTTCACGGCAGCCTTTGACGCGCAATACGCCGTGTAACCGGCTGGGTGGCCCAGGATACTACGAGCGGAACTGACGAAAATGATCTTGCCATATTCGCTCACCTTCATGTGCGCCGCCGCCGCGCGCGCTAAAAGCCAGCTCTGGTTCACGTTGGCATCCATCACTGCGTCAAAGGTTTCCGGCGCCATTTCGTTGATCGGCGCAACTTTGTTCATACCGGACGCGACAACGAGAATGTCGAGTTTACCAAAGTTGTTGATGGCTTCATCGACCAAGGCCGCACATGACGCTTCATCAGTCGGTCGTGTGTTTATTGCAACGACCGTTGCACCAAGTGCCTCGCACTCTTTGGCAATCTCATCGAGCGCATCTTGGTTGCCTGCAGCCAGTACCAGATTGCAACCAGCCCCGGCGAGGACACGCGCGGCCACCATCCCGAAGGCACCCGAGGCTCCGGTGATCAGCGCGACGTTTCCCTTTACGTCAAACATCTTGAGTGGATCAGACATTCTTTTCGTCCTCAGCTTTCTGGCGGATACGGAATGACCACCAGCATTTTGCAGGTGTGGTTGGTGCGGTTTTCAATTTTGCGTTTTTCGCCCGGTGCGATCGTGCAGCTATCCATGGGCCCAAGAATGGCTTCTATGCCGTCAACGATGACGGTCATTTCACCTTCCAGAACGACGTAGACTTTCTCAAAAGGGGTAGAGTCCGGCCCTGCGCCACCGCCTGGTAGGAACTGGCTGAAGCCGATCCACTGATTTGTCGGCCCGCCTTCCTCAAACCCCTGCAAGCGAAGCCCATGACATCCAAAATGGTTCGGGGCTTCGTAGGGTCGCGCGTCTTGAAAACGCTTCAGATGCATGTCCGTCTCCGCTCGAGTCTAATGGCGGCCGCCGGCGAACCGGCGACCGGTCCGTGAGTGTTCAGAATTCTTCGCCGGCTTCGATGCGGTAGGACTGGTTCTTGTCGATCATCGCAACCAGTCGGATGATGCAGCCGTCGCCACGGTCCCAATTCCACGGGAAGAACGCGAAAGTGCAACGCTTGCCAGTCACCGCATCCAGATCCCCACCGACATTTTCAATTCCGAGAATACCTTTGGAGAACAGCATGTTGTGCACCGGCTCCCACTCTGGGAAATCAACCTGCCACGGCGTCCCGCCTGACCATTCAAGATACTCTTTTTCGAGATGAGGCATGATCGGACCGTTTCGCTGCGGACCGATGGCAGTTGCCAGCGGGTGATCGTTCGCCTGGGTATCGTGGCCAACGACTTTCACGCCTTTCTCAATCATCCACTCAGCAGCGGAAGGAACGAGACCCGGGCAATAAGCAAAGTAGTCGCCATCTTCATACTGCTTGTGCCAGCCGGTGTTGATAATCAGCACATCGCCTTTGCGGATTGCGTGACCACAAGCCTTCTCCAGATCATCTCCGGTGATTTGCTCCCACTTCTTCTTGGGAACCGAGACGACCAAACCCGAACCGAAGAAATGCGGCAGCGGCACCTCGTCGATGAACGGTGTTCCCTGAACGACATGCGCTGGCGCATCAATATGCGTGGTCACGTGCATCGTCGTGGTAATCGTCTGAGACAATACGCCGGACTTGGCCATATAGTGCTTTCGGTCGATCTGGACGTCCTTGAAATACGGCCAGTTGGGGCACTGAAACCCGTATCTGTGGCTGAGGTTGTAAAACTCGAGCCCCATGTCGTTGTCGGTGTTGCCCTGGAACTCGATGCCGCGGATTTCAACCATTTGGCATATCTCCTCTGTTCGCCGGTGATGCGGCGTTTTTTTCATTTCCAATTGTCTGGGTGGCCTCCCCACCTGTCCCGAATGATGATGCATACGCACCGCATTACGGTCAACTAAAAACTCACTATACGGTTGACTTGCATCGTATTGTGATACACCTTGCAAAAGGTGTTTGATACCCGGAACGGCACCGTCAAGAAACGATAGGGAAGCGTAAATGTCTGATAAAAATGACAAAGGTGGCATTCAAGTCATTTCGAGAGCAGCTTCGATTCTACGTGTTCTGAAGGAAAGTCAATCTGGGATGAGCCTGGGGAAAATTGCCGAACGCGTTGGCCTGCCCCGATCTACGGTACAGAGAATCACAAGCGCCCTCGCGGAAGAGAAGTTTGTTATTGCCGACGCAAATGGAGGTGGGTTGCGACTTGGCCCTGAATTGAGCGTCCTCGCAGGTGCGGCTCACTACAACATTGTCGAACACTGCCGGCTTCTGTTGACAGAGCTGACGCAAAAGACCGGAGAAACGACAGACCTCGCGGTTATGCGTGGCATCGGTATGGTTTTTCTGGATCAGGTTCCCGGTGTTTATCGTTTGACGACGGTCTCGCAAGTTGGAGAAGTTTTTCCATTGACCACCACGGCGAATGGTAAAGCGTGTCTCGCACAGCTCGACAAAGAGGATGCGATCAAGCTGGTTCGAAATGAATGGGACCGGAATGGCGTACAGAGGAACTTGGATGAGTTCTTGTCCGAGCTGGACGTGATCCGGGAAAACGGCCTCGCTTATGATTTGGACGAACATTCTGCCGGAGTGTCGGCAATAGGGTTCTCTTTCTTCGATTGGGTCGGGGATCTGCACGCGATCTCGATACCGGTACCAACGACACGGTTCTCAAGGCAAAAAGACACAATCGAACAAGCGCTGCGAGAGACGGCCGCCAATATACATCAAACATTTCAATAAGACTGGTGCTAAGGCGAGCTCGACAGTGTTCTAAGAAATGCAACTAAGTCTACAATCTCCTGCTCAGACAAATTAAGTTCGGCAAGTACGGCTTCACCATCAGCGTGCAACCTTTCCGTATCGATCTCGCTGTAGTGCCTGATGACGGCATCCAAATCGACCAGACTGCCGTCATGCATGTAAGGCGCAGTTTCGGCCACTCCACGCAGGCTGGGCGTACGAAAGGTTCCAAAATCAGAATGGCTTCTGCGCACGCTGCGAACCGCCCACGCGCCTTGCTTATCTGGATCATCGCTCCATACGCCGTCCAAGGCGTACGGGCTGGATAATAAAAAGTTCAGCCCACCAAACCTCCCTTCGTCGACTTCGGTTTCGTTCAAAAAATAGGGCACGCCGACGTCGTGGAACTCGTTGTTGGAAAATCTTGGGCCGTTATGGCAAAACACACAATTCCCGCGCCCTAGAAAGAGCTGTAAACCTCGCTGGGCGGCTTCGGGATAGTTCGACGCTGCCGCCAGATTACGTTGTTCCAGGGCATCACGAAAGTCGTCAAATCGGGTCCGGTCGGTAGTTAATGTCTCCAGATAGGCCGATATGGTTTTGGCAGTATTGACCAGCACAAGTTCTGGCTCTTGGTTCTGAATATTACCGAAAATGGCCTCAAAACCATCAATATTGGCACTCTCAGAAATGGCCGATTTTAAACTCTCTTTACTGTGCGCCATCTCTTGTTCTTCGATGATCGGATGCAAACTGGCTGCCCAAAGATTGTCGCTCTTGCCGCCCCATCCATACCAGCGGAGACCGGCAAGGTTCCGCAGAGATGGTGAATTCCTATCTAACAGGACACGACCAAGCGCCCGGGCCTCGGACGTGGTAAATGCCTGCCCAGGATCGTGACAGCTCGCGCAGGCAAATGCTCCGTCGACGGACAACACCGGATCATTGAACAATGCCTCTCCGAGCGCGATCGCTCTGACATCGTTTGAAACCCTGTTGCTTGGATCCGAGGAGACGGATGGTGGCCATGGCCCGAAGGACAGCGTTTGTTGAATTTCGTCTTCAGTCAACAGGACTTCTGCGTGCACTGAACCCGTCAGGACTATTAGCGCAGCTGTCAGCAACACCTTCATTTCAACTCAACTTCGGACGTGTACGATACCGGTTCCCCGCCGAAGCCAACATCAACTTGCAGCTCCCATAAACCCGGCATGTGAAACAACATGTCATCGACACGGAACAACCCGTCGCCTAACTCTGTGACCTTAGAGACGTAGTTCATCCCGTGTTGGTGAGCAGGCATGGTTGCATCGACACGAACCGTTTCGACAGCAATGTCATCGCAGATTGAAATTTGAAGCGAAAACGGTTGGGCCAAGGGAATTTCGTCCACCACCATATGCACTTCGGGCGCATCTTGATTTTCCGAATTCAAGCGCTGCCCTGTCGCTTCACAAGCAACAGCCGCGGCAGATGATGCCAGCAACCAGGCAACCCAGCGGATCATTCTGATGCCAGCAAACGTTCTGCATTGGCATATGCAATGTTGTCTGCGATCTGGTCCGGAAGCAAATCCAACCATCCGCGCGAAAAATCGGCATGAGGGCCTACGTAATACCAACGTTCCGGTGCGAACGTATCCGTTCCGACCATGAACCGATCAGGATGGGCTTCGAACGCAGCTTTCCAATTCGGGTCGATATTGCCTCGTGAGACCATGTCTGAACGAAATGCCAGATCGGCCCAAAGCCTGGGATAGGTATCTAGAGCATCGACAACACTGGCTGGGTCGTCAAAGCCAGAATGGGCCCACAGTACCCGAGCTTCTGGCCAAGTTTCGAAAATCAAGTCGACGGCCTCGCGATCACCGTGGTGGTGCAGGATTAGGTTCTTCTCCTTTGCAAGTGCGATCATGCGTTGGATAACCGGCGTTTTGATGTCGTCTCCATAGGCGTGGAATTCACCGATGGCTTGGTATTCGTTCTTGGACAGATTTGCTTCCAGATAGTCGATTACAGTTTCATCGTGCATCCAGGTGTTGATTTCACCGCGACGACGATAAGGGCGCAGTGCCGGAACAACGATATCGGGCGCTGCGGCCAACAACAGTTGAGTGCCATCGTCGTCCGAGCTGGAAACCAATGCTTTACGCACGCCCGCATCCCGAAGGATTTTGGCCACCTGTTCAGGAGGAACCAGTTTGACGGCGTCGTGGCTGTAGTGAATATGCGCGTCGAAGATCGGTCGCTCGTCTGCGATGGCAGTACTGCAAAACAGCACGGCACCTAAAATGAAGATATGTTTCAGCACCTCAAGCCTCCTCAATATCGTTCAACCTCTGGCAAGCTTCACATCGAACTTCACGTGCAAGAAAGGTTCAGTGATCTTACCAGAAAGTTCCATGCCATCAGGGAACTCCGACGCCGGCTGTTCAACATAGGTCATCACCAGATCATCCCGAACACCAAACACCGTATCCTGATCCAGATAAGGATCATCGTCGGGGAAAATCTCGGTCACCAGAGATCGGTACCCCGGAGCCTTGACGATGTAGTGCAGGTGTGACGGTCGCCAGGGATGGCGGCCGCAGGCGCGCAGGATGTCCCCGACAGGCCCATCTGACGGTACCGTGTATTCAACTGGCTTGACGGTAGTGAATGCATACTTACCGTCGTCACCGGTAGTCATAAGGCCGTGAAAAGAATAGGTATCCTGCTCTTCATCCTGACTTGCATACATTCCATTTGGCGCAGTTTGCCAGATGTCGAGCTCTGCTCCGGCAATGGGATTGCCTTCAACGTCTCGGATTACGCCTTCGGCGAGTAACACCGACCCACCATAATGGCGCTTCATATCCCCACCGAATGGCAGTGCGGGCGCGCCGGATACGTGAAAAGGTCCAAGTACAGATGAACTTGTTGCTTCCGGACTGGAATGTAGCATGTCCACCAATGAGGACAGGCCCAACACGTCCGAGGCCAACACGAACTCATGCCTGTCCTCGGATTCCACGGCGGCACATCCCTCCAGAAACGCAATCCCGGCGCGCCACTCGTCATGCGTCAGGTTGGTTTCCCGCGCGAAGTCGTGGAGGTGTTTAACCAGGGAGCTCATGATTTCACGCATCCGCGGATCGGTGTCCTTGGACAAGTACCCCATGAACACGTCGGTGATATTGTCTTTAGTGACAGAGCGCATCTTGGCCTCCTTAAATCAGGGCAAGGCTGAGGATCGGGAACTCGATCAGAATGAACAGGACGATCAGCATCACAAACGCAAAGGGAAGTGCGCCCATGAAAACGTCCTTGAGCGATATCCGGTCATCGTTAATTGTCGATTTGATGACGAAGCAGGATATGCCTAGCGGCGGGGTCAAAAGTCCAATTTCGGCTCCGACCACGGTGATGATCCCAAACCAGATCAGCGACATGTCCAGCGCCTCGGCCATGGGCAGGAACAGCGGTACGACAATCAGAATGATCGACGCCGTGTCGAGCAATGTTCCCAGAAACAGCATCAACAGAACATAGAGCAGCATGATCGACCAGAAAGACGCGGAATTCCCCGCAAGCAGATCCTGCAGTTGATTGGGCAACCCCGCCAGTCCCAGCATGCGGCTGTAGATTGAAGCCGCCGTGATCAGGAACAGGATCGCCGCTGTAATATGCCCGGTTTCCAGCAACGCGTCCCAGAACGCCTTGGGCGTCATGGACTTGCGTATGACTGCGATGATCAACGCGACCAGTGCCCCGGCTGCTCCCGCCTCGACTGCGGTAAGCCAGCCCGTGTAGATCCCACCCAAAACGATGGTGATTATGAACAATGTCGGCAGGGTTTTAGATGCGATCTCGCGCCCTGACATCCATTCGGTGTCCGCGACGACGCGGCCGCCGACGAATGCCGGTGTGAAACGACCCATGACCCAAATCGCGCCTACATAGGCTATTGCCAGCATGATCCCCGGAATAACCCCCGCAAGGAACATGTCCCCTACGGACTGTTCGGCGACAAAGGAATAGATGATCAGCATCGCCGAGGGTGGAATAATCATCCCCAAAACCGACGACCCGGCCACAACCCCAACCGCAAAACGTGGATTATATGCCTGCGCCATCATTTGCGGGACCGAGACCTTGGCAAACACAGATGCGGACGCAATTGACGACCCGGTCACAGCGGCAAAGACGGCGTTGGCTCCGACGGTTGCCATCCCGATACCGCCTTTGACCTTGCGAAACCGCATGGTCATGACTTCGTAGATGTCCCTGCCTAACCCGGCCTTTGAGACGATCAGCCCCATAAAGGTAAACAGCGGGATCGTCGCGAAACTGTATTCCATCGCGCTGTCGCCGACCGCCACCTTCAAAAGGTTGAGCGCAAGTGTGAAGTTGTCCCGCATCAGCCAGATCGACACGAACGAGACCACGCCCAGAGCAATCGGAATGTAAACACCTGCGTAGATCAGGAAGACGATTGCAACAACCGAGATCAGACCAATCTCAATCGGCGTCATTCTGCGGCCTCGTCATACTCTGGGGTGCGAATAAGTTGCGGGCGGTCCTGCGCCGTGACGACCTTGAGCAGGAAGATCACGCAGGCAAGCGCAGTACCGCACGCGATGACCAGTTTGACCGGCCACCATGGCAGCGTGAAAAGACCGGGCACTCCGAAGTAGTCCTGTGTCTCCCACATATGAAGAAATTCTGGGAAGGTTACATAAGCAATCAAAGCCATAAAGATTGCCGATATGGCGTTGATGATGCGCCGCAGGCTGGCTGTCAGACCTGGGCGGCGATGATGCAGCAGATTCAGGAACCCGTCTGAACGCGTTAGTCGATCAACTCTGACCACGTCGGCCAACTGCAAGAACACGATCATCACGACTGAAAACTGGACCATTTCGTAGGTCCCACGCAGAGGGGCCGAAAACAGTCCACGCGCAATGACGTCGACATTCAGAATGACCACCAACGCAAGGACAACGAGCGTACCCAAAGCGTTGGCAGCAATTGCAAGCGAATTGGCGACCCGCGACAGGCCAGCAACTGCGGTCTTCAGCATGAAAGGCCCCTTTCGTGGATCGCCGGACAGTTATTCAGCCGTCCAGTCACGCACGCCGGTGAACCCGGCATCCTGAAGCTTGCCAAGATAAGCGGCCAGCATCTCTGTGCCCTGCTCGCCGTTATCGTTCAGCGTCGCGGCCCATTCCTGCGCGACATTCGGCATGGCGTTTGCCCAAGCGGCACGGTCTTCGTCCGAAACTTCAACGATTGTTCCTCCCGCTTCAACGTAAGCATCCCGCGAAGCAGCGGCGCGGTCCATCGCGATGCCAGCGACGTGGTCACGGTAGTCAATAGCGACGGCCTTCAACACGTCTTTGACCTCATCCGGCAAGGTTGCCCAATAGTCGGCATTGACTGTAATGGTTTTGGAATTCACAGCACCCAGATCAGCCTTGAGCATATAAGGCGCCACTTCCGCAATCTTGAACGTTTTCGCGGCTTCGGGCCAAAGCATGCCGCAATCGACGAGGCCGGTTTGAAGCATATTATAAAAATCGGTCAGGCCTCCGCGCACGCCTGCCGCATCCTTTATACCTTCAAGGTAACGCAAGTTCAGACCTGCTCCCGCGATTTTGCGGCCCTCAAGATCGGCAATCGAAGAAACAGGTTCCGTGCAGAAAATTTGATAGGTGTCGAGCACAACGCCCGTGGCAAGGTAAACTTGGTTTTGAGCCGCAAACTCATTCTGCATCGCAGGATACTCGCGTGCAATTTCATCCACGGCCTTGGCCACAGCGCGGGAATCCGACGCCACGAAGGGTGTCGAACCCGAAATGCCCTGACTGGGCAGTTTCGAGGAATGGAAGATGGTTGTGACGATACCTATATCACCAAGGCCAAGCTGGATCCCTTCCAGAACGCCTTTCGGCTTTACGATCGAACCGCCGTAGTTCTCTTGCCAGTTCATTTTATAATTGCCGGAATCGCCCAGCCGTTTGTCCACTTCTGGAATGAAAAAGTTGCTGAATTCCTTCACCCACAACGCCCGGTCTGGGTAACCATCGATCACGACTGCGGAAATGGTCTCCTCCGCCGCCAGAGGCATCGCTATGACGCCTGCCAGAGCAGCTGCCACAAGGCCGCGTTTGGTCCAGTTTTTCATTTCTCTCCTCCCAGAAAGTTGGGTCTCTTGTCTTTATTTGTTTGTTTTGACCCAGTTGACGGTCAGGTCAGTGCCTGCCGCTTCGAACAGTTTTGCAATGGCGCAATACTTGGCTGTCTCCTCGCCCACGCGCGTCAGCTCTTCCTGACTGGCGGGCGTCTCACAATTTACGGTGAGTTCGATTTCCGGAAACGGAACATCGATCTCTTCCTCCATCAGCACACCGCGTCGATCCAACCTGCATTTTGCGTCAATCGTCACTGTGCCAAGATCAATTCCCAGGCGATGCGCGTTCTTGTGCCCGATGACGTTTGTACAGGCGATCAGGGCTGCCATTGCGGTTTCGGTCGGAGACGGGCCTAGATTTGTTCCACCCCGTTCGACAGGCTCGTCGACAATCACATCCAGATCGCGAATTGGAATCTCAGTCCGCGCATGTGTCGGGCACTGAGCTGTTGTACGGTAAGTGACGACAGGTTTCACTTTCATGGCCACAGCACCACCTCCTCAAGCATAAGAGCACACCTTTTCGAATGGGAAGCGCGGCAGCTTGTGAAACAATCCTGTTTCATCTGCGTAACCCAGATTGCACAAAAAGTTCGACTTGAGCGTTGTACCCGCGAAGAACTCATCATCGACGATCTTGTTTGAAAAGCCTGACATGGCGCCGACGTCCAACCCGACGGCTCGGGCCGCAATCATAAAGTAAGCGCCCTGAAGCGTGCCATTTCGAAAGGCCGTGTCTGCCACGTAGTCGGGTTTGTTTTCGAACAATGGTCGGCGATCTTCGTGCGGGAAAAGGAAGGGCAGTTCCTTCCAGAAGTCCATGTCATAGGCAATGATCGCCGTGACCGGAGCATCCATCATCTTTGGTACATTCTTCGGCTTTAAAGACTTTGCAAGCCGCTCTTTCCCTTCAGGACTTTTCACGAAAACGAAGCGTGCGGGCAACGTATTCATGCTGGTCGCGCCGTTGATCGTGATGTCGTAGATCTCTTCAAGTATGTCGTCAGAAACAGGCTTGTTGGTCCACGCATAGTGCGATCTGGATTCGCGCAGGATCAAGGCGATCGCGTCATCCGACAAGCGTGGAATGCGCTCACGCAGATCGCGATGATCTTGCTGCGCCTTGGCGCGAAGTGCCTCCAGCTCTGCTCCGGTTGGTGCGCTCATGCTGCGGCCACCTTGGACTTGGCGTCTTTTTCGTCAATGATTGGGCTGGCGCAAATTCCGATGCCTTCAATCTCGACCTCAACGGTTTCGCCGGGCTTCAACCATCGGGGATTGGGCTTTTTGGCGTGTCCGACACCGGGTGGCGTACCCAGCGCAATAAGATCCCCCGGCTCCAGAGTAGTATATTCCGAGATCGTCGCGATGACCTGACGAACGCCCCAGATCATATTGGCCGTGTTCGAGCTTTGCAGGATTTCGTCACCCACACGGCTTTCGATCTTCAGACCTGATGCTCCTACGGGCAGTTCGTCTGGCGTTACGGTGAATGGACCGATCGCACCTGTGTCATCAAAGTTCTTGCCGGGCGTCCATTGAACGGTTTTGCGCTGATAATCTCGCAGTGACCCGTCATTGAACACGGTGTAGCCAAAAACATAGTCCAACGCAGCATCTTCCGAGATATGGCGACCGCGTTTTCCGACGATCAGCATAAGTTCGGCTTCGTAGTCGAGCTTCTCGGAACAGGCAGGCCGCACCATAGGTTGCCCTGCCGCCATGATCGAGTTCTTCCCACGCATGAATAGCGTTGGATATTCCGGGATATCGTATCCGCCTTCTTTGATGTGGTCCGTGTAGTTCAACCCCATGCAAATGATCGTTCCAGGAGCGGCAACGGGCAAGGCCGGTGTGATGGAAGACACGGGCACAGTGTCTGCGGCGTCAATTTTTCCGGCAAGTGAGTCGGCCAGTTCGGGCTTGGCTATCAAACCCATCAAATCCGAACCGACAGCAGGGTCCAAAGCCGTTAGATTCACTGCGTTTTCGCTGTTAACAGCAAAAACCGCTGTGCCTTCCGAAGTCTCTCCCACCAGGTATTTCATTTTCACCATCCATCTCAGTTCGCTTGATTTTTGCCGACTATTTTGCATTATGTCAAATAATATCGATATTTTGGAGAGTGCCGATGGTCGCCTGGTCAGACTATAAATCAGAAGCAAAAAACCGTGGTGCACTTGCTTTAGAGCTTTACGTTGCACACAGCACTCCGGCCAAAACCCCGGAAGATGTAAAGGCTTCGCTTCCAGATCACTTGGCGTATCAGGCGCAGCTTGAGCGTTCAGGGCAGCTGGCTTTTGCCGGACCAATGTCGGATGAAACCGGGGAACATATGCAGGGGATGGGCTTGATCATCTATCGCGCCGACAATCTTGAAACCGCCCGAAAGCTGGCCGAGGACGACCCCATGCACAAAAGCGGAGCGCGCAGCTTTGTGCTTCGACGTTGGATGATCAACGAAGGCTCGCTGAACGTTTCAATTGGCCTATCGACTGGAACGAGTGCCCTCAGTTAAGAGCACCCAAGAGTTTGCGCTGGTTAAAAGGAACAGCCGGATATGGATCCCATGCTTGATACAGAGGGCAAAGAAACATCAGCCACTCATGGTGCGTATCGTAGGCTGCGCGAGATGATCCTGACCGGCGAGCTACCTCCTGGACAAAAGCTCAAGATCGAGCAGCTTCGCGGGTTACTGGATACCGGCGCAAGCCCGGTTCGCGAAGCACTTAGCCTTTTGACTTCGGACATGTTGGTCGAGCGGATTGATCAGCGCGGATTTCGGGCAGCGCCAGTCAGCAAGTGTAATTTCGAAGAAATCCTGCTGTTGCGCTGCAACCTTGAGGAAACCGCGTTGCGCGCCTCCATCGCCAATGCGGATGCGGCCTGGGAAGATCGGCTTGTCCTGCGTCACCACCATATGAAAAAAGCTGGCCAGAACGAGGCGCACGATTTTGAAGATGCTCACAAGGCCTTTCATATGGCCTTGTTAGCCAATTCAAAACTGCCGCTACTGCTAAGGTATTGTTCGCAGCTTTACGACCTGAACATTCGCTACCGCTATCTGGCGGCCGGCGGTTCGAGCTACAAAAAGCGAGACATCGCCGCCGAACACCAGCAAATCCTGGACGCGGCATTAAATCACGACGCAGATAGCGCAACTCAGCACTTGATCGATCACTATCGTAGAACAGGTGAGTATCTGAGTAGTCAGATGAATTCTTAATGTGCGACGAAGTTGGTTTCTGAGCGATCTGTTGAACCAATTGTTTGACCGCCCTAGCCACAGGCCTAGACTAGACGACAAACGACCAATTGAAGAGCTTTGGGAAGCACTATTTTCGGCCGAAGGTGAAATATCCGACTCCCGGCTCACTTCCGCAGTTCTTGGTCGTTACCAGACCTTGAGCGACCCGGTGAAGCTGGTTTTTTTACCTATTTGAATACCCAACACCCGTAGATGCCTTCATTGGCAGTTTGACGTCCATTGGGTGTGTGTCGTCGTTGCAGCGAACTGAAAAATCTCTGAAGGGGTGTAATGCGAAGCGCTCTTTGATTGAGTGCATCCCTAATCTGCAGATCAAATGATCCATCGTTTCACCTCGTCAGATAGCCGCCAATGATCCTGCATGTAGAGAACGTCGATTACGAACCTAATATGGACATTGACGAGCGGCTATGCGCACCTTGAAACATGTCGCTCACGGAAGACCTGGACCTAATTTTAGAAACTGCCCTGCCAACCGATCCCAGCTTTCGGCAGATCGAAAGGGCCGTGATAGACAACTGCATTAGCGAAACCCGGCGATACGCTTCGGAGGGCTCTATCGAAGCCTTTCTGATGTCCGCGATGCGCCTATTGGCGCTTCCCCAAAATGGACACACACGGCTGATCCCGAATGATGCGATCTCGGTGCTACCGCTGCGGTTCGTAAGCGTGGGACGTTCAGTTCATGTTATTGGGGCGGCACCAGGGATAACTGCACCGCGAGGAGAGTTGATTGCAGTCAATGGTGCAGCTGTGAGCCAAATCCAAGCTACTGCGGAGAAATTTCTGGCGGGAACGTGCCAAAGGAAACGGGTTATCGGACCGATACTTCTGGCTTGGCCCTACGCTCTGAAACGTTTGGGTTTTTCGTCAAACGGCGGCACGACCGAGTATCGTGTGCAGGACGAAAATGGGCAGATTACAAATCTGAAAGTGGAAAATAGAAATACTGCCCCCGGCTCGATGCTCTACCCAAGAAACGAACACGGCAAGGCTGATCCGGCCTGGGAACCCGAAACCTTTGTGGAGACTAAGGACTGGCAAGATCTCGGGCTATCAATAGCATTGCCAAGTTTCTTTGATCCGAGCGAAAGCGCGCTGCCCAAAGCCATCTCAGCCGCAGTGGAACGCGTGCGCGCCCGCCCGGACAAAACCCTATTAATTGACGTTCGTGGAAACACCGGTGGCGATTTTCTTTTGACCATGCCTTTAATCGATGCAATCTCGCACAGCGCAAGTAAGCAGGTTGTTGTGCTTGTCGATAAATTTACGTTTTCCGCAGCGATAGTGTTTGTAGCCATCCTTAAAAATCGTTTGGGAAACAGGCTCAAACTCATCGGGGAGGAAATGGGCGACGAGTTGACGTTCTTTGCCGAGGGCGGATTGCTCGATTTGCCGATGAGTGGAGTGGTCGTTCGATACTCATCAGCCTTTCACGACTGGAAGAATGGAACGTCTGACGAAACCACACCGCCCGACATCGCGCGACAAATCGTACCTGCAGGAGAACTGAATTTGGACCGGGAATGGGTCGCAAGGCCTGCAGTTGAGGATGCACATGGCGCGTTCTATCAACGAATTCTCAAAGGCATAAATGGTTAGGTGTAAAGAAGATCTACAATAATGTCGGTGTATCGAATGCTGCGCAGGCACAAACGACAATAGTGCGTATTCTGTCGACTTCCATCAATTCAGTTTTGCGGGATGCTGTCGCAAATTCAGTGTTGGCTTGACTGAGGTCTAGCCTATTTCAGAAGCCGTCACAAACCAGCGTTAGCTTGATATCTTTCCACAAAAGCTTGACGTGTCAGCGCAATAAATCTGAACCGCAGATTGCCAGATTGGTCTCACACACAGCGTATCAACCACGCTCAACTGAAGGGGACCAAGAAATGAAGAAGACACTGATTACATCCGTCGCCGCGCTCACCATTGCTCTGAGTGCTGGAATGTCCATGGCCGGTCCGCTGCGTGACCACGGCCAACGCAGTTTTACGGGGGAAGCCCTCAAAACCGCTGCAAAAAGAAACAGCAAATACAAGAAGGCAGATATGTACTATGAAGACTTTACATCATCCACATCGTCTGGCGCGAACTGGAGCTCGGAACTGCCTTATGTTGTAGTCATTCCGGTTGAGGACAATGGCAATTACACTTGGATTTTTGGCAAGACGACGGGTTCCGACCTGTCTGATCAGCTGATCTGGATGAACTACCGGTAGCCGAGTGTTGACCCAGGCAAATCTGCCCTAAAAAAGCGACGTGTCGCTATATAACTCCGGGCCCCGGTCTTTCACTCCGGGGCTCGGCTGCGCTTGTCAACGTCAACCTATTCTGGTTCGAGGGGGGCGTAACCTCATCTATCCGACAGCGACCGTCCCACTGCTAAAAATGCGAGCGGGCGCTAGATTGATGCCTTTTCTCAAAGCCTTGACGTGCCAGCGCAATCAATCTGAGCCGCAGATTGCCAGATTGATTGCACACACAGCCTACCAAACAGGTTTAGCGTAAAGGCACTAAGAGATGAAAAACGTCATGATCACATCCGCTATGACACTCGCCATTGTCATGAGCGCCGGAATGTCCATGGCCGGTCCGTCACGCGACAGCCTAAGCGGGTTTGCACAGGATATTCGTCCATCAGAGAATAGCATCAAGCAGTTCCGCACTGCGACGCAAAGCAACGGTTCCAAAGTCCTCACCGCCGGCCAGGCGCTGCCTGAGTTGTCGACAACCCCAGGACCAACGTTCTGGGTTGAGACCAATGGTGAACGTGACAGCTATGATGTCGGTGCAGGAGAGATGACGACGAACAGCGGCAGCCTGCGTTATGGTGCGAATTTGCCTTTGGGTGAGGTCGCAGGCGGACAGGTGTTCGGCGGGCTGGAATTTGGCATCGGTAGCCTGTCATCGGACGTTGGATCCAACTTTGCCAACGCCGATATCTCGGCCGACGCTTACGATGCAACCCTTAGCGCGCTTTGGGTAGCGGATAGTCAGTTCTATGTCGAAGGGCAGCTTCGCTATGGGTATTTCGACGGCGAGATACGTCCCAACGGCGGGGCAGCCGTGGATGCCGACGGCAGTGGGTATGAGATATCTGTTGAAGTGGGTAAGCCCTTCAAGCTGCAGAACGAATGGACGCTCATCCCGCAAGTGCAGGTCACGTACAGCGATATCGACATGGACGATGTCCCTGATCGGGTCGAGAGTGGTCGGATCGGATCCCTGGTGGAAGGCGACACGTTAACAGCCCGGGTCGGACTGCGCGCTGAACGTGCCATTGCAAACAACTCAATACTCTACGGTCAAATTGATTTCTACCATACGTTCGGCAACACGACTTCGGTGGTATTTGGGCAAAATACAGTATTCACCGAGCGCGGTCAGGACACAGCGGCCCTGACCTTAGGCAGCAATGTTCCTCTGTCGGACCACGCACAGCTCTATGCTGAGATCACCAGTGGTAGCGGATTGGGGAGCAGCTCGGATGACTACAGCTTCGGCTGGAACATCGGCTTTGAGGTCCAGTTCTAAAGCGAAATGGTGTTCAGGCGTCAGCTTGATGTCTTTTCTCAAAACCTTGACGTGACAGCGCAATAAATCCGGGCCGCAGATTGCCAGATTGGTTTCACACACAGCGTATCAAGCACGCTCAATCAAAAGGGACCAAGAAAATGAGAAAGACTCTGATTACATCCGTCACCGCATTCGCCATTATTCTGAGTGCTGGAATGTCCGTGGCTGGCCCGTTGCGCAACCACAGTCAACGCGGGCTTGCACAGGATGTTCGTTCGTCAGTTTCGCAAACATTTGACGTTGCTGGCACAACTGCCAACAACAACCAAACAGACAAAATGTCTGCTTCTGTCCCCGGTTCTGTGTTTATGTGTTCTCGCGGCGGACCCAACAAAGCTTTCGGCTCTGACCATCGCTGTTCATTCGACTTGTATCCGAACATTCCTGGGCACTGATCAATCATCGAACCCGTGTGAGAAAATTGTGCTGATCCAAACACGCTTAACCGAAAGGGACCAAGATATGAAAAAGACACTGATTACATCCGTCACAGCGTTCGCCGCTATTCTGAGTGCTGGAATGTGCATGGCTGGCCCGTTGCGTGACCACGGCCAACGCAGCAATGCACATGATGTTCGCTCAGCAGTTTCACAAACCCGCACGCAAGGTGATACAAAACCCAAATATCACCAAACCATCAAAAAACCTGCCCGCGGTTACGGTTCGACCTCAGAAAACTCGATTGATGAAGATTGCGTTGATGCATGCACTGATGCCTTGTCATAACCACACAGAAGTCTTTCCGGCGGATGCTTGAAGTTGCGTTTCATCGACAAGCATCCGCGCAAAACTCGAATAACTTGGTGATGATGGTAATACCTGAGATCATTTCGCGATCATCTTGGCAGGCATACAGGGACTGTCCGGCTCCCACCTTTGTTGGATTTATAGATATTGAGATCACCCAAAGCCGTTCGAACACTGCCTGAAGAGTTGCCTGTCCAGACTCGAAGCAACGCATCGAAACCGCAGCAAGTGCCAGGCTCACCACGGTTTCGATCGTGACACGATCCACTCAAACCTCGACTTCAACCTTGCCTATAGCGTTCGAACAGCAGGCCAGAATGTAACCCGCCTCGATGTCGTCTTCCGAGATTCCGCCATTGTGAACCATGTGAACTTCGCCAGAGGTTTTCTTGACCTTGCAAGTTCCGCACACGCCGAAAGTACATCCCGACGGAATGTTCAAACCAACCGAGCGCGCGGCGGCGAGGACCGTATCGGTTTCGGCTACTTTGGCAGTCACACCCGAGGTCGCGAACAGGATCTCGGCATTGCTGTCATCGTCGAGGACAACGTCATCCAACTCAGGTAGATCCGCCTCAGTTTCCACCGGCGCGCCAAAGCTCTCCTGATGGTAGTTGTCCATATCAAAGCCAAGACCAGCCAGAGCGTCCCGCACCGCCTGCATGAAGGGCTCAGGGCCACAACAATAGACCTCGCGCTCAAGGTAATCAGGCGCCATCAGACCCAGCATCAACTGGTTGAACTGACCCTGATATCCCGTCCACGGACGGTAGCGATCCGGCTCTTCAACAACGAATTTCAGATCCAAACCATCAGTACGGCTGGCCATCTGCTCTAACCGCTGCCGAAAGATGATCTCGGACGGTCGTTTGGCGCAATTGATGAAAACGACATCCAGATCACGACCTTCATCCCACATACAGGTGGTCATCGACATCATCGGGGTGATGCCGGAGCCAGCCGAGATAAACAGGTACTTTCCTGCCTGGCTTTGGGCGTTGGTAAACAGCCCCCCAGGCCCAATGGCTTTGAGACGCATACCGGGTTGAAGGTTGTCCAGCATCCAGCGCGTGCCGATACTGTCGGCTTGCGCTTTGGCAGTGATGGTTATCGACCGTGGCCGCGACGGCGATGATGAGATCGTATAGGTGCGATGAACGACCCCTCCGGGTTGACTCGGAGCTGGGATTTCGAGCGTCAAGAACTGACCTGGATGATAGGCGAACTGCGCCCCAGACGGGGCACGGAATGAAAAACTGGCGGTGTTCGGCATCTCGGGCACGACAGAGACGCATTCCAGCATTTCGCCATCCTGCCAGATGGCCGAAGAGAGCGTGTTCAGATCTTTCATCAGCCTTACTCCGCCGCCATCGTGTCCGGCGCCAAGCGAGCCGACAACGTGTTGCAATACCAATCCACGAACTGCAGCACGCCGGATTCCTGAATGGGTGAATATGGACCAGGTACATAGGCCGGACTGTTGATACCCTGCTGGTTGTCCTCGACCACCTGCCGGTCTTCGTCATTCGTGGCGACCCAGACTTCGGTCAGACGTTTCACGTCGTAGTCAACGCCTTCAACCGCGTCCTTGTTGACCAACCATTTGGTAGTGACCTCAGTCTCTGTCGGGCTGATCGGAGTGACTCGGAAAACAAGCGAGTGATCGGCAAGGAAGTGGTTCCACGTGGTCGGATAGTGGAACTTCAAAAGCGATCCCGCATCGGCAAAGGGCGACCGGCCCAACCAGCGGCGCACGGCAGACTTTCCGTCCATCGTATAGCTCTCAGCGCCTTCTTTCAGCGGCATACGCGCCAGACGGTATTGACCATCATCACTCAGATAGAACTGCGATGGCATACCCGCAGCCTGACACCGGTCGAAATGGGTCTGCATGTGGGCCGGGGTCTCACCGCCTTCGATCCCTGTAACGCCCGGATCGTCGGGAAAAGTCCGGCACAGAGCAGGATGGTTGCCGCCGCAGTGATAGCACTCGCGGTTGTTTTCCCAAACCAGCTTCCAGTTGCCGTTCTCGATGATTGAGCTTTCAAAGGCGACCTTGGCATTCCCCAGATCATGCGGCTCAAGATACGGGCGCGCTGTATTGGCGAAGGTGTCGAAATCTGGCGCGTCATCCGCAAGACATATATAGACCAACCCGGCAAGCTCGCGGCAATGGACAGTCTTCAATCCATGCTGTTTGGGATCGAAGTCCGACCCCATGTCACGGGCCCATAGCAATGAGCCGTCAAGTTCGTAGGTCCACTGATGATACGGGCAAACCAGCTTCGGCGCATTGCCTTTTGCAGCCTTGCAGATGATCGAACCGCGATGACGGCACGTGTTGTGAAACGCCCGTATCTGGTCATCGGAGCCGCGCACAATAATCACTCGGTAGGCACCTACATTGTACGTAACGTAGTCGCCCGATTTCACCAATTCACACGCCGGGATGGCAAACAGCCAGTCGCGATAATGGATGGTTTCAAGGTCGGTCTGAAAAATCTCGGGATCGGTATAAAACGCCTGTTCCAGAGCATAACCCAGGTTTCGACGCGCCAACAGGCTTTGGATATTGTTCACTTCTGGCTCTCCTGCCGCGCCCCGCGGCATTGCTTGGGCAGATGACAAGGAGGAACCGTCCGGAGGCGCGCGAGGATCACGTCCGAAACTCGTGCCCCCACCGCCACCCGCGGTTTGACATATCTGAGAGGCTGGTTTCCGGACTTGAAAGGGACTTGCGCCCGGTTGCGACACCTTCCCGGGATCCTCGTCCCAGTGGTTGATTGTCGAACCTGACCTTCCTTACCGTTGCGGGGGCAGTGCCGGACTTACACCGGCTTCCCAATTCTCCGCTGCCTGAGAATCAAACAGCGGCACCTCACGAATACCAAGTTATTTCAGTCGCTTTTAACCGCTGAAATACTTGCGACATTCGCGGACGCAAAACAGACATCGGATTCCTCGCACGCAAATCAATACGTGCGATTGTTCTCCTACATCCAATCCTCAAATGGTTTGGCCCAGACCGATCAGTTCCGACAAATGCCTCTAATGAGCCCAAGCTGCGCTTTAGATTTTCTCTCAGTGCGGCGGGTAGATCTACTGGTAGTTGGTTATTGCAAGTTGCTGGACTTTTCTGCCGACTAGCCGGCAGGTACAAAACTGTGCTCGACTGCTGTTTCCCGTCGGAACACGGAAGGGAAACTACCGAGGATCAACAACCCAACAAGTGAGCAAGTTTTACTCGGTCAACTTTGGAATTGTGGCGTTTGTCCATTGGTATTTTTCTCACGTGGATCACTTTGGCAATACCCAGTTCCTGCGCCAGACTACTCCAGTTTGATAGCTGACCCGCGTCACCTTCAATGCATAAAGCGGGGCTTTCTTCGAAGTTCATAAGCGCACTGTTCGTCACGCCCGGCCATTGCCGGGCTGCAATTTCGATTGCGAAAGGAAAGGTGCGACCAGTCGGGGTTCTTACATCGCTCCCCAGTCTACCCAGCAGCCACAAACGCCCCCGTTCATCCAAGTGACCCGCGTCGCCTGTTCGATGCCATATCGTGGTGCCGTCTTTGATTTTGTTTTCCTTGGAGTGCGAGGGATCAAGATAGCCATCATTTACATGATCGCCCGCGACCTGAACTTCATCGTTTCGAATTCGGAGTTTGATTTGCGAAACCGGAAACCCGACAAGAAGCCCCTTGCCTGCTGCCATTTCACGTTGGTCAACTTCGGAGATGTCACGTACATCAAGATGCGCAATCGGTTCAGCTTCGGTTGACCCATAGACGCAGACCACGTCCAGACCAGTATTGGCGAGCAGCCTCTCAACCAGGTCAGGAAACACCGGGCCGCCGCCGGTGAAAACCGTGTGCAGTTGGCCGGTATCTTTACACTGCGCAAGTTTTTCGCACAAAGACGGTGGGATCAAAAGCCGTGTAACTTGCTGCTTCGATATCCAGCCCGCTAACTGCTCGGGAGATAGTCGATCCAGATTGCTCATTTTCCAATTCGGCAGAACAGTCGTACGCCCGGCCGCAAGGTTTATCAGGGTGAAAACCGGGAACGCAACCAGATCCCGTTCGACTGCATCACTGTGTAGAAGCGGCGCAATGGCATCATGTTGCGCCATCAGAAACGCGTGACTGCGGGGTATGGCCTTGGCTTGACCTGTGGTGCCGGAAGTGAAGGAAATGAGCGCCGTGTCACTGTCATGAACAGCCGCGACTCCGGGGTCACTGCGGGCACTGCCTGGTAGTAAAAGACGCAGCTTAAACAGTTCCGGCACAACGAACTTCAGCAAAGCAAAGTGACCTGATGCGCAAAAGGCCTTGGGTTGGGTCGTTCTCGCTGCGTGACGCAACCCCGCGAGTCCCATCGCCGGTTCAGGCAAAACCACTGTTGCGCCCAATGACCATAAGGCCGCAAGGCTAGCGTAAAGATCAGCGTTGACCGGCATCGCCAGTAGAACGTAATCGCCTTGGCCAACTCCCTTGCGCTTCCACTTACTGGCCAATTGCTGTGCTCGTATCTGCACCGCACTAAAGGTGATCTCGCGACCGTCGCCCTCAACAATGGCCGTCCGGTCCGGGTGTCGATCAACCGCAATGGCAAAATGGTCCAGCAGGTTAGCCATCCAGACGCAGCCCAAACAGGTTGTACCGCCGGAATACCGTTGCCCCTTCGACAACGCTGCGATTGGCGGATTGGTTGTCATCATGGATCAACGCGTGGATGGCGGACTCATAGCCAAGCTTCAGGGCAGACATATGGAATTGACTGGCCAAATGGCGACCTGCGCCACGTTCAAGGCTTGCATAGGTCTTTAAGATTGCCGCTGTCGGGTTTGGGCCTTCTGCATAGTTCGGAATGCCAAACAGAAAGCCCGCCAATGAGCCGTCCGGACGCCGGGCAAAAAAGATAAGCTCGCGCTTCAACATCGGAACGACAGGCATGTACATAGCAAGAAAATCACGCTCAGAGATAGGCTTATAGAAGGCGTTTCGGGAAAAAGCCTCAACAGATAGATGATACACTTGCCGGAATAATTCTTCGGGGTTGGTTCCGTCCCAGGGCTCGACATTAAATGCGTCGGTTGCAGCAGGAGAAGACTTGGTCGTTTTTGCCAATGGCACACGTGCCGAGAAATACTTACTGATGGTGGTAAATCCCGCTGCCTTAAACACGTCGGGCTCATGTGATTTGTTTGTCGGCTCCATCAAAAAGGGTGCTGAACCGTCACTGTACGATACAAACCGGTAGCTGTGCCAAGTATCTCCGGACATCGGGCCAATGATCCGATCAACCCCGGCATGCCGGACACGTTCAATTGCCATTTGCAGAGCTTCCAAGCCGGCCTCTGGGGCCTCACACGAGAAGTCGCCGATTGTTGCAGCTGGGACGCCAGCCCAATCGGGGCCCTGCAGATAAACAGACAGTTTGGCACCGTCAGTCTGAATGCTCTCTTTCGTCATCATACAACTCCGGTGACAAATCCGTCGCCAATAGATCCTGCTATGAACCAAATGTAGTAGGCAAGCGGGGGTAGAACCGCCAAAAGCGTGAGCCTCGAAACACGGTTCTTTTGGAGTAATTGCGGAAAAACCAGGGGCACAATCGCCATAATTGCGAGTGATACAAGCGAGAGCGCGGTCAGGGGTTCAGCCCAGTTCGATTGATCAGAATTCAGGGAAACCGCCCAGATACGAATTAGAAACAGGACCGCGGCAACCAGCGGTATCGCAATAGGAATAGTGCGCAGCGCCACAGCAGTGAGCCCCATGGCCAACCCCATCGCACTGACTCCAAAAAAAGATATCGCATCCCATCCCGTTGCATTTCCCACCGCAAGCCAACCGAACCCCAAAAGCCCCAAGGCGGCTACGATATCCAGATCGGGATACTTACTGTCACAAGGAGAAGCAGTGCGCGCCCAACCGTGTGCGGCAAGAACCATGATAGGCAGTACTGTGTTCTGCAGTTTTGCGGCTGCCAGCAGCAGAAAAACCGCAACAACATAGACACGGGTCGTATGTTTGGTGAATCCCAGCTTTGTTCCCACCACGCCGAAACTGACCAGAGCAGCAAAGAACAAAATGGTTAGCACGGCCAGCTCTGCCAGTGAGCTAAAGTAATGGGCTTTCAGAAAAATCAACAAGCCGAGCGGCAAGAACAGATTGTCAAAGCCCCGCCAGCTTTGTGCCTCGACCAATGTGCCAAAGGCCGCAACCATAAGGGACAGCATCATGATGTTGGACGGCGGGAGTTTCGACAAAAACAAAAAGCAGATGATGGAAACCAACAGCGTAACGACAAAAAATACTACTGACCCTTCCAGGCTCTTGTCGCCATCTTCAACCACGTACCGCTTGGTTCCATATGTCGTTCCGGCAAGCGCAGCCGCAGCATCCGCCAGTGTCAAAACGGCGATCGGAAGCACGTAATACAGAGTGTTTTCCCCGGCCAGCAAAAAACAAAGTCCAACGGAAATCGCCAACAGGAAATCACCATATGAGGTGCGTTCGACGCTGTGCAAAGCTGCACCCAGACCGCGTGAGAACCGGGGCAAACGTAAGATCGACATTACAAGTATCGTTACCCCGATCAGCATGTAGACCGGCCAGCGATCCGGGAAAATCCACGGCAGAACCAGCGTGAACAGCCCGGTTCCGACATGCATTAGTTTACGTTGTACTTCTGCGTTTAAGCCAACCTTTTGCGCCAGCCGTCGGACAACTGCCATCAATCCCAACAGGGCCAGAACAGAAGCCAAGGCCAGCAGGATCTGGACCATGACACTCACGCGAGCACCTCTTCCACGACAAAGTCTGAATAGAAAAAGGCCATGTCCCGTGCTTTTAGCCGAGCCTCAATCTCGCGTTGTGTTTCAACTTCGCCTCTAAATGAAGCGGGCAAACGGCGCGGTGCCATCATGTTCCAATAAACAAGACGAGCCTTTGGCGCGGCAGCTGACAGGATTGATCCGTAGACCTGCGCAAACACATCAGGCGACATATATTCGAAAATGTCAGACAGGTTGAACCCGCTGGCTTTTTCACCGGTTGAAACGAAGGCCTCTAACGATCCGGGCCTGATATCGAGACGATCGAGGCGAGCGCGGATGGTATCATAATGCTCAGGCCGCCAGGCCATCGGCAGCGCGTCGCCATGCGTACCCTTCAGAATCCAGTGCAAATAGGGATTTTGCGACGGATCAGTATCAACGCCTGCGTGGCGAATGCGACGCGCCACATGCTGGGCAGGGCTGCCTTCAACGTGATCGAAGAACGCCTTGTCGCGTCCCATGCGCCCCATCACAAAGCGAGAAAAGAATACATTCAGTAACAGCCGCCATCTGAAGGTATTAAAGCGCGTATCGAAGAAAACCTCGCGCGCGTCCGGCGACCGGGGTGCAAAGACTTCATCAATCGTACGTCTGGAATGTACAAACGGCAAAAGCCGTGTGCGGAAAATACGAAAGTACCGCTCGAACTTGCCGACCCCGCCTATCCCGTAACGCTCCACATCAGGGGCAAGACCGGCCCAGAAGACGCTTGTTTCAGGATCAGTGGCCTTCAAAGCCCTCGTCAGCAGCTCTGCTCGCCTCTTGCTGGGCCGCGATCCTGTCAGTTCCAGAAATTCGGGGTGTGTCAAAGACTGGAAAGCCCCGATCCTTAATTTTAGACAGGCAATCTGCGCCGGTGAAAGATCGACAACCACAACTTTCGCGGGGTCCAGCGTTAGCATAGCCAGCGCGTTATCCCCTGCAGAACAAATGGACACCAGCGTGCCCCCCGCGCAATCGCCCAGCGCGTCGGTCAGAACGTCCGCATCCTCCCACAACTGAGCATATCGGATATGGTCGAAATCTGCCTTGCTCTCGATTTCACTATACCCCATCGCACCGTTCCACCTTGCCACTTGCCCCGTCGACCGACAGGGTTTCACCATCCTTGATCCATTGCGTGGCCCCTTTCAGGCCAACAACACAAGGGATGCCCAATTCGCGCGCCACAATTGCGGAATGCGACAAAAGCGACCCCCGTTCCACAACAATGGCCGAAGCGTTCGAAAACACCGCAATCCAGCCCGGATCGGTGTGACGCGCCACAAGGATGTCGCCGGGTTGCAGCGCCTCAGTCCGCGGGTCAAGGATCACACGGGCTTTTTCAGTTACTTGCCCGGCTGAACAACCGGTGCCAGTTTTCACACGCTCCGGATCGCTATCGAACTCTTCCGTATCCGCCCAGATCGGAGAAATGGCGGGACCTCGGATTTCGATACGTTCCGGCGGGTCCGGACGCAGGGACGCTGCAGCATCTTCGCGTTGGCGTTGCGCAACTATGGTTTTCAGATCAGGCGAAAGACTGAACCCTTCTACGGCTCCCAAGACCTCATACGTCGTCAGATGAAACACGTCGCGGGGTTCGACAAGCAACCCCCTTGCAGAAAACTCTCGACCGATGCCAAGAAAAACACGCCGGGCATGGCCGAAGATACGGGTACGTTCAAAGCGCAGGTTCTCTCGGTCACGAACGCGGGCCTTGACCCAGCCTATGATCCATTTAGACAGGTAGCGTTTCAGCGGATTGGCAGGAAACAGGGTTTTCCAGTCCGGCTCAGTGCTGGTGTGTCGCTTACCCTCGGGACGAGCTGCACTGGCTGCGATGGCCATCAACAGGCTGGTGGGATCATCGCGCAACGGTATACTCTCGAGCTTCAACTCCTCAGTGCATCGATCCCCGAATTTGTCCAAGTAAGACCGAACTTCAGCCTCGATCTGTGGAAAGGGGGCAAGGGTCTCAATCCGGCATTCCGCACTCAACTGATCAGTAATCCCGGCCTCGCGGACCAAGTGAGCCATGTGGGCAATTCGCTGCGCCGGTTCGGCTGAGATGATATCGCCTTGACCGATCATGACATCGTTATGCAGCAACAGCCCGTCTTCACCCAACCACTTGAGCAGCAGGTTGCGTGATGCGCCAAAAGCGATCATGCACAGGAAGTCATTTACAAGCGGTGCGTCCCAGCGATCCAGCAGGGTACTTTCGATATGGCGATACTCAGCAGCCAGTTCGGTCGCGTTCGCTGCTTCTATGTCGAGATCACGATCCAGAATGTTATTTAGTCTGCCATAGAAGTTGCGCCGGGTACGCGGCAATCGCACGGCCTGCCAGATCAGGCTGCCCGCAACCGCAGCCAGTTTGGCGTATTCCAAAATCTTGCGCGCGCCTTCGGCAGGAGCAGGACCAATCCCGTCCGTGATTTCACGCGGCATGGGCTCGGACACACCCATCATCGTTTCCATGTAATCGCGGTTCAGCGAGAACCCCGGCAGCAGCGCCAGAGCCCGGTACCAGTTGACCAGATTGTAATAAACACGCCCATCAATGCGCCCAAGGAAATTGTCGAAGATGGCCGAGTTCTGCGCGACGGTTCTATCCGAAACACCCAAAAGCCGCACGAAGGCGCGATAGACCCGAGAGTAGACATGCACGGCAAAGGAATAGGTCAGTGGACTGACCATGCCCGGATAGCTTTCGACGATATTCGAATTGTCAAAAATGGTAAGCGCATCATCCGGCACCGCAGCTGGTCTCAGCTCGGTCGTAATTGGTCGTGCCTGGAGTATGTGCAGCCCATCCGCATCGAACGCCCATTCGATGTCTTGTGGGATACCAAAAGCCTCTTCCGCTTTGCGCGCCAGCATTGCCACCTGAAGCGCCTGGTCCGGTGTCAAAACTTGAGCCGTGGCTTGGGCGCATTCAGGCTGCCTGTCTTGATCAATAGTCCAATCCTCACCATCAACCTCACCTGCCACCAGGGCGTCGCCTAGACCTTTGACGGCGGACACGACTACCGTGTTTCGTTGTCCGGTCACCGGATCGGCCGAGAAAGCGACACCGGCGGTCGTCGCATCAATCATGCGCTGTACAATGATGGCGGGGGCTTCTGCCTCGCCCCCGGATTTGACCGAGCGATAGGTAGCAATAGAATCCGTAAATCCTGATTGCCAAACCTGTTTCGCCGCCGACAGCACCTTGCTGCCGGTGACGTTCAAGACTGTATCGAACTGCCCCGCATGACTGTGTTCGGCACCATCTTCAGCCCGACCGGAGCTGCGCACTGCATAAGGTCCCGGACCCAACGTATTCAATGCCGCGCTGATCGCATCACTCAGCCCGCGAGCTGCAACGGGCCCTGTCTTACCTGCGCGGAAAGCGGCATCGGTTATGACAAAAAACGCAGGTGGATTGAACCCGTGACGGGCGAGGTTTGATAGCGCAGTGGCTTTTCCTCCGACCACCGTCGGATCAGTTGCATCGGATTGATAGACGATAAAGGTCACCTGAAGCCTCCGATCAGAAACGGCAAAAAGCCCGCTGTGGCATAACAAAAAAACACCCACAGTCCCGCGATTGTATCCATCCTGTCCTGTGCCTTAGGCGTTGGTGCCGTCATATAACTGCGTGCAGCAAGACCACAGGGCACCAAAGCAGCGGCCCCGACCACGACGGTTATCCATCCAACATCAGTTGCAAACCCTGTGCCCACCAGAAACCCAAAGGACAGCACAACACAGCCCAGCCAAACAATGGCGGCGCGCCGATACCCCCAAAGACCCGAATAGGTGTCTACGCCGTCAATTTCGTTTTCGGGCGACCATAGCTTGCGTCCGATCTCGAGAACGCAGCCATTCACAAAAGACAGCGTTAGAAACAACCAAAGTTTTGATGCAGCCCCTCCGGCCGGAAGCCATTCGATGCTGGTCAGCAGCAAATCGATCAGCGGCATAATCGCCATATGACTAATCAGATACAGAACCGGTCGCACCTTAAGCCAAGCTGGTGCCCCGAATTCGGTCGTCATTGCCGCCAGCCATACCCAAACCACAAGAAGACACCACAGAACCGGAGGATACCACAACCATGCAGCGGCGGTAGCCAGCGGTAGGGTCAGCAAGCCAAGCACCAACACCTCAGCCGGGGACACCAGCCCTCGTGGAATAGGGCGCTCGGGGCGGTAGCGACGGTCATCCTCGGCATCCTTGAATTCGTCGCAAACGCGCATCTGGAAAAACAACGCCATTGCAAGCACGAAGCCGACCGCAAAGGCGGGCCATTCGGGCAATGGGCGATCAGCAAGCCGGGCTGAGACGCAAATACTTGCTGCTGAAAACACCAACAAAAGCGGAACGGTCTTCTTCAGTGGAAAGCGTTCGGACTGATAGATCCACAATCGAGCCAGCAGAGTCATCTTTGGCGGGCCAGACTTTCATGGGCCCGCGTGAAATGCCCCGCAGCAATTGCGGCAACAATCGATATCTCTCCGCACAGGCAGATAGCGGCGGCCACTTCGGCCAGCGCCGTGCCGTGGCCAGCGCCCTTTAGTCCCAGAATGTTCAGCGCGGCACTCTGGCTGGGCAAGCCGGTACCGCCACCCACGGAACCAACAAGGATATTCGGGAGCGTCACCGAGCAGAAAAGGTCTTCCCCTCGGGGCTCCATCCGCGTCACCCCCATCGCGCTTTCGGCAACGCAGGCCGCGTCCTGGCCGGTCGCGATGTAAAAGGCCGCAAGCCCATTGGCGTAGTGAGCCTGAGCCCCAAGCTGACCCGATAGATGTGACCCGAGATTAGCGACCCGGCCATAGGCCATCATGGCATCCACGGTGGTGCCGAGCGTCTTTTCCACCACATCCGCAGGCAGGGTCACCGACGCGCTTACCTTCCGGCCTCGACCCGTCACCAATCCAAGCGCCGAGGCTTTCTTGTCGCCCGAAAAATTCCCCTCAATATACCAGTTTTCAATTGGCACCGGACAACTACCGTTAATGGCACGGCACAACGCATCCGTTGCGATGGTAACCATGTTCTGACCCGCCGCATCACCCGTGGTGTAGCGGCAAATCAGAAAGACAATATTCGTGTCTATGAAAGGCTCCAGCGAGACAAGTTTGCCATGCCGTGTTGTGGCCTCAGCCGCCGCCTTGAGATCATCGACATTGCTGACCACCCAATCGACGAACTGACCGGCCTGCAAAAGGCTTTCGAACACAAAGGCAGGTGTGCGCAATACACCTTCATATAAGACAGCCGTGCTGACCCCACCAGACCGGCCCGCGGCAAATGCCCCGCGCGCGTACGAGGCAACAAGCGCGGCCTCAGTCGTCGCCAGAGGCACATAAAAATCCCCGTTGGCGTTCATACCATTCAAGCGCAATGGTCCAACGATGCCCACCGGCACTTTCACGGTTCCAATGAAGTTCTCAATATTGGCGCTGTAGGTTTCAGAAGCTTCGACTGTTGCAGAATCCGCGATCAATGCTTGATCTGCGTCGCTTGACCCGGGTTTTAGGTGATCCCAGAACCGCGCAACCGTCTTACTGTCAGCCTTGCGAGAGGGGCGCAAAGGCGAAAAAACTTCGTCGCTTGGCGCCATCTGCTGTGGCGTGCGTTCAGCGTCATATCGCGCTTTTATACGCCGCAGCATTTCCCGCACATGAAATGGAATAATCAAAAGTCAGCTCCGACAAACGCTGTGTAAAACGACTGCAGACTTAATTCTGCGATGGCTGCACCCTAACAAGAAAGAAAGCAATATCCAGCGAATACATCCAGTTGGCGATTGTGAGCGATCCTGCCTTCTCTAAGTACAGCCGGCCGCTAAGTCAGGAAACGGAGGATCAAATGAGGGATCCAAGCGACACAAGCCGGAAGTTTATGTGCCGCCTTGTAAGGCACTGTGGGGCGACACATAGTCTTGCCATTCGGCGACCGGTAAACCATTGATTTTGTGTCATTCGATTATTCATGGACGCACTGGTTTTGTCTTTTGCGACGCAAAGATCTGCCGTCACATCAGAGTGATCCAATATTCCACGCCGCACTGACCTCCCGCAGTCAGTCAACGTTATCAAGAGCGGTCAGACCGATTTCAAAATGGTTTTGGTGAGTGCTGCACCCAATTTCAGGCAGAGGCGATGTATCTGGATAAGATCAAGATTTCTACTCTGCGGGCGCTTTCGCATTCGACCTCGAATTTAGAGTTCAAATGCCGATGGCAGGAACATTTCAAAATTTTTGCACGCGCTTTGAGCCTCATCGAGGTGATCCATGATCCAGGAGGCAAGGTCGTATGTAGTATGAGAAGGCGGACAGGACGAGAGTGTCGTCAGTGCGCAACTAAGCTAATTGCAACTCCAAATCATAAGGGTGAGCCTCAAAACCCCTGATACAAGACATTTCGGATGTCTCGTAAATCAAATTAGACTTGTCAGTTTGTAAGAAGCAAACGCCGCCGCACTAAAGGGGTTCAATGCCCAGCAAAGTCGCGCTTGCGCTGCCAAAGAGAATGGTCACCATTCAGCTTAGTCTGTCCGGTTTGGGCCATGGCAATACTCAACTCTTGGCTAAGAACATCCCACATTTGTTCTAAACCTGCCTCTCCGGCAGCTGCGATCGCAAACTGCAGTATCCGTCCAACAAAGACAAAGTCGGCCCCAAGTGTCAGGGCCTTAAGAACGTCCTCTCCTGACCATATCCCACTGTCGTAGAATAGGGGAAAATCCGACCCAAGGTCTGATCGAATATTTGAGAGCATCTCGATCGGCGCGGGGCTTGCCTCCAGCTGCCGTGCGCCATGGCTTGAGACTTGAATAGCATCAACGCCTGCAGACCGCAGCGCGCGGGCGTCCTCGATGTCCAGCACCCCTTTCACCACCAGTTTTCCAGGCCAGAGATCCCGCAGCCGGGCCAGCGTGTCCCATGTGGCCCGGGCTCGGCTCTCGGTGCGGTCGAAGTCATAACCCTCCATCTTGAAATTCGCCATTTCTGGCCTGCCTGCGAAAAGCGTCTTAAGCGACCAGCCGGGGTGCATGGCAAAGTCGAATAACTGTCTGGGGCCGATACGGAAGGGCATCGTGAAGCCGTGGCTCAGCTCACGCGGCCGGCGGCCGACTTCGGGGACATCCACTGTCAACACAAGGGTTTGGTAACCGGCCGCCTTGGCGCGTTCGGCCAGCTTAAAAGTGCCGCTACCGTCGCCACTGAAGTAAAGCTGGAACCACGCATATCCTTGCGCTGCCTCCAGGATGGTTTCGAGCGGGGTGGAGGCAACGGTTGAGACGCCGTGGGGTACACGGTAGCGCGCCGCCAGCCGTGCCAGCATCAAGTCGGCACCTGGAGCGGCCAGATTGCACATACCCATGGGGGCGATGCCAAAGGGGCGGTCTGCGTCGGCGCCGAAAACCTGTGATGCCAGGGACCGTCGGCTGACGTCGCGAAGGATGCGGGGCCGCAGGGTGACCGCGTCCAGCGCGGCACGATTGCGCGCTGCCCCGGTTTCACGCCCCGCGGCACCATCAATGTAGTCAAACACCATCCAAGGGAGCCGCCGCCGGGCAAGGCGGCGGGCATCCTCGGCGGAATGGATGGCGTTTTCGCCCATCAGTTGGCAACAGCCTTCATGAACCGATCGCGGATTACCACCGGGTCCATAGTGATCACAGGCATCTTTGCATTGCCACTGTCACACTTGACGACCAGCACTGTGGCCTCGCCGCTGGACAGTGCTTCTTCCAACGCTGGTCCGGTGTCCTTATCCTGCACCTCCACCACTTTGGCGCAACCAGCTGCCCGGGCCATCGCGGCCAGATCGGTGCGCTGGCTGGTGTAAGTTGGTTGATCACCGGTAGAGCCATAGGAGCCATTGTCGATGATCATCAGGATGTAGTTGCCGGGTGCGTTGTTACCGATAGTGGGCAGGGTCCCGAGGTTGGTCAGGATCGAGCCGTCACCGTCAATCACGATCACTGGTTTAGGCTGTGCGAGCGCCAACCCAAGCCCGATGGAGGAGGCCAGCCCCATGGTTCCCAACATGTAGAAATTGCTTGGCTGGTCATCGATCGCATGCAGTTCCTGCGACGGGATGCCAATGTTACACACAACCAGTTCGTTACGAAGAATTGGCGCGATCTCTTTAAGGATTTCGGAGCGGATCATTGGTCGCCATAGCCTCCCCAGAAATTGGCGTCAGTCAGGATGGCAACGGGTTTGTTGCACATGAAGGTGTATTTCAGAATGTTGTCCAACTCCTCGACGTCCTTCTGCCAATGAAAGTGGTAGGTCGGTATATTGAGTTGCGCCAAAAGCGCCTTGGTGTGAACCGCCATTTCGACCTGACAAGCCACTGGCTCGCGCAATTCGCCGCGGTAGGAGATCAGCATCGGCAGCGGCATCCGGTAGTACTGGATCAATGTGGCCAGCGTGTTGATCGTTACGCCGATGGCGGTGTTCTGCATGATGATTGCGGGCCGCTTGCCACCCATCCAGGCCCCGGCACACAGCCCCATACCTTCATCTTCCTTGTTGGAAGGTATGTGGAAGATGTCGTCACGCTGATCAATCTCTTCGATCACTCCCGCCAGCTGTTTGCAGGGCACCGTTGTGACGAAAGAGACGTCATTGGCCGCCAGATCGTCAGCGATCCTTTTGTCTATGTTCATAGTTGATTGCCTTTGTTGCGGATGTTCTTTGTTCAAAGTCATGTGGTGCGGCAAACATGTACAGCACAAGGTGCATGCCGGACCACTCGTGCGGCAGTCGAGCCCAGGAAAAAGTCGCTGAGACCTGGTTTGTGAGAACCGACGACGATGCAGTCCACACCGTTTTTTGCGGCGTATTCAACGATGCCACGGTATGAACGCCCCTTGACGATCACTGTCGTGACATCGCTGTAGTCTGCAGTTTTTTTGGCAAGCTGCTGGTGGGCCATGTCCAAACCATCGCGCACAGCATCCTCGTCCAAAAAGGTGCTGACGGAACCGTGCGGCGCCTCATAGACATGCAACGCGGTGATCCGCCCGCCCGGATTGCTCAGGGTGGCAGCGGCTTTCAGCGTGGTTCCGGAAACCCCGTGATCCAGAGCCATGGGAACCAGGATATTGTTATACATGGTAGCTCTCCATTCGATTGGCGCGTGGCTTCAGGCCCAAGGGTCAAGAATGATCTTCGGGGCCGCGACCGCGCCTTGCCGCAAATCGCGGAAGGCCGCAGCCCCGTCTGACAGCGGCCTGTGTTCGGGCCAGTCCAGCGGGCCCAAGCGACCATCAAAGATGGCATGCGCGGTGTCGCGAAAATCCTGTGCGGTGTATGTATAGGTGCCGATGAAAGTGATTTCCTGTAGCGTCATGCGGCGCACATCCAGACCACCTGAGTCTTCTCCCAAACCAACATGAACGATCACCCCGCCAGGTGAGACAGCAGTAGAGGCAGCCGCTCGCGTTGCTCTGTAGCCTACTGCGTCCACGACCAATGGAACCATGCCCTGAAATTCAGCGGCCGTCTGCTGCTTGCAGCGGTCTGCCAGAAAAGCCCTTCGTGCCGCATTGGGCTCTTGGATAGTCACATCCTCCATCCCCATCGCCCGCAATGCCAGCGCTGCGGCCAACCCGATCGCGCCCCCGCCAATCACCAGTGCGCGACGCTCCATCGCGGGATGCAGCGCCTCTAGTGCCAGCCGGGCCGCGTGCCAACTTACGGCCAGCGGTTCCGCCAGAGCGGCTTTTTCCAGCGGCACTTCATCGGGAACTGTAACAAGGTTGCGCTCTGGCATCGCGACGAACTGGGCAAAAGCCCCTTCGCGCGGAGGCATTGAGATGATTTGGCGGGCGGCGCAGAGGTTTTCGCGCCCTGAGGTGCAGCCGGCGCAGACACCGCAGGTCACCAGCGGGTTGATCGTGACACGCCGGCCCGCCAGCGGTCCTTCTTCGATCACGCCGGCGGCTTCGTGGCCCAGAATCAAAGGAGCGGGCCTGCGGTTATCATGTCCCAAATAGGCATGCATGTCAGACCCACAGATGCCGGAGGCGGCAATGCGGACAAGATGCTCCCCGGTTTGGGGCGCGGCGATTGGCACATCTCGCACACAGAGCGTCTCTACACCTTCGTAAACCAAGGCCTTCATTTCGCTGTAAACCCCCCGTCTACCATCAGGACTTGGCCGGTCACATAAGCTGAAGCCTCGGAACACAGGAACAAGAGCGGCCCATCGATGTCTTCCAATCGACCATTACGACCGATGCAGGTTTGTGCGGCGTTACGGGCTGCGCGTTTCTCATCGCTAAACACGGCTTCGGTCAGTTCGGTCGGAAAGAACCCTGGCCCGATCGCATTGGCGGTGATGCCAAAGCGTGACCAGGCCTCTGCCATTGCTCGGGTCAATTGGCCTATGCCACCTTTGCTGGCCCCATAAGCGATGCCGCCGGGAAAGGCGCGGGTGGTTTGGAGAGATGCGAAATTGACAATCCGACCCCAGCCGCGCTCCCGCATTGCAGGCGTCAATGCTTGACTAAGAAAGAACGGGGCCGAGAGGTTCAAATCCAGAGTTTTGTTCCATTCACCGATCGTTACATCATCAGCAGCCTGCCGTGTGTTGATGCCTGCTGCGTGGACCAAAATATCCGGTGGGCCAAAGGGCGCTGAAATCTGATCTCTCAGCGCCTCGAGTCTGTTGTTATCCGCAACATCAGCCGCCACATGCGCAGCGGATGAGCCAATCTCGGCGCTTAGGCTGGCCAATGCCTCCTCTCTGCGCGCAATCGCTACCACTTTTGCCCCGGCGGCTGCGAGGGCAACCGCCGCTCGTCGGCCCAACCCAGAGCTGGCACCAGTGATACAGGCGGTGCGGCCAGTCAGATCGAACAGGGCGCTCGGGTTAGCCATTTGCGGTCAGGTCAAAGGTTTCGTCCGGGAAGTATTTGGCCAGCCGCACATCGGCAGCGCGGGCGTGGCCCTCCATCCCTTCCAACCGGGCGATCCGCGCAGTGGCCTCGGCCACTGGTTTCGAACCGTCACGGGATGCGCGCTGCCAGGTGACTATCTTCATGTATTTGTGGACCGAAAGCCCGCCGGTGTAGCTGGCTGCGCGCGAGGTGGGAAGCACGTGATTTGTGCCAGCAGCCTTGTCTCCATAAGACACCGTGGTCTCCTCGCCCAAAAACAGTGAGCCATAGCAAGTGAGTCGATCCAGCCACCATTCCAGATCCTCAGCTTGCACGGTCAGATGTTCGGGCGCGTATTCATCGGAACAGGCCGCCATATCTTCTCGGTCCGTACACAGGATCACCTCGGCATAGTCGCGCCATGCGGCGGCGGCATTCTCGCGGTTCACTTCTGGCAAATCATCAATGTAGCCCGGCACCAGCCGCATAACCTCTTCCGCCAGGGCGCGGTCATCAGTTACCAGCCAGACCGGAGAGTTGTAGCCATGCTCGGCCTGGCTCACCAGATCGGTAGCGACGATGTGAGCATCTGCGGTGCCGTCAGCCAGGATCAGGCTGTCGGTGGGGCCTGCGATCATGTCGATGCCGACGCGACCAAACAGAATGCGCTTCGCCTCGGCGACAAACTGGTTACCAGGACCCACCAGGATGTTTGCCTTGGGCAGGCCAAAGAGGCCAAAGGTCATCGCCGCAACCCCCTGCACACCGCCCATTGCCATGATCTTGTCGGCACCGCAGATGTGCGCGGCATAGATGATGGCAGGAGCCACACCCACGCCGGGACGCGGCGGTGAACAAGCGGTGATATGTTTGCAGCCTGCCACTTTGGCGGTGGTCACAGTCATGATGGCGCTTGCAATATGGCTGTAGCGCCCGCCCGGCACATAGCATCCGGCCGCATCCACCGGGATCGCCTTTTGTCCGGTGATAAAACCGGGCGAGATTTCCATCTCCACGTCATGCACCGTGCCTTTTTGCAGTTGGGCAAAGCGACGTACATTGTCGTGGGAAAACCTAATATCGGCCTTCAGCTTTTCCGGCACCAAGGCGCAGGCTGCTTCGATCTCTTCCGGAGTCAGCAGAACGTTGCCTTCATATTGGTCGAATTTCGCGGCGTACTCCAAAGCCTTGGCATCGCCTCCGGCCTCAATATCGTCGAGGATGCCCTGCACGATCTTATGAGTTTCAGACGCGTCCGACTTAGGGGTCAGGGTAGCCTTTTTCAGATATTCACGGGTCATTTCCAAGGGGTCCTACTTGTAGATATCAGGAAGCAGCGTGGTTGAGATCGGCGGGAAATAGGCGATTAACAGCACCACGATTAGCATGGTCAGAACAAAGGGCACAGCACGGGCAGCAATCTTGAGAATAGACTCGCCAGTTATGCCCGATACGACAAAAAGGTTGAGGCCCAGCGGCGGGGTGATGAACCCCACCCCAAGCGCGGTGATCATCATGATGCAGAACTGGATTTCATTCATGCCGATGTTATCCGCCAAAGGCTTCAGAATAGGCGCCAGGATCACGATGTTTGGCGTGGTTTCCATCACGCAGCCCGCAGCGATCAGGATGCAAATCATCAGCAGGATCAACAGGGCGGGATCATCCGTAAGACCGGTGACTGCGGTCACAAAGCCCTGAGGCACACCCATGATTGCCAACGCCTCGGCCAACGGGGCAGAAAAGGCGATGATCGGCAGGATCACCCCATTCACCTTAGCGGAGCTAACCAGCATGGCCGGAAAGTCCGCCAGTTTCAGGGTGCCAAGGATGAAACCCATCACGATTGTAACGACAACTGCAGTGGCACCGGCTTCGGTTGGTGTCAGACGTCCGGAGAATATGCCATAGAAGATGATCCCCGGAACGATGAAGGCGTACCAGCCGGATTTAAGGGCATTGCCAAGATTGCCCAGCCATTCGCCAAACCCCATGTTGCCGCCGGTCTCATAGGTATAAAGCCGGTTCATAATGATGTTGGTGATCAGGATCGACACCAGGATCGCCAGACCCGGGATCAGTGCAGCCAGAAACAAGGTGGACGCTGAAATACCCAAAACCAATCCAATGATTATGTAGGCAATGGAGGGCGGGATAAGGATGCCGGTACAAGCGCCCGCCGCCACTAAGGCACAAGCGTAAGGGCGCGGATAGCCGCTTTCGACCAGGCGGTTAATGGTCATTCGTCCTACAGCTGCGGCACCGGCTGCGTCAGATCCCGAGATCGCCGCAAACATACCGCAGACCAGAACTGTGGCTGATCCGAAACCACCTCGGGTCCAGCAGGTTAATGCCTCGGCCACATCCAGAAATTTTTTACTGAGGCCGGTTCGGACCAGAACGTCTCCGGTCAGAATGAAAAGCGGCACCGCGGTCAGCGCAAAGGCATCGATGCCAGTGAACAGGCTTTCGCCGATAGCGCTCAGCGGCAAGTCTCCGGACATGACCAACATGGTGATGGCCGCGGCTCCAATCGCGGCCCAAACCGGCACCGCGAGCGCGATCAGAGCTACGAACATGATCACCGGAACGTAGAAATCCCAGCCGAGCTCGACCGTTTGATTAAGTGAATTCCACAGCATCGCTCAGGCCTCTCAATCAAACAGCTTGTCGCCTTCGAAGACGGGCGTGCCATCACGAAGGCTGCGCAAATCGCGCCGGAAAGACTGGAGCAATCGCCAGATCATCAAGGTGAATCCCAGCGGTACTGCCGCCAAGAACCAGACCATCGAAATCCGCAGGCCATGGCTGACGGAGCCGAACTTGGCTGAGACATGCACCGTTTCGAAGGACCAATAAAGCGCTACCAACGCGACTACGAACATCACCAGATCACCGAAGATGTAGATCAGAGCCTTGGTCCGCGGGCCAAGGTAATGCAGGATCACGTCGATACGGATATGAGCGCGCTCTTTGACCGCCGCCGCAGCGCCGATCCAAGCCAGATAAATGAAGGAATAGCGGACGATTTCCTCGCCCCAGATCGAGGAATAGGCAAACAGCTCGCGCCGTATCACTTCAATCGCCATCGTGACGACCAGCATTGTGTAGAACACCAGAAGCAGCCAACGCTCTGCGTTCTGGTCAATGGTTCGCAGGATGTTCATTGCCATTCCCGGTGTTCAGGCACACCCTTGCGTCCAGCTTGGCAGGCTGCAGCGAAGGCGGCTGTTGAAGAATAGGGCGGGCGCTTTCCAGCGCCCTGGCCCGATAATGTTCAGGCGTCGTGCACGTAGTATTTACCTTGCGTGCCTGCGGCCTCCTCGAGCTTGGCGAAATTGTCCATGGAGCCAGCAAGTTCAGTCTTGAAGGAATCCCATTCGCTAAGCTGATAGCCGCCAGCCTCTT
Source organism: Ruegeria sp. CH6 (assembly GCF_056537005.1). Classification (NCBI taxonomy): domain Bacteria; kingdom Pseudomonadati; phylum Pseudomonadota; class Alphaproteobacteria; order Rhodobacterales; family Roseobacteraceae; genus Ruegeria; species Ruegeria sp. CH6. The sequence continues at coordinate 352,032 of NZ_JBQFQS010000003.1, read as the reverse complement.
TCCACTCGCCCAGTTGGTCATCGCTGAGGGCATGGAATTCGACACCGGCCTTGGCCAGTTCCGCCATTGCATAGGCACGGGCCGAAGGCACTTTGGCCAGGTTCTGATGCGCCGTCAGCTCGGATCCCCACATCACACCTTCCTGAACATCGGCAGGCAGCGAATTGAACCACTCGAGGTTACAGGAATAGACTTGGCTGTCCGGCACTGCCTGAGTGAATGTCACGTGGCTCAGTATGTCTTTGAAGCCAAAGACATAGAGTGCCCCGACAGATGGATCGAGCGCATCCGCAACGCCCTGTTTGATCGCCGAAGGCGTCTCACCCCAGGCCACAGGTGTCGGGTTGGCGCCAACCATGCGGTAATACTGCTGCAGCATTTTCGATCCCGGTACACGGAACTTCACTCCAGCCATGTCGCCGGGTGACATCACGGCATTGCCGCCTTTGCGCACCGCGACAACACGGGGGTCGATGTTCACATAAAACAGAGCTTTGAACCCGTTGGCTTCAACGTTGGGGTGTACCTCAGACTTCCAGAAGTCTGAATTCACCAAGTTGGTGAACCGCTGGTTGGAGCCGCAAAGATAAGGCATGTTGATCAAATCAACAGTGGAAGCAAACGGCGCGAAATTCGACAGCGAATGCTGCGCCGCCTGAATGGTGCCGCCCTGAACCTTTTGCACCAATGCACCACCGGCACCCAGCTGGCCTCCCGGCGCCAGTTTGACATAGATTTTCCCGTTGGTGGCGTTCTGGATGTTTTCCTTCAGATCCAACTGCATAATCGGATAGCTGCGCGATGCCCCCAATACATAGGCAGTGGCAACGGTCATGACATGATCTGCTGCACTCTCGCGCTCTTTCTCTTCCTTAGCGGTTTGTGCAGCGGCTTCTGAAGACCACAGCACACCGCCAGCACCGGCCACCACAGCCGCAGTGAATGAACCGGTTGAGGCCAGTTTCAGAAAATTCCGGCGCTCAGCAGATTTGAGGCCATCCTTGGCATTCGTCATTGTCTTCCTCCCTATTGATCCGTCAGCTGCCGTTTTTGTTCTTTTGGTCAGCTTCGCGTTTGAGAATGGCCGCTACGAAAAGGATCGAGGCGGCAAACAGAACCAGCATTTCTCCGACATCTCCTAAGAAAGCACCGCCGCCAAAGGCGCCCAACGCGACATTGGCAAAAAACATCGCAAAGACGGCAGCAGCAGCCCAAAGGAACATCTTAGAACTCCGGAATCGTATCTCGAATCTATTTGTAAGCGCTTACATTGATAATGCAAGCGCTTACATTCGTGGATGGCAGGCGCAGGTTTTTATGTTATGACAAGGTTCAAAGTCACAGCGGGCAACACATGGGAAAAAACCGTTCAGTTCCGACACTTAACGATGTCGCCAAGGCGGCGGGCGTATCAACCGCCACGGTTTCTCGATGCCTGAATTCACCGGATCAGGTCATTGAAGCTACCCGACAGCGTGTCATGCTGGCCGTCGAATCGCTGGGCTACACGCCAAACTTCGCGGCCCGGGTTATGGCGGCGAAGCGCAGCTACACTATCGGCGCCATTATTCCCACTATGGACAACGCTATCTTTGCCCGCGGGTTGCAGGAGTTTCAGGACCAACTTCGCGAGAGCGGCTACACACTTCTGGTGTCCAGTTCAGCGTATGATCCCGAAGTGGAATGGGAACAGATCCGCGCACTGGTTGCACGCGGCGCAGACGGTCTGCTGCTGATCGGGTACGCACGCGACGCCGAAATCTACACGTATCTGGAGCGACATCAGGTTCCGTCTCTGGTCGCCTGGTCCTACGATCCAGAAGCGCATCGTCCCTCTGTTGGTTTCGACAACACGGATGCCATGGGAAAGCTGGCGCAAGCTGTCATTTCAGCGGGCCACCAGCGGATCGCGATGATTTCGGGCCAGACTTTGGGCAACGACCGGGCGCAAAGTCGTGTGGATGGCGTCAGACAGACCATGGCAGAGAGCGGTCTGGACGCAAATTCCCTGACACTGATTGAAACGGACTATGAGATTGAAAAGGGTGCCGGGGCTTTTCAGCAGCTCATGTCGCTTTCTCCGAGACCGACGGTTGTTATGTGCGGGAACGACGTATTGGCAGCGGGAGCCCTGCGTGAGGCGGGAAGGCTGGGGATAAAAGTACCTGAGCAAGTCTCTGTAACGGGCTTTGACGATATTGAGCTTGCTGAGATCGTCAGTCCGGCATTGACCACTGTTCATGTTCCCCACCGGGAAATGGGACGTAAAGCTGCGCGTGAGTTGACTGCCATGGTTGAAGGTAATTCGGATGGCCGATCAATCTGTATAAATACACGGCTTGTGAACCGCTGTTCCTTGGCAAGACCACCACGCCAACCATAGCCAATGGCAGTCAGGAAAGCTTCAGACAGCAAGAAAACGTGCTTAAACCAGATGATCCTGAGAACATATCTAACCATTGCAAAATGGATACAACGTTCTGATTGGTCAGCAGCTACAACTCGCGGCAGCTCTTTCATGAGGCACTGCCGTGAGTGAATGCTCCGTCAGTTTGCCAATGGCAGCTTTGATGAACGCTGCAATACGGAGGCTGGATGAAGAGAATAAGAAGAAAATACAGTTTCAGTTGAACGTGTTCAGAGGATCAGACTATATCCCGAGCTAAGATTAAGCCAAATTTTGAGTTTCATCCTTCAATCCCGAAACCAATCTCAGTATCAGCACTAGACTGTTACGGCCTGCAGTAACTCATCGCGTGTCACGTCTTTCCTGGCGCCGTTGATCAAGACTTCTCCTCGTCGCAACGCGATAAATCTATCGGCAAGATCATAGGCAAAGTCAAAGTATTGCTCCACTAAGATGATTGCCATTCCGCTCGTGGCTCTGAGGTGCCGGATGACTTCACCTATCTGTTGGATGATGTTGGGCTGAATACCTTCTGTCGGCTCGTCCAACAGAAGAAGGCTTGGTCGCGTTATCAGTGCCCGCGCGATCGCCAGTTGTTGCTGCTGACCGCCAGAAAGGTCACCTCCGCGACGGTTTTGCATCTGCTTGAGAACCGGGAACATGTCAAAAATTTCACTTGGAATGAAATGCTCGCTGGCGGGCAGACAGGCGTACCCCGTTTCAAGGTTTTCGCGAACTGTGAGCAAAGGAAATATTTCACGACCTTGTGGAACATAAGCCACGCCTTTCCATGCCATTTGATGAGCAGGCAGGACACCCAAAGGTTCCCCGTCCAGTTCCAGATTGCCAGCCGAACGCGGATGCGTACCTGATATTGCCTTCATCAGGCTGGTTTTCCCGACACCATTGGTCCCCATGACGCAAGTCACTTCGCCTTGTCTGGCTTCCATGGAAATCCCGTTGAGGATTTGCGAATGCCCATAATGTAGAGTCAGATCAGTCAGCTTCAGCATTGTTTAGCGCCCTAAGTATACGTCGATGACGTCCTGGTTAGATGTCACGTGATCAAGGCTCCCTTCAGCCAAGACGGACCCTTCGTGTAAAACCGTGACTTTGCAATTCAGGCGCCGAACAAATTCCATATCGTGTTCCACCACGACAACGGCGCGGGTTCTGGCGGCTTGTAACAGCAAGTCGGTGGTGTGTTCGCGCTCCTGCGGTGTCATGCCGGCGGCAGGTTCGTCCACCAGCAAGAGTCGTGGTTCCTGGGCCAGCAGCATGCCAATTTCCAGCCATTGTTTTTGACCGTGGCTCAGTTCACCAGCCTTGCGGCTTAGGTCTTGATGCAGACCGATTTCGACGGCCAGTTCTTCGACTTTCTGCAAATCGTCAGTGGTGGTCCGATAGAAAAGCACGTGAAGCCAGCCACGTTTGTTCTGAAGAGCCATCAGCAGATTTTCATGCACGGTCTGGTCTTCAAAAACCGTTGGTTTCTGAAACTTCCGCCCGATCCCAGCCTGCGCAATTTTTGCTTCGGAAAGTCCCAACAAAGATACGGATTTCTCTCCCCAGATGACGCGCCCTTCATCGGGTCGGGTTTTACCCGTGATGATGTCCATGAAGGTGGTTTTCCCTGCCCCGTTCGGGCCGATCACTGCGCGAAGTTCGACCTCGCCGATCTGGAACGACAAGTTGTTGATAGCTCGGAAACCGTCGAAAGTGACCGAAACACCGCTAACCTCAAGCAAAGTGTTCATTCCATGGCCTCCTTCTCTAGTAGGGCGCCGTCATCCGGTCCTAGATTTGCCCCATGCCTGTCCGGGTGGCGGCGATCGGTCCACAAGTCGAACAATCCTCCAATGCCCTGCGGGGCGAACAACGTAACCAACACGAAAGTTACGCCCAGTAGCACCTGCCACCAGTCGACCCATTTGATCGTGTAAAACCCAAGCGAAATATCCGGGGCCTGCCCGCCCGTGAACCACGTACTGAGAAGGCTGACAAAAGCTGCACCGATTACCGCGCCGTACAAGCGACCTCGTCCACCGATGGCGACCCAGACGGCCAGATAAATCGAGGCGATTGGGGCCATCTCCTCGGGATTGATGATGCCAGCCTGCGGGTAGTAAAGCGCGCCGGCAATGGCCGCGATGCAAGCAGTCAGGGTGAAGACGGCCAGCTTGTAGACCTCGACCGAGTAGCCAAGGAAGCGTACCCGTGCCTCGTTATCGCGAATGCCGCGGATGACCGAGCCGAACTTGCCTGACACGATCCATGCGGCCAGCATGTAGCCCAGACCCAGCGCCAGTGCCGAGGCCCAGAGGAACCAGATCGACACGACGTCCTGTGAGGTGGTGACACCTGGAAGATTCTGCAAGCCGGACAGCCCGTTATTGCCGCGCAAGCCGCTGTCGTTCTGGAACAGGTACAGGGCCAGCGCCAAAGTCATGGCCTGCGTCAGGATCGACAGATACACACCGGTTACACGACTCCGGAAAGCCAACAATCCGAAGATCAGCGCCAGCAGGCCCGGGATCAGCACGACCAGGATCAGTTGTAGTGTCAGGCTGTGGGAAAACGCCCAGATCAACGGAAATTCCGACGATCCGACAACGCCAAAGACTTGTGTTGCGATGGCGTCCACCACCTCAGCCGAAGTCGGTGGAATTTCGGCCTGTGCCAGCGAGTCGACCACGATCAGACGGGTGCGTTCGTACATCAGCCACATACCGATCATGTAGCCCCCTAGCCCGAAGAAGGCGAAGTGGCCCAACGACAGGATGCCAGTGAAGCCCCAGACCAGATCCATCGCCACTGCGATCAGGCACAGGCACAGGGTTTTGCCCAGCGTTTTGACGAAGCTGGTCGAGATCACACCGATCCCGAATCCCTCGGACAGGATGGTCACGCTCAGGGTGAACAGGGACAGGATTGCAAGAAAGACCAGCACGGATGGGTTCTTGGCGATAAAGCTGCGTTCCATGGCTCAATCCCCCGCCGCGCGGCCCTTGAGGGCGATGATGCCCCGCGGCCGAAACTGGATGAAAATGATGATGAAGATGATCATGTAGGTTTGCGCCGCGAGGGTGTTCGACGGGTTCATCCACTCGATCCCTTTCTGCAGGAAGCCGATCATTCCGGCACCCGCCAGCGCGCCCCAGATGTTGCCGACACCGCCGACAACGACAGTCATGAAGCTTTGTACGATATAATCGTTGCCCAAATCTGATGTGACCTTGGCAAATAGGCCGATGGCGACACCCGCAATCCCGGCGATGCCGGAGCCCAGCCCAAATGTAAGCATATTCACCCGCCCCGGATTGATGCCCATCGACCCCGCCATACGTGGGTTCTGCGTCACTGCGCGCATCTCAAGCCCAAGCCGGGTCCGTTTCATGATGTAGAGGAACAGCCCCAGAAAGATCATCGCCAGCACGAAGATCGCGATGCGGATATAGCTGATCGCGACCACGTCGTTCAGCACCCAAGCCCCGTCCAGCCAGCCGGGCGCGGTCAGCGGGCGTGCCTGCGTGCCAAAGATGTTCTTGGCCAGTTGTTGCAGGGCGATTGAGATGCCGAATGTCGCCAGCAGCGTCTCAAGCGGGCGGGCATAGAGCCAGCGGATCACCAGCCGCTCCATCGCGACGCCCATGGCGAAGGTGACCGCAAAAGCCATCGGGATGGCGACGATGATCGACAGCGTATGGCCGGGGATGAACTGTTGTACCACGTAACCGGTGTAGGCGCCCATCATGATGAACTCGCCATGGGCCATATTGATCACGCCCATCACGCCGAAGGTGATGGCCAGACCAATGGCGGCAAGGAAATAGATCGACGCCAGTGAGATCGCGTCCAGCGTCAGGTCGAGCGTCTGGTTTAGGCCGACCTTCAGTTCGATCTGCTCCAGGGCTTTTTCGGCTGCCTTGGTAACCTCGGCAGACGGCTCGCTGTACGTTTCAAAGAATATATGCGTGCCAACTGCAGCGTTGATGTCTTCGTCCGTGAATAAGGCTGGCACAAGCCCGGCCTCTGCCAGGGCGGCATACGCACGCTCGCGCGTTGCGTCTGAATTCAGTTGAGCGACTGGAATGTCACTTACACGACCCCCGACAATATTAGCCGATAGTGCCGCTCTGATATCTTCCGCAGAAACACGCGGTGGGGCGAGGTTTCCCGCAACGAGCAAGTCATATGCTTCGTCAGACGTTAAGGCGTCTGAGCCCGCTTCAAGAACAACTGCGACGTTCCGGTCCGTGGGCAATTCGATTGCGGCGTGCCGGGAGGTGACGACCAAAGGGTTCAAAGCGGCACGAACATCTACGCCCAGATCGCCGGACATTTCTTCGATCGCGGCCACGCGGGCTGCGGTATCTTCGTCAAATCCAATCGTCAGCAATCGTTCAAGCCGCTGTTTTTGCGCTTTCAATTCCGTGTCCGGTTCATCGTCTATCGAAGCCCGCAGCGGCTCTAATAGTGCACTTTCGGGATCACGCTGAATGGATTGCAGGGCCGCCAGCCGCTTCGCGCGGTTGGGATCGGTCAGTTGGAACTGCACCAACGCTGTCCCAATCATCGCGCGGATACCGCTGTTGGGCTTCAACTGCTTAAGCTCGGACTTCTCGAAGGTGCCGACGATCTCACCTGTATCGAAATCGGTCAGTTCATACGACCGCCCCTCACCTTTCTGGCCAGAAAAGAACAGACCGTCAGACTTGCGCATCCACATGTTCTTGGCGGCCCAGGTCTCAAGCATTACTTGCGCCTGAGGCAAACCGCTCGACGCAATAGCATCAATCGCCGGTTTGATCGTCTTACGCGAGCTTTTGGCGATGATCTCCTGATGCTCTTGCAAGATCGGTTGCAGACCGACCTCTTGAGCGTTGGCAGTCAGGCAGGCGCACAGGATTGCGAGGCCCGCAAGGAAAAGTCGTACCATGTGGTGAAACCCGAATGTCTTTTGTGGCAAGGCGGGCAAACAAACCCGCCTTGCGTGGTCGGTTAGTAGTTCGATAGGGTCTGAACGCAGGTCTTGGTCTCGGTGTTGTACATACCGCAACCCAGCTCTTTCCAATCAGAGACCAGCACAGCCGACTCCGGAAGGAAGTCAGTCCACGCGTCACCCGGCACGACATCAGTTTCGCTGATGATATCGAACTGGCCGTCTTCCTGAATCTCACCGATCAGAACCGGTTTCGCCAGGTGGTGGTTCGGCAACATCACAGCAGTGCCACCGGTCAGGTTCGGGAACTCCTGCCCGTACATCGCAGCGCGCACGGCATCGACTTCGGTCGAACCGGCCTCGGTCGCGGCGTTCACCCACATGTTGAAGCCGATGTAATGCGCCTCCATCGGGTCATTGGTCACGCGCTCGTCGCCCATGGTGGCTTTCCAGGTGTCCACGAATTCCGCGTTGGCTTCGGTATCCGCCGACTGGAAGTAGTTCCAAGCGGCAAGGTGACCGACGAGGTTGGTGGTATCCAAACCGGACAGTTCTTCCTCGCCGACCGAGAATGCTACGACTGGAATATCGTCCGCCGAAACGCCAGCGGCGGCCAGTTCCTTGTAGAAACCTATATTGGCGTCGCCATTGATGGTCGAAATCACACCGACTTTCTTGCCGTCCGCGCCCAGCGCGACCACGTCAGCCACGATCTTGGACCAGTCGGAGTGGCCGAAAGGCGTGTAATTGACGAAAATATCGTCATCCGCGATGCCGTTCTGCTTCAGATAGCTTTCAAGAATATTGTTGGTGGTTCTAGGGTAGACATAGTCCGTGCCGAGCAGAGCAAATTTCTCGACCCCCAGTTCCTCCAGAAAATAGTCTGTCGCAGGGATTGCCTGTTGGTTCGGCGCGGCGCCGGTGTAGAATACGTTTTTCGAGGACTCCTCGCCCTCATACTGAACCGGGTAGAACAGCAGGCCGTTCAGCTCTTCGATGACCGGCAGCACCGATTTCCGGCTAACCGAGGTCCAGTTGCCAAAGATCACGTCGACCTCATGGACGGTCAGCAACTCGCGCGCTTTTTCAGCAAATAGCGGCCAGTCGGATGCGGGGTCGACCACAACCGCCTCAAGCTGCTTGCCCAGCAGGCCGCCCTTCGCGTTTTGCTGATCGATCAGCATCAGCATCGTGTCTTTCAGTGTGGTTTCCGAGATCGCCATCGTGCCGGACAGCGAATGCAGCACTCCAACCTTGATCGTGTCTTCGTCCGACAAGGCAGCGGTGGCCATGGCAGCAAAGACAAGTGATCCGGCGAGCGTGGATTTGAGCGATTTCATGTAATCCTCCTGGCGGGGCCGGGAGAGAGGGCTTGCGCAAAGGCACACTCTTCTTCTACCTGATCCCCGCAACTGTTGTTGCGTTCCGTGTGGCGGTTGTGTTCGAGGTCCAATTCGCGCAGCCGTCACACACCCCCGGGTCGTTTCCGCGGTGGCACCCTTACGGTTTCTGCATCGCAGCAAGCTTGGCAACTTACCATTTATCCAATTCGGGAAATCGGCGATATGCGCCTATTTTTTCATCCAAGACCGGGGTCGCTGTCTAAAATTTAGACGCACGATGTCGAAATAAGCAGATTTAGCCACTGTAGATTAGTGTTCCGCCCCTTCAACAGAGAAACAGGTGCCACCAAACCAAGCTCTAAAGGTGCCCTATTACCCAAGTTGAAGCCATATTGCCCACGCACAGTGCTGTTCCACCGCGTGCTGCAGGCGCCGTCAGCTTGAGCACCAAGCAATTGGGCGACAGGACGGTGCTGAACAAGTTTCGCCAGTCCGGGTCTTTTAAGTGCCTGTTCCCCAGAACCAATACACCTGATCTTGACGCGGTTCTCCTAAACACGGCCGGCGGTGTAACCGGGGGCGATTCATTTCGATTTTCCGGCAAGGCGGCGAAAGGAACCGCGCTGACTTTGACAACACAAGCCTGCGAACGCGCGTACAAGGCTCAGCCGCAAGAATGTGGCCAGATTACCAATCATCTGACTGTTGAGACTGAAGCCCGGCTGAACTGGTTGCCGCAAGAGACCATTCTGTTCAACGGCAGCGCTCTGGACCGACGCCTGAAAATCGAGATCGCGCCGGATGCCGAGATGCTGATGGTAGAGCCTCTCATCTTCGGGCGCATCGCTATGGGCGAGACGCTTACCGATATCCGCCTAAACGATCGGATCGAGGTACAACGCCAAGGAAAGACGGTGTTCCTTGACGCGATCCGGTTTTCTGGTGATTGGCACAAGCATCTGTCCAAGCCGCATATTGCAAACGGCACAGGAGCGATGGCGCTGATCGTCTTTGCTTCGGAGTCGGCCGAAGGTCATCTGGATTCCATTCGCAAAATGCTGCCCGAGGACGCAGGGGCAACACTAATCCAAGATGGCCTTCTGGCTATCCGTATTCTGGCCGACAACAGCTTGGCTCTTCGCCGCACATTGATGCCGATTTTGCGCCGGTTGAACAAAGACACATTACCCCGATGCTGGATGCTCTGACATGAATCTGACACCTAGTGAAAAAGATAAACTGCTGGTCGCCATGGCTGCCGAGGTCGCCCGAAAGCGACTGTCACGCGGCGTCAAACTGAACCACCCTGAGGCCATCGCCCTGATCACCGACGCCGTAGTCGAAGGTGCGCGCGATGGACGTTCAGTCGCCGACATGATGCAGGCCGGGGCCGAGGTGATCACCCGCGAGCAATGCATGGAGGGTGTGCCTGAAATGATCCACGAGGTTCAGGTCGAAGCCACCTTTCCAGATGGCACCAAGCTGGTGACCGTCCACAATCCCATTCGCTGAAAAGGAAACCAATATGACACGCATGCTTTTCCCCGCCCTGATCTTCGCTGGCCCCGCAGCAGCCCATAACGGAACGCATATCCACGCGCACGGCACCGATTACGCCGCGATGTGCGTTGGGCTGGCAGTTGTTTCGCTGGCCGCTGTCGCGCTGATCACAAAGCTGAACAGATGATCCCCGGAGAGCTATTCCCGGCTGATGGTGAAATTACCCTGAACCCCGGCACTGATGCGATCACTTTGATGGTCGCCAATACCGGCGACCGCCCGGTTCAGGTCGGCTCACACTACCATTTCGCCGAAACCAACCCCGCGCTCGACTTCGACCGCGCTGCTGCGCATGGCCTGCGCCTGGACATTGCTCCAGGCACCGCTGTGCGGTTCGAACCGGGGCAGGCACGCGAAGTTTCACTGATCCCGATCAGCGGTGCGCGCAGGGTCTACGGCTTCAATCAAAAGGTCATGGGGGCACTCTGATGCCAGCAAAAATCAAGCGCTCAGACTATGCCGCGATGTTCGGCCCTACTACCGGGGATAAGCTGCGGCTGGCCGACACCGATCTTGTGATCGAGGTCGAACGTGATCTGACCAGCTATGGCGAAGAGGTCAAATTTGGCGGCGGCAAGGTAATCCGCGACGGAATGGGACAGTCTCAGGCCACGCGCGTCGAAGGAGCTGTGGATACGGTCATCACCAACGCTCTGATCGTTGATCACTCGGGCATCTACAAGGCTGACGTTGGCCTGAAAGACGGGCGGATCGCAAAGATCGGCAAGGCGGGAAACCCCGATACACAACCCGGTGTCGACATCGTCATAGGACCCGGAACCGAGGCCATTGCTGGCGAGGGTCGTATCCTGACGGCAGGTGGGTTCGACAGTCATATTCACTTCATCTGCCCGCAACAGATCGAAGACGCGCTGCATTCCGGCCTGACCACCATGCTGGGCGGCGGCACCGGGCCTGCGCATGGGACATTGGCCACCACTTGCACCCCCGGTCCGTGGCATATCGGGCGGATGTTGCAGGCGGCGGATGCTTTCCCGATGAATCTGGCCTTTGCGGGTAAAGGCAATGCCTCGCTACCTGCCGCGCTAGAAGAACAGGTTAAGGCCGGGGCCTGTGCGCTGAAGCTGCACGAGGATTGGGGCACCACCCCCGCTGCCATCGACTGTTGCCTGTCGGTGGCCGACGCGATGGATGTTCAGGTGATGATCCACACCGATACGCTGAACGAATCCGGCTTTGTCGAAAACACTGTGGCGGCCATGAAAGGCCGTACAATCCACGCCTTCCACACCGAGGGCGCAGGTGGTGGCCACGCCCCAGATATCATCAAGATCTGTGGCGAGAACCATGTGTTGCCGTCCTCGACCAACCCGACGCGACCCTTCACGGTGAACACAGTCGAAGAGCATCTGGACATGCTGATGGTCTGTCATCACCTCGACAAGTCCATCCCCGAGGACGTGGCCTTTGCCGAGAGCCGCATCCGGCGCGAAACCATCGCGGCCGAGGACATACTGCATGACATGGGCGCCTTCAGCATCATCGCTTCTGACAGTCAGGCGATGGGGCGCGTAGGCGAAGTTCTGATCCGCACCTGGCAAACCGCTGACAAAATGAAGAAACAACGCGGTCGTCTACCCGAAGAAACCGGTGAGAACGACAACTTTCGCGTCCGCCGCTACATCGCGAAATACACCATCAACCCAGCTATTGCCCACGGCCTCAGCCATGAAATCGGTAGCATCGAAGAAGGCAAACGCGCCGACTTAGTCCTGTGGAACCCTGCCTTTTTCGGAGTGAAGCCCGAGATGGTGTTGCTGGGCGGCACGATTGCTTGTGCACAGATGGGCGACCCCAACGCTTCAATCCCTACACCGCAACCCGTTTATAGTCGCCCCATGTTTGGCGCCTACGGACGGTCGGTGGAAAACTCGGCGATCACATTTGTCTCGCAGGCCGCCTATGCGGATGGGATCGGTGATACACTGGGATTGGCAAAACAGACCGTCGCCGTCCAAAACACGCGAGAGATCGGCAAGCAGGATCTTCTGCTGAACAACGCGACGCCGCAAGTCGAGGTTGACCCGGAAACCTACGAGGTACGGGCAGATGGCGAACTGCTAACCTGCCAACCCGCCGAAACGCTGCCAATGGCGCAACGATACTTTTTGTTCTGATCAAAAAATGTGCTGGGTTGCGGCCCGCGCAAGGCAGAAATGACCAAACACGCTCTTCTAAGTGAGGCCACAATGACAAATATTAAAACCGATGGGAGGACCAACATTTACGAGGGTCCAAATGGCACACTCAACGGCACAAACACACGCACGCTTTTCGTTACCCGGTTTGATAGCATCCATCGGGTCATCAGTTTACTCGGCCCTGATCAGCGTGGCCGAAGCTCAATCACGCGTCCGGCAAGTCGAATTACTGCAATCGCTCAGCGACGAAGAGTTGAAAAAGCGCGGCCTGACGCGCGAACGGATCGTGCATCGCGTATTTTCGGACTCAATCTGGCTCTGACCATTCCCGCTGCAGAGGAGGTGACGGTATGACCGCCCTGCTCTGTACTGCACGTCAGTATTCGGATCACACGCATAGCGATCCGGCAGACTGCCTGTCGTTAACCTATGATGACCGCTTTCTGCGTCGCAAGGTTTTGACCTGCGAAAGTGGCGAACAGATTCTCATCGATCTGGCGCAAACGACTTCGTTGAACCACGGCGGCGCCTTGGTTTTGGAAGACGGTCGCGAAGTGGAAATACAGGCTGCACCCGAAGCGTTGCTGGAGGTTAAAGCCCCGGACCTGACGCGCATCGCATGGCATATCGGCAACCGCCATACGCCTTGTCAGATCGAAAAGTATCGCCTGTTGATCCAGGTCGATCACGTTATCCGAGACATGCTGCTCAAAATTGGCGCCACGGTGCGAGAGGTGTGCGAACCGTTCACTCCGGAAGGCGGAGCCTATGGCCACGGCAGGACCCATGGCCATACCCACTGACGCCGATATCCTGATGCTGACCCAATGGTTGTCTCCTGCCTATCCTGTAGGGGGGTTCGCCTATTCTCACGGGTTGGAGGCTGCAATTGACGAGGGAGCTGTCACAAGTTCACAAGACACCGAAGCTTGGATTTCGGACGTGCTGGAACACGGGTCTGGATGGAATGATGCTGTGTTCGTTGTGGCGGCATACAATGCGCAGGATAGAGATGAACTGACCAACGTCGATGTTATCGCTCGGGCTTTTTGTGCGTCATCCGAAAGGCTCATGGAAACCGAGTTGCTGGGTCAGGCCTTTGGAACCGTCACAGGAGATGTCTGGGAGCTGGATCTGAGCCAGATCTCGTACCCTGTCAGCATAGGCCAAGCAGCCAGGTTGCAGAACCTTCCCATATTGTTGACGACTAAAATGTTTCTGCAGGCGTTTGCCAGTAATCTTGTTGCCTGCGCAACGCGCCTTGTACCCTTAGGCCAGACTGACGCGCAAAGGCTGATCCGTACTCTAACGCCATTGTGCGAGCGGATTGCACAAAGTGCCCAAGAGGCTGATTTGGATCAGCTAAGTTCAACGGCGTTTCTGTCGGACATCGTCTCAATGAAGCACGAAACACAGTATTCAAGGATTTTCCGCACATGACGAATATGAACGGCCCGCTTCGCGTAGGCATCGGAGGCCCTGTAGGAGCCGGAAAAACCACTTTGACCGCTGCATTGTCCGAAGCGCTGCGCGATGTTTGCTCAGTAGGTGTTATTACCAATGACATCTATACGCAGGAGGATGCCGAGGCGCTCATGCGCATGCAGATCCTGCCGCGCGACAGAATCATCGGCGTCGAAACCGGTGGCTGCCCGCACACAGCAATTCGCGAAGACGCCTCGATCAATTTAGCCGCCGTCGCCGAAATGCAGACACGTCATCCTGACCTCGACGTGGTGTTGATTGAAAGCGGTGGCGACAATCTATCGGCCACTTTCAGCCCGGAATTGGCGGATCTGACCATCTATGTGATTGATGTCGCCGCAGGCGAGGAAATCCCCAGGAAAGGCGGGCCAGCGATTACGAAATCGGACATCCTCATTATCAACAAGACCGATCTGGCGCCGCATGTTGGCGCTTCGTTGGAGATTATGGAACGTGATGCGAAGAAAATGCGCAAAGGACGACCCTTCTTATTCTCGTCACTTCGTAACAGAAGTGGAGTCGACGCAATTGTGGATCTGCTTGTGAAAGGAGGGGGTTTAAGTATTTCAGAAGCGAATTAGCCCCCGAGACGAAGAGGTCAAAGCCACCGTCGGCCAAGCTCCCTTTCTGTGCATGCGCGGCGCGAACCGCATATTCCTGACATTCAGGGCGAAGTGACAAGTGACGGGTATTCGCACAGAGTGAGGCGACAATAACTGCCATTCGAGATCGGATACGGTGTCATTATTTTCACGCTTCGTATTCCGCCGCTGACGCATAGCGAAGACAGCCTCGAAAATGATCTGCTCGCGAGCGTTCTCCGTACCACCAGTCAAGAACTGTTGGAGAGATCATGCAGGTTGTCTGGTTCAAACGCGATCTAAGGGTGCAGGACAATTCTGCCTTAGCGCAGGCCTCTCGCGTTGGGCCAGTGTTACCGCTCTACGTTGTTGAAACCGAGCTATGGCAACAGGCTGATGCCTCAACGCGTCAATGGAACTTTGTAGCGGAAACGCTTGCCGAATTGCGGAAGGATCTTGAGGCACTCGGGCAGCCGCTTGTTGTACGCGTGGGCCAAATTCGATCGGTTTTTTCTGCGCTAAAGGCACAGGGCCTGATTGAGGCACTTTGGTCGCATGAGGAAACCGGCAATCACTGGACCTATCAACGCGATCTTCAAGTTGCTGCATGGTGCCGGGATCATGGCATTCCGTGGGTCGAAGTGCAAAATCATGGCGTATTTCGTAAGCTCAAATCGCGCGACGGTTGGGCGGCGCGTTGGGACAAATTTATGGACCTGCCCACCACGTCGCCGACGCCGCTGGCCCCGATCGAAGTTGATCTTGGCCAGATTCCAACAAGGCGCGACCTTGGTTTGCAGGATGATATGTGCAACGGACGTCAAATTGGGGGGAGGCGTGCGGGTCTGGAGAGGCTAAACAGCTTTTTGACCCACCGCGGCGAGCAATATCAGCGCGCCATGTCGAGCCCCGTCGAAGGGGCCGAGGCGTGTTCGCGGCTATCTCCCTATCTTGCTTGGGGCGCGCTTTCGATGCGCGAGGTGGCCCAAACGTCACAACGGCAGAGACGCGCATTGCCACCCAGGGCAAAGGACTGGCACAAATCCTTACGGTCGTTTTCGGGCCGGCTGCACTGGCATTGCCACTTCATCCAAAAGCTTGAGGATGAGCCGCGTATCGAATTTGAGAACTTACACCGGCTCTATGACGGACTCCGGCCCAAAACGCCCGATGCCGATCTCTTGGCCGCCTGGTCGAACGGTGAGACGGGTTATCCATTCTTGGATGCCTGCATGCGGTCGCTGCGAACCACTGGCTGGCTGAATTTTCGGATGCGGGCGATGGTGATGGCCACGGCCAGCTATCACCTTTGGCTGGATTGGCGCGCACCCGGGCTGCATCTGGCGCGGATGTTTACCGATTATGAACCCGGAATCCATTGGAACCAGGTACAGATGCAATCGGGAACCACGGGCATCAATGCCGTTCGCATCTACAACCCGGTGAAACAAGGGTATGGTCAGGACCCTACGGGGCGATTTATTCGAACATGGCTACCTGAACTGGCTCCGATTGCGGATCGGTATATTCATGAACCCTGGAAAGCAGAAAATGCCAGGCAGATCATCGGGATCGCCTATCCAGAGCGGATATTTGATCACTTGGCAGCGGCCAAAGCCGCGCGCGAACGGGTTTGGGGCATTCGTCGAGGCGATGACTTTCGCAAAGAGGCCCGGGCCATCGCCCGCAAACATGCCAGTCGAAAAACCCGGCGCAGCACCCAGACCCCCCTCCGCGCGCCTACCGATCCCGAGCAGCTGAACCTGCCCTTCGGAGACCCAACATGAAGATGCAAAAAAAGGCCCATTTACCCCAGAAAATCTGCCCGGTCTGCCAACGCCCGTTTGCGTGGCGCAAGAAATGGCAAAGAGTATGGGACGAAGTCAAATACTGCTCGAAAAAATGCAGGTCTGCAGCGTGACCGATACGTTTTCAGACCTTGAGGCCTTGCACGAAGCCCTTGATTTTCAGCCCACGCGCGCGGCTGGTCTAAGAAGGTTGGAGCAGTTCGTGGCACGTACCGGGCGGCATTATGCGCACACGCGCAACTACGACTTCGGCGCAGACAGGCGCAACAATGTCTCTGGTTTGTCGCCTTGGCTACGGTATCGTTTGGTGACGGAACAAGAGGTGTTGGAGCGGGTGCTGGCTGCGCACAGCCCCAACATGTCAGAGAAATTTGTCCAAGAAGTGTTTTGGCGTACCTATTTCAAAGGCTGGTTGGAGCAAAGGCCAAGCGTCTGGGCGCACTACCAACACGACCTGATGCGCACCCTTAAAAACCTTGACGGTGATGCCGCTTTAGCGGCCCGATTTAAGGATGCGGTGTGTGGCAATACCGGCTTTGCGTGTTTTGACCATTGGGCGCGGGAATTGGTCAGAACCGGGTATTTGCACAATCACGCGCGCATGTGGTTCGCGTCGATTTGGATATTCACGCTGCGGCTGCCCTGGCAACTGGGCGCGGACTTCTTTTTGCGGCATCTTCTGGATGGCGATCCGGCCTCCAACACACTGAGCTGGCGTTGGGTTGGGGGATTACACACGAAAGGCAAGATCTACCTCGCGCGCGCAGAAAACATCACCAAATACACCGAAGGTCGGTTTCAGCCCAAAGGTCTGGCCACTCATGCGCAGCCGCTTGTCGAAGAGGCAGAACACCCGCGCATTCCGATTGCATTTCCCCAACAACATACTGGCAGCCCCAATTTGCTGCTTTTGACAGAGGAGGATCTTTCGGGCGCAAGCATTATGCCAACCCCGCCCGTTGCGATGGTCGGTGTGTTGGCCACCCACGGTCGATCCCCAAATCCGATCGGGAAAGTTGCACAAGATTTCGCCTGTGGCGCAATGAAGAGCGCGCTGGGGCAACACGCCACTATACTGGAGGCGGGCGACAACTGGTGCGATGCGTTGATTGAAGCCGCGCGGCAAGCTGGCGTCACAACCATTGCGACCGCTCACGCGCCGATTGGGCCTGCCAGATCACGGCTGGATCGGGCAGAACCCCAACTGAAGAACGCAGGCATCACTCTCGCTCGTGTCCTGCGCCCCTATGACCGCGAAGCGTGGCCCCACGCAAAGGCAGGGTTCTTTGGTCTAAAGAAAAAGATACCCGAGATCCTGAGCAACTTATCACTCACCCAATAAACAAATCAGAGCTTACCTCTTGTCCGCAACAACCATCCTGCTCCCCAACCAGCTTTTCGCCGATCATCCCGGGCTCGCCAACCAACCGGACCGCGTTGTGCTTTTTGAGGATCCGCTCTTTTTCGGTGACGCGCTCTATCCGGCCAGGATGCACAAACAAAAGCTCTGGCTGCACCGGGCCTCAATGAGACGGTATTGCGATTATCTGGTGACCAGAGGCATCAATGCTAAGATCTTTGCCTACGAGCGGCGGGCTGATGCCTGTCTGCGCTTGTTCCAGGGGCTTCGAGATAATGGCACCTGCAGTGTCACGATGACGGACCCGATTGATTTTATTTCCGAAAAGCGCCTGCGCGCGGCGGCACAGGAGACCGGGATCGCACTCAATCTCCTCCCAACGCCCGGTTTTCTGAATACGCGGACGGACAACCTGTCGTGGTTTGCAGGCCGAAAACGGTGGTTCATGGCGGAGTTCTACAAAAGCCAGCGTCGCCGATTGAATATCTTGATGGAGGGGGATCAACCGATAGGCGGGCGGTGGAGCTTTGACGAGGACAACCGCAAAAAGATCCCAAAGGCGCTTTTGAACAGCCTGCCCTGGATCGATTGGCCCAGCCATGACGCGGTTGACCACATGGCAAAGACAAGCGTTCTGAACGAATTTCCCGATGCTTTAGGATCGTTGGACACGCTATATTACCCGACATCCCACCACGCTGCTTCCGCATGGCTGACGCAGTTTCTGGAGCGGCGCTTTGATCGCTTTGGCGATTACGAAGATGCGATTGTTCAAGGCGAAAACTGGCTCTGGCATGCTATTCTGACGCCCGCCTTGAATATCGGTCTTTTGACACCGCAACAGGTTGTTGATGCGACCTTGGCCCACGCTGAGCGCAAGTCCATTCCCCTGAACGCGGTCGAGGGGTTTATCCGCCAAATCATCGGATGGCGCGAATTCATGCGCGCAACTTACGAGGACCTTGGCGTCAAGATGCGAGGGGCCAATCATTGGGGGCATCATCGTCCCATGCCCCGCGCGTTTTATGATGGGACAACTGGGATTGATCCCCTCGACAATACGATCCGCCGGGTTCTCAAAACCGGATATTGCCACCATATCGAACGGCTCATGGTGCTCGGCGGTTTTATGTTCTTATGTGAGATTGACCCCAATGAGGTTTACCTTTGGTTCATGGAGATGTTCGTGGACAGCTACGATTGGGTAATGGTCCCCAATGTTTATGGGATGAGTCAGCACGCCGATGGCGGCCTCATCACCACGAAGCCGTATTTTTCCGGCTCAAACTACATTCGCAAAATGAGCCATTGGGGCAAAGGGCCTTGGGCTGAGATTTGGGACGGCCTCTATTGGCGCTTTATCTTGAAACACTCGGAAAGGCTGGCTGGGAACCCACGGTGGGCGATGATGTGCCGTACAGCGCAGCGTATGTCGCCCGATATCAAAGCCAATCATTTAGCGACGGCAGATGCCTTTCTGAAGCAGTTCAGTGATACATGAATTCAGAGGCTGCAAAAGACTGAAACCGATATCACTTTACAAATCCGGTTTGTCCGCATTGCAGTCGTCGCCGAACGGAACCTCGAATGTCACATTCCCGCAACCATCGAATGATTGATAGCACCATAACAAACCGTGAACTCCACTGAGCGGATTTATGTGAAGCGATCTCTGGTTGAGTGAGTTATTCACCTGCGGATCCGACGCACCATCACTTATTTCTATCTGGTAGCAAACAATGATCCTGTTGGCAGAGAAAGTCAGCAACGAGCCCAGAGCGGCGGGTGCTGTGCTTGAATGGCTCCTTCCACCTGTATACATATAACAGATTGCAGAAGTACCTATTGGATACTGCAGTTGGGAGAGATCGACATGACAACCCCATACCTGACCCGGAGAGCTGTCGTTTCAACCGCGGGGGCCGCGCTTCTCATTGGGACCTCCGGCCTGACCTTTCCGGCACGCGCGCAAACTGTTGCGGCCACTCCGACGATGCGGGGAGGAGCCAACAATTATCGCCCTGGCGCTCCGATCATAGAAAGGATCGGCGATGGCGGCTTTTGGACCACTGGAACCGTGCGACGCGTGGGCGACGGTGCGCCCCTTGCCGGCCGGCGCATTCAGGTGTGGGCCCATACGACCGAAGGTCACGAGCGGGACGCGCGGTCTCATGGCGCGACGCTCACCGACGCCGACGGCGTATTCCGCATCGAGATGCCACAGATTGTACCCGCCTTCGGTCAGCCGCATGCGCATCTGGCTTACGATGCAGAATACGATGATGGCGGCTTCGAGACGGTTTTTTTGCGACCTGTGATGGAGCGAGCATCGGACACGAGCCTGCATGTTGAGTTCGTTCTGCGTCCTGTCTGATGAGCTTGTTGCGCGGCGTGGTCGCATGGGGGGCTCTAGCCTTAGCAATTGCCGTTCCCTTGATCGCCGCAGCGCAAAGCCCGCTTCTGCAGTGGCGCGAGCCGCTCTATGTCATTGCCGGGTTTTCTGGGATCGTCGGATTGGCGCTTTTGCTTGTTCAGCCTCTTCTAATCATCGGCGTGCTTCCGGGGATCCCGGCGCGGCGCATCCATATCTGGACCGGAACGACACTGGTTTTCGCGGTGGTTGTCCACGTGGCGGGTCTTTGGGTCACGAGCCCGCCGGACGTGGTGGATGTCTTGCTGTTCCGCTCTCCGACCCCGTTTTCCGTCTGGGGTGCGGTGGCAATGTGGGCTCTCTTCGCAACCGCCATCCTTGCTGCCGTGAGAAAGCAACTGGGGCTGCGCATCTGGCGCCTCGGCCATAGCGTGGCGGCGGTTGTGATCGTCACGGGCACGGTCGTACACGCATGGCTAATCCAGGGTGCGATGGAGAATGTGACGAAGGGGGCACTCTGCGTGATCGTTTTGGGGGCAGGAGCATGGGCCTTGTGTCGCCGCCGCGTATGGCGAATGATCCGCTAACTGCGCTCATGGATGCGTTGCACCGCGAACGACTGCTGAAAGTCCGCCTTTTGCTAGTCCCATTGGTTAATAACCCCAATCCGATATCCGGTCCTGCTGCGTTTTTTTGGTGTCAAAACCGCATCCAGCCCAAGAGCGACGAACCAACTGTTTGAGGATGCCATGTAGTGCTGAAACGGCATGAAGGGCCACAGACCTCCGCCTTCGCCACGTTATTGATCTGCAAACCAGCCTTTTCCCAAAAGGAAGGAAGGATCAATGAAATTAGACTGGGTGCTGGATGAAAGAAGTGGGGCGAAAATGGCAAGGTTCTGCCACCAGCGAAGACTAATTCTTTGAGCCTGAAACACTCTATTCCTAATGGGCGCATAAGATTTGCCATTTGCAACTCAAAGGCCTCCCTTTGACATCGACCGCTAATTATTCGCCAATTGTGCGGATTCAGTGTTCGCAAGAGCTATTGCCGGTATGAGGCAATACTCAACCTCCACCCGTCTGGCAGATTCGAATTTCTGTGACTCCACCGGATCTATAGCCTCGCCTTGCTCATAGGTCAGGATGGTGATCTTAGCCTCTTCCAATCGGCTGTGCCCTTCGGCACTGGCTTTAGACGACGAAAGGTCGAACGTGTGCTCGATTAACATTTGCTTGACCCTGTCAGCACGCCTGTCAGCTAGTTTCCTGTTTTCTTCAGGCAGGCCAGAGGTGCTCGCATGTCCTTTCAACTGTACAATCAGCCGACCTTTGCTAGGATTATGCGTCTTCATCTTTTCGGCAAAATCCACAATCTTATGGTTGTCTATCGGGTCAACCATGCCCTCGTTAAAGTAGACTGTTGTTGGCATTTTGACGTCATTTTCCCGACGGCAGGCATCCAGAGCGTCCGTTCCCAATTGGTTGGCTAGTTGCCCCCAATAAACCTGCAAAGGACGTAACGGATCTTTGCCACCCGATCCTGCCAACGCCTCGGCAGCAACAGCCAAAGAATTTGCAGCACCGCCAAGATCCTCCAATGTGTCTTCTAGGATAGTTCCACCAATGAACTCAGCTACAAGTTCAACCGTCAGGTTCTCCTGGGTTTCGTTAACAGTCGTCGGTTGGAGCACCACAAGAGGCGGTCGTTCCCTCAGCAGCTTCACCTCTTGTGCCAGGCGCGCAATTTGCATCTCGGTATCAACTCGCGGGTCCGACAAAAAACTCTGTATCCTCGAAGTAAGCGCTATTGCCGAAGATGCTAGTTGATGCGCTTGTTGAGCGTACAGTTGCAGAAGTGACAGGCTAGGTTTCTCATCCTCAAGTTGGAACTGTCTTATCGTAGAAGCATTGAGGAATACGAGCCGGCCGGGCTCATCAACTGGAGCAAGCGCCGCCCATCCCCCATATTTGCCAAGATGGAAAACTGGTTTGGACACCACCGGACCCTCTCGCTCAGCGGACAAACCTGCATCAACAATCCTAAAGTTCTCCAAAGCAGGTGGGGCCGACATAACGATCCTGCCACAGGGTATCCGCGCGGCAATCGGCAGCTCAAGTTTTTCCAACCCATCAAGAATCCAATGCCCAACGGAAATCGACGTGCAGTTCTTCGAAGCCGTCTCGATTTTCCCCTTAACTTCGCCTGCAATATTCTTGGTAGATAGTATCAGAATGCCAGCCAGTATTGCGATCAGTCCCATTCTGACCAGAACAGGACCGATTCCCTTCTGTTTGCCATTCAGAAGTGCCCCGACCCAAAAACCAACTGTATTGTTGGTTCTCCCGATCCACATGTTGCGCGTAGCCTCGTAACTGTCTCGCATCCTGCGAGCCAAAGCGAGCTCTGCTTGCCTATTACTTTCAAACTCGCGCTCGATGCGCATCTTCGCCACCTGCTCCATTCTTCGGCCATGTCCAAACCGCAGGCCAGATTGAACCGCGAGAAACTTGATACGGTGCTTCAACATCAAAATCGCCAATTGAAGCCACCCACCTTTGAGCACAGTCACAAGTGTAGGAGATATCACTACACCAACAACATAGAGCACCGCCCAAGCGGCAAGTGTGGCAAGCAGATAAAGTGAAGCAAAAATAAGGACTAAGATTACAAACTCAGCTGAAAGAAACCGATCAAAGGTCGAACTGTTGTCGCCGATGGGCAGTACGATTCCAAGTTCATGACGCCAAACTCGTTCAAGAAGCGCGACAATGGTCGTGCCCGTTATCACAAGAAGCCCCGGAGTGGAAAACACCATGTCGGCAAGACGCGAGGGGGGTTTGGTGGGTTCTTTTGCACTCAGGTCTAAGAGCTTTGAGATTTCAGCAGATTTCAGGCTGGTCAGCACAGAGATCTTTTCTTTTCCCAGAGCTGCCAGATGCCCTCCGCACAGCAACCCTTTACCATCGTCGACGGCATCCTTCGGGCAACGCTGGCCCTTGTCGACGACCACACAGCGACCATCGGGCGGGATTTTTACTCTCTTTGTCATGACATAACCTCACCGTACGAGTTGCGGCGCTATGTTTAGACCCGTCAGATTTCGCACAGCGTACCCAAGGGCACGGACAGCTGTATTGAGAATGGTTTGCCGAAATTCGAAAGTCTCGAATTTCAGACCATTCAGATACACTTTCATAGCGCGCTTATGTGACCGCATCAGGAATTCAGCATTCTGCTTGCTGATCCGATTTGCGGCAAAGTCGATCTGTGTTTGAATGACGGCTTCCGAGATACTTTTCAGATAGCCGCTCGCCTGCTCTTTGCTATCGGCGAACCAGGTTTGGGCTTCGGAAGAAATCGCGGCACCTAAACCATTTAGCAAATCATCTACAGAGCTGGGTTTGAAGTTTTCATAATCAAATGCCATGGCAACCTCACTGCAAAATGTTGTTGATGGGGATGGCGCAGGTCACCTGTACCAAGGTGTAGGCTTGAGACTGGCCGAGCCCAACGGTCCGATGCTGCTGAGCCATTTCAGTGACCCCGTCGACGCATTCCGTCAGGTCCGCCGCAAGCAGCGTGGCCGCTTTGGTCGCCGGCCTGCCGTCGTTGCTTTCTGCCCGGTTTTTTACCCAGCTTCGGGTGACCTCCAACTGCGCAAGCGCATCGGCATAGCGCGTGGCGGCACCGTTATAGGAGCCAGGCCCCTTGAAGTCGCCCAGCTGCGCAGATGCCACAAGCGACGAGACACTTTGCAAACCATCCGCCGCAGATTTTGTGACCTGATCGGGAAAGGCAGGTTCAAAATAGGTGCATCCACTGAGGGCAATGCCAATCCCGGCAGCGATAATAGCTGTCTTCGAAAAGTAGGTCATGCAATCAGCCCTCCTTGATTCAACTCAAGAGCCCGGTCCGTCGCGATGTCGATGCTGGCCTCAATAAACCCGACCCAGTTCGAACGGATCGACAGGCCACCCAGCCCAAGCTCTTTGCGCACTTCGCGCTCGATCGATTGCGTTTCCGGCCCCCATACCCCATCGATGGTAAGCATTTGGTCAAACAGGAATTTCAGGGCGTTTTGCAGGTAAAGCACTCGGCTTTTGGAATGCCGCTGAAAACCAACCGGCTCGCCATTATCAAAATGGATATGATCGCAATGGGCGGAGTCGTAGCCTGAGGTTAGCACTGTTCCAAAATTCTGGCGCAGCACGCCTTCGATCGCGAGATATTGATGCGGTTGCGTAGCAAAGGTATCGGCCATCCAGATGAAGCCGTTATCGAAGACCAGGCCGTCCAGATCGAACGCTCGGCCCTTGTGGTGAAGACTGGATCCACCTCCAGTTCGATCGACGCCGCCAAACAGGATGGCCGTGACCTGCCCAAGATCCATCGCCTCGAGCACCAGGAACATTTCGCCGAATGCGATGTCCGTTTGAAGCGCAAAGACCGTATCGACATGAGGATGCGTGCGAAAACCGCACTTGCCGTAGTTAGCTACCGGATCCCGGTCATAAAGCAGCGGGACGTCACCAAACTGACTGATCCGATTACGTGCCATGGGCATTCACCCCTTGGTCATCGGTGATGATGCCATCGTTGGCACTTGGGGGCACAAAGTACCCGACCAGAAACACGATAATTGTGATCAGCGCAGCCGACACTGCACCGGGCAACGTAGCACCTAGGAGGAACTCTTCGACTACATAGATAAAGACCGTCGCAACTGCCGCCCCGACAGAGCCGAAGACAACCTTTCGCGCAGGCAGGTTTGTTGACATCTGAGCCATGTGACACCTCTAATTAACTGTTTCCGAATGGCGCCAAACTTTCTCAAGCGCCTAATTAATTGAAAAAAAGTATCGTTTGCCTTGCCAAACAACCTCGCCCGGCAGGGCTGTGCCTGCGGATATAGCGGCGATGCAGTCCAGCGTTGAATTTCAGTTTTACGTCAGTGGCGCTCAATCGATCTCCTGAGTTTCAGGGATCATTTCTGAACATCGAAGCGTCCGCTATTGAACCACCCTAGCTATTCAAAAAGCGACAAAGTGGGTAGTTCGCAGCCCTTAGAGCCACCGGTCAACCTTAAAGCCCGGACACGCTTTTGCTGCGTAGTCGTTATGACCGCTAACCCTCTTGACCAGCGTCCGCCCCTGAATGTCCGAGATCAGATTGCGCAACGCGGAATCTTGGGCGTCCGTAAAGTTGTCAGAAAAGGCATCGTTTTCAGATGAGCCGAAACCGCCAACCAAAGAGATACCAATCGTACCGGCGTTGCGGCCCGCCACATGCGCGCCCACAACGGTTTCAGCACGTCCTTTCGCGATGCCACCATCACGATCAATCAGGTAATGATAGCCGATATCTTTCCAACCGCGATCTGACACGTGCCATCTGCGGATTTCAGCAGCCTTTTCTTCAACAGATCGTCCCGCATACCATTCCGGACGGGTAGCTGTGCAGTGGACAATAATTTCATTAACGGCATGACGGGCACTGCCCTGATAAATCATCTCGCCTGTACTGACGGCTGCAGCGACTTTTTGCATCTCGGCCGGTTCACCATCGTTTTCAAGCCAAAGCTCAGCTGCCGCACGGGTCCGGCGACCAAAGTCACCATCGATCGGACCAGGGTTGTATCCCAAAGCCTTCAGCGCTTGCTGAATAGACGTGACTGCGGTTGCCGGGTTGGTGATCAAAGCGAAGTTCGTCATAAGAATCTCCTTTTCCAATAAAATTTGGCCGTTGGAGGCAAGGTCAAAATCGTCTCTCAAAAGCACTTGTTTGCGAGCTAAAAAATGCCAATTGTCGAGCAGCTTAATGAGAGCAAACGCAACGATCATGATCCAAACAGATCATGACACGACGACTAATTGTGAAATGTGGAAAAGCTGGATGTCCTTGAAACATCTACGAACAAATTGCGAAGGCGATCGCTTCATTCGCTGAACGACCTAATGCAGATGTTTCCGTTCAAGATCAAAACAGTACACATACGCGATGTTAGGCTACCGGAGGCAAAACACGAAGAATCAAGCGTATCAGTTCGTGCCTGCCGTTCACACCTGTCTTTGCAAGCACCGCAGAAACTTGGTTCTTTGCCGTTGTCGGACTAGTGTTTCGATGCTCAGCAATCTCAGCAACGCTTGCGCCTTCTGCAATCCATCGGCAAACCTCGGTTTCCGCTGGAGTTAATCCATAAAGGGCCGTGAACCGCTCTAGTCTTAGATACGGAACTCGCTCTGGATCAACTATGGTGATTAAGGCTCCATCCAGGTTGTTCTCAAGCTCTGCATTGCTATCGCTCAGCGGGGCAATGTCTAAAAGATACGGTGTCAGGCCAGATGGCCGCGAAACGGACAAAAGCGATTCATGGCGATTGGCTTGACCCTGCGCTGTGGATCCGATGTCAAATATATGCGCTTTGATTTTCGAAGTCACATCCGGATCAGAAGTTACAATTCTTCCGTCACGGGCCAGTGCTATTCCATCTCGTGCTTTCAGAATCTTTTTTGCTTCTGCGTTTTTGACAATCACCTGACCATCCGGCAGCGCTATCGCAATGCCCGCCTGCACGTGATCCAACGCCGTGAGAGTGGCTTTGTATCTCGCCTTCAAAAAGGTAAACACGCGCCCTATCTCTAAAGCCTTCGTTAAATGTGGGAGCAATGCAAGAGATCTCTCACACGCTGACTGAGGTACTTCGGTGTCTTTTTGGTCGAAACCTAGACTCATCGCATCAAACCAGATTGGATCAGTGTTGAGACGTATTCCAATTCGGCGGGCAACACCTGTCCGTCTCTTTAAAAACGCATAATCCTTGCGGGCGTCCAAGACTTCGGCTGCAAGTCCGGTTTCAAGGTCTGGTATCGGCTGATGGGCTGGTTGAGTTCGAAGAAAATCCCAATCTTGATTTTGCAATCGTGAGAGCCAAGCTCCATAGAACCATCCTGCTGGTGTACGGGAGAAATCCAGATAAACACTGGACATCATCGTCAGGTCCTTTGCTCCCGCCTTACGTCCTCTGATCACTAAGGCTATTGCCTTCGCTCCAACGACAGAGGTCGTTGCATCCAAAGCCCTGCGCCAGCGCCCGGGATTGACCGCTGTGTCGTATATCGTTTCGAGGGCCTGATAGCCCCTAACATCTAACTCCAACTGTCACCTCCAGAGTTCAATAACCGCAAGGGAAACTGAGGTTCCCTAATGCGATTTGACGCTATGGACGGGTTGATCGGTCTTCGCCGCGCCCTCTAACAATAACTGCTAAAACCGCTACGCGCGACAAAAGATCGAAATCGAAGAAAATCCGGCCGATTTGGCAATCAGTGAAATATACGGTGTTTGAAACCTTTGCTTAGCTGACTTCGCTACCTGCCGCTGAATCTCCGCACCAGAACAAACTGCAATATTCGTCGAACCGGTGTCAGTCATGTTTCTTCACCTCTCAATTCAGTAAATCAACGTAGTTGGCCCAATCGAGAGACCGCCACTAATATTGATCAGCATGTGCGGCGGAGCATCAGATTATCTCCACCAATTGCTTTTCTTGGTTCAACAGTCGCTGAGACACACAGTTTGGTTTGACGTTTTACCGCCATCATCAGTTCACGAACCACATTCTATGTCCCTTTTGGGTACCCACAAACAAACCCGGTCTTGCAGGGGATTCGCCACGTGACAGACCATCAGGAACAGGCGCCTTCGGCGTCTGATCTGCAAATCAGCCCTGATTTTCCCAAAGAGAAGCCAGGATCAAACAAATCGGTCTGGGTGCTAGATGAAAGAAGTAAGGTGGAAATAGTTAGGTTCTGTCGCTAGTGGCAAAACTATGTGTCGTCTTACAAGGGCACCGTGGAACGTCACTGATAATTGACTCAATCGACGGCCAAAACTTCAATAAGTCGGTCAATGACGTCACTCACTTGCGACCCAAACGTCAAGCATTTGTGACCCAAAACGAATTGCAGCCATTCGACCATAATAAGGAGGGGTTTTGTCTATATGGACGGGTTATGAACAAAACCTCCATTCGTGCTGTCAGCATCAAAGACGGCTTGGCATGACTTTTGACAGCAGTGGAAAACACCCAAGTTTGGCAGTTAGACAAATCTGTTCACATAATTCTCTAGTATTTCCTGGCGTCCAGATTGCGGCTCTGGGTTTATTCCTTCATTTAAAACGCGAGCGGAAATTTCATCCAGGCTACTGCCTAACATGGACTCCGCTTTGGGAGACTTCCAACCGGAGTAGCGTTGCGAAAGCGCGTTTTCCAAACCTCCATCTTCAATCATTGCAGCCGCTGCTTTCAAACCACGTGCGCATATGTCCATTCCGCCGATATGAGCCGCCACCAGATCCACAGCGTCAATCGATTGCCGGCGAATTTTGGCGTCGAAATTTGTGCCGCCAGTGGTAAAACCGCCAGCCAGCAGGATGTAATAGTAAGCTAGGGCAACTTCCGGTGTATTATTCGGGAACTGATCCGTATCCCATCCAGATTGGTAGTCGTTGCGGTTCATATCAATCGAACCCAGCATCCCTTCAGCAGCCGCAACCGCAATTTCATGCTCAAAGCTATGCCCGGCAAGGATCGCGTGGCCCTGCTCGAGGTTCAGCTTCACCTCGTTCTCCAACCCGTATTTCCTGAGGAATCCAATGCAGGTGGCCGCGTCATAGTCGTATTGGTGCTTGGAAGGCTCCTGAGGTTTCGGCTCCACAAGAATGGTGCCTTTGAACCCGATCTTATGTTTGTACTCTACGACCATGTTCAGAAAACGGCCCATGTGGTCCAATTCAGTTTTCAGGTCCGTGTTCAGAAGGGTTTCGTAGCCCTCACGACCACCCCACAGAACATAGTTTTCACCGCCTAGTTTGTGAGTTGCATCCATACAGGATTTCACTGTCGCTGCAGCGAACGCAAAAACGTCGGGATCAGGATTGGTACTGGCGCCAGACATCCAGCGACGATGACTGAACATATTGGCCGTACCCCAAAGCAGTTTGGTGCCAGAAACCTGCATCTTTTCACCGATATAATCGGTGATTTCTTCCAATGTGCGCAGGTTATCGGCAAAGTTTCCCTGTTCGGGTCGGATATCAGCGTCGTGCCAGCAAAAGAATGGTTGCCCCAAAAGCTCAAACAATTCGAATGCAATATCTGCCTTCTGGCGGGCCCGGCCCATATCGTCCTGAGGATACCATGGGCGTTCGAACGTAGGTCCACCAAAGGGGTCTCCACCCTCCCACGCGAATGAATGCCACCAGGCCACCGCAAACCGCAGATGGTCCTCCATACGCTTGCCCATGATGATTTCATCCGGGTCGTAGTGACGAAAGGCCAACGGGTTCTTGCTGTCCACGCCTTCAAACTGGACCTTCTCGATCCCTTCAAAAAATCCACTTGGCATTTCTGCCCCCTACTCTGCTTTTTGTGCTGGCTGCTTGCCGAGAATGATCATCGACAAAAGATCGTCATCAGTGACATCTGCTATATCGACCGTCCCAACCAGTTTTCCGTTCTTCATGACCGAGGCGCGGTCGCACAGTTCCATGACGGCATGCACGTCGTGATCGATCAGAAATATCCCGATGCCTTGCGCCTTTAGCTGGTGGATCAGATCCGCCACCATCTGAGTTTCATGCGGCCCGAGCGCTGCTGTCGGCTCATCCATGATCAGAATACGTGCGTTGAAGTAGACGGCCCGAGCGATCGCCACAGATTGTCTTTGCCCCCCGGACAAGGCAGAGACCGGGTCGTTGAACTTCTGAAAGTTCGGGTTGAGCTGCGCCATGATCTTTCGGCACTCGGCCTCCATGGCTGCGTCGTTGACTAAACCAAAAGGCGTCGTCATCTCGCGCCCCAAGAACAGGTTCGATGTCGCGTCAAGATTGTCGGCCAAGGCGAGCGTCTGATATATCGTTTCGATGTTATTCGCCCGGGCATCACGGGGATTGCCAATCTCGACGGGCTTGCCATCGATCAGAATGTCGCCGTGGTCCATCTGATAGGCGCCGGACAAAACCTTGATCAACGTGGATTTTCCGGCCCCGTTGTGGCCAAGCAGGCCAACGACTTCACCCGGATAGAGGTCGACCGACACATGGTCGACGGCCTTGATCCCGCCGAAGGAAATCGAAATATCGCGCATCTCGACCAATGGCGGCGCGCCCGAACCGCGTCCGGAGTTGGGAGGTGCTTTTTGCGTGTCCTGAGCTTGCATCACTTGGCCCCCAGTCGCTTGCGGTAGACGATGTCGATATAGACGGCCAGCACGAGAACGCTGCCGACGACGATGTTCTGAAACGGCGCGTCAACGCCAACCATTGCCATGCCCGATTGCAGGGCCTGCATGATCAATGCGCCAAGGATCGCGCCATAGATGGTACCGATACCGCCCGACAATGCGGTTCCTCCGATCACTGCAGCGGCTATGACCCGAAGTTCGTCGAGCGTACCAATGTCGTTAGAGTGATTTGCCAAGCGGGCCGAGGCGACGACCGCGGACACGGCGCACAGGAAACCCATTAGTGCAAAAATCTTCACGGTCAGCAGCCGAGTATTGATACCCGAAAGCTCTGCTGCATCCGGGTTGCCGCCGGTGGCAAAGATGTATCGGCCAAACCGTGTTTTTCGCGCCACAATTGTCAGCGTGACAGCCACGATGATCAGGATGAGTACAGAAATAGGTATGCCGTATCCGACGACTAGCCCTTCTGGCATTGTCTCACCGCGCGCTTCGAACATACGTTGCAGCCGGCGCGTCGGAATCGCGTAGCTGTTTACGATGTAAACGTACCCAAGGATAGCAATTGCGATTATTCCGGCCAGAGTGGCCTCGGCCCAAACAGGTTTTACCGGGAAACCATGTGACGCTTTTGCGCGGCGACCACTCCACAAAGCCCAGATCGCGATTGCGGTAGCAAACAAGCCGAACAGCCAGCTTGTTGTCGTTCCCAATGTTCCGTTGGTCCCGCCAAACATCAGAAATGTGCTATCCAGAGGACCAATCGTCTGGCCGCTGGTCAAATACCACGCCACGTTTCGCCAAACCAGAAACCCACCAAGCGTAACGATGAACGCTGGTATCGTCAGATAACCAACCATCCAGCCATGAAACGCACCAATCAGCGTGCCGACAAACAGCCCGACTACAATGGTGATCGCCCAGGTTGCAGGATTGTTCAAACCCATCCCAAGTATTTGCGGCAAAAGCTCGGTTTGCGTCATTGCCATCACGGCCGAGGTTGTTGCCAGCAGCGCTCCTACCGACAAGTCGATGTGTCGCGTGACGATAATGAACACCATTCCGCACGCCATAATGGCCACTGAAACCGTCTGGATGGAGAGATTGAACAGGTTCCGAGGCGTCAAGAACCGTCCGTCCGTGAAGATGTTGAACCCGATACACAGGATGACAAACGCGCCGATCATTCCCAAAAGCCGCATATCCAGTTCCAATTGCTGGAACAGGCTGGGTTTCGCTTTTTCAGGTATCGGCTGAGACGAAGTTTCGGTCATTTCCGATCTTTCATATTCAGCATTTGCCCCAGGCCCAGACTAAGAGGCCCAGGGCTGAGTGGTTTAGTTACAAGGAGCAGGTCCGTTTTCAACGCCTTGGCAAAGATCTTCCAGCGGGATCCATCCGGCATCTACAACCACGGACAAGTTGTCCTTAGTGATTGGAACAGGCGCTAGGAAAACCGAGTTCATCTCGGTTCCACCCGGTGACGTCCAGCTCACTGCACCTTCGACATCAGCAGGGCTTGTTCCACCGCTCAACGCAACAGCGATTTCTCCAGCGGCCTTTCCAAGTTCGCGAGCATCCTTCCAAACCGAAACGGTCTGCGTGCCCAACGCAACACGGTTCAACGCTGCGTGGTCGCCGTCCTGACCGGAAACCGGAATGCCTTCCATGCCCTGTGCGGTCAGCGCAGCAACAACACCGCCTGCAGTACCGTCATTCGACGCAACGACTGCATCCACGTTGTTCTCGTTCGCGGTCAGGATTTGTTCCATGTTCCGCTGCGCGTTTGCGGGCAGCCAGCCATCCGTGTAAGCCTCACCAACGATTACGATGTCACCGCTGTCCACTGCTGCTCCGATAATTTCCTGCTGTCCACCCCGCAAGAAATCTGCGTTCGGATCAGTAGGAGAGCCCTTGATCATCACGTAGTTGCCCTTGGGCATGGCTTCAAAAACAGCCCGGGCCTGCATTCTGCCGACTTCCACATTGTCAAAGGTCAGATAGAACGCACGGTCATCCTCAATCAGGCGATCATAGGCAATGACCGGAATACCTTCGTCCGCCGCAGCCTGTACAGCTGGTCCGATTGCCTGCGCGTCCTGGGCCAGAATAATAAGTGCGTCCACACCCTGGGCGATCAGGCTTTCGATGTCCGATAGCTGCTTTGCAGAAGACGACTGCGCGTCTGCCGAAATGTATTCAGCGCCGCCTGCTTCAAGCGCCGATTTAATTGCCGCCTCATCCGTTTTCCAACGCTCTTCCTGAAAGTTCGACCAGCTTACGCCGACCACTGGCTCTGCGAATGCGGTCGAAGCCAACAAAGTGGCCACAGCCGAAAAGCTGAGAATTCTTTTCATGATTTCCTCCCATTTGCCGAGCCATCGCATTTCGATTCGCGGCTCTCACAGATTTGAATACCATATTTATTTCAGTCGGTAAAATATTTACTCTACAAGAGGCACTCAAATTCAAATAGATTGGGCCAACAGCAAGATTCGCGAGGACAAGATGCTGAAAAGCAAAGCCTCTCCGGTTTCTTTGGAACAAAGAAACACGACCCGCCTGCGGGTATTGGAGCACATCAGAGCCAAAGGGGCCGTCTCGCGGATCGATATTGCATCTGCCTTGCAAACCAGCCCTGCGACTGTCACCGCCGCCACGGCTGATCTCATCTCAGCCGGACTAGTGAAGGAGACTGAAAGCCAGGCACAGTCAAAGTCGGGGAAGAGAGGCAGACCCAGAGTATTGCTGCAATTGGACGGCCAGATGCACCTTGTGGCCGGCCTCAAGGTGGCTCGGCAAGTAATCTCGGTTATCTTGGTCGACTTTGAAGGTAACGAAGTCGCATCCCATAAATATGCTCTGGATAAAGCCAGAATGTCGCCGCAAGAATTTGTATCGGCGATCCGCGAAGCTCTTGAAGAAACCTGCAAACAGATCGATCGTTCTGTCGCTCATTTGGCAGGTGTTTCTATCGGGGTCGCTGGACTGGTCGATGCAAACAAGAATTTTGTCCACTGGTCATCCTCGATTACTGAGAGAAATATTGATTTTAGCCACTTACTTTCAAATGCGCTCCCCTGCCCTGCATTCGTCGACAATGACGCCAATCTTGTCGCCAAGGCCGAACAGCTTTTTGGCTTGGGCAAGGGCCTAAAGAACTTCCTCGTCGTTACGATCGAACACGGCGTTGGCCTGGGTATCGTGTTGGACGGTAAACTATACCGTGGAGAACGAGGCTGCGGCGCTGAGTTTGGGCACACCAAAGTTCAACTTGACGGGGCTTTGTGCCAATGCGGTCAACGCGGATGTCTAGAAGCCTATGTGGGCGACTATGCTTTGATCCGCGAGATGACAGTCACCGGTCATACCAACGACATGGAAACCGTTTCCGACATACATGACCGCGCCAACTCAGGTGACGACAGAGCTTCATCTGTGCTTGCCCGCGCAGGTCAGATGTTTGGCCTCGGGATTTCCAACCTGATCAACTTGTATGACCCAGAGTGCATTATCGTCTCGGGGGCACAAATGAGCTTTGAACACTTGTGTTCCAGCGAAGTTATGACCCGCATTCAAAACGGCGTTGTGAATGTCGATGCACCTTTGCCCCAGATCAAAGTTCATCACTGGGGTGACTTGATGTGGGCCAAGGGGGCGGCAGCCTATGGAATTGAACAAATCTCAATTCTCAAGGTCAAGGAGTTGACGGCGAATGCGTCTTGAGTTTGCGATATTTGCGACTTTGGCCACAGTTGCGAATGCGGACACTGTTATTCCCCAGTTTACAAATGTGGATGTACCAAAACATGTCTATGATGGCGGGTGGGAGCATTTTGTCGGCGGCGGTATGGCCGTTTTCGATTGCAATGGGGACTCGCTGCCAGAACTCTTTTTGGCTGGCGGTTCCAACCGGTCTCAACTGTTCATCAATACCTCGAAGGAACAGATAGCATTTCAGGCAAAGACGCCTGAAGATCTTTCACTGGCCGGTGTGACCGGCGCCTACCCTCTCGATGTTGATAGCGACGGCGTAGTGGATTTGGCGATTTTGCGTGTTGGCCCAGACCTGCTTCTTCGGGGCAATACCGACTGCCAATTCAGCCCTTTCACTGAACTCGGGTTTCAGTCCGAGGACCACTGGACCACAGGTTTCTCAGCAACATGGGAAAGCGGGCAAACTTTACCGACCCTGGCGTTTGGCACCTATGTTGATCGGTTTGATCCCGAAGGTCCCTTTGAATCCTGCGGCCCAACCCTTTTGTACCGTCCAGAAGGCGACTCGTATCGTGAGCCGCTGCATCTTGAGCCCGGCTACTGCTCACTTTCTATTTTGTTTTCGGACTGGGCCCGAACTGGCCGCGCTGATCTTCGCGTCAGCAACGACCGCCACTATTATGTTCGCGGCGGTCACGAGCAGTTATGGGCGATGGAGCCTGAGCCTCGGCAATACTCAGAAGGCGAAGGCTGGCTTCCATTTTCGATCTGGGGAATGGGGATCGCCTCTCGGGACCTTACAGGAGATGGATTTCCCGAAGTTTATCTGACCTCGATGGGGGATCAGAAACTCCAGATTTTTGACCCAGCGACAAACGGCCCGACCTGGCGCGATGCAACTTACGAAAAGGGTACTACCGCTCATAGACCGCACATCGGCGGAGACGGAAGGCCATCCACCGGGTGGCACGCACAGTTTGGCGATGTCAACAACGACGGCCGGGACGATGTATTCGTGGCCAAGGGTAACGTAGAACAAATGCCCGATGCGGCTCTGAACGACCCCAATAACCTACTACTACAGAACCCCGACGGTCAGTTTATTGAAGCTGCAGCAGATGCCGGTGCTGCCTCGATGGCTAAGTCTCGTGGCGCGGCACTTGCTGACCTGAACAACGATGGGAAGCTGGATCTGGTGGTCGTCAACCGAGGTTCTGAGCTCGAAGTCAGCCAGAACACTTCTCAGGGTGGCAACTGGCTATTGATTGATGTCACTCAGGATCAATCCAATCACGCAGCAATTGGTGGATTTATTGAAGTCAAAACCTCGCTGGGTGTTCAGACCCGCGAGCTCACTATCGGCGGCGGTCACGCTGGTGGTATCGCTGGGTTTCAGCATTTTGGGCTTGGGAGTCAGGGCCAGGTGCAGGTTCGTATGATCTGGCCGGATGAAGCGAAAAGCGAGTGGCGGGAATACTCCTCCAACCAAATCATCCGAATTCGACGCTGATTACTTGTCGACCGGCAGACCGCTAGGAACTTGGTCAGGTACACCTAGTCGCTGTGCCGGATCCTCAAGACTTTTAAGAAAACTGAGAAGAGCGTCAATTTCCTGATCCGTTAGGTTAAGATTCGACAAGCTGTTGCTTTGGGCAATCGCCTCCACGTGCTGATTGTCCGACATTGCCATTTGATCTTCGAAGCCCGGGAAGTCCGGCAATGCGGCCAACTCGATCGAGTAGCTTTTTAACGACGAAACCGCGTCCAGATGATGCCGCACGATGCCCTCAAGTTCGGCAAAAGCTCCGTTGTGTCCGTACGGAGCTGTCAGTGTCACGTTGCGCAAAGATGGCGTGCGGAAAGCAAACGCGTCGTCGGGATCACCGGTCACGCGAAGACGCCCGTCGTCCCTGACATGGTTTTCAAATCGCGCCGCCTTTCCCGGGCCGATCTGCGGCAGTGCGATCGAATGAAACTTGTGATCGGTCTGGAACCAGCCTGAGTGGCAATTGCTGCATCCGGCTTTTCCATAGAACAAGCCCATACCAATCTCGGCCTCTTCTGACAGCTCAGCCTCACCTCGCATCGCGCGATCGAACGGGCTGTTATCCGCACGCCACTCGAATGCGATAAAATCCGCGATTACATTGGCAATTGCCGTGAACGTAATTCCATCATCCGGCGCTAAATCTTCAAACCTCTGCTCATACTCTGGAATGGCCGCAACACGTTCTGCAATCAGATCCCACGCACCGCCTTGCTGTGTCAGAAATCCGAGGCGAACCGCCTTGCTCACGTCATTCTCGGAGTAATGACCCGCCATTTCGTCTGGCGACAAAACCGGGAACATGGCCTGTGCGGCCAGCGCTGAATTGAACCCAGAACGCATATGAGTACCCAACGGGGTTCTGATACCATCAGGTTGCGTTGGGTCTGCCTCTAGTCGCCCATCATGGAAAAACGTCGTGAACTCAGTGGCTCCGAGGTTCCAAAGCCCTGGTGAGTTTCGAGGAATACGTTGTTCCGGGGTATTCCCTGGGTCCAATGTCCGCTCTGGACCCAACCCAATTCCCCCTTCCCCTATACCAAGGGAAACCCCGTCGGACGTGCCAAGCTTGGGATGATGACAGGTCGCGCAGCTGATATTCTTGTTGCCAGACAAGATCGGGTCATAGAACAGCAAACGCCCCAGCTCAGCGCTTGCAAAGTCAGGATCGAGGAACTCCGGCAAAGGACCAAGCGATTGGGCACGCACACCGTCCACCACTGAGATCACCAACCCAAAAGCCAAAAATAGCGAAACTGCTCTCATGTCATTCCTCAGAAACTTCTAGAATAAGTTCCTGCCGATACGGCTTCTCCGGAGTATAGATGATTGAGGGAAATGACGAGATATTCGGTGCGTTGGGATAACCCGATGGCTCGATACACACACCACGCGAAGCGCGACGCGGTTTTGTCAGCTTATAGCCCGAATAAACCTGCGCTCCGGGTTGGTTAGAGTAGACTGTCAACGCAAGGCCAGAGGGTGAAGTGAGTTCCGCCACCGGAGCTTTGGGGGCGCGATCATGATCAAAGCAGAAGTAGTGATCAATCCCATCCGGCACACTTCCAATCGTATTGGGCGTTGAAAAATCCAACCCGTTTTCGTTGGTCGCAAGCACCCTGCCCGACGGGATACCCAGATCGTCGATTTCCAAATACCGATTTGAAGCGAGCTTCAGCTTGTGCCGGTCTACGCCTTCTGCGGCACCCAAAGTGTAGTAGTTGTGTTGCGCAATGCTTATCGGCGTAGGCCGATCAGGCTGTGCAGTTATTGAATAGGTCAAGCGTGGACCCCGTAGGTAGATTCTGATCTCGAACCTGATATTCCCCGGAAAGCCGCTCTCCCCGTCGCGAGAAACATAGCTCAGCAAAACCTCGTTCTGTGCAATCTGTTCGAGTTCCCAAAACTGTTTAGACAACCCATCGTCGCCGCCATGCAGGGCGTTTTTGCCCTCGTTGGCGTTCAATTCAAAACTGGTACCATCCAAGTCAAACGTCGCGCCGCTGATCCGGTTGGCAACGCGCCCAACAATTGCGCCCAGGTAACGCGTATCGGTGAGATACTCATTTGGGTCCTCGAACCCAAGGATGAGCGGGACGTCCTTGCACCACCACCCCTGCGTGATAGCCCCATAGTTCAGGACTGAAACACGCATGTTTCCATCGATGAGAATAGCATTTTCAATGCCTGAGGCTTTACCCGTTTCTGGACTCATCTTAATACCAGCGGCGCAAGCGCCTTATAGAATTGCTTATATCTCCGGTATTCGTTTTCGTAGACGTCAATCAGATCGCCGCGTGGTTCGATGCGTTCCTGAATTTCCGGCGGCGTCATGACTTGCGCTGGTTCCGCATCGTTGGCTGCACATATCGCGAGGCGCGCAGCGCCCATTGCGGCACCGAATTCGCTGCCTTTTGGCAATTCCAGCGGGACTTGCAAAACAGTAGCTAAAGTTTCTAGCCAGAACCGAGATCGTGCACCTCCTCCGACTGCCATAAGGCTATTTGGCTGGGTTCCGGTGCTCTTCAGTGCTTCCAGGCAATCTCTCATTCCAAAGGAAACACCCTCCATTACGGACTGGGTCAACTCAGCGGGTTCCGACGAGATGTCCAGGCCCAAAAACGCGCCTCGAATATGGCTATTGTTATGCGGCGTCCGTTCTCCTGACAGATATGGCAGGAAGGTGATCGCTGTAGGTCCATTCAATTTTTCCGGTAAAGATGCAGCGAGTTTCTCCACGGGTTCACCCAAATTGCGAGCAAGCCAGTTCATGCTGTTCGTCGCTGAAAGCATGACGCCCATTTGTATCCACCGATCGGGGACTGCGTGACAAAAACAGTGCACAGCAGATTCCGGATCAGGAGCATAGGTTTCCCGCGCAACAAGCAACACGCCAGACGTTCCGAGTGAGACAAAACCGGTGCCGTCGTTGATGCTCCCGATCCCGCAGGCAGCGGCAGCATTGTCGCCAGCACCGCCGGCCACGACGACGGAATTCGAAAGCCCCCACTCCTGCCTCAAATTGGCCCTCAACTCTCCACCCGGATCACTGCCCTCAACCAAGCGCGGCATCTGCTCGACACGCATGTGACCTACCGTTAACGCCTTTTCTGACCACCGCCGTGTGTCAACGTTCAACCACGATGTCCCTGCGCTGTCAGACATGTCTGAGACATATTCGCCAGTAAGCCAAAACCGCAAATAATCTTTCGGCAGCAGTACCTTGCCCACCTTTGAGAACACATCCGGCTCATGGCTGCGCAACCACTCGAGTTTCGGCGCTGTAAACCCGGGGAATACGATGTTTCCCGATATTGCGCGCATCTCTGGCGATTGATCCAGTATCCTCGCCTCATCAGCTGACCGTGTATCGTTCCAAAGAATACAGGGCCTCAATATTTCGCCATCAGAATCCAGTAGTGTAGCGCCGTGCATGTGTCCGCTTAGGCCAATACCTCGCAATTTTGAGAATGCTTGCTGGTTGCCGACGCGAAGCTTTCCAACAACCTCTTCACAAGCGTTGGTCCAATCCAAAGGATCCTGCTCAGACCAGCCAGGCTTAGGCGTTGAGGTGGAAATGCTGACTTCAGCATCACCGACGACGTGTCCTGTGTCATCTACCAGAATCCCACGGAGACCTGACGTTCCCAAATCTAAGCCCAGATACATTGAGGACCACCTGCATAAATATTTTAATGATTAAAATTATTTGAAACAGGAATCTTGTCAAGGCTCCATCAAAGGAGTTCCCTCTAATCATATCTTGATCAGAAAGCGCGAACGTAACGTCCTTCGATACCCCCGTTAGCCAAAAGAAAGACAGAGCAAGATTTGAGTTTAATCGTCTGACCGGACATGGCTCAAACCTCTTTGAAAAGCCACTTTGGCGGCGGCAAGGTCTAGGCGAGTATTTCCCCAGTTTGACCGACCGTTAGCGTTCCACCATTAACCACTTCGACATAGACGCCCATATCCATATGGCCCATCAATTTCCGAATAAGGTAGGGAATTTTCAAGTCGCGCTCGGCCGTTTTCGGGTTCACTTCAGTTGCTGCACACCTTTTCGTACGTGAGAGTATCTTCAACTCGACATCGCCAAATCTTAAAACTGATCCAACTGCTTCCAGCTCAGCAAACGAAGGTAATCCGTCTATCTCAATATTCGCTCGGAAGCGCGCCGGGTGGACTTCTGCGTTCAGTTGTTCGCCCAACTTTTTCACAGAGGCCAGATTCAAAACGGATATCGCGTTCATCATTTGCGGTGATACGACAGATACATCTGTAAACCTATGAGGAGCAGCAGAGACAAACTTTGGCAGCTCTGGATCTTTTAAATCGATCTCTGAAGAAAGGAACTCTACCGCCTTCTCCCGATCTTCAGACTCTCGCATATCAAAGCGTCGTGTCTTTCCGTTCGCATTGATCTCAAGTGCCTGGGACTCAATTTCAAAATTGGTCTGAATGCCTGCCAGTGCAGCCTCGTTCAACAAAACGACGAAACGATCTTTCGGCAGTGGCATTGGGTTCTGCATGTCGAAGCCGGAGTTGTAGCGAGCAAATCCGAACAGGCGATCGCCCGGAATGCCCTCTCCTGCTCGCAGCGTCACAGTTCTCATAGGCTCGGAACTCAAGCCTTTTATAGGGTAGCGGTTCAATCGGACGATGGAGAGATTGTTCATACGTTTGCACCCGACCAAAAAGAACTATGCACGGCCCCAAGTTGTCCGCGCTGTTTGACGCTATCTCGAATTCTCAAAGGTATCGACCAAATAATTTTTGAGCGCTTCAGAAGCTGGTTCACTGAACCTGTCGGCCGCATGACGGCTGCGCCCATTTAAGTCGATATGACCATTCAATACCTCGCTGCCGAAAATACATACACATCAGATTCAAAGAACAATTTCTCTAAGAATCAATAACTAAGAGACAAAATTGGCGATCTCTTTCGGACCCTTGAGGTACGAACCTCAAAAATATCTGGACTTGAGGTGCGTACCTCAAATAGCCTTGGATGTATGCCGCGATTCGCACATCCTCGATTGACGGCGCAAAAAAGGGAGGAATGGTTGACTTACACAAAACTGGCCTCGGCCAGCGCAATAGTCCTTGCCGCTACTACTCTTTCTACCAAGGCAAATGCTGAAGATCTGACGCTCTGTTGGGCTGCATGGGACCCGGCCAATGCGCTTGTCGAGCTATCAAAGGAATTCGAAGCAGAGTCTGGCCACTCGATGAACTTCGAATTTGTTCCCTGGCCAAATTTTGCGGACCGGATGCTGAATGAATTGAACTCTGGGGGTAAGCTCTGCGACCTGTTGATCGGTGACAGCCAATGGATCGGCGGTGGCGCCGAAAACGGCCACTATGTCCAGCTGAACGACTTCTTCGATGCTGAAGGCATCAGCATGGACGATTTCGCGCCGGCCACGGTCTACGCTTATTCGACTTGGCCCAAGGGCACACCAAATTACTACGCGCTGCCTGCGATGGGCGATGCGAATGGCTGGTTCTATCGCAAGGACTGGTTTGAAAACCCCGAAATTCAAGCTGCATACAAAGAGGCGACTGGTCAGGACCTACGTGAACCGCAGTCTCAGAAAGAGTTGTTGCAGATCGCGCAGTTCTTCCAAGGTCGTGAGATCGACGGCAAGACCGTCTATGGGGCAGCAATCTTTACCGAGCGCGGCTCGGAAGGGATCACCATGGGTGTGACCGGAGCACTGTATCCTTGGGGCTTCAAATACGAAAACACCCCGGGCTCATATGACATGGAAGGCGCCGTAAACTCACCGGAAGCGGTTGAGGCTCTGGAGTTCTATAAAGAATTCTACAAAACGGCGACGCCTCCTGGATATACCAATTCCTACATGGGTGAGAGCTTGGATGCCTTTAAATCCGGTCAGGTCGCCATGGCTATGAACTGGTTTGCGTTCTTCCCTGGTCTATATGCCGACCCCAATACTGGCGGCGACAAGATCGACTTCTTCGTGAACCCACCACAAAATCAGCCAGGCTCGACACTCGGCGGACAAGGTATTTCTGTCGTCAGCTATTCCGACAAACAGGACGCCGCACTTGAGTACATTAAGTGGTTTGCACAGCCGGAAGTTCAGGCCAAATGGTGGGAACTTGGAGGTTATTCTGCACATAACTCGGTGCTGGAAGATCCTG
The DNA here is from genome assembly GCF_056537005.1 of Ruegeria sp. CH6. Classification (NCBI taxonomy): domain Bacteria; kingdom Pseudomonadati; phylum Pseudomonadota; class Alphaproteobacteria; order Rhodobacterales; family Roseobacteraceae; genus Ruegeria; species Ruegeria sp. CH6. The sequence goes on along the minus strand of NZ_JBQFQS010000003.1, from coordinate 310,332 downwards.
GTTTCATAGACAGCCAACCGTTTGCCGGTGACTTTCTGGAAGCAATGGCTGGAGTACAGGATTTCTGGCAAGAGCCTGCCTATGCGGAACTGCTGCTGGCAATGCAGAAGCGCATCCACGACTACGTGGTTGCCGACCAAGGCACAGCTCAAGAAGCGCTTGATCTGCTGATCGAAGATTGGACGGAAGTCTTCGAAGACGAAGGCAAGCTGTAGTCCGGACACAGGCAGGAGCGGGTGCAATCCCGCTCCACCTTCACCCGTGAGTCCGAAACCAAAAGAACTGGCAAAGAGATGTCTGACAGGACCGTAGATCGCGTTGCGCAGGCAACGCCCGAGCGAGTTGCGCGAAAAATCCGAGGGTTATCCGACCGCGCGATCGCCTGGATATTCATCTCCCCAACGATTTTTCTATTGCTGGCGATCAACATCTTTCCGTTGATTTGGACCATCCAACTGAGCTTTACCAACTACAAGGCCAACCGGATCGGGCGTGAAGTCAAAGATGTCGGGCTCAGGAACTACGAGCGTATCCTGACAGACTCGGACACCTGGCTGAATATGCAGGCAACGGCTCATTTCCTATTCTGGACGATCTTTTTCCAGGTCCTGATCGGGTTCACGCTAGCGTGGCTGATCAACAAGAAGTTCAAGGGCAACGATCTTTGGACAACGATCATCGTGCTGCCGATGATGCTGTCTCCTGCAGTCGTCGGGAACTTCTGGAAGTTCCTATATCAGCCTCAAATCGGCCTGTTTAACTACGTCGTGTCCTGGTTTACCGGCAAGGACCCATCGAGCTTTGAAATGCTGGGATCCGTGACTTTGGCCCCGTGGGCGATCGTGATTGTCGACACCTGGATGTGGACCCCCTTCGTGATGCTGATCTGTCTGGCCGGTCTGCGCAGCATTCCCGACTATATCTACGAGGCCGCCGAAATCGACAGGGCCAGCAAGCTGCGGCAGTTCTTTACGATTACCATTCCGATGGTGCTGCCGTTCCTGATGCTCGCTGTGCTGTTTCGAGGGATCGAGAACTTCAAGATGTTCGACCTAGTGGTTCAGCTAACCGGCGGAGGACCCGGCTCTGTAACGGAACTCACTTCAATCAATCTCAAGCGGGAGGCTTTTGAAAAGTGGCGGACGGGCTATGCGTCAGCCTACGCGATCATCCTATTCGTCACCGTATTCGGCCTTGCGTCGATCTACGTCAAAGCCCTGAACAAGGTGAAACAGAGATGAGCAGTTTTTCCGTCACTGAACCTTCGAACCGGTCCAAGTGGATCGCAGGTTTCTTGGTTATCACCTATGCGCTGATCACGATGATCCCGCTGGTTTGGATTTTATTGACAGGCTTCAAGTCCCCGGCCGATGCGATCAGCTACCCGCCCAAAGTGGTCTTTGACCCCACGCTTGAAGGGTATGTAAATCTCTTCACCACACGCACGCGGCAGACGCAGGAGTTTCTGGAAGCGAACCCACCGCAGAACTGGGCCGATGAGATCGTGCGCGAATACGACATGGTGATTGTCGGGCCATCAAAGTTCGGTGAGCGCTTTATGAATTCGGTTATCATCGGATTTGGCTCAACGTTCCTGAGTATCTTCCTTGGTACGCTGGCCGCCTATGCGTTCAGCAGGTTTAAAGTACCGCTAAAAGACGATCTACTGTTCTTCATCCTCAGTACAAGGATGATGCCGCCGGTCGCCGTCGCCATCCCAATCTTCTTGATGTTCAGAAACCTTGGTCTCAGCGACACACATCTGGGAATGATCCTGCTGTATACGGGTGTGAATATTTCCCTAGCGGTCTGGTTGCTAAAAGGTTTCATCGACGAAATCCCACGAGAGTACGAAGAGGCCGCCCTCATTGATGGCTACACGAGGTTTCAGGCCTTCTACAAAGTGGTGCTGCCCCAAGCTGCCACGGGCATCGCGTCAACTGCGATCTTCTGCCTGATCTTCGCCTGGAATGAATACGCGTTTGCGGTGCTGCTGACGTCTGCGAATGCGCAGACCGCACCACCCTTCATTCCAACCATCATCGGGATCGGCGGCCTGGACTGGCCTGCTGTGGCGGCAGGTGCCACGATCTTCCTCATCCCCGTCATGATTTTCACCATCCTGATGCGCAAACACTTGCTGCGCGGGATCACATTCGGAGCCGTGCGCAAATGAGCGAATTTCTTACCGGATTACTACGGCTCCGCCGCGGCCCATGGGAGATGGTGGCAACCATCCTCATCGCACTGGGTGTCTTTATGCTGATGCAGCCCTTTGTCCTTTGGGCCTTCACCTATTCTTTCATCGTCACGCTGATCGGAACCGTCATGTTCATCATCGTCAGCCATTTCCCGGAGTAGAAATGGCCCAGATCGTAGTCAAAAACGTAAAGAAAATGTTCGGCGATTTCACGGCCGTCCGCGAAAGCTCGTTCACGATCGAGGATGGTGAGTTTTTCATGCTGCTCGGGCCATCCGGCTGCGGAAAGACGACGACGCTGCGGATGATCGCAGGATTGGAACTTCCAACGTCGGGCGAAATCTACCTGGACGGCGAAGAGATCAGTCAGCGACCCCCATCAGAGCGGGACATTGCCTTCGTGTTCCAGATGTTCGCGCTGTATCCCCACATGAACGTGCGCAAGAACATCAGCTACCCGCTAATTTCGCAGGGTATGCCGCGCCCCGCCGTAAAAGCCAAGGTCGAGGAAGTCGCCGGAATTCTAGGGATAAACGACATACTGGATAGCCCAGTAGGTGGGCTTTCAGGCGGCGACAGACAGCGTGTAGCGCTTGGACGCGCGATTGTTCGCGAACCCAAGGCGTTCATGATGGACGAACCTCTTGGTGCCCTGGATGCCGAATTTCGTGAGCACATGGCCGAAGAACTGCGCGCGCTTCATGATCGCATGGGCGCAACCACCGTTTACGTTACACACGATCAGTTAGAAGCCATGCAAATGGGCGACAAGATCGTGGTGATGAACAACGCTGTGATCGAGCAATTCGGCACACCTCAGGAAATCTACGACAAACCGGCTACGATGTTCGTGGCGGATTTTATTGGGTCTCCTTCGATGAACTTCCTGCCGTTTCAGGGAAAGGTCGAACCCGGCTCGGAAATGGTCCGACTGAACGGCCATGACGAAGCCGTGCCCAAGCTGATGGAAGGGGCCGAAGGTGAATTGGTTTTCGGCGTTCGCCCCGAGCATGTTTTTCTGTCGGATGCGAGCGCATACCGGGCTAAGGTTCTGGCAGCGGAATATCTGGGAACCACTCAGATCGTGACGTTGCAAAGCCCGAACGGAGAACTGAAAGCCCGGATTGATGCACGCGAAGTCGTCAGTCCCGGTGAGACAGTAGGATTGGAGTTTCGCTCACCCGCAGTAACTCTGTTTGAAAAATCTAACGGGCGCGCATTGAGGTCCGCTTTGAACGACGAGGTGCTAAACAATGGCTGAAGTCGTTTTGGAGAATATCTCGAAGTCTTTCGGCAACGTCACAGCGGTGGATGATATCTCAATGACGATCCCCAACGGTGCCTTTGTGGTGTTGTTGGGTCCGACTGGTGCGGGAAAAACAACCACACTGAGGTTGATTTCAGGGCTTGAGAAACTGGATTCAGGAACAGTGCGCATTGCCGGGCGTGACGTTGGAATAGACACTCCCGCTCAGCGCGATGTAGCAATGGTCTTCCAGCAATACTCGCTGTACCCGCATATGACAGTGCGGGAGAACCTGTCTTTCCCTCTGCGGTCGCCGATCCTGAAAACACCAGAGGATGAGATCACAAAGAAGGTAAACGAAGTCGCTGAGATCCTCCAGATCCCGCACAAACTGGACAACAAAGCCACTGAATTGTCTGGCGGCGAAATGCAGCGGGTTTCAATTGGACGAGCGCTGGTGCGTGATCCCCAAATCTTCCTGATGGATGAACCGCTCAGTTCTTTGGACGCCAAGCTTCGGGCGGATTTGCGTGTCGAGTTGAAAAGGATTCAGGCCGATCTGGGGTCAACCTTGCTCTACGTGACCCATGATCAGGTCGAAGCCATGACAATGGCGACGCATATCGGGGTTTTGGAAAACGGCCGGTTGGTGCAGTACGGAACACCCCGGGACATTTATGAAAACCCGGGCAGTGTTTACGTAGCCAGCCGGTTGGGTCTGCCGCGGATCAACATCTTGCCGTCCGAGTTGTTCGGAGGCGATCACAAAGGCCCGCAGATTGGCCTGCGCCCGGAAAACATCATTGAAGGCGAAGGCAGTGAAGCGCGTGTGATACGCGCTGAACATCTTGGGGATCAAACGCGGTTGCATCTGGACTTAAACGGTCACCCGGTTGTGACCTTGATTGATGTCCATCAAGACTATCCATCTGGAAAAATTATAAAAATCCGCCCACACAACCCCTTGTATTTTGACGCGTCCGGCGCGCGAGTGAATTAAGGAGCAAAAGCATGGCCCAGTTCCTCAACACAAAAGAAACTCTGGTTACAGAGGCGATAGACGGCCTTCTGGCCTCTTCCGGCGGTCAGCTCACCCGATTGGACGGCTACCCGCATATCAAGGTTGTTTACCGGTCAGATTGGGACAAGTCGAAAGTTGCCTTGGTTTCCGGTGGTGGGTCTGGCCACGAACCCGCCCATGCAGGTTTCGTTGGCGCCGGTATGCTGACAGCAGCGGTCTGCGGAGAAGTGTTTGCTTCCCCATCGGTAGAGGCAGTATTGGCGGGCATTCTTGCGGTTACGGGTGAGGCTGGGTGCCTGCTGATCGTCAAGAATTACACAGGTGACCGGCTAAACTTTGGACTAGCAGCTGAACGCGCCCGTGCATTGGGTCGCAAGGTAGAGATGGTCGTCGTCGACGATGACATCGCCCTGCCCGACCTTCCGCAACCACGTGGCGTAGCCGGCACGTTGTTCGTACACAAAATCGCCGGGGCGCTTGCTGAAGGCAGTGCTGACTTGGACACCGTCACCGCCGCAGCAAGACGCACCATAGCCAAGGTCGTCAGCATCGGTATGAGCCTGGACACCTGTACCGTTCCGGGATCTCCAAAAGAGGACCGGATCGCCCCCGGCAAAGCGGAGCTCGGCTTGGGTATTCATGGCGAGCCCGGTGTACAGCAAGTCGAATTCTCAAATGCTGTATCGGCCATGTCCACAGTTGTGGAGAAGCTGAAACAACGGGTGGGGTCCGGGGATTGTGTGGCGTTGGTCAACAACCTGGGTTCTACAACGCCGTTGGAAATGGCTGTCCTCACGCATGCCTTGTCCGAAACTGGTATTGCCCATCACATCATAGGCCCGGCTCCAATGATGACATCGCTGGATATGCATGGGTTTTCTGTTTCTATTCTGCCTGTAGATCACGACGATTTATCGGCGCTTAAAGCGCCTGTTGATCTGGCGGCTTGGCCCGGTGTCAATTCTATCGATCCAATAAAAGTCGCACCTTTGCCTGACGGCCTGACTCCTATCGATCCAATTCCTTCAAACAATCCCGCCACAAGGGAAACGATCACCCGGTTGTCTGAACTGCTCATCAACGCTGAGAAGAACCTGAACGAGCTGGACGCGAAATCCGGAGATGGTGATACAGGAAGCACATTGGCGACGGCCGCAAGAGCATTGCAAGGTAGCCTCGACCGAATGCCGCTCGCTGATCTGACACAACTGTTTCCGGCATTAGGGAATGAGTTAAGCCAAACAATGGGGGGTTCTTCTGGCGTGATACTCGCAATTTTCTTCAACGCAGCCGGAGATGCCTGTGCGAGCGGCGCGTCTGTCCCGAAATCCTTGATCGAAGGTCTGAATAGGGTCAGCCAGGTTGGGGGTGCCAAGGTCGGTGACAGGACAATGATTGACGCCCTGGCACCAGCACTTGCCGCACTACCATCTGGTCTGACGCATGCCGCCGAAGCTGCCCGCGAAGGCGCGAACAACACCGCGAATATTCGTCGTGCGAAGGCGGGCCGCGCGGCCTATGTTCCCGAAGAGAACCTAGTTGGACATAACGATCCCGGCGCTGAAGCTGTTGCTTTGTTGTTTGAAGGCTTGGCACGGGAGATTGAGGGCTGAAGAACACGTGGAAGATCAAAAACAAAAACTAGAATTGGTGAAAAAGCCAACCGTCAATGACATCGCGCGCGTGGCGGGTGTCAGCCTGGCGACCGTTGATCGGGTCTTGAACAGACGCCCCGGCGTGCGGGCGGTGACTGTACAGAAAGTACAAAAGGCGATTGAAGAACTGGGCTATGTGCGCGATACCGCCGCAGCCAACCTGGCGCGAAACCGCGTCTACAATTTCCTCTTTGTTTTACCAGACACAGACAACGAGTTTGTTGAGGCAATCAGCAGTCAGATCGCAGAACAATCCCGTGACCAATTCATCGAGCGGACCCGCATTGCGATTAAGAAAGTCGCTCCATTCGAGCCGCAAGATATCGTCAACATTCTGGATGCTGTCGACAGTTTGGATATTGACGGAGTCGCCGTTTTCGGGCCCGAAACGCCTTCTGTCCGCGACGCCGTAAAAAGGCTCAGGGACAAAGGCGTTCCGGTTGTTGCCTTGGTGTCTGACTTGCCAAGTTCTGAGCGAGACCACTTTGTCGGAATTGATAACGTTTCGGCAGGACGAACCGCCGCTCAGCTGATGGGAAGATTTGTCCATCGCGAAGGCAAGGTCTTGGTTCTTACAGGATCCCGTTTGGCGCGTGACCACCTGGAGCGTCGTCAAGGCTTTGACCTTGTTGTGGCTGAGGAATTTCCGAACCTCGAAGTCGTAGCGTCTGTCGAGGGCCGGGATGACCCGGATCTGATTTACAAGATGATGCCCGAGATCTTTGAAACCTACCCGGATCTGGTTGGAATTTATTCCTCCGCCGCAGGCAATGCAGGACTGATTCAATTTCTTTCAGAAAACAAGCTCAGCAAAGATCTGGTGATCATAGCGCATGAGCTTACACCGCTTAGTCGTGAGGCGCTTACGCTCGGTACATTTGACGCGCTAATCTCGCAAGACACTGGGCACATTGTTCGTTCAGCCGTCCGTCTGCTGCGTGCAACTTCGGACAAAGTGCCATTCAACAAAGCCCAGGAACGCATCCGTATCGACATCTATCTGAAGGAAAATTTACCGCCATAGAGGCTCAGGTTTTGGGGAGGAAATTTTATGAAAACAATCAAAGGTCCAGCTTTGTTTCTTGCGCAATTCGCGGGGGACGAAGCGCCGTTCAATTCGTGGGACGCGATCACTAAATGGGCGGCTGACTGTGGATACAAGGGCGTTCAGGTTCCTAGTTGGGATGGCCGGTTGTTCGACCTGGAACAAGCCGCATCCAGCGCCAGTTATTGCGATGACTTCAAAGGCAAAGCCAAGGAAAATGGGGTCGAAGTCACTGAACTTTCAACCCACCTTCAGGGCCAACTTGTGGCCGTTCATCCGGCCTATGACAGTGCGTTTGATGGTTTTGCAGCCGAAAGCGTCAGAGGAAACCCGAAAGCCCGGCAAGAATGGGCGGTAGACCAAGTTAAAAAAGCGCTATCTGCTTCGAAAAACTTGGGTATTACAGCGCATGCGACATTCTCTGGCGCATTGGCATGGCCCTATGTCTATCCTTGGCCGCAGCGCCCTGCTGGTTTGATCGAAACGGCATTCGAGGAGCTTGCTCGTCGTTGGGTGCCAATACTGGATCACGCCGAAGACTGCGGCGTTGACGTCTGTTACGAAATTCACCCAGGTGAGGACCTCCACGACGGCGTGACGTACGAGATGTTTCTTGAACGGACAGGCAATCACCCACGCGCTTGCATGTTGTACGACCCGTCGCACTACGTGCTGCAATGCCTCGACTATCTGGACAATATCGACATCTACAAAGATCGGATCCGGATGTTCCATGTCAAAGATGCCGAGTTTAATCCGACCGGCCGGCAGGGTGTTTATTCCGGGTATCAAAGCTGGGTCGATCGTGCCGGGCGCTTCCGGTCGCTTGGTGATGGCCAGGTGGATTTCGGGGCGGTCTTTTCAAAAATGGCGGCGAATGACTTTGATGGTTGGGCAGTTGTCGAATGGGAATGCTGCCTCAAACACCCCGAGGATGGAGCGCGTGAAGGCGCTCAGTTTGTGTCAGATCACATTATCCGTGTGACCGAGAAAGCCTTTGATGATTTCGCTGATGGTGGCGCAGACGAAGCAGCCAATCGTAAAATGCTGGGGATTGAATGATGGTCACAGGACGCAATGAAGGAACCTCAGGCCGCATTCGACTTGGCATGGTTGGCGGCGGGAACGACGCCTTCATAGGTGGCGTTCATCGAATAGCGGCTCGACTGGACGACAAGTTTGAATTGGTTGCCGGTGCTTTGTCTTCGACGCCAGAGAAATCTCTTGAAAGTGGTCAGGCGTTGGGGCTCGAACGGGTCTATGGAGATTTCAAACAAATGGCGATCAGGGAGGCCCGGCTGAAATCTGGGATCGAGGCGGTCTCAATTGTCACGCCAAATCACGTTCACTATGCAGCCGCACGTGAGTTCCTGAAACGCGGTATTCATGTAATTTGTGACAAGCCACTCACCTCGACCCTTGCCGATGCAAAAAAACTGGTCAAAGCAGCAGAAAGCGCGAATGCCCTATTCATTTTGACCCACAATTACACGGGCTATCCGATGGTTCGGCAGGCGCGTGAAATGGTCGCTAACGGAGATATCGGCAAGATCCGCGTGGTTCAGGTTGAATACCCCCAGGACTGGCTGACCGAGCAGCAGGATTTCAAACAGGCTGAGTGGCGAACCGATCCCGAACGCTCGGGCGCGGGTGGATCAACCGGTGACATCGGGACTCATGCTTACAACCTCGCTTGCTTTGTAACCGGGCTGAAGGCGGAAAGCCTGGCGGCGGACTTGCAGGCCTTTGTGCCGGGGCGCAAAGTCGATGACAACGCGCACGTTTTGCTTCGATTCGAAGGTGAAGCGCGCGGTATGCTGTGGTCGTCTCAGGTGGCCCCCGGCAATGAAAACGCACTTCGTTTGCGCGTCTATGGTGAGAAAGGTGGGTTGGAGTGGTCTCAGGAAGATCCCAATTACCTTTGGTTCGCGCCATACAATGAACCCAAGCGGCTGATCACCCGAAATGGAGCTGGAGCTGGCGATGCTGCCAATCGGTTGAGTAGAGTCCCTCCGGGCCATCCAGAGGGATATCTTGAAGGTTTCGCCAATATCTATGGAGAGGCCGCTGAGGCGATCCAAGCTTTCCGAAATGGGATTTCACCTGACGCGTCCGTTGTTTATCCAACGGTTCATGACGGGCTCAATGGTGTTAAGTTTGTGGCGGCATGCGTGCAAAGCTCTTCAAGGAATGCGGCTTGGGTCAGCTTAACTTAAAATCTGGTTGTGGGCATAAGGCAGAATTCTTGGAAGGCAGCACGGGTATCTGCCAAAAATCGAAGCGCACCCAACCTATAGATGAACACTCCGGAACGACAAACCACGAACGTCTCTGACCGGCAGCTATGTGGCCCTATTGCTTTTTGCAGTTTGGCAGAACTGTACAATCGCAAATGGCGGCGGGCCTTCTTCCTCTCACTTTCCCTTCGTGGACCAGCGGGATTTAGACAAGTCAAACGCCCCTGGCCGTCAGGGTGAGGGGCGATCCTCCCCCTCGGGCAACCCTTTTAGACAGGGCCTTGCCTTCGGCTGCGCCTGCGGCCCGCACCCTCTTGACGAATAGCGTTGCCTCACCCCCTCCCGCGTTCGCCACGTGGCAGATTAGCAAGAACAGGCAGCTTCGCTGTCTGACCTACAAATCAGCTCTGATTTTCCGATATGGAAATCAGATCAAACCAAAATGTCAGCGGGAGTATGAAATCGGGCGGCGTGTTAGTTGATGACTCAAAGGTCAAATTCAACTGATGTCCAACGTTGAGGGCGCCTTCTGATGTCGAACGTTCACTTCTTTTCTGGTCCAACTGTGACGGTTGGTTCAGGTTCGTGTGACGTTCAACAGGAAATGTGGAACGTCACTGATATCTGACTCAATCGACCGCCAAAACCTGAAGAAACAAGTGAATCACGTCATTCAATTCTGACCCAAACGTCAAGCATTTCTGACCCAGTACGAATAGCAGCCTGACGTCAACGCTGCGGCTAATTTCTCAAATCAGCCCTTGCCGGACTTCGCGGCCGCCCTTGCTATGTCGAGTATCGCAGTTTGAGCCTCCACTGAGGAATCCCGGTAGTAGGTCAGCAATTCGATCTCAGCCTTGTTGCGCAGTTCTTTGGCTCACCAAATTTCTAACTGGATTCGAAACGACAAAACCGTGACAGTGCAGAGGGGAGAACGAATGTCTGAAACGCTGATTTCCTCTGATGTTGATTTCGCCGCTGAAGGAAAGCACAGCGGATATCTTCGCGTGCCGCACTCGGTCGACAACTCGGCTTACGGGTGGTTACCAGTGCCAATCACAGTTATCCGAAACGGAGAGGGACCGACATTGGTTTTGTCGGCCGGCGTTCACGGCGACGAGTACGAAGGGCAAGTCGCTGTAGCAGAACTCGCCACAGAGTTGTTACCTGAACACATTCGCGGTCGTCTGATCCTGTTGCCCATGGTCAATTTGCCGGCAGCTAAGCACGGTCGACGCATATCACCTTTGGATTCCGGTAATCTAAACCGCCTTTATCCCGGCAATCCTGTGGGGTCACCCTCCGAAATGATCGCCCATTACCATGAAGAGGTCATTCTTCCGCTTGCCGATTATGCCGTAGATCTTCACTCGGGTGGGTCGTCACTGCTTTATCCCGCCACGCTTTTGCGCGGGCCTGGACATACCCCACAGGAAGAGGCTGGCTTGCAGATACTCACAGAAGCCTTTGATTTGCCTTATGCATGGGTGTTTACCGGAGGTGGAGGACCTAACAGCACGGCCCGAACTGTTATGGGAGCCGCCAATCGCAAGGGGGTGATCAACGTTATGGCCGAGCTAGGCGGTGGCAACGCTGTGACGCCCGGGATTTTGTCTTACACGCGACGTGGGTTACGCCGCATATTGAACGTTTTGGGGATGTTGCCAGATTATGTGCCAGACGCCTCAAGAGGGACTTGCCTGCTGAATGCCGTGGGCGTGATCTACTCCTATGATGAAGGCTTGTTCGAGCCGCTGAAAGGTATCGGAGATCTCGTTTCAGAGGGTGAAATCGTGGCACAACTTCACCATCCGGAAACTCCGGGACGCGCACCTGAGCAAGTGCAATCCACCTTTGGCGGTGTGGTATTGGCGATGCGCGCAATGGCACCGACAAACCGAGGCGATGCACTTTATCAGATAGCGCAGGACGCAGTCCGAGATGCCTAACTTTGATTTTGATGAGGTTATCGACAGGCGTAAGGTTCCAGCGCTCAAGTTTCATCACACAGTTCTGGGGCCCGATGGCGCGGATCTTTTTGCCGCAGGCGTCGCCGACATGGATTTCCGTGTCGCTCCCTGTATCACGGCTGCTATCGAAAGGCGTCTGAAACACGACCTTTTCGGCTACGAAGCCGTGCCGGGCGGGTTGGTCCCGGCTTTGATCAGCTGGATGGAGCGTCGCCACAAATGGAAAATCGAGCCACAGCACATCCTGCGCGCTCCCAATGTGCTCAACACACTCGCCATGGCGGTCAATTGCTTCACCGCGCCGGGTGACGGAATCATTATACAGCCGCCGGTATTTTTTGATTTTGCAGACATAATCGCCGAAAATGAACGTATGGTGGCAGAGAACGCCCTAGTGTTGGAGCAGGGCCGATACAGCATGGATTTCGCTGGGCTGGAGCATCTCGCCTCACAACCCGATATTCGAATGCTGTTCTTGTGTAATCCACACAACCCGGTGGGGCGGGTCTGGACCAGAGAGGAACTTCGACAGGTTAACGACATCTGCTCTAGGCATGATGTATTCGTCGTGTCCGACGAAATTCACTGCGACATCACCTTTCCGGGCCACGAATACAAGCCATTTGCCAGCATCTCGCAAGAGGCAGGCGCCAACTCCGTCACTTGTCTGTCGCCAGCCAAGAGTTTCAATATCGCATCTTGCTGTTCTTCCTTTTCAGTGGTGCCGGATGACGGTCGTCGCAGCGCACTGCAAGCGCACAATAGCCGACTAACAGTCAACAAGAACAATGCCTTCGCATCCGTGGCGATGGAGGCCGCCTATACCTCTGGTGAACCATGGCTGGAGTCGATGCTGGAGTATCTGTGGGCCAACGTAGATCTCACCCGAAAATGTCTGAAAGACATACCAGGTGTCGACCTGATCGAACCGGATGGGACATTCCTTTTGTGGCTCGATTTCAACGGTCTGGGGCTTGCCCCGGAAGATCTTGACACATTCCTGAGAAACCAAGCCGGCTGGTCGATCACACGAGGGGAGTCTTTCGACCGCCTAAGCTCGCGTTTCGGCAGGTTGAATATTGCGTGTCCAAGATCAAGGCTAAAAACTGCGCTGGCTCAACTCAAATGCGCTGTAGCAGCTGGTTAGTTCTTCCAGAAAAGCTTCTGCGGTTTAGGTAGTGAAGGTCGGGTTTGTCCGCTTGTCGGCCATCCGACACTGGATTTGGAACATCCGGAATGCGCGGGTTCCCGGCACTCGGTATCTGCACTCCAAAGATGGCATTGGAGGTCCGGCAATTCCAACAATTAGAGAGGGCCGCTTTACGAGGCGCAACCAGCGCAGTGGCCTAAACAGTGTGATCAAGTAAGTTAGTTAGGCCGCACCGCAACGAGAACGACGTCAAGTTTATCTTCCAAGGCCTGCAGTTTCTCGAGCTGGTCTTTTGGCAGCGTCACAGTATCAGTTTCAACAGCGGTAAGAGCCACAACCGGGCTTCCAATTTCTTTTTCAAGTTCCCGAACCGCATTGAGTTTATCGGCTTCAAGTTCCGCGATTGGGTATAGCATGGCAATCTCCTGTCTTCTGATGATGGAAAGCATAGCCTATTTTCGCGATGTTTGGGCATACTAAGGTAGATCAACTCTGTTGCGCCCACCCGCCTTTCGTTGAACTCCGCTGAATGTCCCTTTAGTGCCGCATTCTGATGAATGCATGCGCAATACTCAATTCATCCGGGAACGGCCGGTAAGGGCTCAAACCACCTGTCTGAACCCACTGCAGAGAAATTCCGCGATGAGTCCATTGGTGCCGCCTCGTGCAATGCAACCAATGTCGGCTATTCCAGAAATGTCTAGGGCTTCGGGGGCGAGTTATCTGGGAGTTCCTCGGCTACCGGTTGCAAAGCGTATGTTCCTCGGGCAACTTGCGGGAAAAGGCGCCCTGTTATGTTCCCGCTCAACGACCCTACAATTTTCTCCCTTGTCTTGGCAGGTGTTGCCCTACTTTCAGCAGTGGCGTTTCGTTTTGGATGGAAGGTCCGTGCTCCACTTCTTCTTATGGCATTGGCGCTCCCGGCTGTTTTTTTATGGACTATTTCACCAACTGGTGATCACGCTGGGCTAGGGTATGTGCTCACTATTGTTCCATCTATTGCATTAATTTTAGTAGGCGCGGGATGGGGAAGTGTCATGAGATTGGCGCGGGTCTCATTGGCGATTTCAATATTGATCCCGGTCAGTGTTACCAGTGCCTATGCGGGTCGCGCGCTTTGGAACCAATACGTCCCAAACGATTGTCTTGGAAAGACTCTTCAAGTTCGCCTAGCCGGTGAAACCTTGAGTCTTCCACCAGAGCTGTGTCCTCGTCTTGAGAAGGGGCGGAATATTAGCTTCTTCGGTAGATTGGATAGAAAATCTGGCTATTATCGCTTCGGATGGCAGGCAGGGGTTACGCCGACAATATGACGATGGCGTTCTGACCAGGCTGGCCTTGATTGCGTTGGGCCAGCGGGCTGGCTATTCCTTGGATCAGATCGCCGCAGCGCTCTTTCGCCCACAGGGCGGAGAGCTGGAGCTCAGTCGCAACGAATTGCGGAGCCAGGCGACCAACTTGCGCAATCAGGCGCACGAATTGCAGGTAACTGCGGACCTTCTGGATCACGTCGCCGCTTGTACGGCGCCCTCTCACTTAGAATGCCCCCGTTTTCAAGCGTTACTTAAGGATGCTCTTATCACACATCTGCGCTGAGTTTATTGTTAAACGAAACCGCTCGGTATCTAAGTGCCAAACGTCCGCATTGCGGACAAAGCTGCCATTTGAGACAGCGGTCATACCTTAGATTTGCGACTGGTCAATCGAAGGTCGAAGTTCGTCGTCGCCATCGCATGCGTAAGACAGCTCAGAGCCATCTGAGAGTTGCATCACCAGTATTTCGCCATGGCGAGAAGGTTCGATGCTTGCTCTCACAACACTTTGCGTACGGATGCCATCATCAAGAAACTGCGGCAATATCAGCGTCCGCCCATACTCTGCCATGTCCACTGGATGAGGTTTTCCGGTCGCAACTTCAATGCTGCAACCTGCTGGACCAACAGAGATTTCGACTGCGTCTTCTTCTGCATCGGGCACCACCCAAACTCTAACGGGAAACTCCGAAATCATTTTGCTTCCGGACGGGTGCTCATGTTTCTCGACATAATAATCTGAGAGCTTGCTGCCAACTAATTCGTTAACTGAAGGAGCCATACTCATCTCTTCTGGTATCTCGCCACTATACAACTCTAGCTCACCAAACGACACCGGCACAATCTTCTCACTCTCGGAGCGCCTTGGTTGGATGCATTCAAGTCGAGGTAGATTTGGGCTCTTCCCGCTAGTCAAAACGATCCGCTGTGAACGGCGGCCAAGAGCCCATAGCGACCGATGCTGCACCGGTAACGAATGGCCCCTATCACTGAACCACTACCGGCTGATCCTACCGGTATCAGCCGGTAGTGGTTCAGTCCGTGTTCCTGCTGGGTGGTTTTACAAATCGTGCGCCGCCAGTATCTTCCGACACCAAAAACTGTCGGAGCAGCGTTTGCCGCTGCACAGGGTTTGCAAACCTTAGGATACCGTCCTCTTCTATAGCGGCCATCGTAACGGGATTGTTTGGTTCCCGATGAAGTTTAGCGACTTCACGCCCGTAACCGTCAAAAAGCAAGAGGGTCGCGATTGATGATGCTGCCGTGTCCGGGTCAAGGAAAAAAGTGACGTCATCATCCGCGTTGACGGCATTTAGTTGCACGCTCAATTCTTGCAACGCAATCACCCGTGGATCGTCCAAGCTAGATGGCTTTGCTTCAATACCAGCTTGTTCAAGTGACGCCGTCAGTTTTTGTTGGTATACTTCCGATAGGATTTCTAGCATCGATGTATCTGGATCCGCGCGCAGCAATGCAGCCATCGCCGCGAGTTGTTCAGGTGTATAGGTCGAAAGGTATTTTTTGGCAGTTCCCGACATATAGTGGTCAAGAACGGGTGCGATTTCTTCGTCGGGGATCAGATCAACGAACCGATCCATATCAACAATCTCGATCCCGAGTTCTGATAGGGGTCGAAAGTAAACCGGGACAAACGGCTCTTTAAGCATGCGCTTCAAGTCAATTAGAACGGTTGGACTCAAATTGCGCTGCGCGATGTAGTTTGCATCAGCTTGAGGTGTGGCCAAAGCGACTTGTGCGCTGAAGACAAGCGCCGCCAACAGCAAGGGTTTCAGAAGAGCTTTCATACAATGGTACCGCGAAGCATCTTGGTTGCTTAGAGTCATGGGACGGGATTCAAAAACGTTACCAAAGATTTGCGGCCAATTCTTGACGGCAACTCTCGATGGGCACTGAGACTATTCACTTTGCCAGCGTTTGGGTGGTTCATCGGGCGCAAACACGTTAGACATCATGAATCAATATCCAATGTCAGCCACATGAGCTACCCCAAAGCGGTCGCTTGTGCAGATGCACCGAATTGGTGGTATGTCCGCATAGCTGCTGTCCAAGGTTCTAAAACACTGGATATTTGATTTAAAGTCCGCTTCCTGTGCATTGCCGCCGTTACTGAGGATTAGCGCTGCACCTGCAGCGAAAGACCGCTTGGTGGCCGACTGTTACTTTTTGCAGTTCGACAGAATGGTCCAATCGCAAATGGCCTCTGGCCGTCAGGGTGAGGGCGCGGCCCTCCCCCTCGTGCAACCCCATTAGACAGGACCGTGTCCTCGGCTGTGCCTGCGGGCCGCACCACCCCTGTCGAATAGCGTTGCCTCGCCCCCTCCCGCGTTCGCCACGTGGCAGATCAGCAGGAACAGGCAGCTTCGCTGTCTGATCTGCAAATCAGCCCTGATTTTCCAAAGAGGAAGTCAGAACAAATCAAACTGCCTGCGGGAACATGAAATGGGGGCGGTGTGTTAGTTGATGACCCAAAGGTCAAATTCAACTGATGTCCAACGTTGGGGGCGCCTTCCGATGTCGAACGTTCACCCCGTTTCTGGTCCAACTGTGACGGTTGGGGCAGGTTCGTGTGACGTTCAACAGGAAACCAGTGGCGGACCGAGGAGGATTCGAACCCCCGACCCCTTGATTCGTAGTCAAGTACTCTATCCAGCTGAGCTATCGGTCCGCGTTGGTGAGGCGGTATTTAGACCTAGGTCCGAGGACGTGCAAGGCGATTCTTCAAAAAAAATTCAAAAAGTCCCATCTCCGCGCGGAAGCCTTATTTCAAAGGTGGTTCCGTCAGACCCGGTGTTCTTCAACACCAGTTCCCCGCCATGACCGCGCACCAATTCCTGCGAAATTGCCAGACCAAGGCCAGATCCGCCTTTGCGAACACCACCCTGAAAAGGGGTAAAGAGATTCTCGCGCGCCTTTGGTGGCAAGCCGGGGCCTGTGTCCTGAATTTCGACGCACCAGTTCGCATCATTTTCACCGCCTGCAATTATGATACGTCCAGGTTTTCCCGACGCCACCAAAGCCTGGCGCGCGTTGCGCACGAGATTGAGGATGACGCGAAAAATCTGTTCCGGATCAGCGCGGGCGACCAGATCCTCGGGCACTTCGTTGACGATTTCGACGCAGGCGTCAGCTACTGCCAACTGCTCGCTGGCCGCGACATCGCTCGCAATGTCGCGCAGGTTTACCATAGTCAGTGTTGGCGCTGGCTCCTCGGCGCGGCCAAAGGCGAGCGTGCTTTCGCATAGCGAGACCGCACGCGTGATCGAATTCACCAGCTTTGGTGCCATGCGCCGGACCAGAGGATCGTCGCTGGCCTCGATCCGGTCAGTGAACAGCTGTGCTGACGTCAGAATGTTGCGCAAGTCATGGCTGACCTTGGCAACGGCCCCACCAAGCTGCGCAAGGCGTTCCCGCTGCTTGAGCGCCTGTGTCAAATCGGTCTGCAGCATCTGAAGCGCCTCTTCCGCCTCGCGCAGCTCCGTTACCTTGGAGTTTGGCGAGATGATGCCGCGCGCGTCCTCGGGGGCACTGGCGTAACGCTGCATGTACACCACAACGCCCTTGATGGGGCGCACGAGCACCACGCGCACGGCCAGAAACAGAAAAAAGGCGGTGATGATCGAAATGACAAACGACAGGCCAAGAATACGCAGGCCATAGTCTGTCATCGCCATGCGCAGCGGTGAGCTGTCCATCGTGACTTCGATCAGCAGACCAGCACCTTTGACCGGCTCGCCGATCACGCGAATGACTTCATCATCCACAGTGAAGAACCGGATCATTGCATCCCGGATCAATATCCACGGACCTGCATCGCGCAAATCATAGGTCTTGGTGATTTGCTCGGGGATAGGTGATGACAGCATCAGCTGACGCACTTCGTCCCGGCGCAACACAACGTTGTAGACCCCTGCATTTGCCAGCAACTCGGCTTCAAGATCCTCGGCCAGCATATCATCGGCCAACAGGGCAAGGGACGCGATCTGGGCACGCTCCAGCCGGTTCAGCAGGAAATCCTCACGAAAGCGGGCGATCGAAGGAACAAAGATCAGCACTTCGGCCAACATAACGAAGACCGTCGTCAGGATCAGGAAACGGCCCGACAGCGAGTTCAAATGGCGCTCCTTTCCCGGTCAGGAGATCCAGCGCTGGACGAACCTGACCACTCGTTTAACTGTCTGATTCTCAAACAGCCTTGGCGAGAAATAGGCTCCCGCCACACGTTTGTTAAGCTCTCCGATCGTCGGATATGGCGATACCATCGCAGCGATCTGGCCCATCTTCAGGTTATTGGCCAATGCCAGCGACCACAAGTTGATCAGTTCCCCAGCCTGATGCCCCACGATTGTGACGCCGACGGGACGGCCTTTTACGACCATGGCCTTAATGAAACCTTTGGTTTTTCGTTCTGCCACAGCACGGTCATTGTGGTGATAGTCAAAGCGAGCAATTTCCAGCTTGTCGCCGTGCTGCTCACGCGCCTGCGCTTCGGTCAGACCAACCTGGGCCAACTCGGGGTCGGTATATGTGGCCCACGGAATATGAGAAGTTTTGGCCTTGGATGGCAAACCAAACAACGCCGAGCGGATGATAACCCCTGCCTGATAACCCGCAACATGGGTGAACTGCATTCCACCCGCCACATCGCCAATCGCATAGACCCTGCGATTCGATGTGCGCAATGAGGCATCCGTATTGATGCCTGTCCGCGTTCGGTCAATCCCGGCTGCTTCGAGGTTCAGGCGTTCGATGTTCGCCTTTCGACCCGCCGCTATCAGCAAATGTGATCCCGCGTAGATATCACCATTTTCAGTGACAACTTCGACCGCCCCGGCATTGCCACGAATTTGCGCAACCATTGCCTGTTCGCGAATTTCAACCCCTTCAGCGCGCAGAGAATCGATCACGATTGCTGCCGCTTCCGGGTCATCCTTGCCCAGCGCAGTCATGCCTTCGATCACAGTTACCTTACATCCGAGCCGGATATGCGCCTGCGCCATCTCCATCCCGATCGGGCCTGCACCTATGATCAGCAGATGCTCAGGCTTGTCCCGCAGATCAAAGATCGTCTCGTTTGTGAAATGCGGCACCTGATCGAGTCCCGGGATCGGAGGCACCAACGGTGAAGATCCGGTCGCAACAACAACTCGCCGTGCGGTGATCACGTTGTTTCCCGCCTGTACCTGCGTCGGCGATATGAAAGTGCCATATTCCCGGATCACTCGCACGCCGAACCCTTCAAACCGTTCCTGGCTGTCCATCGGTTCGATCTGTGCGATAACATCCCGCACATGTTCCATAGCAGCGGAATAGTTCACCTGAGGGGCAGCATCTGCGACGCCAAAGGCCGAAGAATGCGCCTGCGCATAAGCCGCCTTGCCGCTGGCAATCAAAGCCTTGGACGGGACGCAGCCGAAATTCAGGCAGTCGCCACCCATCTTGTGCCCTTCCAGAAGGATGACATCAGCCCCCATCTGACTTGCACCTGCGGCAACGGACAAACCACCGGACCCGGCCCCGATCACGAGGATGTCGGTTTTCAGCTCTTGCATCTGTCAGACGTCCTTTCGGCCACGCAGGGATTTGATGATAATGGGCAGCGCCGCGAGAACACATAGGCCAAGGATCGGCCCGATCACAAACGGTTCCCACAGCAGCGATACATCGGGGGTTTCGCCGCGATCAAACACACCACCCAAGCCAACGCCTATCCATGTGTAGACAATGCCACCGGGGATTATGCCCAGCGCGGTGGTCAGCAGAAAGTTGCGGAATTTCACGCCAACCAATGCCGGAACCAGATTGGCCACAAAGAAAGGCACCACTGGAACAAGGCGCAATAGGAACAGCACTGAAATCTCGTTATCGCGCAAACCATCCTTTAGCCTTTTGATCGTCCCTTCAGATGATTCCAGCCGCCGGGTCAGCGACTCCCCCAAGCCCCAGCGCGCTGCCAGAAAGATCGCCGAAGCTCCGATCGTCGCAGCGACAACGTTGAAAACCGTCCCGGCGAACAACCCGAACAGAAATCCTCCGGTCATCGAGGCGATGGCCGCGCCAGGCAGCGAAAAGGCAACAATCACGATGTAGATCGCGATGAATGCTGCCGCCATCGCCCAGTAGTTCGCATCGCGCCATGCGAGCAGCGCCTCACGATTGTCGCGCAAAGTCTCAAAAGTCAGGTAGTCGCCAAGCGTAAAGAATCCTGCAGCAGCAACGCCCAGGATCACAAGCAATGGTATATGTCGCGCCAGCCCGCCCCGCGGCGCCGGTGTTGTGTCACTCATCTGACTTTCCGGTTTCTTATGAATCATCCTGCCCACAACATGCGCTGCCGGGGCAGTCAGCAACAGGGACCTCACGTGGCCTTGATGTTTGTGGCTGTGAATGTGAGAGTTTTCCGCATCAAATCCGGTTTTTGAAACCTTTTGTCAGCCTCGGCTACAGAATTGTTGCAAAAGCAGCGAAAACCCGGCTCTTGGGGTTTGACTTACCCCCCGCTTAGCAGTAGAGGACGGGCTTCGAACACTACGGGCAGGCGAATCCGCGCCGCACCCGACCGATATAGATTGGAGACGGAGCGATGAAACGCACCTATCAGCCTTCGAACCTGGTTCGCAAACGCCGCCACGGTTTCCGCGCGCGCATGGCCACCAAGGCCGGCCGCAAGATCCTTAACGCACGCCGCGCACGCGGCCGCAAGTCGCTGAGCGCATAAACCGCCCACCGACAAGGTTCTGATGAACATGACGCCGCCGGAGGCCCCTGAGGATGGTAAAAACCAACCCCGGGAAACGCCCCCGGCGGCGTCCGTTTGCGCGCCTGAAACTATGACTGTTCTAAAAAACCGGTCGGACTTTCTGAAAGCGGCCCGCGCGCGCAGGCAAGGCACCGCCTCGATGATGGTGCAGGGCCGCAAACGTGCGCCTGATGAGGCCACGGGCCTTCGTGTTGGTTTCACCTGCTCCAAAAAGGTTGGAAATGCCGTGGCGCGCAATCGCGCCAAGCGCCGGTTGCGTGAAATTGCACGCGCTGTGATACCCGACCATGGGCGCGATGGATGGGATTATGTTTTGATCGGTCGGGCCAACGAAACGGCCAATCGCCCCTTCGAGGCCATGATCGAGGATTTGCGTCAGGCGCTCAAGCGTTTGCACGCCCGCAAGTAGCGTTACGTACAGTCCCAGGTGCAATAAGCCTTGGCAAAATCACGCGCCAGCAAGTCCTTATGCGCGATCATGAGGTTCAGCTCTCCGGCATCACCCATACAGACATGTTTATCGAAACCCAGATGTAGAATGACACGATCGAGGTCATGCAGCTCCGGATCATGACGAACATCCTCCTGCGTGAAGCTGGGATGCCCGCCCACCCAATGCTCAGATGGCAGATCGGCAAGTTGTTCCATCCGTTCTTCCCAATTGCCCAGCATCTCTGCGGCATCATCATCCGCCGGATTTCTGTCGACCAATTCCCACTCACGATCTGAATACGGCCAGATATAGGAGTTCGCGGGTGCGCTGGTCATTTCACTTTTGAGTGCTACGCCGCGCTGCCGCGCCTGTTCGGTCCGAAACATTCCACGTTTGGCCATAGCCAGCCGTTCGGGAACTTGCTGAACGACACCCTGTGAAGGTTCCGGAAACCACCTGACTCTAAAACCCTCATGTGGATCCAGCCATTTCAGTTGTCCGTCTTCCCCCACCTGCAGAAATACCTGCAATATCCCCTTATCGGGAAACTCGTTCAGGCCATCGAATTCTGCAAAATTGAGTAGCGCCGCAAGCAACATGGGCTTCCCATCTTCATCTGATGGCCATTGCGTTTCTTCCGGAGACCAGAGCGGTCCGCCAATGCGTGACGCCGTCATGGATGGATCGCCATCGACCGGGTGCAACGCAGCCATTGGCAGGCGCGCTGCTTCCAGACTGTCCAGAAACGTGTTCAGCTCTTTTGTTGTAACTGGCGGTTTGGCATCCCGTTCAGCTTTGGCAGCCTTGCGATTTCGCCATTCGAGGTACAGATAGGCAGTGACCGCTATAGCCACGACAATCCAAAGATACATGACGTCACCCCTTTTCAATCAGTGATAGAAAGTCTGACTTCACACCACCCGTCTACAAATCCGGTCAATTTGACGGGTTTTCCCTAACTCTTGCTGCAATTAGGTTACAGGCATGACACCTCTTGCCTTCATCGCCGCTCTCCCGGTTCGCGCCTATCGCTTGCTGTTCAGCCCTTGGGTTGGCTTCAATTGCCGATACCAACCGACCTGCTCGGCCTATGCTCTGGAGGCTCTTGAAAAGCATGGGGCCGTAAAGGGAAGCTTGCTGGCCGCACGGCGCATCAGCCGATGCCATCCTTGGGGCGGAGATGGATATGATCCGGTTCCCGATGCGACAGACACCCCGGATGACAAGACCTGAGGCCATGTGACGAGCCGTCAGACTTGACCCGTTCTGCCGTGCGCTCGACACTTGGGACATCAGATCCCGAGGCCCCCATGATATCTGCAGCGCGACATACCCTGCCCACACACGAAGTTCACAACCAACCCCCTGTTCGGGGCGATTGTGATCTCTGGGCTTCAGATCCTGTTCTGCAAAACGTGATCGCCTTCGCAGGCGGGCGTACAGAACCGCTGGCCTCGTATGGTAATATTCTGGGGCGCAAAGAAACGCGGGACGCCGGGATGGACGCGAACCGTCACCCGCCTGAGATCAGGCTGTTTGACCAGGGTGGCAGGCGTCTGGACGAAGTCCGTTTCCATCCCGCCTATCACCAGATGATGCAGATCAGTCAATCCGCCGGGTATGCATCAATTGCATGGGACGGGCAGCCGGGTGGTCATGCAACCCATGCTGCGATGATGTACTTGGCAAGCCAGGTTGAGCCGGGGCATTGCTGCCCCATGACTATGACCTATGCGTCAATTCCCGCGCTTGCCGCGACCGAAGCGATCGCTTCGGTCTGGCGCCCCAAGCTCACAGCTCGCAGCTATGATCCATCCACCAAACCCATCGGTGAAAAGGACAGTGCCACACTTGGCATGGCCATGACCGAAAAACAGGGCGGCTCGGATGTGCGTGCGAATACGACAATAGCCACACGCGACGGGGATCATTGGCGGCTGCGCGGGCACAAATGGTTCTGTTCCGCGCCGATGTCGGATGGGTTTCTGACACTGGCACAAGCCCCGGGCGGGTTGACCTGTTTCCTGCTTCCCCGCTGGCTCGAGGGCGAGCGCAACGCCATTCACCTCATGCGCCTAAAGGATAAGCTGGGGAACAAATCCAACGCCTCGTCCGAGGTCGAGTTCAATGATGCGCTGGCCTATCAGCTGGGTGATGAAGGCGCAGGTGTTCGCACGATCATCGAAATGGTCCATCACACCCGCCTGGACACTGCGATGGCCCCTGCCGGTCTGATGCGCGCCGCATTGGCCGAAGCACATCACTGGGTTGCACATCGCAGCACCTTTCAACGCCGCCTGATCGATCAGCCTCTGATGCGTTCTGTTCTGGCCGACCTCGTGCTGGACTGGGAAGGCGCGCTGACGCTGGGCATGCGGGTGGCGCAGGCCTTTGACGGTACAACCCCCGAAGACCGCGCATTCGCCCGCATTGCCGTTGCATTGGCAAAATTCCTTGCCAACAAGCGTTGCCCCATCGTTACGGTCGAGGCGATGGAGGTGTTGGGGGGCATGGGATATGTCGAAGATACCCCCCTGCCCCTGATCTACCGAGAGGCACCATTGAACGGCATCTGGGAAGGTTCGGGCAACGTCATCTGCCTCGATATCCTGCGGAGCCTGGCTCGTGATCCTCTGGCAGCGGAGGTGCTGCAAGCTGAACTGAGTGCCGCCGTCGGAACGGATCGGGGATACGATGCAGCATTGAAAGAGCATCGGGAACGCTGGCCAACCCTGCCTGCCGAAGCCGAAGCCCGCTGGTTTGCTGAACGGACAGCGCTTTTGCTGACAGCATCACTGTTGCTACGTCATGCGCCGGGTGCGGTGGCGGACGGCTACATAGCAACACGCATTCTTGGAAACAGCGGGCACATTCCCGGATCGGTCTCAGGACTGGACACCGAAGCCCTTATCCAGCGTCTCTCAACTCAATAAGCTAAGGCGCATCTGACCACATACTTGCCCGGTCGCCACATCTGATATAGGGGCAGCCCATGTTTGATGAAGCAGACGATATCCACCCGCTATTCGCCGGCGCGCCCTCGACCACCGAGTTCAAGAAGCTGCGTAAACGCATAGTGCGCCAGACCCGTGAAGCGATCGAGCATTACGGGATGGTGAACGAGTCTGCCCATGACAAGGACGCCAAACCGCCCAAATGGCTGGTTTGCCTGTCTGGCGGCAAGGACAGCTATACATTGCTTGCTGTCCTGTATGAGCTGAAATGGCGAGGCCTGCTACCTGTGGATTTGCTCGCCTGCAATCTGGATCAGGGGCAGCCCGGCTTTCCCGCCACGGTATTGCCTGAGTTCCTGGAGCGAATGGGCGTCCCTCACCGGATCGAGTATCAGGACACTTATTCTATTGTCATGGATAAGGTCCCTCAGGGGCGTACCTATTGCGCGCTTTGCTCACGGCTGCGTCGCGGCAATCTCTATCGTATCGCGCGTGAAGAGGAGTGCTCTGCCGTCGTTCTGGGTCATCACCGCGACGATATTCTCGAGACGTTTTTCATGAACCTTTTCCATGGCGGACGTCTCGCCACGATGCCACCCAAGCTTGTGAACGAAGAAGGCGACCTGTTCGTCTTCCGCCCGCTGGCCCATGTGGCTGAGGTCGATTGCGAGAAATTCGCCAATGCGATGAGTTATCCTATCATCCCCTGCGATCTGTGTGGCAGTCAGGACGGACTGCAGCGGCAACAGGTCAAACAGATTCTTGATCAGTGGGAAAAAAACTCACCCGGTCGACGTCAGGTCATGTTCCGGGCTCTGACAAATGCCCGCCCATCCCACCTTCTGGATCCAAAACTGTTCGATTTTAACAATCTTTCTTTGAATCCATCCGACGAAGTTAAAGATCGGGACGAAATTCCTCAGCTGCGTTAACGTCTGACTCAGACTGGTTTCCTACGGTTGGCTTGTGCGTTTCATGCCCAAGCGGAAGGCCGTAAGAACCGATGCGGACAAAATTCATTTTCGAAAAACTGCGCGATCAGTTTGTGGTCATCATCTCCGGCCCACAGGTTCTGGCGTTTCTGCCAGCATTATGTCTGGGCGCATTCTGGCTTGGTGGCGAACGTGCTTTGCTTGCAGTCGCACTTGGTCTGCCACTTCTGTTCGCCGTGATTGGGAATTTCATTACCTGGCCGTTGCACTTCAAAAGCAGCGCTGGACGTTCCAGGGGTATGATGGGAAATGATCTGTTCGGCGAGACATTGGATGAATTCTCAAAAGCCGCAGGGGCAGCCGGCAGTAACTCGGCCTGTATAATCGTGGCGCTTGATGACTACGCAGAAATTCATGACCTGCACGGGCAGGCGACCGCTGAGTACATTTTCAGCCAGTTCAGCGCACGACTTCTGTCAATGATCCGCAGCGAAGACATCGCAACGCAGATCGAGCAGAACAAGTTCCTTATCGGCCTGACCCCTTCCGGGCATCTTGATCTTGAGGCCTGCATACAAATGTCCGGCCGAATTCAGGGTGCTGTTGAAGAACCCGTCAGCCTGAATGAGGCGAGTATATATATCTCGTGTTCAATCGGTTTCTGCATGCTGTCGAACATACCTGAAACAAACGCGGAAGGTTGGATCGAAGCAACACGGGCAGCTCTGAGCGAGGCTCAAAAAAATGGACCATCCACAATTCGGGCGTATACTGCCGAGACACATCGCAGATCAGTTGTGCAGACAAATCTGCGCAAGGAATTTGATAATGCGCTGGACAGTGGTCAGATCTGCCCATGGTTTCAGCCGCAAATTTCGACTGATACCGGACAAATTACCGGCTTTGAGGCGCTGGCCCGATGGGAACATCCCGTAAAGGGTGTTTTGTCGCCACATGTCTTCCTTCCTTTTGCGGAACAGGCAAAATTGATGGAACGATTTGGGCAGGTCATTCGCCATCACGCCTTTAGTGCCATGCAGGCGTGGGATCGCGCTGCGGTCATCGTGCCGAGGATCGGAATAAACTTTTCATCTGATGAACTAAGGAATCCGGCCCTACTGGATCGTTTGAAATGGGAGCTGGATCAATTCGACTTGACCCCGGATCGTCTGGCCATCGAAATATTGGAAACTGTTTTTTCCAGACGCCCGGACGACGTGATAACCCGGAATATCACAGGGCTTTCAAAACTGGGCTGTTGTATTGATTTGGATGATTTCGGCACCGGTCATGCGTCTATTGCTTCCATTAAGCGTTTTGAAGTCACTCGAATCAAGATTGACCGATCCTTTGTGACCAAATCTGATCAGGACCCCAGTCAACAACAGATGGTAAGCGCCATTTTGACCATGGCCGAAAGGTTGAATGTGGAAACGTTAGCAGAAGGCGTCGAGACGCCGGGTGAACACGCGTTGATGGCACAACTGGGCAGCAATCACGTTCAGGGTTTCGGAATTGCCAAGCCGATGCCATTCGAAAAGACGCTGGACTGGATCATCGCACATCGCAGCAAGATGAAGGGTACACCGAAGATCGGGCGCAAAACCGGCTGAAAATCACGAAATCCCGTGATCAACCGCAGTGTCATTGGCAAATCAGGGGCGATTCCGCTTGACCTTTGGGGCTGCACTCTGTTGAACCCTCCGGTGTCTTTCACTGCTCAAGGTGGCTGTCCCCGATGGACGATCAGAACAAGAATCTCATCCTTGCAACCGCGCTCAGCTTTCTCGTGATCCTTGTTTGGTTCGTGCTGTTCCCTCCGCCGGAACAGACACCGACCACGGACCAGACGACTATCAGCGCCACTGACGGTAACGAGGTTCAGACACCCAGTGCATCCAGCACCAGCACCGTTGGTGAAGCGACAGCCGCAACATCCGAGGTGCAGCCCGAAGCCGAAGCACCTCGCGTTACGATCGACACGCCCCGCCTGACCGGCAGCCTGTCACTATCCGGTGGCCGGATCGATGAGCTGTCCTTGAAAGACTACAAAGTTTCGCTTGCAGCGGATTCCCCTATTGTCGAGCTGCTTTCGCCTGTTGGCACTGAATCCGCCTACTACGCTCTCTACGGCTGGGCACCCGGCGCGGGTCTGGCCGGCGCGGATGTCCCCGGCCCCAACACGCTGTGGACACTGGATCAGGGCGAAACGCTGGGTGTAGATAGCCCGGTTACACTGGCCTGGAATAACGGTAAGGGTCTGATCTTCCGCCGCACGATCTCGGTTGACGAAGACTATATGTTCACAGTGACGCAGTCGGTCGAAAACACCACCGACGGCGAAGTCGGCATGGCGCCCTATGGAATCCTCGCCCGCCACGGCATCGGTGAAGATGGCGATCTGCCGGGTCTGAAAAACTTCTTCATCCTGCATGAGGGTGTGATTGGCATGGCCGATGGCACCTTGGCCGAAGTTGACTATGGCGATGTTCGTGATTTCGACATCGATCCGAATGAACGAGCGCAGGCCGAGGTATATCAGGTCAAAGAAAACGGTTGGATCGGCTTCACCGATCACTACTGGATGACCACACTGATCCCGGAACCCGGTTCGGCATTCAAAGCAGCTGCAAAATATGACGCACGTCGCAAGATCTATCAGACCGAAACGGTTCTGCCGACGCTGACAGTTGCACCCGGCGAGACGGCTGAGGTGACCACACGCCTGTTTGCCGGCGCCAAGGAATGGGAAGCCATTCGCGAGTATCAGTCCCAAGGCGTTCAGAAATTCATCGACAGCATCGACTGGGGCTGGTTCTTCTTCCTGACCAAGCCGATTTTTTGGCTGCTGCACAACATCAATGCTCTGATCGGCAACATGGGCTGGTCCATCATCGGCCTGACGCTGATCATCAAGGCGATCCTGTTCCCGTTGGCCTTCAAATCCTATGTCTCGATGGCGAAGATGAAGGAACTTCAGCCGCAGATGGAGGCCCTGAAAGAGGCTGCTGGCGACGATCGCCAGAAGATGCAGCAGGGCATGATGGAACTGTACAAGAAGGAAAAGGTGAACCCGGCCGCTGGCTGTTTGCCGATCCTGATGCAGATTCCAATCTTCTTCTCGCTCTACAAGGTGATCTTCGTCACGATAGAACTGCGTCAGGCCCCCTGGTTCGGTCCGTTCCGCGACCTCAGCGCACCTGACCCAACCTCGATCATGAACTTCTTCGGCTGGCTGCCATGGGCAGGACCTCAGCCGGACACGTTCCTGGCCCTTATCTTCATCGGGATCTTGCCCCTGCTGTTGGGTATCTCGATGTGGCTGCAGCAGAAACTGAACCCGGCGCCAACCGACCCGACACAGGCGATGATCTTTGCCTGGATGCCATGGGTGTTCATGTTCATGCTGGGCAGCTTTGCAAGTGGTCTGGTGGTTTACTGGATTGCGAACAACACGATCACGTTCACCCAGCAGTACCTGATCATGCGCAGTCAGGGCTACAAGCCGGACGTATTCGGCAATATCAAGTCCGGCTTCAAACGGACGCCAAAGACGGATGACAAATGACCGGAGCTATCACCAGTATCTGGCGGCATCCGATCAAGAGCCACGGCCGTGAAAGTCTTGATGATGTAACCTTGATCCCCGGGCAGACCATGCCCGGGGATCGTGTTTGGGCTGTTGCGCACGAAGCCTCGAAAGCCGATGGCTCGGAATGGGTGCCTTGCGCCAACTTCAGTCGCGGGGCCAAGGCACCGAAGCTCATGGCAATCTCAGCGCGGCTGGAAGGCGACACCGTCACGCTCAGCCATCCTAAACAACCTGATCTCCGCTTCGATCCCGACACGCAGCAGGATATGTTCCTGAACTGGGTCAAACCGTTGATGCCAGCAGATCGGGCGGCATCAGCACGCATCATCCGTGCCCCCGGCCGCGGCATGACCGATAGCGACTTTCCTTCGATCAGCCTGTGCAACATGGCTTCGCATCGCGCCGTCGAACAAAAGCTGGGTCAAAACCTTTCGATAAACCGTTGGCGCGGAAACATCTGGTTCGACGGTCTACCCCTGTGGGAGGAGTTTGATTGGCCGGACCGCGATATCCGGATCGGTGAGACCCTGCTGCGGGTGAGAGAGCGCATCACGCGCTGCCTTGCGACCACTGCTAACCCCGAAACCGGCGAGCGAGACGCAGATACGCTTGGTGCACTCAGCGCGTGGGATCATCAGGATTTTGGCGTCTATGCCGAAGTGATCGAAGGTGGCAAGATCGAGATTGGCAACAAGGTCGAAGTGATATGAGCGCGTTACCATTCCCATTGGCCGAAGATCCGGATGCGATTGCTCTGGAAAGCGGACGCAAACTGTTCGCTGGTGAGTCTGAATTCGTCAAAGGCGTTGTAGCCATGGACGGATTGCCCTCGCCCGACCGGTTGGAGGTCTGCTTTGCTGGCCGCTCGAACGTGGGCAAATCCAGTCTGATCAATGCGCTGACCGGCACAAAAGGTCTGGCTCGCGCCTCGAACACACCGGGCCGCACACAGGAAATCAACTTTTTCACGCAGGGCCCCGATCTTTATCTGGTCGATTTGCCCGGATATGGCTACGCCAACGCTCCGGTCAAAGTTGTCGAGAAATGGCAGAGGTTGCTGAAAAAGTACCTCAGCGGACGTCAAACCTTGCGCCGTGCCTTTGTTCTGATCGACTCGCGCCATGGGGTGAAGCCCGTTGATGATGAGATCATGAAGCTTCTGGATACCAGCGCAGTGACCTTTCA
The DNA here is from genome assembly GCF_056537005.1 of Ruegeria sp. CH6. Lineage (NCBI taxonomy): Bacteria > Pseudomonadati > Pseudomonadota > Alphaproteobacteria > Rhodobacterales > Roseobacteraceae > Ruegeria > Ruegeria sp. CH6. The sequence goes on along the minus strand of NZ_JBQFQS010000003.1, from coordinate 280,621 downwards.
ATGCGTCATGACCAAGGCGGATAAAGTCAAAGCCAAGGATCGCGAGAAGGTACTGGAACAGGTGCGCAAGGCCCTGTCCAAACACCCTGCCGCCTTCCCTGAGATTGTACTGACCTCGTCTGAAAAAGGGGACGGAATTCCGACCCTGCGATCCATCATCGCTCATCTGGAATGATTGCGTTTGCCCGCATCCTCGGCGTTCTGACGCTGCTTGCGCTGGCAATCACCGGTGCCATCCCGCAGGGCTGGATGCCCGCGCGAGGTCACGATGGCAAAATTCTTCTGGTGCTCTGCACTGGTGAGGGAACGGTCGAGCAATGGGTCGATCTTGATCCAAGCGACCCGATCCATGACGAAACGGACGAGCGTGTCATGTGCCCCTTTGCGGGTTTGACCGCTGATGCCACTGTGCCGGAGCACAAGGTCATCCTTCCTTTTGAGATGCCGTTTCAGCCCCGCTGGTCGCACGAAGACTTTACGCATCGAAGCGCGGGTTTCTTTGCCCGATATGATGCGAGGGCACCGCCCCTACACTCCTGATTTCGCGAAACAAACAGGTAAGTCCGCGTGTTAGCTGCGCGGGCCTCTTTCTCGAATTTGGAGACTATTATGGCAATGGACAGCCAAAACAGGGCCGCCGACGCGGCCCCGCGCGATGCTGCGCAAAAATTCTACTTCGCCGCCTGGCGGTGGCACTTTTATGCAGGGATTTTTGTGATCCCGTTCCTGATCATACTGGCCGTGACAGGGCTGATGATGATGTTCATCACTCAGTTCGACGGCCGTGATGGGGAGAAGATTGCGGTCGAAATTCAAGGGGATCCATTACCGGTTTCTCGGCAGGCAGAGCTAGCCCTGGCCGAAGTTCCGGGACAGGTTGTGGAATGGATCGGCCCCAAAGCCGCTGATCTGGCTACAGTCTTTCGCATCAAAACAGACGCGGGTCAGCTTATGGTCGCCCTCGACCCGTATAGCGGTGATGTGATCGAAACATGGGACCGTCGCGCTGGCTGGTATGACCTCGCCGATAACATCCACTCGACCCTGATGATTGGCGATACGGGTGACCGAATTCTCGAGATCGCAGCCGGACTCAGTCTGGTTCTTGTTTTCACGGGCCTCTATCTCTGGTGGCCGCGCGGGAATTCCATGTCGGTCTTCGTCCCCAACCTGCGAGCTCGTGGGCGGGCGCTCTGGAAATCGCTGCATGCTGTTGTTGGATTCTGGATGTCAGGGCTTCTGGTCGTCTTTCTGGTCTCTGGCCTGTCGTGGGCCGGCGTGTGGGGTGGCATGATCGTGCAGCCGTGGAGCAGTTTTCCGGCCGAGAAATGGGACAATGTGCCCTTGTCCGACGACATCCATGCCAGCATGAACCACGGTCACCAGAACGATGTGCCCTGGGCGCTGGAACAGACGCCTATGCCTGCCTCAGGGTCTGACGCCGGTATCGATGGAATTGCTCAGGGCGCGCCGATCGATATTGATGCGCTGGTACAGCTGGGCACCTCACTGGGAATGCAGGGCCGGTTCCGCGTTGCCTATCCCAGCGGGGAAAACGGGGTCTGGACCCTGAACCGCGACAGCATGAGCAGTGACTCTACGGATCCGGTCAACGACAGAACCGTGCATGTTGATCAATATACTGGCAAGATTCTGGCTGATGTCAGATATCAGGATTACTCCGTGATGGGTAAAAGCATGGCCATTGGCATCCCGCTGCATATGGGCTTGATGGGTGTCTGGAACTTTGTTCTGAATCTGGTGTTCTGCCTATCCGTGATTTTTGTCTGCATCTCTGGTGTCGTTATGTGGATCAAACGTCGTCCCAAGGGGGAGGCGCGTCTGGCACCGCCCCCCTTGCCAGCGGAAATGCCGATCTGGAAGGGAGCCGTGCTCATTGGCCTGTTCACCGCGATGGCGTTCCCGCTGGTGGGGCTGACACTGCTTGGCGTTCTGGCGCTTGATCTGCTGATCATCAGCAACATTCCTGCGATGAAACGCGCGCTGAGCTAACCGGTTGGGGCTGCACCTCCCGGTGCGGCCTCGCTGCGTGGCACGTTTGCGTCCCTTATGGCGTGCCGCGCGGCAAATCAGGTGTTTCGGGTCATCTGGACTTGGCAGCCCTCTCCAAAGCCCCTAACAGGGTTGATCAGAGGGACGACAGCGATGAAGACAAGAGACATGGACCGGGACTGGATCGCCACTGCGGCCACTTTGAACAGTGCGCTGCCTTATCTGCAACGTTACGACGGTGCTATCGTCGTCATCAAACTGGGCGGTCACGCCATGGGCAGTGACGAAGCGATGGAAAGCTTTGCCCGAGACGTTGTTCTGATGCGACAGGTTGGCGTGAACCCGGTGATCGTGCACGGCGGCGGCCCGATGATCAACTCGATGCTGGACCGGCTGGATATTCAATCCGACTTCGTCAACGGCAAACGCGTCACCGATCAGGCCACGGTCGAAGTGGTCGAGATGGTGCTGTCAGGAGTCGTCAACAAGCGTATTGTTCAGGCGATCAACGCACAGGGTGGCATGGCTGTTGGGCTTTCCGGAAAGGACGCGCATCTGATGATGTGCGAGCAAACAGACGCCTCACTGGGATACGTGGGAACACCTGCGAAGATGGACCCGAAGATCCTGCATGACCTGTTCTCGCATGACGTGATCCCGGTGATTGCCCCCTTGGGTGCCGGCGCTGAAGGGGAGACCTTCAACGTAAACGGTGATACGGCTGCTGGTGCGATTGCCTCGGCTCTGAAAGCGGATCGCCTGCTGCTGTTGACCGATGTTTCCGGCGTCAAAAACGCGGCCGGAGATGTCGTGACCGAACTGAAGGCCGGGCAGATCCGTGAAATGACCCGCGAGGGCACCATTGCAGGTGGTATGATCCCAAAGACCGAGACCGCGCTGGACGCCCTGCACAGCGGTGTGCGTGCCGTTGTCATCCTAGACGGCCGTGCACCAAACGCCGTTCTGCTGGAACTGTTCACTGAGCACGGCGCTGGGTCTCTGATCCGACCAGACTAACACCTAAGTGATCCCGGTGGCCTTGCGCCGGGCACTAACATGCCTGAATGTGAATGTATGGACAATGAAACCATCATTCGGCTGGGTGTGTTTGTGGTACTGTTTGCGATCTTTGCAGGTGCCGAAGCGCTTGCACCACGTCGGCCACGCAACTGCCACAGATCGCGGCGCTGGGTGACCAACCTATCCATCACTGTTTTGAACACGGTGATGCTCCGGGCGCTGGCGATTGGCTTCCCGCTTCTGGCTGTTGGGGCCGCAATTGATGCCAGCCAGAATGGGATGGGTCTGTTCAACAATCTCAACTGGCCCGGTTGGTTTGAGGTCATTCTCTGTGTCCTGATCCTCGACTTCGCGATCTGGCTGCAGCATCTGATTACGCATAAGGTTCCGATCCTCTGGCGGCTGCACCGTGTACACCATGCGGATAGAGATATGGATGTCACCACGGCCATCCGGTTTCACCCAATTGAAATCGCGCTGTCCATGATCCTGAAAATCGGCCTGATCTATGTTCTCGGGCCAAGTGCGCTGGCCGTGGTCCTGTTTGAAATTCTGCTGAACGGGACTGCCCTTTTCAATCATTCCAACCTGAAACTCCCTCTTGCTGTGGACGCCGTGTTGCGTAGGGTTCTTGTGACACCCGATATGCATCGGGTGCACCATTCGGTTCTGAGGTCAGAGCATGACAGCAATTATGGCTTTGCGCTGTCAGTCTGGGACCGGCTGATGGGAACCTATGTGGCGCAGCCCGGGGGCGGGCATGAACAGATGAATGTGGGGCTGGAATGGCAGGACGATCGACCGACCCGACTGGGATGGAGCCTGTCTCTTCCGTTTCAGCGCAGATGACCTATCAGGAGGTTGAGAGAGCGGCGCAGGAGGTCGGCCTCATCGTGATGGGCACCCAACATCCCCGAGAAAGCGGTGCAAAACAGCTGGATGCGGGCACATTGATCCTGTTGGGTACAGCGGCCGAATTCTGGCCGCTTTTCATCGCCTCGCCTGAATGGACTGATGGCCGTTCAGATCCAGTGGATCGCTGGTCGTCGCGTGTGATTGGCAAACTGGCATCCGACATGGGCGCCAAACCCTACTTCCCCTTTGGCGGACCGCCCTATACCCCGTTCATCGACTGGGCGTTGAAATCCGGACGCACGTACCAAAGCCCGGTTGGCGCACTGGTACATGACACGGTCGGTATGCTGATCTCATACCGTGGGGCGCTGCACTTCCCGATGGAGTTTGACATCCCGGCCGTGACCGGCAGCTCACCCTGTACTGATTGTCCAGCCCCCTGCACGACGGCCTGCCCCGTCAGCGCGCTGAATGCTGATAGCTTTTATGACGTCGAAGCCTGCCATGGCTACCTTGACACTCAAGCCGGACAAACCTGCATGACAAGTGGCTGCATGGCGCGATTGGCCTGTCCCGTCAGCGAAGGTGCAGGTCGGCAGCCCGATCAAACAGCACATCACATGAAAGCCTTTCATCCTTCATGACACATACCCTGATCCTGACACGCCACGCCAAATCAAGCTGGAATCACCCCGGCCTGACCGACCACGACCGACCCCTGAACAAACGTGGCCGAAAGTCCGCTACAGCGATTGGTGACTGGCTAAAGCGACATAGTTATTTACCGGATGAAGTCCTCAGCTCCAGCTCAACCCGTACCCGCGAAACCTGGGATGGCATGGGGCTGGAAGCGTCGAACATCAGATTTACGCAGGACCTGTATCACGCAGACCCGGCGCAAATGCTGAACATTCTTGCAACAGCGCAAGGGGCCACAGTTTTGATGCTTGGGCACAATCCCGGGATCGCCGAATTCGCTGAGCGCGTCGTTAAAAAAGCGCTGGACCATCCAAGGTTCTTTGACTACCCCACCTGCGCAACCACCGTGATCCGTTTTGATTTTTTGGGTTGGGAAGACCTGCACTGGCACAGTGGAAAAGTGCAGGATTTCATAATTCCACGCGAATTGCTGGAATAGAAAAGGCGGGGAATGCCCCGCCTTTTCATAAGCTTACTGATCCGGGTTTGTCTTAGTGCCCCAGGATCTGGCTGAGGAACAGCTTGGTCCGTTCGCTCTGCGGATTGTTGAAAAACTCTTCCGGTTCGTTCTGTTCCACGATCTGACCCGCATCCATAAAGATCACGCGGTTCGCCACCTGACGAGCAAAACCCATCTCGTGCGTTACGCAGAGCATGGTCATGCCCTCTTCGGCCAGTTCGATCATGGTGTCGAGCACCTCTTTGATCATCTCCGGATCCAGCGCCGATGTCGGTTCATCGAACAACATGATCCGCGGGCGCATGCACAGGCTTCGTGCAATCGCCACACGCTGCTGCTGACCACCCGACAACTGGCCAGGATACTTATTGGCCTGCTCGGGAATCTTCACCTTTTCAAGGAAATGCATCGCCGTTTCCTCGGCCTCTTTCCGGGGTGTCTTGCGAACCCAGATCGGAGCCAGCGTGCAGTTCTCCAGAATGGTCAGGTGTGGGAACAAGTTGAAGTGCTGGAACACCATGCCAACCTCGGACCGGATCTTGTCGATGTTCTTGAGGTCATTCGACAACTCGGTCCCATCCACCACGATCTTGCCCTGCTGGTGTTCTTCCAGCGCGTTCAGGCAACGGATCAGGGTGGACTTACCCGACCCCGACGGCCCCGCGATCACGATCCGCTCGCCCTGATTGACGGTCAGATTGATGTCGCGCAGCACATGGAAGGATCCGTACCACTTGTTCATGTTGTTGATTTCGATGGCGACCTCGTCGCTCACCTGCATCTTTGAGCGGTCAATTTCGCGTTCTACGGCAAGTTGAGACATTGGGCCCTCCTCAGCGATGGCCAGTGTGGAGCTTGCGCTCCAGATACATGGAATAGCGGGACATGGAGAAACAGAAGATGAAGAACAGCAGGCCAATAAAGCCGTAGATCTCCCATACAATACCGTTCCAATTCGCGTCCGCGCGGATTGCGGTGGCAAGGCCCAAAGGATCCAGAAGCCCGATGATCGAGACCAGAACGGTATCTTTGAAAACACCGATAAAGGTCGAGACGATGCCCGGGATCGAGATTTTAAGCGCCTGAGGCATGATGATCAGTCGCTGTGCCTGCCAGTAATTGAGGCCAAGCGAATCCGCGCCCTCGTACTGGCCACGTGGCAACGCGGCAAGACCACCCCGGATCACTTCAGCCATGTAGGCTGCCGAGAACAGGGTCACCATGATCAGAACCCGCAGGATGATGTCAAAGTTCGTGCCCGGCGGCAGAAACAGGTTCAGCAGGGTCGACGCCACGAACAGCAACGTGATCAGCGGAACGCCCCGGATGAACTCGATGAAGCCTACACTAAGGTATTTGACGATCATCAGATCCGATTGACGACCTAAAGCCAGCACAATGCCCAGAGGCAGTGAGCAGGCGATGGCCACGACGCCAATGGTAATCGACAGCATGAAGCCACCAAACTTGCGGCTTTCGACAACCTCGATGCCAATCGCCGCAACAGAATCCATTGCACCGACAAAGTAGCTCGAGATAACCAACCACCAGACCAGCGAAGCAAGAACACCGAGGATGATGCCAAGCAACCCGCTCATCGTTTTGCTGATGAGTGTGTAAACTGCCCAGCCCACAACAAAGCCAAGCAATGCCGAGATCGGTCCCCAGATCGTTCCACCCCAAAGAAGCCAGGGGAAGATGAACGGGTACAGGCCTGAGAAAATCAAGAGCTTCGACGGTACCTTGTCAGCGAACAGCACAGGTGCCAGTGCAACACCCAGCAGGACAAAGGCTGCAATCGGGCGCCAGTACAGTTCCGGTGGGTAGAACCCGAAGATCAGCTGAATCCAGCGCTCGTGGATCACACCCCAGCACGCGCCGGCATAGTGGCCTTCACGTCCCAGCGCATGCAGGATTTCACGACACTCCGACAACGACCCGGCATCCCATGTGGGAGAAATTATCCACGGGACCACAGCTGCCAAAATCTTGTAGACAAAGTAGATCGACAGCAGCGTCATTACTGAGTTGAACCAACCCGAGAACAGGTTGTGGCGCATCCAGCCAATGATACCAACCTCAGAGGCTGGTGGCTCCTTCTCAGGGAGCATTTCGGTACGGACATATCCAATGTCAGACATCTTAACGCTCCTTCAGCTTCACGGATTCATTGTACCAGTTCATGACCGCCGAGATCGTCAGCGAGATGGACAGATACACAAGCATCAGCAACAGAACGCATTCCAGCTCGCGGCCGGTCTGGTTCATCGTGATGCCACCCAGAGTACCGGTGATATCCATGTAGCCCACGGCGATCGCCAGCGACGAGTTCTTGGTCAGGTTCAGATAGTTCGAGATCAGCGGCGGAATGATGACGCGCAGCGCTTGTGGCAGGATCACCAGATTCATGATCTTGTTCTGACGCAGACCCAGAGCGGCAGCAGCCTCAGACTGACCTTTTGAAATCGCCATGATACCGGCACGCACGATTTCTGCGATGAATGCCGCGGTATATAACGAAAGGGCAAGCCACAGCGCGATCAACGAGTTCCGCATATGGGTCCCGCCCTTGAAGTTGAACCCTTTCAGTTCGGGGTAACCAAGGTGAAAGCCCAGAGCATACATCAGAAGACCAATAGGCACGACGAAGACAGCAAGGCGCTGCCACCATGTGACAGGCCGGTCACCGGTCTGTTCCTGAATCCCGTCTGCGCGACGTTTGATCCACCGCGAGGTCCAGATAGCGCCCCCGAGTACGATCAGAAAGGCAACCAGGTCCAGGCTGACATCGAAACGCAGGCTGGAGGCACCAAACAGGTGAATATCGCCCAAACTGTTCGAGAACAGAACCTCGGGCACATAGACACCGCGGTTCGTCACCGCAACACTATCGGCAAGCATCATACTTGCTTCCGGGTTCTCTCCTCGGAATGCGCGCGGTGCGGGTAGAGATTCGATCAGGACCGCCATGATGAAAACGATCCAAAGAAGGACAGGCACGTTGCGGAACATCTCGACATAAACGGTCATCAACCGCGCGATGATCCAGTTGTGCGACAGACGCAGAACACCAATTACCACGCCCAAGATAGTGGCCGTGACACACCCCAGAACCGCAACAACCAACGTGTTGAGCAAGCCGACGAAAGCTGCCCTCAGGTGCGTGTCGCGTGAGGAATACTCCAGCAGTCTCTGGTTGATGTCATAGCTGGCGGGTTCACCAAAGAAACCGAATTCAACCGGTTTTCCCAGTGCTGCCAGGTTGTTGATAGTGTTGGATACAATCCAGGCTGCCAGTAGCATGAAACCGATCAATGCGATGACCTGAATGGTCGCAGATCGATACCGCGTATCATAAAGGAGCATGGACAGCCGGAACTGCTCCTTCGGCGGGTCAGTGAGAGTCGTCATGACCTATGTATATCCCCGTGACATCCCGGTTATTTTTGTCGGCAGAGTTTCTCTCTGCTCAATCTATCCGGGCATGTTTTTCTATGATGCAAAAAGGGCGCAGGTTGCCCTGCGCCCTTTTCGCGGTTTTCTTAGCGGAACGGCGGCGAGTACAGCAGACCACCTTCGGTCCATTGTGCGTTCAGGCCACGTGCCAGACCGATCGGAGTTTCTTCACCGATGTTCTTGGCAAACACTTCACCGTAGTTGCCACCCGCTTTAACAGCGCGCTTGGCCCATTCGGCGTCCAGACCCAGCATCTCACCCAGAGTGCCTTCGCTGCCCAGCAGACGGTTCACTTCGGGGTTGTCGGTGCCAGCTGCCATCTCGTCGATGTTGGCCGAGGTGATGCCCAGCTCTTCAGCCGAGACCAGCGCGTTCAGAGTCCAGCGGACAACGTCGCCCCACTCGTGATCGCCGTGACGGACCAGCGGGCCCAGAGGCTCTTTCGAGATGATTTCGGGCAGCAGGACGTGGTCACCGGGGTTTTCGAACGTGGCGCGAGTAGCAGCCAGGCCCGATGCGTCGGTGGTGTAAACGTCACATGCGCCAGCCAGATACTGCTGCTGTGCTTCGGCGTTGGTTTCGATCGGAACCGGCTCGTAGCTGATGTTGTTCGAGCGGAAAAAGTCCGCCAGGTTCAGCTCGGTTGTGGTACCGGTCTGGATGCAGACGGTCGCACCGTCCAGCTCTTTCGCCGAGGACACGCCCAGCGACTTGGGAACCATGAAGCCCTGACCGTCGTAGTAGTTGACGCCAGTGAATTCAAACTTCAGGTCCACGTCGCGGCTGAAGGTCCAGGTGGTGTTACGGGCCAGCATGTCAACTTCGCCCGATGCCAGCGCGGTAAAGCGTGTCTTACCGGTGGTCGGAACGAATTCAACAGCGTTTGCGTCGCCCAGAACAGCTGCAGCTACGGCGCGGCAAACAGCCACGTCAAAACCTTGCCATTCGCCATTTGCGTCGGGCGCAGCAAAGCCGACCAGACCGGTGGTAACACCGCAGTTCAGCTTACCGCGCGCCTTGACGTCGTCTACGGTTCCCGCCGCAGCTGCGCCAGCGGCCAGACCGGCAATCGTAGCCGCGCCCAAGATTACGGATTTTTTCATTTTTACCTCTTCCTGATTTCCCATCCCCAGAGGGAACGGTTTTGTCCGACAATAGATGCCGGTAAGGTTACCCCAAAGGTGTCTCCCCTTTAGTGGGCATGAGTTTGGTCGCATTCATAAACAAACGTCAAGGGTTCGATCAGGGAATTCGATGAGTTGACCGCTCTTGAATGCGCCAGATTACTGAAAATCAAGAAAATAAGGCTCAAACCGATAGATCGTAGAACCGTTTGGCGTGCAAAAAGGCCTCTCGTTTGGTCTTCTCGACCTCCTGAGCCTCTTCATCCTCGCCCCATTGCTCGGTCTGCCAAATTTCGTCCAGCCTAGAAATGCGCCATATCTCGTCCGGATTGCGCCAATTCTGCGCTGCGGCGAAACCAAGAATCAGGGAACCGGACAGGCTGACAAGGTCGTGAAAGGCGGCGAGTCGGTACTCATCCAGCTGATGGACCTGCTGCCGAAGTGTGTCCAATGCGGTCGACGATTGAGGCTGATGCAAAACACCCGATACCGGAACCAGACGGGCGTTCAAAACGTCCGCCGCCCAGTCCAGCGCAGGATCCCATGCCTCGGCTTGTCGCTGTTCCAACGCTTCGGGATGCGTGGCGCGATAGCACAGCAAATCCGTGTCGCCATAGTCGGCGAGCATGTCGGCAACTTCAGCCTTTTGATGGCGCACTTTATCGATTGCGGCATTGGCGGACCGGGTGAATGGCATCGTGGTCGGATCGACCTCTTTTTCCTGCGCGTCCCATTCATCAGCGACCGCTTGTGCCATCGCAGCTGTAGGCAGGATCAAAGCCGCTTTTGCCGGAGTTTTCACACTGCGACCATCCAACTCGACAGAATAGCCCCCGTCAGCCTCGACCACAGCGCTTGATGTCCAGAAGCGTTTTGGTTTCCATTCGCTCATGTTCTTAGTCCCATATCCCGGCCAAGGCCGCTGGTAGCTGATCAAAGGCATCGATCACACAGGATGCGTCACGCAGCGCAGATAGATCGTGATATCCCCAGGACACTCCAACGCCCGCGACACTGGCTGCCCGCGCCATTTCCATGTCAAAACTTGTATCGCCGATCATGACCGCATCTGCAGCAGAAACACCTGTATCTGACAGTGCAGTTTCAATCATTGAAGGATGCGGTTTCGACGGATGGTGATCCGCCACCTGACGAGTGACGAAGTAGCTTTCCAGCCCGTGCGCCTCCAGCAAGGCATCAAGACCACGCTGTGATTTGCCTGTTGCAACACCCAGCAACACTTCCGGTACCGCGTGCAGAGTTTCGATGATGTCTCTGGCACCCGGAAACAACGGTGAGCTTGCAGCACCCTGATCCAGACGATGCGCGTGATAGGCCTGCTTATAGCCTTCGACCAGGCGATCCTGCACCGCCGGTGCCTTGGTCGGGGCCAGCCGGGCAATTGCGACCGGCAGCGACAATCCAACAATCGAAAGGATCGCACTTCTGTCGGGTACGGGCAGCGAAAGGGCCTCGAAACTTGAAGTCATGGCCAGAACGATGCTGCCCTGGCTGTCGACCAGCGTTCCATCTACGTCGAACAGAACCAGACGCAATGGTGCGCTCATTGCAGTTCCTCGAACGGATCATCGGCTGCCAGATCTTCGGTCCAGCCGAACGTATCCCAACTGTCTTTCATGTGATCCGGCAGAGGTGCCTTGATCGTCACCTGCTTGCGGGTAACCGGGTGTTCAAAGGAAATCTGCCGTGCGTGCAGGTGCAGTTTCTTACTGATGATCCCACCCAGTTGCGCACCCCAGCCATCGCCGAGGTTTTCCTGACCCGAACCGCCGTATTTGCCGTCTCCGATAATCGGATGACCAATCGCGGCCATGTGCGCGCGCAGCTGATGTGTACGGCCCGTGATCGGCTCCATCGCCACCCACGAAGCGCGCCCGGCAACCCGATACAGCGTGGCATAAAGCGTATGCGCGCGCTTGGCGCCCGGCGTGCTGTCCACCTCGTTCAGATGTACGGCAATCATCTTCTCGCCCTCGCCGTGTTTGCCGTGCCCCGGGGCCTTAACCAGCCCGGTCTTGATCTCGCCCAGATATGGCGTAGGCACGCCGGCAACCAGCGCCCAATAGATTTTGCGCGTATTGCGATGACGGAAGGCCGCCGTCAGCCCTTTGGCAGCCTCTCGTGTGCGTGCCAGCAGCAGGACGCCCGAAGTATCCTTGTCCAACCGGTGCACAAGCCTCGGGTTTTCATCAAAGCCAAAGCGCAATGCTTCGGACAGGCTGTCGACATGGCGGCTCTGGCCGCTGCCGCCCTGAACCGGCAATCCGCTGGGCTTGTTGAGGGCCAAAACATGATCGTCACGATAAATCACACAGGACTGGATCATCTCGGCGTCGCTGTCTGAGACACGATGCTTGACCTCGGCCGGTTTATGATCGGCATCCGGCAGCGGTGGCACACGAACGGTTTGTCCGACTTCCAAACGGGTCGAGGCCTTCACCCGCCCGCCTTCAACACGCAATTCACCCTTGCGGCACATCTTTTCGATACGCCCCTGGCTGACATGCGGGAACAGGCGCCGCAACCAACGGTCCAGACGCTGGTCGCCATCACCTTCGGCTACCGTGATCATTTGTACGCCACTCATGCCAATGCCCCTTGCCCCGTGCGGCGATCCCGCCCGGATTGCGTGTTCGTCAGTGCCTTAGAAAACATGCGCGTCTGTCGCGCGCTATACCAAAAGAGTCAAGGCAGGACGGAGTATGCAAGCAGCACCAGATCAGATTTTTAAGAAATCTCCGTGACGTCCCGCACCATCCCGGAAACGTCCGGCACCGGCAGTGCCTTCCCTTCGGATCGCTTCGGTCCCATTGGCCCATTCTACCTTCAGGGCTTCACGAACGGGCATGCCACGGGTCTCGATGATTGAACGGCGGTCCGCCAACACGGCCTCCTGAGGGAAGCGGGCAATTTCATGGGCCATCGCTTCGGCGACCGCACGTGCTTTGCCATCCGGCGCGATCTTTTCCGCCAGACCGATGCGATAGCATTCCTCGGCCTCGACCTTTCGCCCCGTCAATGCGATCTCCAGCGCCTTGCCCTGCCCCACGAGCCTCGGCAACCGCACCGTTCCGCCATCCATCAAGGTTATACCCCAGCGACGGCAATACACGCCCATATAGGCTGTTTCAGCCATCACCCGGATATCGCACCACAGGGCCAATTCCATCCCTCCCGCGACAGCTGCCCCTTCAATCGCGCCGATAACCGGCTTGGACAACTCCAGACGAGACGGCCCCATAGGACCCAGTGTTGAGGGTGCCGAACCCAACGGAAAGGCGTGCTTGTCCATGTAGCGCTTAAGCAGGTCAGGATCGGACAGCGTCGCGGCCATCTTCAGATCCCACCCCGCGCAGAAGTTGCCGCCTTTGCCCCAGAAAACTGCGGCTTTGGCCGGGCTTTCATCGAATTCCAGAAATGCCTCCATCAGGGCCTTGGCGTGGTCTGCATCCACTGAATTCCGTGCTGCTGGCCTATCATGCACGATGGTCCATACGTCTTCGGTTTTTTCGATTGAGACGGTCACAGGCTTCCCTCCCTTGAAACTGCTGCCCCAAGGGAAACCGTTATGCCGTGCCTGTCGCATGTAACGCCACGGCACGCGCCGAACTGACCCTGCGTAATTAGCTGTTTCGCTGAGTGCGCAGTTTGGCGAAGTAGTCCAACCGCTTTTTCAGCTCACGCTCGAACCCGCGTTCGACAGGCTGATAAAGAACCGGGCGTTTCATCGTTTCCGGAAAATAGTTCTGCCCTGAAAACCCATCCTCGGCATCGTGGTCGTAAGCGTAGCCCGCGCCGTACCCCTGATCTTTCATCAATGAGGTTGGCGCATTCAGGATATGCTTGGGCGGTGGTTCACTGCCGGATTGCTTGGCCAGCCTCATGGCAGCTTTGTAGCCAACATAAGCACCGTTCGATTTCGGCGCGAGCGCGAGATAGACAACGGCCTGCGCCAAGGCAAGCTCACCTTCGGGGGAACCCAGCCGCTCATAGGTCTCCCAGGATTGCAGACAAACTGCCTGCGCCTGAGGGTCGGCCAGCCCGATATCCTCGACCGCCATGCGGGTAATGCGGCGCGCCAGAAACCGGGGATCCTCGCCTCCGGTCAACATCCGGGCAAACCAGTAAAGGGCCGCATCGGGATCTGATCCGCGCACCGATTTATGCAGGGCCGAGATCAGGTTGTAATGCTCGTCACCTGATTTGTCGTACTTTGCCGCGCGCTTCATCAGACGGGTGGACAAAGCATCCGGGTCCAGTGGCGTCTCGACTTTCCAGGCAGATACCTGCTCGATCAGGTTGAGCAGCGCGCGACCATCGCCGTCCGCCATCTCGTGCAGCGCGTCACGCGCGGCGGGCGTCAGCGGCAGGGCTCTACCAAGTTCCTTTTCAGCCCTTTGAGTCAGTCGCTCAAGATCGCTCAAACTCAACCGTTCGAGCACCAAAACCTGTGAACGGCTCAGAACCGCTGCGTTCAGCTCGAACGAGGGGTTCTCGGTCGTCGCCCCGACCAGAAGAATGGTGCCGTCTTCCATATGTGGCAGGAATCCATCCTGCTGCGCCTTGTTGAACCGATGAATCTCATCAACGAACAGCAGGGTTCCCTTGCCGTTCTCCCGGCGCAATTTTGCTGCCTCGAATACCTTCTTGAGGTCAGGGACACCCGTGAAAATCGCGCTGATCTGCACGAAATGCAGATCGGTCTCGCTGGCCAGCAGACGTGCGATGGTCGTTTTACCTACCCCTGGTGGGCCCCAGAAAATCAAACTGGAAAGGCTGCCCGATGCAAGCATCACACCCAATGGCGCGTCCGGCCCAAGAACCTGTTCCTGCCCGATCACCTCTGCCAAGGTTTGCGGCCGCAACCTGTCGGCCAATGGCCGATGGGGTTCAGCCGCAGGCTCAGCCGTACCGGTGTCGAACAGATCGCTCATAGGATCACAGCCGGAACCGCAGGGACACGACCTGACCGCCACGCAATACGTCCATCTGCAACCGGCGCCCCGGCTCGGTCAGCACGGAAACCACATCTCCGGAACGTTCCATCTCTTCACCATTGATGGCCTTCAGCACATCCCCGGTCCTCAGACCAGAACGTCCCCCATAAGGACCGGGATCAACAACAACCACGCCGGTCTGAGACAGCAACAAACCCATCCGCGCGATCAGCGCCGGGTTGACCCGCGCCACCGTGAGGCCGGGCATGACCGTGTCCTCATCCAGCGTCGTTTCTTCGGCGGGTGGCGTTTCCGGAGCTTCGATGAGTGCCACGTCGATCTCTGGCTGTTCCTCACCACGCAGCAGCGTCAGGCGGGATGTACCCCCAACACCGGCAATGGACATGCGGAATTTCATCTCGGCCGGAGAGTTCACCTCATCCCCATCCACATGGGTAATGATATCCCCGACCTTCAGCCCGGCCTCGGAAAGTGGACTGAGATCGTGCAAGTCCGAAACCACTACCCCCAAGGGCAAAGCCAGACCCAGCGACTCCGCAATATCAGCACTCATATGTTGCCCGGCCATGCCCGCCCACGGGGTGACAAAGCTGTCATTGCCCGCTTGCGCCTGGCGCAGGAATTCCGCCACCAAATTGGCCGGTATCGCAAACCCGATGCCATTAGAACCACCGGATCGAGACAGGATCGACGTGTTAATGCCAATCAAGTCTCCGTTCACGTCGATCAGCGCACCACCAGAGTTACCCGGATTGATCGGTGCATCGGTCTGAATGAAGTACCCACGCGCATTCCCGGTCGCCGTACCAGTACGCGCCAGCCCAGAGATGATCCCTGACGACACTGTCTGCCCCACCCCGAACGGGTTACCAATGGCCAGCGCCAGTTCGCCCACCTCAACATGATCAGAGTCGCGCATGTTCAGTGAAGGCAGGCCTTCTGCTGCATTCAGCCGCAGGATCGCGATATCGCTCTCCTGATCTCCTAAGACGACTTCGGCCGAGAATTCACGGCGATCCGTTGTCACCACCCGGATTTCGGTCGCTGTTCCCACGACGTGATAGTTTGAGACCACATATCCATCGTGGGTCAGAATGACCCCCGACCCCAACGAGTTCTGCACGCGGGGTTGTGGTGCACCGAAACCACCACCAAAGAAGTCCTGAAAAAACGGGTCCGAGAAGAACGGGTTCGCCCGACCCTGCCTGACGATCTTGGCATAGATGTTCACCACCGCCGGTGAGGCCTGCTTGACGACGGGCGCAAACCCCAGACTGATCTCGGACTGGCTTTGAGGGACCCGGGTTTCGGCGGCGGCGGAAAACGCCCCCAACAGCAAAACAAGCGAACACGCGATTTTCCGCATCATCAGTCCTCCGGCACCTTTGCTCATCGGATATGCGGGGCTGACGGCGGGAATGCAAGCGGCTTGGACTAAACACTTATTGGCAAGCAAATTCCCCGGATTGAGGTATAGTGAAAGGGAAGTTGTTTTTTGAAAGAGAATTACATGCATCAGGATCGTGAACTGACATTCGTATCAGCCGTCGCAAGCCATCATCAAAAGCGGCAATTCACCCCGGATGAGCACGCGCATGAATACTATCAAACCTCGTTGCTCAGTGCCGTGATGCAGGGTGTCTATGATGGCACTGTGTCCATTGATGAACTTCTGAAACATGGCGATTTCGGTCTGGGCACCTTCAACGCGCTGGATGGAGAGATGATCGTTCTTGGCGGCATCGCTTATCGTCTGGATGGAGACGGCAAGGCAACAATTGCGCAAGGCAACGAGCTGACCCCATATGCGGCGGTCATAAACTTCGAACCTACAGTGTCACTCGCACTGGAAGCGCCTGTCGAAAAACAGGCCTTCGAAAACGGGCTGGATTCCATCGCCGAGGCCAGAAACCTGTTCTATGCGGTGCGCTTTACCGGGCGGATCAAACACATCAAGTATCGAAACGTGTTGCGGCAAGAACGCCCCTACAAACCACTGCTGGAAGTCGTGAAAACCCAGGCCGAATTTGAATTGAGTGAAACCGAAGGTACGATTCTGGGCTTCAGATGCCCTGACTACGCCGTAGGCATAGGCGTGCCCGGCTATCATCTGCATTTCATCTCCAGCGACCGCTCAACCGGCGGTCATGTCCTGGACTACACTCTGACCAGCGGCCAGATCGAGATCGACCACACATCGTCGCTGCATCTGGAACTTCCGGAAACCCGAGATTTTTCAGACGCCAACCTGTCAGCCGGAGCTTCGGCCAACGGTATACTGAAAGCGGAAGGCGACTAAGTCCGCAAGCCTACGAAGCGCCGTTGGCCACTGTCCCAGAGCAACAAAAAACCCCCGCGCCTTGGGCACGGGGGTTAAAAATCAGATCTGGATCGATCTTATTCTTCGTCTGCTGCCTCTGCGGCGGCAACGCGGGCTTTGTCAGCCGCGCCTTTGGCGTCAACGTCACGATCAACGAATTCGATGATCGCCATCGGAGCCATGTCGCCATAGCGGAAGCCTGCTTTCAGGATGCGGACATAACCGCCCTGACGCTCAGCGTAGCGCGGGCCAAGAACTTCGAACAGCTTTGCAACGTCTTTGTCTTCTTTCAGCTGTGCTGCGGCCTGACGACGGGCGTGCAGGTCGCCGCGCTTGCCCAGGGTGACCAGCTTTTCGATGATCGGGCGCAGTTCTTTTGCCTTCGGCAGAGTTGTTTTGATTTGCTCATGCTCGATGAGCGAGCCAGCCATGTTCGCAAACAGCGCCTTGCGGTGCTCATGAGTACGATTCAGGCGGCGGTAACCACGTGCGTGACGCATTTTCTAGTTCCTTCTTTCGCGTTTTGCTTTGTCTGGCCGGCGATGCGTGTCACCGGCTCTCCTTGGGGCGGAAGTGCCCATATGGTCCCCGGCAGCCCGGGCATTGGGGAAGACGCGTTTAGAACGCGTCTTCGAATTTCTTGGCCAGATCTTCGATGTTGTCGGGCGGCCAGTCCTCGACATCCATGCCGAGGTGCAGACCCATGCCTGACAGCACTTCCTTGATCTCGTTCAGCGACTTGCGGCCGAAGTTCGGGGTGCGCAGCATCTCGGCTTCGGTTTTCTGGATCAGGTCGCCGATGTAAACGATGTTGTCGTTCTTCAGGCAGTTTGCCGAACGGACCGACAGTTCCAGCTCGTCTACTTTCTTCAGCAGCAGTGGGTTGAACTCCAGACCATCGTCTTCGTCCTGGCGGCCAGCCGATTCCGGCTCGTCGAAGTTGACGAAGATCGACAGCTGGTCCTGCAGGATACGCGCGGCAAAGGCCAGCGCGTCTTCCGGCGTGATCGAACCATCGGTTTCGATCTTCAGGGTCAGCTTGTCATAGTCCAGAACCTGACCTTCACGAGTCGGCTGAACGTCATAGGCAACCTTTTTGACCGGCGAATAGATCGCATCGATCGGGATCAGGCCGATAGGTGCATCTTCTGGCTTGTTCTTCTCAGCCGAGACATAGCCCTTGCCGGTGTTGACGGTCAGTTCCATGAACAGATCGGCACCATCATCCAGGTGGCAGATGACGTGATCGCGGTTCAGAACCTCGATGCCAGCGCTTTCGCTGATGTCGCCAGCGGTAACCACTGCGGGGCCTTTGGCATTGATCGACAGGCGCTTGGGGCCTTCGACTTCCATGCGCAGGGCAACCTGCTTGAGGTTCAGGATGATGTCGGTAACGTCTTCACGAACGCCCGCGACCGAGGAGAACTCGTGCAGGACGTTGTCGATCTGAACGCTGGTGATGGCCGCGCCTTGCAGCGAGCTCATCAAAACGCGGCGCAGCGCGTTGCCCAGAGTCAGACCAAAGCCACGCTCCAGCGGCTCGGCAACCAGAGTCGCCTGACGCGCGGGATCGTTGCCCGGCTTGCCTTCCAACTGGGTCGGCTTGATCAATTCTGCCCAATTCTTATGGATCATGTAATCCCTCCATTCCTGTCCGCGCCCCATGACCAACAAGGTGCAGACGCCCGAGGTTTAAAATGACGTGCTGGGGCCGTGCAAAAACACAGCCCCAGCTCAATTCAAAATCGCTTAGACGCGGCGGCGCTTCGGCGGGCGGCAGCCGTTGTGAGCAATCGGAGTCACGTCGCGGATCGACGTGATGTTGAAGCCCACTGCAGCCAGCGCGCGCAGAGCCGATTCACGACCCGAACCGGGGCCCTGAACTTCGACTTCCAGCGTCTTGACGCCATGTTCCTGCGCCTTTTTGCCTGCATCTTCTGCAGCCATCTGAGCGGCGTAGGGGGTCGATTTACGCGATCCTTTGAAGCCCATGGTACCGGCAGACGACCACGAGATGGCGTTGCCCTGTACGTCCGAGATCAGGATCTTGGTGTTGTTGAAGGTCGAGTTCACATGGGCAACGCCCGATGCGATGTTCTTACGCTCTTTGCGCTTAACGCGAGTCTTATCACGTGCCATCAGTCAGACCCTCCCTTATTTCTTCTTACCAGCGATGGCCTTTGCGGGGCCTTTGCGGGTACGAGCGTTGGTGTGGGTACGCTGACCGCGAACCGGCAGGTTGCGGCGGTGACGCAGACCGCGATAGCAGCCCAGATCCATCAAGCGCTTGACGTTCATCTGAACTTCACGACGCAGATCACCTTCAACGGTGAAGTTTTCGTCGATGTATTCGCGGATTTTCAGAACTTCGGCGTCGGACAGTTCGTTGACGCGACGGGTCGCTTCAATGCCCACGGCTTCGCAGATCGCTTTGGCCGAGGTGTTGCCGATACCGGTGATATATGTGAGGGCGATAGGTACCCGCTTTGCAGTCGGGATGTTTACGCCGGCAATACGTGCCACGTGTCACTTTCCTTTTTGTTGCGGTTCCGTAGCTCCGGAACCTTTTTTCACAACACTTGATCTTGGCAGTGACGCCAGAGGATCCAGCATTTGTACGAGGTAGTTACGACAAACAGGACGAATCCCGAATGCGCAGTTGATTCCCAAAAGGGATGGGGGTCGATATGGGCTTTTGGCGGTGCCGTCAAGCCCATTTCAGATTTAGCCGAGAACAGCCTCGATCGAAGCGGTCACTTCGTCAATGCTGGCCAGACCATTGACCGGGCGCAAATCGCCCTTGGCGTAGTAGTAGCCGATCAACGGAGCGGTTTTCTTGTAGTACTCCATCAGGCGGATACGAACGCTCTCTTCATTGTCGTCTGCCCGAACGGGTTCACCGGCAGCGCGTGCCTCTTCGGCTCGGTTGACGATGCGCTTGACCAGTGTCTCGTCATCAACACGCATTTCGATCACGGTGTGCAGCGACTGCCCCAGCTTGGCAAGCAGAGCCGCCAGCGCATCGGCTTGCGCCAGCGTGCGTGGGAAGCCGTCAAAGATAAAACCAGCGCCTTTTTCGGTCATCAGCTTTTCTTCGATCAGGCCGATCACGATCTCATCGGTGACCAGCTTGCCCGCGTCCATGATAGCCGCAACCTTCTTGCCCATATCGGTGCCAGAGGTCTTGGCTTCGCGCAACATGTCGCCGGTGCTCAGCTGGACCATGCCGCGTGTCTTGACCAGGTGTTGCGCTTGCGTCCCTTTACCTGCCCCCGGGGGGCCCAACAATATGATGTTCATCGACGAGCGGGTCCCTTCCTGCCGCGTTTCTTGCTTTTACCGCGCAGCTGGGACTTTTCGATAAGCCCTTCGTATTGATGCGCCAGCAAATGGCTCTGGACCTGTTGGATCGTGTCCATGGTCACAGAGACGATGATCAGAACCGACGTGCCGCCGAAATAGAACGGGATGGCAAACTGGTTCCGCAGAATTTCCGGCAACAGACAGACCAGCGCCAGATAGGCCGAGCCCAGCACCAGCACACGATTGACCACGTATTCCAGGTACTCCGAAGTTTTCTTGCCGGGACGAATGCCAGGCACAAAACCGTTCTGCTTTTTCAGGTTGTCTGCAACATCGTCCGGCTTAAACGACACGTTGAACGTGTAGAAGTAGGCAAAGAACACGATCATTGCAGCGAAGAATAGCAGATAAAGTGGCTGCCCGGGGCCAAAGTTGGCCAGCAACCAGGACATGACCGGTCCATTCGTTGCGCCCGACGAGAAGGTCGAGATCGTCACCGGCAACAGCAGCAGTGAGCTGGCGAAGATGGCAGGGATAACACCTGCGGGGTTCACCTTGACCGGCAGGTGGCTGGAACCACCCTCATAAACCTTCATGCCGACGTTACGGCGCGGATACTGAATATGGATCTTGCGCAGTGCCCGCTCCATGAACACCACGAAGGTGATGACTGCAATCACCATGACGATGACGCCTACGATGACAGCTGGGCTGATCGCGCCCGAACGGCCAGAAGCAAAGAACTGTGCCAGTGCTGCAGGAACCTCGGCGATGATGCCGACGAAGATAATCAGCGAGATGCCGTTACCGATGCCACGCGCGGTGATCTGTTCACCCAGCCACATCAGGAACATGGTGCCGCCAACCAGCGTGATCATGGTCGACATACGGAAATAGAGACCGGGATCAGTCGCAAGGTCACCCGATTCCAGCGAAACGGCCAGGCCATAGGCCTGAACAGTGGCCAGAGCCACGGTGCCAAAGCGCGTATACTGGTTGATCTTCTTGCGCCCTTGCTCGCCCTCTTTCTTGAGTTGCTCAAGCGCAGGAACCATCGCAGTCAGCAGCTGCACGATGATCGAAGCCGAAATATAAGGCATGATGCCGAGGGCAAAGATGCCCATCCGCCCCAGCGCCCCGCCGGTGAACATCGAAACCATGCCGCCGATGCCTTGCCCCGCCTGCTCCATGAACTCGCGCAGCGCTTGTCCGTCAATCCCCGGCACCGGAATGAAGGTGCCCAGACGATAGACGATCAGCAATGCAAGCGTGAACAGGATGCGGTTGCGCAGATCGGTGGCTTTGCCAAGGGCAGCCCAGCTTGTGTTGGCCGCCATTTGTTCTGCTGCTGATACCATAAATCGGTCTCTCTTGTGAAAACGCCGCCCGGAACCGTTTTCCGGCTCGGACGGCGTCTTGGAAAACTCTGAAGTCTATGTAAGCGGGTCTTCGCCCGCTCACAAGCGCTTACTCTGCCGCAGCAGCTTTTGTGACTTTCAGTGAACCGCCCGCTTTTTCAACTGCCTCTACGGCAGCTTTCGAAGCACCGGTGACTTCCAGGTTCACTTTGGCGCTGATTTCGCCTTTGGCCAGAACGCGAACACCGTCCAGCTTGCGACGGACCAGACCGGATGCAACCAGTGCGTCCTCGGTGATCGCAGCTTTGGAGTCCAGCTTGCCGGCGTCGACGAATTTCTGGATCAGGCCCAGGTTGATAACAGCGAATTCCTTGCGGTTCGGCTTGTTGAAGCCACGCTTGGGCAGGCGCTGGTACAGCGGCATCTGGCCGCCTTCGTAGCCATTGATGGCCACACCCGAACGGGATTTCTGGCCTTTGATACCACGGCCACCCATTTTACCTTTGCCGGAACCGGGACCACGACCAACGCGGGTGCGTTTCGGTGCGGCGCCAGGATTGTCGCTCAATTCGTGCAGTTTCATATCGCTTCTCCTAAGCCGGATGTGGCCCCCGAAGCGTGATGGGCCAAACACGGCATTTCTTGGTTTTGATTCTCGCAGCCCATACGGCCACCGAGCGCGTATAGACGGATGACATCTGTGATTCAAGAGGGTTGCAAACCTTGCACCTAGGGTCACGTGCCTTTGAGTGCCCGGCACTTGTTCCGGTTGCCGGATCAGTGTCCACAACAACGCTTGGTACGAATGGCGATCCCGGAAGGACTCGAACCCTCAACCTGCTGATTAGAAGTCACAAGTTTCCATGTTTTCCCTGAGTTGCATGAAATTGCACAGAGCCGCATAATCCCTTGTTTTTAATGCCTATTTTGTTTATTTAAATTGCATGGGCTTGCATGGCGCTTCAATTCCCGTGGTAGCCCGGTGGTAGCCAAGACAGGGGAATATGATGACGGATAAGGTAAAACTAACTAAGCGGGCGGTTGATGCGCTCAAGCCAGGAGAAAAGCGCTTTGTGGCTTGGGATTGCGATATTTCCGGCTTTGGCGTTCGCGTTGCCCCTTCCGGTCGGAAAACCTACGTCCTTAAGTACCGCGTTGGTGGCGGGCGTTCTGGCCGGGTGCGCTGGGCGGTGATCGGCGCACATGGAACATTGACGCCAGATCAAGCCCGTGAAACGGCGCAGCGTTGGGCTGCTGATGTAGCCGCAGGGGGAGATCCGGCAGCGGCAAAACTGGATTTACGCGCCGCCCCAACTGTTTCGGAACTTCTTGATCGATATTTGGCCGAGCATGTTCAAAAGAAAAACAAGCCATCTTCGGAACGCAACGCGCGTATGGTCATTGACAATATTGCGCGCCCCAGCTTGGGACACTTAAAGGTTGCGGATGTGGCGATTAATGACGTTGCCCGGGTACATACGGCCCATTCGGATACCCCCTACATGGCTAATCGGGTATTGGCCGCATTATCCAAAGCCTTCGCGCTTGCCGAAGTCTGGGGAATGCGCCCGGACGGGTCCAATCCATGTAAAAAGGTTGAGCGCTTCAAGGAAAAGTCGCGGGAACGTTTCTTGAGTGTTGCTGAATTTCAGAGGTTGGGCGAAGTTCTGGCGCAAGCCGAACAAGAGCCGCTACGCATTCCAGACGGGAACGGTAAAGAAAAGCTGGTACCAGTGAACCCGCAAGCAATACGTGCGCTTCGCCTCTTGATTTTCACGGGCGCGCGTGTCGGTGAAATCCTTGGGCTTCGCTGGGAACATATCGACGTTGAAAACGGGCGCGCAAACTTGCCCGATTCCAAAACAGGAAAGAAAGTAATTCAACTGGCCGCGCCTGCGCTTGAGGTACTGGCGGCGGCTGAGTGTCCAGTAGATGGCAGGGGTTACGTGATCCGTGGCGCGGGCGGAACTGACCCAGAGGTTCCACTTGTGAACATCAAAGGGCCGTGGGGCGTTATCCGGCAAGCGGCAGGGCTTGAGGATGTGCGCCCGCATGATTTGCGTCATGCCTTCGCCTCCATCGCGGTAGCGGGCGGTCTGTCTCTGCCTATGATCGGGGCGCTTCTGGGCCACCGGGAAACTCGCACTACGCAACGTTATGCGCATTTGTCCGACGATCCGCAAAGGGCCGCAGCAGACTTGATTGCGGGGCGGATTTCCAATGCGATGCGGGGGCAGGAAAGCGGTGCTGACGTGGTGCCGATACGCCATAAATCGTCTTAATCTGGTTACTATATCTTGTGTCAGAAAGGGGCAGTTTTTGCCATTTGCTAGTTCTGTATATATCGAAAATTCCTGTAACTTTGTTACTTTGTTACTTTTCGGCGTAAGCTTCTGATAAAAATGCGAAATTTAGGTTACAATTTTACCACAGCTTGGTTACAGGTTTTTCTTTTTGTTACTTCCTTCTGACCCTCTACGCTATTCTATGACGCCCCGTGCAATCCGGTGCGGTTTGACCTTGCAATCGAAGCCCCACAAAAACCCGCCTAAAATCACCAAAATCAGGGGTATTTTGCAGAACTCGAAACACAATATATTGTGTTCCGTTGATTTTCGGTTAGCGCTGGGCTTATGTTTTGAGTGGGCGGCTAGGTTTAGCGGCTGAAAGGCTGGATTTCGCACCCAGCTTGCCGCCTGTTAACTCTGTGCGAACGCCATGCGAGGGCGAAAATGAAAGACGTGCACAGAGGATTTGAGCAGCGCCGCGCGGCCCGCTTGCTAGAAACGGAATCGCAATTTAGGCAACAGATAGAAATACCCGCCCGAAAATCATTTGAGACCGAACCAAGCCCGTATGATGAGGCGCTTCTGGCTCGGGATGCACTGGCGTATTTAAACAGCAAAGACTATAAGTTCGGTTGGTTTGAATTTCTGCGTTCCGTTGTTCTGGGCGCTTCCGGTTTCTCTTCACCTGAGTTTCGCGCGGCTTTCCCTTATAGCGATGAAGCCTATGGAAGCGCGGGGAGTTTCAAACCCGGTTTATTTGCATCCGAAGGTATAGAGCATCTTGGTAGGGCACTGGTGGCTGAAGGTAAGATACTGGCGTTTGCCCGTGGTGAGAACGTAGACCGATGTTTTAGGCTTGATCCACAATTATTCAGGCGGATCGGTGTGGGCGTCGGGCGTCCCTCGGGGTTTTATCCCGCAATCTATGTGCGGTGTGATTTCATGGAAAATGCGCGCGGATGTGACGCTAATAAATTGAAATTGGTAGAACGCACAGATCCGCATTGGCAGGAAATAGCTTCAAGGTGCCTTGAGTGGCAAAGCCCGCGTCAAAAGGCTCCATTTGTTCAAGAAGCTGTGCGGATGGTTTTGGATGAAGCCGTTTCTATCAATGTTGCCGCGCAAAGGATAGTTGACAAATACGGGCACAGCGCACGGGGCGTTTCTTACAGGAAGGGCACTGTCGTCGGCATGGAATATCACAACGCCGTAGAAAATATTAGCCGTCCGGCTGGTAAGATTTTGAACGCAATAGAGGAAAGCGGGAAGCTTCCGAGCTAATCCACTACTTTCCAAACCGTTCCAAATGACGCCCAGCGCAGGGTAAGCGCAGATTGCATTCACGTTCAAATGAAACGGAGTGCAAGACTATGCAAGAAAATGATGCTGATAAGCTGCTTACCCGTGCAGAGGTAGAAGCCCGCTTTGGCTTGTCCCGGCGCTTTCTAGAAGTGGCGGCGGTGAAGGGTGACGGCCCCGTTATGGTCCGGCTAGGCCGCGCTGTGCGCTATCGTGTCCAGGATGTGCGCCAATGGATCGAGGTGCGCCGCGTGGCTTCTACGTCGCAAGAGGTAAGTCAATGACGGTCAATCGCAAACCTGCAAGCGTCTTGTCTGCGCCAAATGGGCAACTTTTGTTTTCGCAGGCTGATCAAGGCCACCATGCCCGTCTTGATCTGTCACGGCATGACCGCGCCACGCTGGATAAACTGGGCTTTGCCATTGATGCCCTGAGCCGCTGGGGTGCTTTTGTGCGCTCAGTCGAGCAGATTGAGGGTCTTATCTGCCGCTATGAACAAGTCACCTTGCCGATCCTCGGATGTGCGCAAGATGAGTGAGGCACAAGACATCGTTAAAGCACTGGGCGGAGAGTGGCGCAGCAACTATGGCCTTTCGCCGTGCCCTATATGCCAGCCGGAAGGGCGGCGAGATCAGCGCGGGCTTTCTGTGAAAGATTCGGCTGGCCGGACTCTTTTGACCTGCCACAAGGCAGGCTGCCCAGCGCCTGACATTTTCACGGAATTGCGGGCGCGCGGTATTGTTCAAGGTCATGGGCACAGCTTGCAGCGGTCCCCCGCTGAAATCGAAAGTGAGCGCAAAAAACGCCGTAGCCAGCGCCTGAAAACACTACGCTTTTGCGATGATATTTTTAGCCAGGCGGTGCCGATAACTGGAACGCTTGCGGAGACCTACTTGGCCACGCGGGGCATTTCCATTCAAGGTCAGAAGGTGCGCAAAACGCTGCGCTTCCACCCAAACCTAAAACACTCCGGCAAGGGCGATTATCACCCCGCGATGGTGGCACGCCTGCGGGGGCCGAAGGGCGAACCGCTGGGGTTGCATCGTACTTATTTGCGCCCGGACGGGTCCGGCAAAGCGGATCTGGATGGAGCCGCAAAGATGATGCTGGGACCGTGTGGCGGCGGTGCCGTGCGCTTTGGGCCGGATCGTCCGGTAATTGCCCTTGCCGAAGGGCTTGAAACGGCGTTGAGCATTGGTGTTGCATCCCGGTTGACCGTCTGGGCGACTCTCAGCGCGTCCGGGCTAAAAGGTCTGATCCTGCCCCCGTCGCCCGTGGCGGAAGTGATTGTTATTACGGCGGACCATGACGCGGCGGGACTTGCCGCTGCTGAGGAAGCGGCGGCACGGTTCGAGGCGGAAGGCCGCGCGGTTTCTGTGATTGCGCCTCAAGCCAAAGGTGCGGATTTCAACGACGTTTTGCGGGGTTCGGCGCATGGGTAATAAGGAAATCAACACCGCAGTAAGCGGGGCGGTAGAGGCTGCAAAGGCCAAACAAAAAAACGGCGCTGGGTTGAGCGGAAACACCCAGCGCGGGAAGGCCAAGCGGCGTCCGTTTCCGTTCAAAGTCGATGAAACAGGGGTTTACCGTCAAGTCGAACGGGAAGGCGATGACGGGACAGTGCTTAAAAGCTGGGTCCGGTTTGGTTCCGAATTGCACGTATTGGCCCTAACCCGGAACGATGATGGCGAAGATTGGGGGCGGCTTCTGCGCATTATCGACCGCGACACAATGGAGCATATTTGGGCGATGCCCGCTGCGTTACTGGCTGGATCTGGCGATCCGCTGCGGGCGGAATTGCTGCGGCTGGGGTTCGAACTTGAATCGCGTAGGGATGCCAGGGCATGGCTTCTGGAATACCTGATAACGGCTGAACCGGAAACGCGGGCGCGCTGCGTTGGGCGTGTCGGCTGGCATGGTGAAACCTATGTTATGCCAGATGGCCCAATCGGCAAAATTGAAGGCGGGGAGCAAGTGCTATTGCAAACCGTCGAAAAGCCTGACCATGCGTTTAATGTGGCGGGCGCGCTGGGTGATTGGCAAACCGAAGTCGCCGCGCTAGCGCTGGGAAATTCGCGGCTGGTGCTTTCGATTGCGGCGGCATTTGCTGCGCCGCTGCTGGCGTTGGCAGGCGATGAAGGCGGCGGCTTTCACTTTCGCGGCGCTTCATCTTCGGGAAAATCAACCGCCCTGACCGTGGCCGGGTCTGTCTGGGGCGGCGGCGGAACACGCGGGTTTGTGCGTCAATGGCGGGCAACCGATAACGCGCTTGAAAGTGTGGCGGCGATATCTTGCGATAGCCTGCTTTGTTTGGACGAACTTTCACAGGTTGAGGCCAAGGCTGCAGGCGCGGCGGCTTATATGCTGGCAAATGGCAAAGGCAAAGCCCGCGCAGGGCGCGAAGGGCAAGCCCGAAAGGTGCTTGAATGGCGCGTTTTGTTTCTCAGCAATGGGGAAATCGCCCTTGAAGACAAGATCAAAGAGGGCGGGAGCCGGATTGCTGCGGGTATGGAAGTGCGTGTTATCGACCTGCGGGCGGATGCTGGCGCTGGTATGGGGATTTTCGAAAACACCCGCGGCGCGACTGAACCGGCTGATTTTGCCCAGCGCCTCAAGAAGTCCGCCAATGCGTATTACGGCACGGCGGGCCGTGCCTTTGTGGCTGCGTTGGTGGATAATCTGGCGAGGTACCGGGAGCGGTTGGCGGATCTACGCAGAAAGTTTGTTGAACACGCCTTACCACCGGGGGCTGACGGGCAGGTGCACCGCGTAGCAGATAGGTTCGCACTGGTGGCGGCGGCGGGTGAAATTGCTACCGCGCTGGGGGTTACGGGCTGGCCTGCTGGGGCCGCTCTGAGCGCCGCCCAGCGCTGTTTTGCAGACTGGTTGGCGGAGCGCGGCGGGATTGGGTCTAGTGAAGTCGCTGAGGCCAGGCGCCGCATCGCAGAGGCATTACAGCTTCATGGCTCAAGCCGCTTTCAGCGCTGGGCGCGGTCTAGTTCTGATCGCATGGTGATTACCAACCGCATGGGGTTTGTGCGGATCCAGGGTGATCCAGATCAAGAGGAAGTCGAAAGCACCTTCTTTTTCCTTTGTGAACCCTTCAAAGACCTCATGGCAGGGTTAGATGTTCGGTCAGTTGTTACCGACCTGATGGCGGATGGCGTAATCGTCACCCAAATCGAGCGCGGCAAGCCGAGCCCAAACAAACCGTTCCATGTTTCCAGCGGTGGCGGCAAACATCGGCTTTATCAGATCGCCCGCGATAAGTTGGACACCGCAAACGGTGGTGCAGATGACCAGTAAGCCCGATTGGGACGCGCTGGGCGCTTTGTTCAGCAAGCCTGCACCAGAGAGCACTACAGCGCCGCCCAGCGCCAGTAAGGGAACTGAACAGACTATTGCCAGTCCAACACATGCCGAGGCACGGCATTCTGAGCTGGTATGTTATCGGGCCGATTGGATACCGAAGTGGCTGACCCGCGACCTGATGCAAGAGCGGGCCGCTATCTATGAATATGAGGCTGGTATGACGCGCGAAGAAGCTGAGGCCGAAGCGCGGAAGGGGGTTGAAAAGTAAAGCCCCGCAGGACTTGCTATTGTCTTAGCGGGGCTACCACTGGTGTGGTTTTGAGGCTCAACGCATTGCGCGAGCAGACAAGGGACATATAAGGCAGAAAACCTATAACGTCAACTTAACGCAACGCTACAGGCCCAGCGCCACTTTGATGCAGTCAAGTATTTTGGCAAATTCGTCCTCAGAAATACGTGGTGTCAGATACTTACGCTTGCCCGTTTGGTCCCGGTCAGTCCTGAACAGGTCAAGCCGCTCAAACCCGACTGTTGCAAGCATGTCGGCTTTTACCCAGCATTTGGTTTCCGAGAAATGCGGCAAGCTGTAAGGAAGTTTGATCTGACAATGATGCGGTGCAATCCGATCCGGTGGCGTCGTGCTAAGCGGAACCACTGTTATCAGTCCACTGCGATGACGCAAACGAGGCGACACGGCGATGACCGGACGGCGCTTCACCATTTCAGGCGGCTTGAAACCGCCCTTGCTGTAGTCGCACAGCAAAACAGTGCGTTGATTAACGTCATACTTGACAGGCAAGTTAAGCGTCCGCTTCTTTGACTGCTACGCCCGGCCCAGTTGCCACGTCACCACTTTCAAGAAACTGAACGCCTGCGGCCTTGAATGCCGACAATACTGCCTCTTGGTTCTTGGCGTTTAAGGTCGCTGTCCGACCACTTTCGAAAGATCGAATTGTGTCATGAGAGACATTCGCTCTTTCGGCTAATTCAGCTGCATTCCAATCGACTAATGCGCGGGCCACTTTGCTCATTTTCCTAGTGATTATCATATTTCGCCACCTTTTAAGTATTAAATTACACATAATGTGTTGACGCATGGCAGCACAAAGGCTACACATGATGTGTAGCAAATGAACGCGGAAAGGACAACCGCAATGACACTGAACCGTTCCGACATTATGACTGCCGCTTGGAAAGATACCCGTGAGCATATGCGCATGGGCTATGCCGCTCACCAGCTGCGTGAAGTATTCACCTACTGCCTGCGCCGCACATGGGCCGCTGCCAAGGCCGCAGCCGCGCTATTGTCCCGATCTGCCGCAAGCCTCTGGGCCGAAGTGCAGGACATGGAAAGCCGGGATCGCCTTGGCTTTCATGGCATTGAGCGTCTGGGCCAGTTGCGCCGCGCCTACTATAATGCGAAAGCCGAAGCTGAGGCGCAGGCCCAAGCCGACATCGCTGAAAAGCACGACCTTATCCGTTCTGCGAAGGGCCGTTTTGCATCTGTGACCTTCATCAAGAAAGATGGCAGCGTCCGCGAAATGCGCGTCCAGACCGCCAAACTTAAATACCACGTAAAAGGCCATGCGGCTTCGCCGAGCGCCCAGAGAGCCACAGAGACGCGCAAGGCCCTTCACCCAAACCTGATGGCGGTATGGGATGCCGACAAGGCGGCTCCGCGCTCAATAAACCTTGCCACCGTCACGGAAATCCGGCTGGACGGAATGGCCCTTGCCTATGAGGTGCCAGCATGAAGCGCCGTGAGTTTATTTTGGCAGGGGTCGCTGGTGCGCTCCCTGCCGTTCCCGCCCTATCATCCAGCGCCACATACACTGTAGGCCGGGCGCAACTGATCCAAATCATCAAGCAACTTGAGGCCCATCAAGGCTGGGAATCATCCTGTGTGATTGCTGCAAAGTGCTTTGCGGCATGGCAGTTACGTAAGGCGTTGTCGTTACCGCTTGGCGATAGCCAATACCCACAGATGCACATTGATTTTCAGCGTGACAACTTTGAGCGTTATCAACGGACAGTGTGGGCTAAACGTGATCTGCAAAACGGCGAGGTCTATCAGATCGCGCCTATGGAAAGGGCGCTGGCATGACACAGACCGCATATGATGATCGCAAAGACATTCTTCCTGGCGGCATCAATTGCTTTGATCTGGTGGGTAAGTCTAATGTTGTCGCTGGGCTGGTGGATGCATCAGTCTCCATATTGAACGAAATGGATTACGCGCTGCCGAACGGTGGGCGGAATAAAGACCTAGATCACGTCTGGGCAATCTTATCCGCTCCTGCCCCACTTGCTACCGATCTAGCTGACCTCTGTGACAATATCAAACTTATGCCTATCGTGGTCGATTCCTAGTTTTCTAGCCAATATCCAGACAGATCAAACCCGGTTGCGTTCGCTGCCGGGTTTTCTTTTCCCCGCGCCCCGGTTGGGCCAGCGGCACTGTCGCGCCCGTCCCTTCGCGTCTGTGCCTGTCCAGCGGCATAGCTGAGCCGTGAAAGATCACGGCTGTGGTGAAATGCCCGACCTTCAAATAGGGAAAAAAGCCACATACCGGGGGTATGCTGGTTTTTAGGTGTGTTTGGGTGCCGACCGCGCACCATAGCCTTGTTTACGCTTGGCCAGTGTCAGGCAAAAAAGCCCATGGGTAGGGGGGGTGCAAAAAGTTCACGCGTATGGATCAAGGGACCGGCGTGGGTAGGTAGATTTTTTCGCGAGTTGGTTTAGAGGGGGGGTGAAATACTTTATACAATTAAATCTATTATTTAAGTTTAACAGTCAATTTGAAGCTATCCGCAATGATCTGAACGCGAGGGGCGTTGATCAGCCACCGTCCTAGCCAAGCCACCCCACCCTTTCATTTCATGGTTGCCGAACTCTGCCAACGCGTCGAACATTTGAAAGATAAGCTGACCTTCACTCGATGTGGTACCAATGGACTCCTGAAGGTTTTTCAGGCCAACACCCATTTCCTTCAACGGCTCGGCGCGGCCAACCAGATACTTGAGAGACCAGCCCATCCGATCCAGCCACCAGACACCAGGGTGTCGCCATCCCGACGCTGTTAGAGAGCTTTGCTCAAATCTGGACTTTCGCTTTTAGCGCCGCTCACTTTGCCGTCGAATTCCGCTCGCACCCTATGGCGCGCAATGTATCAAGCTGCCAGGCAAGGCTCTGATCTTCTGACGATAAACATGCAGAGCAATGAGCATGGAAAACCATCTAAATAATCAATCCGATTGCCCAAATGCATACGGAGATTTCCAGATGCTGCAAACACACAAATTTGTTGCGTCGTTTCAATGGTTCTTCGACAAGCCAGTTACCTGTCTGTGAAACGGACGTTTGGATCTGGCTCTGGGAAGTATTTGGCGAGAATGGCGGTCTGTGCTGCCATCTCCTTTATTGGCAGATGCTTCATTGCTGATGCACCGCTGGAAAACAGGTCTTTCAGAGAAAAGTTGTCGCTGACGAAGATCTGCACCGCTGCAAGCCGTGCCAGCGGGTAATTCATGTAATAATGATAAAGCGTGCCCGGATTTAGAAGCCCATCAGCCAAACTATCCAGATTGTCGAACAGATAGGCCGCGTTTTCCACCGCCCAGACCTGTTCCAATTCCGGGTAAAGAGCAGGATCGTATTTTTGGACAAAACTCAAAAGAAGTAATTCTCCAATAAACGCGCAGGTCTCGCGGGCAATCGGGGGCATAGAGTCATTGCCGGAAAGCATGATCTGAAGTGCATGTGCGGCCTTGTTGGCCAAACACATCAAGTCCGTAGGTTGACCATTCCAGTTCATCGCAACAAGTGGCGGCTGTCCCTCGCCACGATCTGCTGTGTACGGCCAACAGATTGTCAGGTCTGCAAGTTCTTTGAAACCTAATCCTTGCAGTCTCCGCACAATGTCCAGGCACTCAGGAAAGCCTTCGACCAAAGCCGGGATCACATAGGTTTCAAAACACTCTGCCTGGCTTTCTGGTATCGGTGCTGCATTTGATGAGGTGGGCAGCTCTTCAACTTTCGAATGATAATCTTTCAGCTCACCCAAATAGTAGGCTGTGACAATATCCCGTAATATAGGCGCTTTCAGATCGTGCAGATCAAGCCAGTCGAAAATCGTGTGCAAGTCGGAAACCCAAATAAATAAAAATAAACGAACCTTGACCGATTAAATCATTCATTCAAAGGGCTCAATTCACCATATGAAACGGTAGTAAAGCCACAATCATGAGCAGAGTTCTGATTTACCGCCAAGAATTGATCCAAAAACTAGGAGTGGGAAGTAGTTAAGTCAATATAAATACATGGGACAGACGTGTTAGTTCACGGTAAAATCTAAATTCTCGCAAAGATTGTACCAGCCTGAACTATACTGGTACGTTAAGTCTACAGAGATAGCTCGCTCCTTCCTTCTCAATCACGACGCTGTCCGGTCACTGCTGCTGGAATGGAGCTTAGGCTGACCAACATTACCGGTCTTGCAAATAAACTCACAATCTCGACAAAAACGTATACGATTTTACAATACAAATATGATCACCTACGCGGCTTCCGAAGTCAGAAGGCCGTTTGATCCAAAGCAGAAAAGTTCTTTGATGATTTTGGGTTCAGCCGGATCAACTACAGCTGTTGTCGAAGAAATGAAACGGATACGCATGCGAAGTTTTGCAGTTGGGTCACCGGCTGGGCCAAACACTACAACGCAAATCAATACTACAAGCACGAACGAATTGGTCCGATACAGCACGGCCGGGGGACATACACCCTACGACTGGGACTCGCCTGAATTGGAAATTTATTAAACACCCGAAAGCAAAAACATCATCCAAGATGCCCGCGACCATGGGGTTTGGGGTGGCTGCTGCTCTATCCTTCCACCTTTGGTCGCTTTTGCACACTCGGGCCTATTGGGCCCGGCTCGGGTACGGCTTTGCGTGTGGCCCCTCGAACAGGGATCTGGCGCTGGGAGCCGCAGCGATTGCGGTCCGAACATCTGCATCTTTGAGGTCCAGCGATTGGAAACCGCCTGCTTCACTCTTCGCTACAGCTTCAATGCGGCCAAAGTCCTCACCATGGCGTTCGGCATAACCTTTCAGACCGAGCAACTTCGGCAATGAATCAGCCAAGTGTTGCCCATGCGGATCCACAAGATTGGCCTTAACGCTACCGTCATTGGATTGTTCAAAGAAAACAAAGTCAGGTCGCAGGATACTGGCCTGACCGTCTTCATCGTAAACGATCCCCAGGGATTCGGGTTTTGCAGAGGATGGATTGCGGTACCATGCCACAGATGTGTCCAGCGCCAGTTCCACTTCTATCACCTTGGCTTCCCATGAGTTCAGTGCGTCAGGGTATTTGCCGTCTTCATCGCACAAAAGATGGTGATCATGACGCGGCAAAGGAATTTCGGTGCCGTTTTCCCTGACTTCGACTGTTGGCTGCAACCTGTTCTTTGGCATAGCAAGCGTCACGTCCAGTGGTTCGGCGCTGAGTTCGCGCAACTCTCGGTATACGTCCTGCCGCTCATCAGTCAGCGCCTTGATTGCAGCCTCTTGCGCCGTAAGCCATGTATTTGCCAAGGCTTCCGCCTCAGCCTCCAGTGTAAATTTCACAATGTCGATCAGCCCGAGCGCAGCAACATCTGTATGCGCCTCGATCAAGGCTTCTTCATAGTCTTCTGCATCGGTGTTCTGGTCAGCCAGGTATTCGCTGTAAGTCTTTGCCAGATCAGGGGAGAACAGGCGAGCTGCACGTCTGTAGGCTTCTTCGATCACCACATAGTCAGCGGCTTCCACAAAGTCATTAAAGGACATTTCCTGCGTTTCAACATCCGCACTGACAGTCTTACCCTCGACAGTCAGGACATCTGTCCGGGCCTTGGCAATGTCGACGGTGAGTGCTGTTCGCTGTACATCCAGCACAGCATGCAAATGCGCATGTGCCTGCTTTCCAGCATTTGGCAACAAGCCATCGGCTGCTAGCTCATGTGCCAACGCTGTGAGACGCTTTACTGGCCGCGCTTGTTTCTTTGGCATTGTGGCAGAAGGCAGGCTTGTCAGCTTGTCCCAGACCGCCTGCGGCACATTCGGGTTTGGAACCATCTCAATCGGATTGATCAACACTCGACGCCCCGGCAGCATTTCGCCCGCATCACTGCCTGACATGAGCGCCTCAACAACGGCTTTTACCGTGTCCTGATTGAACCTGGGCAATAAGCAATCGACCGAGTTCAGCCGCTCGTTGCCCGGTATACGCCGCGCAAGCGGTGTCCGCACCATGCGGCCCAATAGCTGCGTGATATGTGTCTGATCTGACGCGGCGCGGAAAGACACCATAACCTCGGCCCTTGGGCAGTCCCAGCCAGTGCTGATTGCATCCTTTGCCAGCAAGACCCTTACATAGTCAGCCTCCTGAACCCGCTGCGGTTCGATGTAGGGCACCACAAAGCCGCCGAAGTTCTCTTCCTTGTGTTCTCCGAACACATTGTAAACGCTGTCCGGCCTCAGATCAGGCCATGCATCAAAAATGGTTTGCAGCCAAGTCCCCACATCATCTTTGCCGGGCGAGTTCGGCACCTGCAACACCATGAGCGGTTTTACCTTCACTGTGTCGCCTTGCTCAGCAGCATAAGCGGCCCAGGCCTTGCTGGACTCTTTCAGCTTTTCTGTGCCCCGTCGCAGCAAGACTGTGGTGAAATCACCTCGTTCATCCGGCACGTCCAGAGTGATCGTATCCTTGAGCAGGCCCGACTCTTGCACCAGCTTTGAATCCACCTCCACATTAGGCAGTGCGGTGCGGTCTTTCATCGACTTAACCGCATCATTGAACCGCTGCACGGTTGCCGACACGCCCCAGACAATCGGAATACCGGGAACCGCGCCTTGTCCGTTGATCAACCGCGTCACGATGGTCTGTGTGCCCTTCACCGCGTCGCGCATCCCCCGGTGCGCTTCGTCGAGCACCAGATACAGCGTCAGGTCCGGGTCTTCGACCGTGTTACGGATCGTGTCCCAGATCGTGTGGGACCGGCCATCGGGCATGATCGGCGTTCCGTCGATTGTCAGAACGCCCTGGTCAGACGGGTCAGCACCCCGCACCAGCATGGAGTTCTTGCTCAGCTTCTGAGTGTTCAAGAAGTACACCTTGCCCGGTTCAAACACTTCGCGCGAGAACGTGTTTTCCACCGTCACAAGGTCAGAGGTCGTCAGCTTGTCCGCCGCCTCTTGCAGCCGCCAGCGGGACTGTTCGTTCAGAGACGGGTCGTCGGAAAACCAGATAACTACCGCGCCGGGGTCAGGCTCAAAGTCGTAGTCGTCAGAGCCGAAGAACAGCGCCTCAAACACCGCAGCGGCCATCACTGTTTTACCGGCGCCTGTAGTTGCGGTTAAGGAAAAGGCGTTCTTTTCGCTATCTTCGTGCCAGCGTTTCCTTGCTTTCCTGAGGCGGTCGAGAACCTGGGCCACCGCGTCGTCCTGATAATCTTTGAGGGTAAATTGCATGGTCTCAGCGCCCCATCGAAAAGCGGAAATTGGTCAGGTATGATTCGTACAGCCGCACAGCCTCAACCCCGTCAGGAAGGCCCTGTGCCACAGACTGGAAGCGCCTGTCGTCATCGGTGACGATATAGGCGATGCGGATACCTTCCCTGGCCTCTATGGCGGAGATATAGGGCGCTGCGGCATCCAGATCGGTCAGCAGGCCATAGGTATCGGCCACGTCCCAGCCCGCGTCTGGCAGGCTGTCAATACGCCGACCCGCGCTGCCCGCTTTCATCCACAGAAGTGGCGCGACACGGGCAAAGGCACGGTTATGGCTGACCGAGACCGGGGTTTCGTAGCTGAGCGTGAAAAACTCGGCGTTTTCCTCAAAGCCATCGGCCATGGGAAACTCATCGGTAAACTTATAATCACCCTTAATCGGATCGCCGTCCGGCGTCAGACCCGTGATCGCGGCATTGATGCGCGGCTTGGTAATATATTCGCAAATGCCCCATCGCTCCCACTCAGGATCACCGGGGCGCAGGTTTAGCTGCCGCAGCGCCTTGTGTTCGTCTGCGGCGACCTCGTTATTGGTGATCGAGATGCATTGTCGCCTGCCGCCATCCTGCTTGTTCAGGCGCATGACCGCATGGGCTGTGGTGCCGGAGCCTGAGAAGAAGTCTAAAATAGTTGCGTGAGGCTTGTCCGAGGCGAAGAAGCGCACAGCGTCTTCAACGGCATAAAGGCTCTTCGGGAACGGAAACTTGCGACCGGGAATGAACGCTTTTTGTAAGTTCGTACCGCCCTGTTCTGCGTTGTGAGATGTTATTCGCCATTGTGTGCCGGGAATGAACGTGGGTTGATAAGCTGCATCATCTACAATCACAGAATTGTCGCTGCGCCTCCCAACAATAGGAAAAACACCACTTTCTACTTTGGTTTGCTCACCGCGCTTTAGGTAAGTCACAGCAGTCTTTTCTTCTCGCCATCGTCCTAACTTCGCGAACCCCTTTTCTATCAAAGTTCGCAAGCTCTCTCCACTGTTTTGCCAGTTCCCTTCACTGCCATCTGAGCGTATTGGCCATACCGCAAAGCACCCTTCGGGCGCTTTCAAGGATTGCCAGTCATCACCGAAGTACGCCTCACCGACAGAGTGAAAGGCAGGACCATCTGCTAGCTGGTGCACAAAGATTGGATAAAACTGGTTCGGACTGTCTTCGCGCTGCGTATTTGAGCCAGAGCGTAACAATTCCGCCCAGCGGAGTTTTGCCGCCCTTTTGTCCTGTACAACTTTCCATTCATTGGGTAGCGGCACAGGAGTTGGTGCCGCGTCCCCTTGAGAGACAAAAAACAAATATTCATCCGTTCTACCGAAGGACGATTGCCGAGTTGCGCCTTTAGGGTTGATGACGCTGGAAACCATTTGGACGCGCCCTTCAGGAAACACTTGTTCCAGAAGCAATCCAAGTCGCAGGTATTCCTTTTCATCAATGGAAACGATCAGCGTGGAGTTTTGAGGGTTGAGCAACTGTGCAGCCAACTTAAGTCGCCGCTCCATAAACGCCAGCCACTTCGAGTGACGGTAAAGGTCGTCGCCCTCCACATAGTCGTTGTTGTATTTCCAGTCCTTCGCCCCGGTATTGTATGGCGGGTCGATATAGATCACGTCGATCTTGCCGCGATGGGTGTAGGTCAGCGCCTCTAGCGCGTGGAAATTCTCGCCATTGACGACCGTGTGGTAGGGTTTGTCGCCGCCACACGCGACTTTGCCGGTGCTGACCAGACCGGGATAGATGTAGTCGCGCATCTCGGCCACCACGATCAGGTCTTTTACCGCAACTGTCTGTGCCTCTGGATTTGCAGCCTTTTGCAGCGTCAGGTCGGCCACCCGCGTGCCATTCTGCCTGTGAGTGCGCTTCACCCTCCACAGCCGCTGGTCGCCATTCTCCAAGCTGCCACGGGGCGGCAAAACCCGAACCTTGTCGCCCTTGCGAATGGGACGACCCGGCAGCTCCACGCTCTCCGGTGCATGGCGCTCAAAGTTCAGCCCAAAGGCTCGACGATTGGCTAGCGCCTTGAACTCGCGCTCCAGCTCGTTACCCAAAGTAGCGTCTTTGGCTTTGGCCTGTGCAATCAGGTCGATCAGGCGTGACATGTGTCATCCCTTAGAATGCGGGAAATGAAAATATCGTGAGTATTCTGCACGTGCCTTACAATCTTGTTCTTGTTCTTGCGGCCTAAATAATAACCTGAGCCCCAGGTTTCCTCCACTTAACGGAGAGTCCCTAGGTTGATGACCTTACGCGGCCCGTTTGTCCATGTTTGTTTTCCCTGAACATTCACTCAGTGTCAGGTTTCTGAGCGCTGAGTGGCCCTTTGTTAATTATACTCCTCTTGCCATACTTCCAGAGTTTTACTGACCTCGGCTGTCGGGCAAGGGTTGATCTTGTCATGGCGTATGTTTTCTTCCCCGGGGCGATGTAGTGCCAGCCGGCCTCAGTGTCCTGCACCCATCCAAGCGTCGCCATTCTGGTGAACTCGATCCCGTAACACCCTCGAAATGATGTTAATGCAAATGCCATGATGGCCTGCACATTTCGGCCGTCTTCTCGCCAGCTTCTTGTTCCTTGACCATGCAGACATTCTATTCTCGTCTTCATTTATCCGTCCTTTCGTTGGCAGGATTCTACACAAGACTAGATGAGTTTCAGGGACTCAGGTCAACGGGCCAACCCGTATTTCCGGCATTCATTCCAGCAGACTTCACCACATAACGTCAATGACGCGGCCATCGCTATGCAAGCATAATCCCACGAACCCAAAGCCTCGATTGATTGCGCTGTATCAGCATTCTCATCCAGCCATTTCGGCATTTTCCCGGGGCGCTTACCAGAGAAGATCTTGCACCCATACCTTTTGCATAGGGCTTCCAGATACTCCCAGTGGGTAATAAGGTTTTTGCGCGCGAAAGTTAAAAGGAGAGAGTATCCCAAAAAGTGCTTATCAAATAAATTCAAATACTTACAGGTAACAGTCTGAAATTTCTGTTACTTATTTTGTAACCAATTGCGGAGCATATAAGTAATTAAAAACAATAGGTTATATACAAATGTAACAAAGTTACAAAGTTACAGGCAATTTTTAGTGGTTAGCAAAACGTTTGAGCGCTGGGGCAATATGCGGCCCGCCAATGTGCCCAAATCGCCCCTTGTTATTCATGGTATACCACGGGCTTCCAATTTAGCGCGACGGTGCCGTTTGCCCTTACGGGGTGCGGGGGAGTTTATTCTATTGCACCCAGCGTTTCCAATAGGGCAAGGCGGTGCGAAATCTTGAATTGTGGTAGCCCGGTGGTAGCCGCGGAAAATTCAACCTTGTCGCAAAACCCCATAAGTAATTGATTTAATTGGCGATCCCGGAAGGACTCGAACCCTCAACCTGCTGATTAGAAGTCAGCTGCTCTATCCAGTTGAGCTACGGGACCGCTGGGCCCTTCTTGATGGTTTTAGCGACCGGGTTCAAGAGCCAAGCGCATGAATGCGCTGTTCGGGTCATCGGTGTACCCGAAGATTGGTTCGCAATAGGAGTAACCAAGCGCTTCATAGAGTTTGCGCGCGGCATCATACTCGGTCAGATGCGCTGCGCCAGTCTCGAGAACCAGTGCTGAAACCCCCTCGGCCCGCGCCAGTTCCGCAAGGTGATTCATCATCACCCGGGCCAATCCACGACCACGCGCCTGCGATATTATGTGAACCGATTTCACCTCGGCCGTTCCATCCGGCAATGTCTTGAGCGCGCCACAGCCGAGCGGCTGGTCGGACTCATACAGTGCCCAGAACCGAATGCCCGGCCCCGCCAGCGAGTCGGCATCCATTGTGTGATTGCTTTCTGCGGGCCCCGCTGTCTCGCTATGAGCAAAATGCGCCTGCACCACCGGACGCAGGGCGTCCGAAGTAGGATCGGCCTCGCGGATATCGATCATGCGATGGGTCTCGCTCAATGTGTCCAGGGACTGCGGCGGTCTGTGGCAAAGTTCTCGCCATAGCCCCGTGCGCGCAGGTTCGGCTTGCGCTTGTGTGGTTCACTAACCTGCACCTCGATGCCATTATCCTTGGCATAGTCCAGCGCTTCTTCCTTGGTGTCGAACTTCAGACGCACCTGAGTCTGTGTGTCGTCGGACGAAGTCCAGCCCATTAGCGGATCAACCTCACGCGCTGACGCAGGAGCATATTCCAGAACCCACTTGTGGGTCTTGGCCATGCCCGAAGTCATCGCATTCCTTGCAGGCTGGTAAATCCGTGCGCGCATGTCGCCTCTCCGTACTCACTTGGCTGACGTTGTTTATGCGTCAGAGAGCGCTCCGGAACAAGACAACAATTGTCACAGCAAGCTTTCGTGCCTCGCCCCCTCGCACAAGACCACTGATGTCAGAAACTGTCATCAGTCTACGCTATCTTTTGATCAATCCAAAACGAGGACACCACGATGATCCATCATGAACGAAGACTGGAGATCGACACCAACCCCGAAGCAGTCTGGACGGTTCTGAGTCGCTTCATGCATATCGACGAGTTCGCGCCACAGGTCACATCCGTCGAGGCATTGACGAACGGCAAGGATGGCGTCGGGTCAAAGCGGCGCTGTCACTTTGAGAACGGAACTTCACTGGTCGAAGAGGTCACAGACTGGCGACCCAATCGGGGCTACGGCGTCCGCTTGTCCGAGATGCCGGCGATGCCCCTGACTGAGGCACATGCAGCGATTGCCATCGAACCACTCGCAGATAGTCGTTCGCGGGTGGTCTGGAGCATGGATTACGAGATGAAGTATGGCCCATTGGGCTGGCTGTTGGGGCAAACGCTATTGAAAGTAATGATGGGTCGGGTGCTGGACAGCAATCTGAAAGCACTGGCTGAAAAACTGCGCACAGACCAGGTCCCGGACGCCCAGTTTGCCTTTTACTGAAACTTTGGTTTCTAGACCGGATCAGCCCTTGCAGTTGGACAAAATAAGAACAAATGTAGGGGCCTGACCCGGAGCCCGCTTATGCCATACGCCCATTCCGACAAGACGCAACTGACCGCCGAAGACGTCCGCGCACGCCTGAAACTCGAGGGCGGCAAACAGTTCGTCATGCACACCGAGTTCGCCCCTGCTGGTGATCAGCCCACGGCGATCAAAGAACTGGCCGGAGGTGTTCTGGACGGCGAGCGTGATCAGGTTCTGCTGGGTGCGACCGGTACCGGTAAGACCTTCACCATGGCCAAGGTGATCGAGGAAACGCAGCGCCCCGCGATCATCCTCGCGCCCAACAAGACATTGGCAGCGCAGCTATATGGAGAGTTCAAAGGCTTCTTCCCTGAGAACTCGGTCGAATACTTCGTCTCGTACTATGACTACTATCAGCCCGAGGCCTATGTGCCGCGCAGCGACACTTACATAGAAAAAGAATCGCAGATCAACGAACAGATCGACCGGATGCGCCACTCGGCCACCCGAGCGCTGTTGGAACGCGATGACGTGATCATCGTTGCCTCGGTCTCCTGTATCTACGGTATCGGGTCCGTTGAGACCTACGGGGCGATGACGCAGGACCTGAAAGTCGGCAATGAATACGACCAGCGGCAAGTGATGGCTGATCTGGTGGCTCAGCAATACCGCCGCAACGATCAGGCGTTTCAACGCGGCTCGTTCCGGGTGCGGGGCGATTCACTGGAAATCTGGCCCGCCCACCTTGAAGACCGCGCGTGGAAGCTGTCGTTCTTTGGCGAAGAACTGGAACAGATCACCGAATTCGATCCCCTGACAGGCGAACGCGCCGCCACGATGGAACACGTGCGGGTCTATGCGAATTCTCACTACGTGACGCCTAAGCCGACGATGCAGCAGGCGATCATCGGCATCAAAAAGGAACTGCGCATTCGGCTGGACCAACTCGTCGGCGAAGGCAAACTGCTGGAGGCGCAACGACTGGAGCAGCGCACCAACTTTGACCTTGAGATGCTCGAGGCAACTGGTGTCTGCAACGGTATCGAGAATTACTCGCGCTACCTCACCGGCCGCGCACCGGGCGAACCGCCCCCGACCCTGTTCGAATTCATCCCTGACAATGCCATCGTTTTCGCCGATGAATCCCACGTGAGCGTCCCGCAGATCGGCGGCATGTACCGGGGCGACTATCGGCGCAAGTTCACGCTGGCTGAACATGGGTTCCGCCTGCCGTCCTGCATGGATAACCGCCCGCTGAAGTTCGAGGAATGGGACGCCATGCGCCCGCAATCCGTCTTTGTCTCGGCCACCCCGGCAAAGTGGGAGATCGAACAGACCGGCGGCATCTTCACCGAACAGGTCATCCGCCCCACCGGCCTGCTGGACCCTGAGGTCGAAATCCGACCCGTCTCGATGCAGGTCGACGATCTGCTGGACGAGGTGCGCAAAGTGACCGCCGATGGCTATCGCACGCTGGTCACCACGCTGACCAAACGCATGGCCGAGGATCTAACCGAATACCTGCACGAACAGGGCATCAAAGTCCGCTACATGCATTCGGATATCGACACGCTGGAACGGATCGAAATCCTGCGCGACCTTCGCTTGGGGGCCTTCGACGTACTGGTCGGCATCAACCTGCTGCGCGAAGGGCTCGACATACCCGAATGCGGGCTGGTCGCCATTCTGGACGCGGATAAAGAGGGGTTCCTGCGCTCGGAAACTTCGCTGATCCAGACCATCGGCCGCGCCGCGCGAAACGCGGATGGCCGCGTGATTATGTATGCCGACAAGATCACCGGCTCGATGGAACGCGCGCTGAACGAAACCAACCGCCGCCGCGCCAGACAGATCGCCTATAACGAGGAACACGGCATCACCCCCGAGACGGTGAAGAAAAACGTCGAGGACGTTCTGGCCGGTCTCTATGAAGGCGATGTGGACATGAACCGCGTCACCGCTACTATCGACAAACCGATGCACGGCGCGAACCTCGAGGCCCATCTGGACGGCCTGCGCGAGCAGATGCGTAAAGCCGCCGAAAACCTGGAATTCGAAGAGGCCGCCAACATCCGGGATGAAATCAAACGTCTCGAAGCGGTCGATCTGG
This sequence comes from Ruegeria sp. CH6, assembly GCF_056537005.1. NCBI lineage: Bacteria > Pseudomonadati > Pseudomonadota > Alphaproteobacteria > Rhodobacterales > Roseobacteraceae > Ruegeria > Ruegeria sp. CH6. Next base: position 237,543 of record NZ_JBQFQS010000003.1, on the reverse strand, counting down.
CCGTCGCCGACGACCCCATGGCGCGCCAATGGGCGGTCGAGAAAGCCTCGGAAGACGCGGTGAAATCGCGAGGGCGGTCAACGGCTGGTCGGCCGGGGCAAAGGGGTGGGAATGTGAAGAGAAGGAAGCGGTAAAGTTGCACATTCCAATATTGGACTTGAAAGGCGTTCCATGAAATCAACCTATTCGCGACAAATATCTCTTATGTGCCCGACTTGCGGTTCAAAAGATTTTTCATTTGACTACAGTGTTCCCGAAGAAAACCGTAGCTACATATGTACTGGGTGTGAGTTGGAGTTTTCCTATCAAGAAATTTGCGATAGTAATCAAGAAATTATCTCGCGGGCAATTGACGATACTAAGCGCGAAATAATGTCAGATATGAAGAAGAAATTTAAACGGATGTTCAAATAGGCCCTAAATGAACGTATCGGATGTTATTGCCGGATTGGCTCTATTGGTCTCCGCAGCTGCGTTGATAGTAACCCTGAGATCATTCAAATCTCAAAGCCGCTTAACTGATCGCGAGATCGAGTTGGTACGCATTCAAATCCAACAGGCACATGGTGAAGCGAAGCGAGAGAAAACAGCTTCGGTGTCGGCCCGACTAAACCGAATTGATAGAACAAATTGGCGCCTACGTGTATTCAACACCGGACCAGCAACTGCTCGGAACGTTCGTCTGGTGCTGGACGACCAGAACCATATTGTCGAAGAGAGTTTCGCAAATGATAAGTTTCCAATGAGCAAACTTGAAAAGGGCCAAAGTGTGGACTTGGCTGCTATGGTTCACATGCAAACCCCTCCCAAAGAATGGTTACGTATCACTTGGGAAGACCCTTCGGGAGAAGTCAAAGAAAACCGTGTGGAAATTACGATCTAGCATGCATTGGGTGGATGTTCGTACCTATCTATGTTGATGTATCACACTCCACCCTTGCAGCCCAGCGCTCCCTCCTCCACGTTTGAAATCACAAATTGTGATTCCAAACGGTTGCCATGACGAACCCGAACACCCTGCCCAGCACCCATGAAGTCCAAAGCGCCATTCACCGGGTGCGCGGCTCCCGCGTGGTGCTGGCCGAGGATCTGGCGCAGTTCTACGGAAAATCCGTCAGCGCCTTCAATCAGGCCGTGTCGCGCAACAAGGACCTGTTCGAGGGCTACCGCTTTCAGCTGACCGATGCCGAGGTCGCGGATTTGCAATCACAGAATGTGATCTCAAAACCCAAGGGCCGCGGTGGGCGGCGGGTCAATCCGTGGGTTTATACCGATTACGGCGTGGCCATCGCCTCGGCCCTGTTCAAGGACCCGCGCGCGATCAAGATCACCCGCATGATCACCGAAGCCTTCGTCGACGGCGCAAACGCATTGGCCGAAACCCCGCGCAGCCTGCCGGAAATTCTGCCACCCGAGGATGCCCCCGCCCCGCTGCTGCCCAATGGCGATCAACTGCGCGATCTGGCCGAAAACATCCTCGATTCCGGTCAGCAGAGCCTTGTCGATTACATCGCCAACCCCACCACCAAGCGGCAACAGGCGGTGGCAGTAATCATGAAAACTCTGGCTGAGACGGCCGGAGAAGAGGTGCGCACCCAACAGGAACGCCTGCGCCTGCGCATCGCCGAACGTCTGGCCACCGGTGACTACACCGATGACGATGACCGCAAGCGGCTGATTGAATTGCTGCACGCGATGAAGGGATAACTTATTTAAAGTGAACGCTTTTCTTTCGGATAGTTCCCCTTAGGAACAGATCCTGTTGAGCAACCTGCGGAAACTGCTCTTCCCAATCCCGAAAGCGGTCATTCGTGACAATCCGTGCATTGAGCTTTGCCGCATCTGCGATCAACAGCGGATCAGCCGGAGTTCCTTTTGGAGCCACCCAAATTTGCCGTGCAGGAAAGCGCAGGGCCCTCGAGAGCTTAGCCGGATTCATATAGTGACCCACAACCAAATAACCAATGTTCGCATCAAACCACACAATAGGTTCAAATCCTTCCGAAACCAGTTTTTCTATAACCAACCGGACCGATTGCAACGCGGGCTCATCATTTTCCCAATAAAGAACATTCGACCCATCAACGACCACCCAGTTTGCTGGCTTACGAAGCTTGAGTCTGAGAAGCTGAACAATGCCAAAAACAACACCAAGGGCCGCGACCAGCAGTGGTAGAGTGATGACCGGGCCAAACACCCATATGGACCACAGCACTATGCCTAATGAAACGCAAAGAAAGTAAATCAATCCAAACATGCTTAGGTTGATAATCAAACGCGCGGCCACTGCAATATCAAGATGCTGTCACCCGTAGAACTGACAAGCGGCTTAACGTCTCATCCCGCCAAAGTGGTGCAACTTCAGGGGGGGGTCAAACCCCCAATTCTGCCCGCATTTTCTTGGTCAACTTGGCAACGACCAGATCATAAGACGTCACAATATGCTCGCGTAGGGATGTGTCACTCATCCCGCGTTCCTCATAGACCTGCAGCCACTTCATCCCGCGTGAGGCCAAGTAAGGCGCTGGGCGGATGCCGGGTTCGTCGCTGAGAACTTCGAAGGCCAGATCAGTGGCCTTGAAGGTGAACGCATCTGCACCATCGTTCCAGCCACAGATCGCAAACACCTTTCCGCCCACTTTCCATACATCCGCATTGCCCCACTGCACCACATGGCTGGTAGCTTTGAGACTGGCGCAAAAAGTGTTGAATTCATCGCGGGTCATGACGTCATTCATGGCGACCATGTGGGGTGAAGACAAGCCTGTCCGGCAGATTGCCCGCGCCATTTCGCAATGTTCGGATCAGACGGCAGACCTTCATCGCTGCGTGGGATAACCTGCGTTGCTGTGGAAGATCTGGCGCTCAGGGAACACTATTTGCCAGATCAGGATCATCTGGGTTCCTTGCCGTGGCTGGCGATGGCTGGCTGCAGCTGGGTACCTGTAATCCTGTTACGTCCTACAGATAGTCATGCTGATTATGATGTCAACAAAAAATCCAACAAAATCATATAGTTGACAGTTTTTGTCGGTTATAGATTACCTTCGTCGTTCAGGGTTTCACAAATTTTGCATTCCCTACCCTGCGCTGTGCTGGGGCCTCTGCCTGTGCGGGTGCAGGTGCAGAAGACGGCACCGGAGCAGGGATGACCGCTGTCGGATTTTCCACGACAAACGTTCCGCATGCGACCCCATCTCCATCAGGATCGTTGCGCTTGTGATACCCGGGCTGCCCTTCGCGCACGGCCCCCATGCCCAAGGCATGCGCTGCATCACATCCCGCCAGTGCGACCAGATGAATGACCGCCTCCGCATGTTCGTAGTCGGTCGTTCGCAGATAAACCCCAAGGGCGATCGTCGCGGTGGTAAATGGCAACGCCAGTACCATCATAAATATGCGGAGTGGCGAGAGAGCCTTACGGCGCACGGCCTCAGCCCGCCGCTGCCTTCTGGATGGCCTCGGTTTGCTTTCTTCGTATGGAGGTTTCTCAGACGTCATAATTTGAATGCTACCGAAACTATGTGGCAAAGCCGAGGCGGTCAGGGGAGTTACACAATTTGCCTATGAAGGCGCATTGCGCTGCGACGGATCCCGCGCAAAGGCCTCAGGATGGGACAAAGCCTCGCGTTGATGCACAGCGGCACCAGCCCACCAGGACAGCTGTTCAAATGCCCGCCCCATATAGCCGCGCCACCGATCAGCTTCGACATCATGAGCAAACGCTCCATCCACCTCAAACACCTCATGAGCTTTGGGGACGTGGATCATCGCAGAAACTGGCAAGCAACCCAGCTCACTCAGATACGTACGCATATTGACAGCGGCCCGTGCCCCACCCCACTGGCCCGCAGAATAGGTCGCGATGACGCTGGGTTTGTATGAGAACAGGGAACTTCCGAAGTGGTTCAGCAGATCCGCCAGAGCAGGCGACATCGAGTGGTTGTACTCAGGCTGACCATGACATAACCATCTGCCCGTTCAATCTTCTCAGCCAGCACATTCAATGCATCGGGCGCACGGCCTTGAGCATATGCGAAATGCGGCTTGAACGGGTGCGAGGGCTGCAGCTCCAGAGGGTCGATCAGTTCGACATCAGCACTCATTTCGGACAGCTGTTTATGGCAGGCACGGGCCACACGCTCACCCAAGCGGGCCGGGCGCGGAGGTGTGCTTTGCCGGACCGAGCCCAGAAAGACAAGAAAATTCAACGGCACTTTTGCCTCCTTTGATGGTCACTTCCGCTCTCGTACTTTCGCAGAATAAGTGCTTATGTCACCCGACATTATCCGGTGAAGAAGATATGACGCGATCCGATCCATTCCAACCGTTTGACGACACCGCCCGTGCTCTCGCGCATGAATTGCTGGCAGGCGCGGAATATGCGGCCCTTGCGGTGCTGCAACCCGGAACATCACTGCCCTCGGTCACCCGGATCGCCCTTGCAACCGACACCAATAACCAGCCCATCACTCTAATCTCGACCCTTGCCGAACACACACGCGCCCTGCAGGCGAACCCGGCTTGTGCGTTATTGATTGGCGAACCCGGAGAGAAAGGTGACCCGCTGACCCACCCGCGTCTGACACTGCATTGCACCGCTAATCTGATCGCCCGCGACAGTGCCGAACACACCACCCTGCGCACGCGATATCTTTCGCTGCGCCCCAAGGCCAAGCTTTATATAGATTTTGCCGACTTAGGATTTGTTCGGTTCAATACGACCGATGGGCTGCTGAATGGCGGCTTTGGCAAAGCCTGGCGCCTTTCAGCAGCTGATCTCTGACCCTATCGAACCACATGCACCGCACATCCTGCGTGTCGCACAACATGGGTGGCAGTTGATCCCAACAACAAGTCCTGCATCCCGGGTCGATGCGAAGCCATGATAATCAGATCAGGCTTGTTAGTTTCCGCCCAATCCAGAATCGTCCGACCCGAATGCCCCTCGATCACCACACCCGTGGCGTTTGGCAGTTTTTCTGCAAGCATATCGAGCTCGGTCTGAATCGCCTTGCGCGCCTCGGTCAGATACTCCACCGGCATGTAAGAAATCGCATAGTCCGGAATATGCTCAACCACATGCAGCAACGTGACCTGAGCATCCGGAGTGGCAAGTATATGCGCCAGCTTCAGCGGCCCCGAAGTGTCACGTTCGGCATCAAAGGAAATCGGAACAAGAATATTGTGATACATGGCGCGTGCCTCCGTAATTTGCACACCCAGATTGAACCGGGTCGTCCCATTCAGCTTTGATTCAGGTCAGAATCAGCCAAAGGTTTCTGCCACGTCATACATGACCGGCTCAAAACTCTTGCACAGCTCATTGATTTTTCGATTGCGATCCCGCATCTCTGGGGTGCGCAACATAGCCAGAAAATCCTCACGGCGCTGCCATTGCGAATAGTTGGCGATCCGGGTCTGGGCATCATTCACGTGCAGACCCGCTGATACGAACCCGGGCTGTTTCGAAATGAAATCCGCATATGCATCGGTCAGTGCTTCCAACAGATCCTGACAGGTTCCCGGGGTCATCTCGAATGTGGTGATAACGGTTTGAACGCTCGCGGTTTTCGAAATTTCTGGCATCTGGAATCTCCTTTGGCTGATCCAAGCCTAGCACAGCTTTCTGAAACGTCTCCTGTTTCCTGTATGCCCCGAACGGAAGCAGGCAGATTTTTCCGAAAAAGCAAAATTGGATAACCCTCCGTTAACCAAGCTTAAGGATGCTGCCCGCATGGGTCGCATCATCACCATCCTTCTATACGTGTTCGTATCTGCAGGGCCTGTCTGGGCCGGGGCCTGGCTAAGGGAAAAGGGGCATGGCTTCACCGCTGTGGCTGTCTCCGGCTTCTCGGAAAATGACGGAACCCGCAAGTACAAGTCATCCCTTTATGCGGAGTGGGGTCTACGCCCCAAACTGACCATCGGCCTCGATGCCGAGGAACATCAGGACCAATATGGCCACGCTGTGGTTTTTGCCCGCTTCCCGCTTGCAGATCTGGGGGGTCCCGGTCGTTTCGCAGCCGAACTTGGTCTGGGCGCGCATCATCGGGGACTTCAGTCCTGGGCGATGTACAAGGCCACACTGTCTTATGGCAAAGGGCTGCAGACCGGCTTGGGCAACGGCTGGCTTGCCGTCGATACAGCCCTTGAATACCGGACGAATGCAGATTTGATCAGAAAGTTCGATGTGACGGTCGGACTATCAACGGATCGCCTCCTGGATCCACTGCTACAGATCGAAACATATTATGCGCCCGGATATCCGTTTTACTGGAGCGCGCGCCCATCATTGATGATCCGCCCAAGAAAGGGAAAATTCACCTGGATTGTTGGGGTGGAAAAAACCTCTGCACAGGATGCCATCGGGGCCCGACTTGCACTCTGGCGCGACTTCTGAAGACGGACCGGCCACCCGGTTAGGGGTGGCCGGCGCGATGTCTAGTGTTCAACACTCATCGTGACAGATGCCTCACCGCGCAAGGCTTCGGGCCAGCGTAGGGTAACCGACCGGTTATTGATACCCTGCTGCAGGTCAACATACGGTGCTACATGGCTTACCCCGTTGAACACGTTTCTGAGCGGCCCGAGCGCAACCACACTTTCACAACTGCGCGCCTTGCCTCCAAAAGGCAGCCGATCCAGTGAATCCACTGTCCATGCATGGGAATGAGAGTGTTGGGTATGACGCATCCGCAACGGATTGGCAGTCTTGAAACTTATACCGTGGAAGGTGTTATCTTCGAACTTGACGTTCGAATAACGATCGCGATCGAGATTGGCAAAAGTGGTGTCGACCCGCTCGACCCGGTCGATTGATCCGCTGCTCGTTCGGAACAAATTTCCGGTCACGTTCATGCCGTAGATGGTGTGGCCTGCGCCATACGGGCGAATAACGATAAAGCTGAACCAGTTCGCCGGTTTACTTGCGTAAAAGATATTGTCGGTAATGCTCATGGCACTGAACGAATAGCCAGCTGTATAGCTTGGCGTGGTATCGCGCTCATTTGTCCACTGAATGAAGCAGTTATCGACATAGTTTTCAGAGATTTTCGAACTGTTATAGGCACCAATCATCACCAATCCCGGATGGCGCACGCCATTCGGAATGCTGTCCCCCTGGTGGAAATGGTTGCCCAGAACCAGATTGTTGTCCCCGCCCAGAACGGCAAAATGCTTGAACCGGTTCGCAAGATTATGGCGCAGCTTGATGTCATTCGCATTCGCGTTCACAGCAATGGATGTGCGCTGCGGTACGTTAAAGGACTCCTCGCTCGACAAGAACTGGCAATTGTCGATCAGCATACCCTGACATCCTGTCGCGATCGAGGTAATCCCCCGATCTTTGGGGCGACTCACAAAGCAATTCGCCAACGAAAAAGTACTGCCTGACGGCGCAAGGCGGATGGCGCTGCAGCGGCCGTTACACTGGAACTCGATCTGCTCCATGCCAAGTTTCCGCAATTTGGCGAAACCACTGAAATCCAGCAAATACTTGAAGGCGGTGAAGCCGAAATTCTGCGTACCGCTACCACTGTAGAGCCTTGCGCTCAGCGTCAGTTCTCCGGCACCCACATTCTTTGCGCTCACATAGACTTCGCGCCCGACGCCGCTGCCGGTAACCAGCGACCCAACGGGGATGTTGGCAACATTTGCGACGTTGGTCAGGTTGTGTGGCCGGGACGGATCGTATGTTGCGACCGATGTGAATACCTCGGTATCCCAAGCTGAACTGCTTCTGACGTCGAACTGCCCGTTGCGGATGATACGGCGGGTTGAGAACCCTCCCTGCCGGTTGGGCACAGCCGCGGCCATGTCGATCGGTTCGGTAACCGATATTTTGCGACCACCCAGATCAAGCGACTCATGGTCGGTGTTGTTCAGCAAGGCCTGAAACGCCTTCTTGAACGCCAGCGTCTCATCCCCGAATGCCGAGATATAGGTGGGCAGGTCAAAGTTCTTGGTCAGCAGCAGCATCTTGTCATCGGGCATGGTGACCGTGCCCTCAAACTCGATCTCCGACGACATGCTGGTGTTCTGCGCCAACAGGTACGTGCCCTTGGGAACCAGAATACGACCCCCGCCTGCGGCCTGATCCGCTGCCTCGAACGCTGACGAGTCATCGGAGACACCGTCACCAATCGCCCCGTAATCGCGGACATCGACAAACCCGATCATGTCGCGCAGGAATACGTTGGTTACATCAGTGATCTCGATGTCATCAATCCGTACTAAAGCCCCGTTTGTGCCGTCGATATCCACGCCAAAATGGCCGTACAGGGCGGAAACACCCCAAGGCATATCCACGCCCGGGCGTTTGCCGGTGCCAACGATGGCAGTGATCTCGTGCACGGTACCATAGCCCGACAGTTGCGTCGCAGGCCCCTGTTCGACCAGACCTGTTACGTGCGTATCTCCCGCACCACCGGCCCAACCGGCGATACGCACCTGAGGCAATGGGCCTGATATCGCCTTGACCCGGGCCTTTATCTGCAAATAGCAACCCGGCAACAAAGGCGTCTGCCCCATGTGGCGCACCTTCTGCGTTGCGCTGGTCTTCAGAACTTCCAGACATCCGGCAAAATCCGCATCGGCAGGAACGAAAGCCCCTGTTCCCGATCCTGCATATGTCGGTGAACCGGGCGTGCCGTCACCGCTCGACCAGACATCCAGTCCATTGGCGAATGCAGGTGGTGTGAAGACTATACCGTCGGTGATTGCCTTGTTCATTGAAATCCCTTTCCCAATCATGCCGCAGCCTGTCGCGCGGTACACGTCAAACCCTCAGTTCGGGACCGGCCCCAAACGCGAAAGCCTGAGTATCGGAAAGGAATTAACAGGCGCTCATATCACCGTGACGATGGTGTTGCCTCAGGCAGCGGGATCCGAATTGCCAAGCAACTGAACACCGTTGATCTTCCAGCCACTTTCCTGCTGCACCATCTGATAATCAAGAATGTGTACGTGCCCGTCACTATCCGTGATCATGATCTTTTGCCACAGCGCCCCGGCAACCTCGCGCAGTTCCAGAAACCGCACTTCTGCAGGGCGCCAGACCATGGGATATCCACGCCGAACCATGACCCCGAAATTCTCGGGCGTGCCAAACAGGCGCTGGATATTGGGGCTGGCAAAGGTGAAGGCGGTGCTAAAATCATCCGCCTTGAATGCCTGTATCTGTGCCGTGATGTTCGCTTCGATCTCGGCATTCTGTGCAATTGCACCCGACGCCAGACCGGCACTCAAGGATACAGCAAGCAATAAACGACGCATGGGGCCACCTCCTGCCGAAAGGGTAGCCCCATGCGGTATCAGGTCAAATCAGGCCAGTTCTCCGGCCAGTGCCTTGTCGATCAGGGCAATCGTCTCGGGCACACCGTACAGAGCGATAAACCCGCCAAATCGCGGCCCCTGCGACGCGCCCAGCAGCACTTCGTAAAGCGCCGTAAACCATCCGCGCATTGGATCGAACCGCTTGCGACCAATGGAATAGACCACCGATTGCAGCGCCTCATCCTCGATCGGTCCATCATAAGCCTCAAGCTCGGCTTTCAGCGCTTCCAACGCCTCACGCTCTTGCTCCGTCGGCGCGCGATGCTTGCGGGTCGGCTTGACGAAGTCGTTGAAGTAACGCACCGCAAAGCCCGCCGCCTGATCAAGGTCGGGATGGCTTTCGGCTGTCGCTTCGGGCGCATAACGACGGATGAAGCCCCACAACGCCTCTTTGTCCTCGGCCCCGGAAACAGAGGCGAGGTTCAGCAACATCGCAAAAGGCACAAGCAACGTCGAAGCCGGAACATCGCCGCCATGAATGTGCCAGACCGGGTTGTTCAACTGCGCTTTCAGATCCTGACCCAGATACGCCCGCAGCTGCTGATGGTATTCATCATAGGCTTTCGGGATGACGTCGAAATGCATCCGCTTGGCCGTTTTGGGCTTTTGGTACATGAAATAGGCCAGCGACTCGGTCGGCGCATAGGTCAGCCATTCGTCAATCGACACGCCATTGCCGGACGATTTGGAAATCTTCTGACCGTTTTCGTCCAAGAACAGCTCATACGAGAAATGTTCCGGTGCACGACCGCCCAGCGCACGACAGATCGCATCATAAATCTTTTCGTTGGTAGCGTGTTCCTTGCCGTACATCTCAAAATCAACGCCAAGAGCAGCCCAGCGCGCGCCAAAATCAGGCTTCCACTGCAGCTTTACGTTGCCGCCGGTGACAGGCAGCGTCCATTCCTTGCCGTCTTCATCATCGAAAGTAACCGTGTAAGTTTCGGCGCAGACCTTCTTCATCGGGACATACAGAACCCGGCCGGTCTCGGGGTGGATCGGCAGGAAGATCGAGTAGGTCTGCTGGCGTTCTTCACGCAGGCTTTTCAGCATGATCGCCATGATGTCATCATAACGTTCAACCGCACGCTTCAGGATCTCGTCGAACTGACCCGACCGATAAAAGTCACGGGCCGAATAGAATTCGTACTCGAACCCGAAGGTATCGAGGAACCGCCGCAACATTGCATTGTTATGCTCGCCAAAGCTGGGATACTCGCCAAACGGATCGGGAACCGAGGTCAGCGGGCATTGCAGATATTCCTGCAGTTTTTCGGGGTTCGGCACGTTGCTGGGCACCTTGCGCATGCCGTCCAGATCGTCAGAGAAACAGATCAGCTTGGTCGGTATATCCGACAATGCCTCAAAGGCGCGCTTGACCATTGTGGTCCGCGCCACCTCACCAAAGGTGCCGATATGCGGCAGACCCGAGGGGCCATATCCGGTCTCGAACAACACGTATCCCTTTTCCGGAGCACCCTTCTGATAGCGTTTGAGCAACCGGCGCGCTTCTTCAAAAGGCCAGGCCTTGGACGCAAGAGCGGTTTCACGCAATTCAGACATTTGATTTGATCTCCATCGGGGGAACAGCGCCGGTTACCCCATGCAACCGGACCGACCCCTCCTATTGTGCGGATGCAGCATGAGTCAATAAACACTCGGAGAAACAGAGACTATTTCTGCCCGGTTTCCGCAATCCAGGTCAGAATATCACGAACATGAGGCTCTGCCGCCAGCCCATCCCGCGCCGAAAGGAAATACCCGCGTGCCGAAACAGCTGTTGATCCCTCCAGACGGGTCATTGCACCCGTGTCCAGAAAGCTGTCCAGAACGCCATCCCAGCACAAGCACACACCCTGCCCTGCCAGGGCTGCATTCACCAGCATCGCATAAGAGTTGAAATCGAGTACCCGCGCACCTTTGGGCATTTCCAGACCAGCCGACTGAAACCAGCTTGGCCAGTCATGCCACTGGCTGCGCGCCGTCTCCATGGTCAGCAGGGTCATCCGGGAAAAATCATAATCCTGACCGTTCATCCCTCGGTTCGCCAGATACAAGGGGCTCGCGGTTGGGAAAACCGCATCCCCAAGCAACCGTGTTTCTTCCTCGGCCTCCCTGTGACCAAAACGAATGACAATATCTCCGGGCCGCACCGCCTCACCATACTCTTGGCTTATGATCCGAATCGTAGTTTCAGGAAAGTCCGCCTCCAGTTCCCCCAACCGCGGTATCAGCCAAAATGCAACAAAACCCGAAGGTGCGGTGACGCTGACAACTTTACCCTGTGACGCCTGTCTGATCTGGCCGACCGCGCTTTCGATTTGCCCAAACCCACCATGTAGTGCCTTGAGCAAACTTCGCCCATGTTGCGTCATTTTAACGGGTTTTCGACTTCGATCGAACAAATGGCATCCGAGATCCGCCTCGAGATCAGCAATTCTACGTGACACCGCAGGCTGCGATACATTTAGTTCGCGCGCTGCTGCAGTCAGCGTTCCAAGCCGTGCGGCCGCATAAAAAGCCGTAAGCCCTGCGAAACTTGGCAACCTGTCCATATATCATAACCTCAGCGTATGATGTGTTTCACCTTTCCCTTATTGCCCCGACAGCAGAACGGCGTCAAATGGCGATCAGAGGAGGACCCGCCATGACGCAGCAACTGGACACTTTGGCCACCGATTACAGCGACACTGTGATGCTGAATCAGGCAAGCAATCTGACACATCCCCCGCTTGCAGTGGATGCCGCACAGGTGCCTCTGGCTGGCGGCACCGATCCGACATATGGCGAGGTCCGTTGGCGCACTTTGATCAACGGCACACAGGAAAGCCCCCGCGACATGGTTCTGGGCATTGCCGAGTTTGGCCCCGGCGATCGCCTGCTGCCTCACCGGCATGACCCGGCCGAGTTCTATTTTGGTCTGGACGGCAACGGCACAGTCACCATCGATGGAGTGCCGCATGAAATGCGCCCCGGCGTGGCACTTTACGTACCTGGTGGTGCCGAACATGGCGTGGTCGCCGGTGAAGGTGGTCTTCGCTTTGCTTATGGTTTTGCCAGCCAGAGCTTTGAGGAAATCGAGTACAAATTCTCGGCAACAGCCTGAAATCCTGCTGCACGGGCGGGTTAATCCTGCCCGGCACAAAACCGTCACACCGCCTGCGTGACAAAACAAGGTGTTGAACCTGCTTCCGCCCCCTCATATCGTGCGCGATCAGAGATACCCAAGCAGGACGATCCAATGACCGAGCAAGTTACCCACCCAATGTCCCCGCAGGATTGCCTCGTGGCGATCATGGTTGCGGTCTCGGCATCGGACGAAACCATCCGCACAGCCGAGCTGGTCAAGATCGAAACTGCCGTGAACATGCTGCCTGTTTTTGCCGACTATGACATCGACCGGACACGCCGGGTATCTCAGATCGTGTTTGACCTTTTCGAACAGGAAGACGGGCTGGACGCATTGTTTGGCCTAATCCGCGACAACCTGCCAGAGCGCTTGAACGAAACCGCTTATGCGCTGGCCTGCGATGTCGCCGCAGCTGACGGCTCTTTGGCTGAGACCGAACTGCGCCTGTTGGAAGAAATCCGGTATGAACTGAACATTGACCGGCTGCACGCAGCGGCGATCGAACGCGGCGCAAGGGCGCGCCACACCGTTTGATCCGGCACTATCAGCTTCCGTATAAAGCACCCCAACGTTCTATCAGCGTCTGCTGCAGCTTTCTGGACCTGCGGTTCCAGCTGCGTGCACCATCGGGCCTCTCCCGGTTTTCGCGGCTAATCGTGGCGCGATGCGGGACATCTGCAGTGAAGATGGCAAAGGCCAGCTCCGCCCCCGCTGCAGTTGTGACATAACCCCCAAGCCCGGACACAAAATTCAGGGTTCCGGTCTTGGCATCAACAGTGATCGGGTGACCCTTAATGGCGCGCCCGTTGCTGTCCTTCAGTGTAAAGGGCTTCAGCAAATGCCGCAGCGCTTTCGATTCGCGTGCTGCAACCAGTGCCGTCACCAGATCTGCAGGGTCCATGCGTGATGCATCCCCCAAACCAGAATGGTCCACCATACGGATGTTGCTGGTCCCGTAAGTCTCGGCAGCCCATCGGTTCATCTCTGCGGCAGAGTCCGCAAGGGTTTGCGGCTCAACGCCTCGCGCATTTGTCGCTGCCAGTCCGACCATCTCGGCAGTCAGGTTGGTCGAGTACTTGAGCATACCCTTCAGAATGCTCTCCAAAGGATCACTTAGGTGGACAACTAGAACCTCACCCTTTGGGGCCTGGCTGGTGACCTGAACCCGACCCAGGACGATCCCGTTGGCCCGGGCCAGAGTTCTGAAAACATCCCCGGCATAAAGCGCTGGTTTGCGTACCGGCAACCACCGTGCGCCGCCATTACCCAACGCACCCTTGGCGACGGTCCACCGGTCCTGTCTTGCACTGGATTGATAGGTGTATATCGGTAAGCTGCGGTTCTCGACCCGCATCGCGGCCATATCCACGGCCGGGGTATAGCGCGCGCTGCGGGCATCCATGGTTACGTCATAACCACCAGTCCCGCGCTTCCATTCGAAATGCACACGGTTGAAGTTCAGCGATATTCCACTGATTGACGGACTGTAACCCACATGATCCGGTTGCCCCGGATCGATACTGAACACATAGGGCAGCGCACCATCATAGACTTTGAATGAACCCTGCACCTCGGTAATGCCCGCCTCGCGCAGATTGGCAGCCATCGTGGCCAGCGCATCGGTATCCAGCAAGGGGTCGCCCCCACCAACCAAGATCAAATCGCCTTTGAGTATGCCGTTCACGATCGGACCATCGGCCACCAGCTGAGTCTCGAATCTGTAATTCGGCCCCAGCACATCCAACGCATAAAGCGCCGTCAACGCCTTGGCGACACTGGCGGGCGGCAAACCTTCCTTGCCTCCAAAGGCCTCAAGCTGCGTTCCGGTTTTGACATCAGCGACGGCGAACACAACCTCGCCTTTCAGTCCTGCAGCCTGAATGACCCGCTCTACACCGCTCAGCTCGGCACCACGCAGTTGTGGACGCAAAGATCTTGCTGGGGCCTCAGCCAGTCCGGCAACCGGGATCACAAGTGACCCCAATCCCCCCAGGAATAAACGGCGCGAAATACGATCAACCATGGGTCAATTTAAATCCCAGAGATCACGGGCAAACAATCATTCAAATGAATTATGCTCCCATGGTCGCTCTTCAGGCAACACCCGATTGTTCCACTCACCGCGCAAACGAATATCGGTCGAGCTGACATCAACCATCGGAACATTCACAAAACACCAAGCAGGCGCGCCGCTCCGACCCAGCAGATGCCGCGCCTGACTATCAATTCTGTACTTCGCGTAAATCCGCGCCGCAGGGGACATCCGGGCAGAAATACGATCCCCCGGTCGCGCCAGGACACCCACCGGAACACTGTCCATGATCAGCCACCAATCCTTCCACTTGTGGAACTGCGCCAGATTGTCTGCCCCCATCAGCCAGACAAAACGTACTCCGGGATACAGCCGCCTTAGTTCAGTCAGCGTATCCGCTGTTGCCCGCGTCCCGGTCAGCGCCTCGATATCCGTCACCTCGACCCGAGGGTGTTGCATCAGCGACCCCGCCGCCACCATCCGTTGCGCCAGCGGCGCTGGCCCACGTTGCTTGAGCGGGTTTCCGGGGGACACCAACCACCACACCCGGTCCAGCCCAAAGGCTTTCATCGCCTCAAGCGTCACATGCACATGGCCCTGATGCGGCGGATCAAAGGACCCGCCAAACAACCCAATGACCTGCCCGGGCCGCGCATATGGAATAGAGCTTCGCAACATCCCTTGCTGATGTTCAGAACTGCGAGGCGTTGTCAATCAACAGGTTGCACCGCATCGCCCAGCCGAACCCGCCCGGACTGCACCACCTCGGCATACCATCCCCCATGCCCGCGCACGGCCGAATAGCCGCCCTTGCCCAGCGCCTCCTCCATCCGGCTGCACGGCGCACAGATCACCGTAATGCGCAGGATCGCCTCCCCCACCTGCACCTCACGCCCCTTGAGCGCGGCCAGATTGATCCCCGAAACCAGCAGATTACGCCGTAGGGTTTCCGGCGCGACTGGCCCTTGCCCCAGATAGCTGCCGATCGCCGCCAGATGTTCCTGCTGGATCAATGACACCGCCCGTTTGCCCGCTCGGCTGCGGTCGCCCTCCAGACCATCGCCAGAGATCATTGCAGACTCGACAGCCTGCAACTTTGCGCGCCGGTCAGGCCGCAGGCCGATCCACTTGACACGCCCGGGCCGCGCCCATCCGGCTATGAGGTTTTTCAGAGACATGAAAAGCACCAATAAGAATGCGAGAAAAAGATAGCCCAAGCGATTGCAACGTTCACCGCTGTTCTCTTGCTAGCCTTCCAAACGTAAGCCCGAAGGGCAATAACGTCCTCGGGCCGTACATACGACTTAGGTGCCGGCAACATTTGACCTTTTGCCCGAATAGGCTCGTAGAAGACACTTAAGCGGGCGCGCATGATATCGGTCCGGAGTATCGACATACACCAAATCGAAAACGCAAACCAAGCAAGCGCAAGTGAGGCACTGACGACCTCCAGAGCTCTTTCAAATTCCATTAGTTCCAAAAGGTGTTCCATGAGGCTGTTAGATTCTTCAAAGTTTGTCCACATGTCGGCAGCAAACTGATCTTGCAAGACTATTCTTCCCTGCCCCCTCTAAATCCTATCCATTGCCCCCACCAACCTCATCCGCTATCACACCGCCCAACTCAATTTCCCCGACCCAGAGGACGCGACATGGCCGCCTATCAATATGTCTACCACATGCAGGGTGTCTCCAAGACCTATCCCGGTGGCAAGAAGTGCTTTGAAAACATCCACCTGAGCTTTCTGCCCGGCGTGAAAATCGGTGTCGTCGGCGTCAACGGCGCGGGTAAATCGACCCTGATGAAGATCATGGCTGGCCTCGACACCGACTTCACCGGTGAGGCCTGGGCGGCCGAGGGTGCCAAGGTCGGCTATCTGCCGCAGGAACCGCAGCTGGATGAATCGCTGACTGTCCGCGAAAACGTCATGCTGGGCGTGGCCTCGAAAAAGGCCAAGGTTGATCGGTTCAACGAGATTGCCATGGAGATCGCCGAGAACTACTCGGACGAGCTGATGGAGGAAATGACCACCCTGCAGGACGCGATCGACGCCGAGAACCTGTGGGACCTCGACAGCCAGATCGACGTCTCAATGGAGGCGCTACGCTGCCCGCCGGACGACGCCAACATCGCCAACCTCTCGGGTGGTGAGAAACGCCGCGTGGCGCTCTGCAAGCTGCTATTGGAAGCGCCCGACATGCTGCTGCTGGACGAACCGACCAACCATCTGGACGCCGAGACCATCGCCTGGCTGCAACAGCACCTGATCGATTACAAAGGCACCATCCTGATCGTCACCCACGACCGTTACTTCCTGGATGACATCACCGGCTGGATCCTCGAACTCGACCGTGGCCGCGGCATTCCGTACGAGGGCAACTATTCGGCATGGCTGGAACAAAAGGCCAAACGGCTGGAACAGGAAGCACGCGAGGACAAGTCCAAGCAGAAGACCCTGCAGCGCGAGCTGGAATGGATGCGTCAGGGCCAGAAGGCTCGTCAGGCCAAATCAAAAGCCCGGATCAACGCCTATAACGAGTTGGCCGAACAGTCCGAACGCGAAAAGCTGACTCGCGCCCAGATCGTCATACCCAACGGCCAGCGCCTTGGCGGCAAGGTGATCGAGGTTGAGGGGCTGTCGAAACACATGGGCGACAAGCAACTGATCGAAGGGCTCGACTTCGCCCTGCCCCCCGGCGGTATCGTCGGCGTCATCGGCCCCAACGGTGCCGGTAAATCGACCCTGTTCAAGATGCTCACCGGTCAGGAACAGCCCGACAGCGGCACCATCACGCTGGGCGACACAGTCGAGCTGTCCTATGTCGACCAGTCCCGCGACGACCTGAAAGACAACGACACCGTGTGGGAGGCGATCACCGGAGGCGCCGAGATCATCCAGCTGGGCGACGCGCAGGTCAATTCCCGCGCCTATTGTTCGTCCTTCAACTTCAAGGGCGGCGACCAGCAGAAGAAAGTTTCGCTGCTGTCAGGCGGTGAGCGCAACCGCGTCCACATGGCCCGCCTGCTAAAAGAGGGCGGCAACGTCCTACTGCTCGACGAACCGACCAACGATTTGGACGTCGAAACCCTGCGCGCGTTGGAAGATGCTCTGGTCGACTTCGCCGGCTGCGCCGTGGTTATCTCGCACGACCGTTTCTTCCTCGACCGGATTTGCACGCATATATTGGCGTTCGAAGGTGATGCGCACGTGGAATGGTTCGAGGGCAACTTCGAGGATTACGAAGAGGACAAAAAACGCCGCCTGGGACCAGACGCGCTGGAGCCCAAGCGGTTGAAGCACAAGAAGTTTGCTCGGTAGAAAACTCTTAGCCTTGCAGCTTTTTGAATTGCATGTCCTGGTTGTTTAATGCAGAAATCACCACATCTTAAAGTGGTGATTTCTATGGATTTAATTGTTAAACTTCCAGATCGAGACGTCGGTGATGACGAGCTAAGATCCCCCAAGCATCAAAAGAAATTTCTTCGAAATACACGGTCAATCTGTGTTCACACCTGTGGCACACCGTTCACCTCAAAGCAGATGTATTACGTAAAATTTATTGTTGGAGGTGTTTGTGTTCACGAGGGTATTTATTGCATCGACAGATTAGGGTCCCAAAAAGGTTATGTCATCGTCGGAGATGACAGAATTCTTGATGCCTGCGATTCACAACCGGTCCAATTAGCCATTCAAGAAGCCGACGCAGATTCAATCACAGAATGGCTCAAATCAAACGTCGACCCAGAGCGCAGAGCTTTAGGCACGATTCTGAGCGAAGACCTCAAAAAATCCGAGAAACTCCACCATGAGCTTTCAGATCTTGCGATTGAAGCACGAAAAAACTTTGAGAGTGCCCATCTCGAACGCGAAAAACTAAAAGCTTCGCGACGCTGGGTCTGGGGAATGTCAGCTGCAGCATTCGTTGGAGGTTCTTTGCTAGACCTTGGATTGCTCGAAGACAAATTTAATTTCACAATCGATCCACTTGCTCTTTTTGCAAGCGCGGTTTGCGTTTTGATTGTTCTTGTCCTGTCGTGGCTGAAGCTCAGAACAAAACAGTAAACGCGGTTTTCGCGATGGATCGACAAACGCAGCCCATCATTCGGATGCTCTACCAAATCGTACATGACCGAGGCTCCACCCGTCCGCACCTCGAAGCGTCCACTGAACGTTTCGCCATCTGCGCTAGACCGGCACTCACCCCCACACCAGTACGCCATGTGACTGCGGCAGTCCCTTCATTATGAATGGTATGTTTCCAAAACCTACGCCACCAAACAGCCGCTTCCACTGGGTAATCGCAAAAGCAGAGCGAAATACGCCATCTCGCGCGTCAACAGGTTTAACGATCGGCCCACCGGAGGCAATGTGAAAAAACTTGCCCCCCGCTTTCCGGACACGGCAGTAATTGCCTGTGTCCCGACACAATTACGTCCGTGTTTAAAATTCACTTAAAACCCGATCACCTGCACAACCCGCGCAGGGGTCACATCCTCACCTGCCACCCGAACTGATTTCTGCGGCCCGTCCCGACCGATCCTCAGCCGGGCCTCGATCTGCTTCATATGCTCCGGGCCGATGCGCGGGGTGGGACAAGTATCATCCTCCCACAGACCTTTTGAAATTCCGCCCGATACCGCCCAAGTAATCGCGCTGGGTTGCAGATCGCTTTCGGCAACTGCTGTTTGCCGCTCAAGCGTTTTCAGCATCTCGGCCATGATCTCGAAGCTCTCGCGAAAGGTGACGTCGTTCACCTTCGCCTCATCTGCATCTGCATCCCCGGCATTCAGACATTTGCGCGCAGCGAACAGCCAGTCATGTACCATATAGGCGGGCGCATAGCCCCAGGGGTTCAGCCCCTTTACCGGCTGCACCAGTCGTGGAATGCTACCCCCATCAGTGTACATCAGCCGCGGTTCGACCTCAGTGATATGCACCGCCCGCCCGTCCGTCTGTGCACCGCGCCGGAACATCAGCGCCCGCCCCTGCCGGTCCAAATCGGGGACATAGACAAACCGACCATCTCCGGCAGAGTCACTACCGCTATCTACCCACATCACCAGCAGCGATCCGGTGAACTCACCGGGTTGAGACTCGTCGTATATCCGGCTGCCGCATGCGGTCAGAACGGCCAGTGAAATCAGGGCAAGACTGCGGAAAATCATCGCGCGCTCCAATAAATTCAATCAATTGATCAAGCCTAGGACGATAATCGAAGCAGCGTCAAAACTTTCGGCGGATTTTTGTACAAAACGGAAAATTGGCCCTTTTTGCGCTGTACAAGCCGAACAATCTCCCTTGTCACACCCCCTTAGCGATGCCATATCCAAAGGGCTTACGTTTTTCTATTTCGACCTACTGTCTCCTTCTACGGCGTTCAGTCTATCGATACAGACAACGACGCCGGGCTGCCGCAACACCGTGGGCAGCACTAAACAGGAGACAACGGATATGCCCGCAGGCACCGTAAAATGGTTCAACACCACCAAAGGCTACGGCTTTATCGCACCCGAAGATGGCGGCAAAGACGTGTTTGTACACATCTCGTCCGTCGAGCGCTCGGGCCTGACCGGTCTGGCCGACAACCAAAAAGTCACTTACGAGCTACGCTCGGGTCGTGACGGCCGCGAAAGCGCGGACAACATCGAGCTTGCATAAGCTCTTGAAAGGGTGAGGTGATTTCCTCACCCTTTTTCATTTATGCATAGTTTTTCCGCAATCCTACTGTGGCATGCGGAATACATCACTTTTCAGTTATCCTTGCCCGACGATTGACCAAATCGGCTATCATTTTGAAAGTATAGTCATGATTTCTTTGGTCATTTGAAGGAACCCACCATGGTCACACGCCGCGTCTTTATGGCAGGTACCGCTGTCAGTTTGCTGCCCGGAATCGCCAGCGCCAAGAAAAAGGCGGTCGAGTATGATCCGACGCCACAATACGTGCGGATCAAGAAACAGTTCCTACCCGGACAGCTGCTCGTCGCCCCTAGATCTTTCTATCTGTACTACGTGACCGAACCCCGAAAAGCGATCCGCTATGGATGTGGTGTCGGCAAGGCCGGGCTGGAATTTACGGGCACGGCGACTATCGACGTCAAAAAAGAGTGGCCAACCTGGCGACCAACCGAAGAGATGATCGAACGGGATCCGGTTGCTTACGCCAAATTCAAGGACAACGACTATGTCCAACCCGGCGGTGGTGACAATCCGCTGGGTGCGCGAGCGCTGTATTTGTTTCAGAACGGCGTTGATACCTATTTCCGCATCCACGGGACTACACAGCCACAAACCATTGGCCGCGCCGTATCAAACGGGTGCATCAGGATGCTGAACGAGCATGTGATTGACCTCTATAACCGGGTTCCCGTCGGCACTGTCGTGACTGTTGTCTGACGCCATCTCAAGGCGCAGACCAATCCACATCGTTTGCCTCTTCGATCTGCAAACGACCATTCGGCCACGAGCGGGTAAGAGATTTCGCCCGCTCTTCTGATCCGTTCAGCCAGTCTTCGACATCTGATCGCTCAAGCAGAACACCCATGCGATGATGGATAGGTTTGACGTCAGCGTTGGGCTCACATGTCACCGCCGCGATCTGATCGATGGTCAAACCTCCGGGGGCCTGCCATCTGTCTGTGATCGCAGCAAAAAGCAATAGCGCACCATCTGCCGAGGAAATCCGCCAAGCCGTTTTACGGCGCTTTTCCCCGGTCCATTCATACCAACCATCCACGGGGATAATCGCCCTGCCAACTCCTTCGAAAGCAGTTTTGTCAAAGACAGTTTCAGATCTCGCGTTGATGATAGTCTCCATAACCGGGCGTCCCCGTGCATTCACGCGACCGACGGGGATCATACCCCAGCGCATCGAAACCAGCCCGTCACGGGTCAGCGCTAGCAAATCTTGTCCGGGTTGTATGTTCTTGCGAGCAGGCTGAGCATCCGGGGTTTCTGAAACTCCGAGAAACTGTGCGATGTCAGAAATCGGCCTTGTCAGAAAGAACCGCCCCGGCATACCTGCCTCCTATTTGCTCGCCTCTGTCACAAGTTCCAGCACCGTTGGTCCCAGATTTTCAACGATCAGCGCAACTCCTTGCGCATTTGGATGAATACCATCGGACTGCATGTATTGCGAAACTGCACCCGGATCGCCTTCTGCCTCAAGTCCAACAAAAAAGCTGTCGACAAAGAGTGTGTCGTACTTCTGTGCCAATTCGGGGTACATGCTATCGAATGCTTGTTTATAATCCGGGCCATAGTTGCCCGGCGCTTCCATCCCAACCAGCAAAACCTCGACCTCTGCCTTGTCCGCTGCATTCAGGATTTTATCCAAATTGGCGCGGGAGACTTCAGGGGCGATACCCCGCAGCAGATCATTCCCCCCCAACGCAACGATCATACCATCGACCTCGGGTGTTAGTGTCCATTCGACACGGGATGCACCGCCAGCAGTGGTGTCACCTGAAACACCTGCGTTGATCAGCCGGACATCTGCGCCCTGGGCATCCAGCCAGCGGCCAAGCTGTGGAACCAATCCGTCGTCCTCGATCAGGCCATATCCTTGTGTGAGTGAATCGCCCAGTGCGGCGATCACCACCGGTTCTGCTGTGGCAGCAAAGCCGCAACATGCAAACAGGCCCGACATCAAAGTCTTGCGCAATTTTTTTACCGCTCCATATCCCAATTGACTCCTCTCCTTCGGAAAGACCGATGACAACATCTGTTCTGGAACTCCAAAATGCCGCTTTGTCACTGGATGGCAATGCCGGGCGCGTTAAAATTCTGCACGACATCAACCTGACCGTGGCGCAAGGTGAAACACTTGGGTTGGTTGGCCCGTCCGGATCAGGAAAGTCCTCATTGCTTATGCTGATGGGCGGTCTCGAACAGGCGACTGGCGGCAAAGTAGCTGCCCTTGGACGCGATCTGACCAGCATGGGTGAAGATGAACTCGCCCGGTTCCGGCGCGATACGATGGGCGTGGTGTTTCAGAATTTCCACCTGATCCCCACCATGACCGCGCTGGAAAATGTGGCAACCCCTCTGGAACTGGCCGGTCACAAGGACGCGTTTCAGCGTGCCGAAGCTGAACTGGAGGCCGTAGGCCTGTCCCACCGCCGAGACCACTACCCGGCACAATTGTCGGGTGGCGAACAACAGCGCGTGGCTCTAGCCCGCGCGTCAGCTCCACGCCCCCAGATCCTTCTGGCGGATGAACCGACCGGCAATCTGGACGAGACAAACGGAGAGGCCATCGTCGAGCTTCTGTTTGGCCTTCGCGACAAACATGGCGCTACGCTGGTTCTGGTGACTCACAGTCATTCACTGGCAAGAAAATGTGACCGCGTTGCCCGATTGCGCGATGGACGCATTGCCGATGAAGCCCAGCGCGAGGCAGCAGAATGAGCCTGAGACTGGCCGGAAGGCTGGCTCGGCGCGAGCTTCGGGGCGGTCTACGTGGTTTTCGCGTATTTCTTGCCTGTCTTGCCCTTGGTGTGGCCGCAATCGCGGCTGTCGGTTCGGTACGCTACGCGATCCAGACCGGCCTGACGCAAGAGGGTGCATCGCTGCTGGGTGGCGATGCCGAACTTGAATTTACCTATCGCTTTGCAAGCGAAGAAGAACGCGCCTGGATGGAAAATACAGCGCTGGATGTGTCCGAAGTAGTCGACTTCCGATCCATGGCGGTTGTGCATCAAGGAGAAGATGCGGAAAGGGCGCTGACCCAGGTCAAATCCATCGACGACGCTTACCCATTGCTAGGGACAGTTACGCTGAACCCCGAAATGTCGCTGGCGGACGCGCTGAACGGATCGCAAGACCTGCCGGGTGCGGTGATGGATCCGGCGTTGATAGATCGCCTTGGCCTTTCAGTAGGTGATCGTTTCGCCCTTGGCACACAGGATTTCGTTTTGTCGGCAGCGCTGATGAACGAACCCGACGGTGCATCGGATGGGTTTGGGTTGGGCCCGCGCACACTGGTTCGCACACGCGATCTACAAGCATCCGGCCTGCTGGCTCCGGGCACCTTGTTCTCGACCAAATACCGTCTGGATTTGCCTCAAAATACCGATCTGGCCGTTTTGTCGTCCGAGGCTGATCGTGCATTCGACGGCACGGGTATGCGGTGGACCGACGCCCGCAATGGCGCACCCGGAATTGCCGAGTTCGTTGCCCGCCTCAGCGCCTTTCTTGTCCTAGTTGGCCTTTCGGGTCTGGCCGTTGGTGGCATCGGTGTGTCGGCTGCTGTACGGGCTTATCTTTCACAAAAGACCGAAACCATTGCGACCCTGCGAACTCTTGGGGCTGACCGGGCAACCATCTTTCAGACCTATGTGATCCAGATCGGAGTTTTGTCTGCAATCGGCATAACCATTGGCGTGGCACTGGGTGGTTTGGCACCGCTTATGCTGGCCCCGCTGATTGAAAGCCAACTGCCTGTGCCTGCGGTGTTTTCAATCTATCCGCAACCACTAGCCGAAGCCGCTCTGTATGGCCTTCTGACCGCCTTCCTGTTTACGCTCTGGCCACTGGCGAGAACCGAGGAGGTGCGCGCCGCAACTTTGTTCCGCGACGCTCTGACTTCCGCCCGCAGCATTCCGCGTCCGGTCTATGTGATCGCAACGGGTCTTGGGTTGGCAATCCTGATCGCCTCGGCGTCCTGGTTCAGTGGTTCAACCTGGCTGACCCTGTGGACAAGCGGCGGTCTGGCAGGCGCGCTGCTGCTGTTGTCACTGTCCGCGATTGGTATCCGCTGGCTAGCCCGTCGCGGTGCCCCATCGGCACGCGGGCGCCCTGCCCTGCGTTGGGCCCTGTCCGCTATTTCGGACCCGCGTGAAGGGGCTGCCTCGGTTGTTCTCTCGCTGGGGCTTGGCCTGTCGGTTCTGGCAGCTGTTGGACAAATCTACGGTACCCTGCGCAACGCGATTTCGGGAAACTTGCCGGATGTCGCGCCATCCTACTTCTTCGTCGATATCCAAAAGGATCAGATGCCCGGATTTTCCGAGCGGCTTGAGAACGATCCGGCTGTCAGCAGGATTGAAAGCGCACCGATGTTGCGTGGCATCATTTCACAGATAAACGGGCAACCTGCCCGAGAGGTCGCGGGCGATCACTGGGTCCTGGAGGGTGACAGAGGTGTAACCTACTCTGTGCTGCCGCCAGAGAATGCGCGCATCACCGGCGGCGCATGGTGGCCCGAAGACTATGATGGTCCGCCCCAAGTCAGCTTTGCCGCGGAAGAAGCGCTGGAAATGGGGCTGAAGCTTGGTGATGAATTGACGGTGAACATCCTGGGCCGGGATATCACCGCTGAACTGACGTCGTTCCGTGAAGTTGATTTTTCAACCGCAGGCATGGGCTTCATCATGTCTATGAACCCATCTGCGCTCGCAGGTGCTCCGCACAGTTTCATTGCGACTGTGTACGCTGAAGAACAGGCCGAAACAGCAATCCTGCGCGATCTGGCCGGGCAATTTCCAAACATCACAGCCATTCGGGTCAGAGATGCGATCGACCGGGTTTCAGGCCTGCTGGCAGGGCTCGCCGCTGCAACGTCTTATGGCGCAGGCGTATCGCTGCTAACCGGTTTCCTTGTCCTGATCGGAGCGGCCGCAGCAGGTGAGCCTGCCCGGCGTTACGAAGCAGCCGTCCTGAAAACACTTGGGGCGGACCGGCGACGTATCCTGATCAGCTTCGCCCTGCGTGCAATCCTGTTGGGCGCGGCAGCAGGGTTCGTCGCCCTGTTCACGGGCATTATGGGGGGCTGGGCCGTTGCCACCTACATCTTCGACACCGATTTTGCAGTGATCTGGCCGTCAGCACTGGGAATCGTGATCGCAGGTGTCGCGGTCACGTTGGGTGCCGGTTTGATCTTTGCGCTGCGCCCATTGTCAGTCAGACCGGCCCGTATTCTTCGGGCCAGCGACTGAAGTCAGCGCACGCAGGCAACCGGCTGAAGGATCTTGATCAACTGATCGTTGTCACAAACCAGCGCGTCCAGAGTGATCTCGTCCAGCGAGGCATAAAAAACTTCAGCCGCGTCCCTCAGGGCCAGGCGCAATCGGCAAGCATCTGTCAACGGGCAGGTGTTGTCGGCGTCCGCAAAGCACTCTGCAATCGGCAGGTTGCCTTCGACATGCCGAAAGACCGAACCGATACGAATCTGATCCGCCGGACGGGCCAGTGACATACCGCCATTGCGGCCTCGTTGCGTGCTCAGGTAGTTCAGCTGGCTCAGTTGGTTGATGACCTGCGCCAGATGGTTCTCCGAGATGTTGCACACTTCGGCAATCTCGGATTTCGTCACCAGCCGGTCCTGGTGCGCCGCACAATACATCAGCAGGCGCACGGCAATGTTCGTCCGTTTGGTAATCCGCATAAGGGCCTCCCTGAAATCAAGATGAAGCCTTATTGCATGTCCCGCAAAAAAGCGGTTTGACATACATCAATCGTCAGAAAGGACGCCGCTGGATATGGCAGACCCCTATTTCTTTGGCTACGGCAGCCTCGTGAATCTCTCCACGCATGATTTTCCAGACCCGCGACCTGCGCGTCTTAAGGGTTGGCGGCGGGCATGGCGGCATACAGACCTGCGCCCGGTCGCGTTTCTGACTGCGATCCCCGACCCCGAATGCGAGATTGACGGCATGATCGCCCATGTCCCTCGGAATGACTGGGCAGCCTTGGATGAGAGAGAATGGGCCTATGATCGCATCCCCGCGACGCAGTCGATCTCACATCCGTTGCAGCACGAAGTTGAGATCGCCGTTTATGCAGTACCGGCAGAGCGACAGAATGCATCTGATGGACCCCATCCGATTTTGCTGAGTTATATCGACGTTGTGGTTCAGGGATACCTGCGAGCCTTCGGGACCGAAGGTGCTGATCGTTTTTTTGCAACCACAGACGGGTGGGACGCGCCTATCTTAAACGACCGACCTGCGCCCCGTTATCCGCGTCACCAGCAACTAAAGCCATCTGAGACGGAGTTCGTGGATGATCGCCTCAAGCAGGTTTCTGCCAGGATTTCGGAGATAGCATAAGAAAGGCGGGGTAAAATACCCCGCCTTTTATGTCTCGAATTGTCCGTATGCAGTTATCCGCGCGCGCGGATCACCTGCAGCAATGGAAGCAAGCTCGCCATTTCCGGCCCCCGCTCCATCCCGGTTAGTGCCTTACGCAGTGGCATGAACAAGCCTTTGCCTTTGCGGCCTGTTGCCTCTTTTACGGCCTTGGTCCACTCACCCCAGGTTTCGCCGTTGAACGGTCCTTCGGGCAGCAGGGCCACTGCAGCGGCGATGAATTCGCGATCTTCTTCATCGATCAGCGGCTCGGCGCCATCACGGCACAGTTCCCACCAGCCTTTGAGATCGGACAGAGTGGTGATGTTCTCGCGTGCCATCGCCCAGAACGGTTCAGCAAGCTCTGCCGGAACCCCTGCATCAGCGACCGCATCGGTAACATCGGCCAGAGGCAGCGATTGCAGATGTCTGGCGGTCAGTGGGAACAGATCCTGCACGTCAAATTTGGTTGGCGCCGCACCGAACCGGTGAATGTCAAAACCTTCGATCAGTTCAGCCATGTCCGAACGCAGTTCAACCGGATCGGAAGAGCCAAGACGCGCCATCAAGCTCAGCAAAGCCATCGGTTGCACGCCCTGTTCACGCAGATCGCGCAGGGCCAGAGTGCCCAGACGCTTCGACAGCGCCTCACCCTGTGGCCCGGTCAGCAGCGAATGGTGTGCGAAACGCGGGCATGTGCCGCCCAGTGCTTCAATGATCTGAATCTGCGTTGCAGTGTTGGTCACGTGGTCCGAGCCGCGTACAACATCGGTTACACCCATCTCGGTATCATCAACCACTGACGCAATCGTATAGAGCACCTGACCGTCGCCGCGGATCAAAACCGGGTCAGAAACCGACGACGCATCGATCGAGATGTCGCCCAGAATGCCGTCAGTCCACTCAATCCGCTCATGATCCAGCTTAAAGCGCCAGACACCATTTCCACGTTCGGCGCGCAGTGCTTCTTTTTCAGCATCAGACAGGTTCAGCGCGGCGCGGTCATAGACCGGTGGCTTGCCCATATTCAGCTGTTTCTTGCGCTTGAGATCCAGCTCGGTCGGTGTCTCGAACGCCTCATAAAACCGGCCCATCTCGCGCAATTTATCGGCGGCCTCGGCATAACGGTCCAACCGTTCTGACTGACGCTCGACCTTGTCCCAATGCAGGCCCAGCCACTCCATATCCTGTTTGATGGCATCGACATATTCTTCTTTCGACCGCTCTGGGTCGGTATCATCGATGCGCAGGATGAACGTGCCGCCAGCCTTGCGGGCGATCAGATAGTTCATCAGGGCGGTGCGCAGGTTGCCCACATGGATGTAACCGGTGGGCGACGGGGCAAAACGGGTGGTGGTCATAGGTGTCTCCTGTTGGCGCGGCTCATCTCATATGAGCGCGATTTTGTCCAGCAGCGCCTGCGGAGACGTCTTGTTTTAGATCAGTTCAAATAGGTTCGACCGGCCAATGGCTCCCGAGATCATCCAGCCCGGCCAAGATAAGTTCAGAAAGAACATCAAGGTCTATATCCGACAGCTTGTTCACATACAGACATGACTTGCCCAGTTTGTGTTTTCCCAAACGGGACAGGATACCCCCGAAATCCGCGTAGCCGGGCATGATATAAATGGAATGCGCAGCCTTGCGGGGTGAAAATCCCGTAGCCAGAAAATCCCCCTCACGCCCTGACGCATAACGATAATGGTATCTGCCATAGCCAATGATCGAAGGGCCCCACATCACCGGTTCAAACCCGGTCACCTTTCGAAACAGCGCGTCCAGCACCCGTGCCTCGCCCGCTTTTTTGGATGGCGATACACCCGACAAAAAGCTGTCGACGCTTTGCGTTGTTTGAACGGTTTTGTTCTGGGATCGCGGCATTAACAAAATTTAACACGTAATGTTCAACCACGCAGCCCATTTCAATGGCGTATAAAGTGGCAAGACTCACGCGCCGACCTAATTCTCACAATCATGTTCTGACAGGGAGAACAAATATGACCATCAAATTGACACGCCGGGCCGCACTCGGAGCCGCCGCTGCATTGCCGTTTGCATCTGCCGCTGCACCCGTTCTGGCCGCGGGTAAAGAAACCAAGGCCAATTCGACAGTAGCAAAATCGTTTCAGCTGGGTGATTTCACCGTGACCACGTTGCTGGATGGCAGCCTTCCGCGCGACGGGGCGCAGGAGATTTTTGGCGGCGGCGCATCTGACGAGGACTTTGCCCGTGTATCAGCCGACAACTTCATATCACCGGACATAGCTCAGTTTTTCTTTACGCCAACGTTGGTCAACACTGGGTCCGAACTGATCCTGTTTGACACTGGCCTTGGACAGGGCGGAATTCAGGCTGCTTTGGCAGATGCCGGTGTCGCACCGGAAGACATCAATGTTGTCGTCCTGACCCATATGCACCCCGACCACATCGGCGGCATGACAACCAATGACGTCCCAACCTTTGCGAATGCACGCTATGTCACGGCAGCACCGGAATATGACTTTTGGGCTGCACAGGACGCGGGCAATCGGGTTGGCGATCTGGTTGCTGCCAAAGTCACACCCCTGGCTGAGAAAATGACGTTCATCGAAGACGGTGGTGATGTGGCTTCAGGCGTGACAGCAATGGCAGCCTTTGGTCACACTCCGGGCCACATGGTTTATCATTTGGAAAGCAACGGTCAGCGTCTGATCCTGACTGCGGATCTGGCCAACCACTATGTCTGGTCCTTTGCGCATCCGGAATGGGAAGTCCGCTTTGACATGGACAAGGCCGCAGCGACTGCGTCACGCCGCAATGTGCTGGGCCTGCTGGCTGCTGACAAGGTGCCGATGATCGGCTACCACATGCCCTTCCCCGCTGCCGGTTATGTTGAAACCCGCAATGACGGGTTCCGTTTCGTGCCGGTTAGCTATCAGATGATGGGCTGAGATCGATCAGTAACCCGGATCAGGCCGTATCTTTGAGCCGTCTGTGAAACGGGACAGCCTGAATGCTGTCGGATCGACACAAGGTGTGGTCTGCGTCGCCAGATCGGCGACCAGCCTGCCTGCGCCCGGCCCGATACCAAACCCGTGCCCCGAAAAACCGGTCGCGATGATCATCCCAGGTATGTCATCCACATGCGAGATGACCGGGATTGCATCGGGGGTTACATCGATCATTCCTGCCCAGCTTTGAACGATCTCAGCCTGTTCGAGAACCGGAAAGGCCTTTCTCGCGCTCGCCCAAGCCTGTCGTAGCGCCTTTTGCGAAGGTTCCGGGTCCAGCACACGGCAATGTTCGAACGGTGTTACATCGGTAGGCAGCCATGACCTGTCCTGCCCAGCTTCGGTTAGCCAGCGACGGGACAGGCGAAACCTCAGGGATCGCCATTCCTGCCTGAAGGCCGGCAGAAACCTTAGCGCTAGCTGGAAACTGTCGGGTACGATGTCGACGGTGTTTTCGTGCCCCGACGCAATCGTATACCCCCCATCTGCGCGCCTTCGAACCGCAAAGTCATCGGACCAGAGCGCGGCCTGTGGTCCCGGCTCCACCGGGGATGTGCGCAGAACCGTGTTCAGAACTTTCAGTTGCGGTAGTTCAATCCCCGCGTTTCCCGCAAACAGGCGCGACCAGGCACCACCAGCAAGCACGACCTGCTCACACGCCACGCGCCCACGTTCAGTAAATACACCTGCGATGCGACCCGCCTGAACATCGATACTGCGAACCGCGCAGCTGGTCATGATTGCAGCACCTTTGACGCGCGCACCCTCCGCAATTGCCGGGGCCGCCCATTGCGGTTCGGCGCGGCCGTCCTGGGGAGTGTATAGAGCCTGGGACAAGCCCATCGCATTGTCCGGCAAGAGATCGTCCAACTCAGAACCCGAAACCATTTTGGCTCCGGTCTGATACCCTTCAAGGTTTTCCAGCCATCGGTGCAAATTCCTGGCCGAACGCTGTCCGGATGCACCAAACAATATACCCGACTGAATATAACCCGTCTTGCGACCGATCCGTTCGTCAAGACCTTGCCAGATGCGTATGGCCTCTTGCATCAATGGGATTTCTCTTGGATCCCGCATACCAAGACGCACCCATCCCCAGTTGCGAGAGCTCTGCTCTCCTGCAATCTGCCCCTTCTCACAGAGCAGAACTGAGTGACCGCGTTCGGCTAACTCAAACGCTGCCGATGTCCCGATGATTCCACCGCCGATAACGACGACATCCACGGCTTTGGGCAAGCAAAGATCTGGTTCTACAGGGTTGGGTTTTGGGCCGGGCATCTACCGCTCATTTTCAATCGCTCGGACCGCCAAGGATGCTCAAGATGAGAATTCAGGCAATGGCGAAAGGAAGCTGGCAGAGGAAATCTTCGCACGTGTGGCGAATGCGCCGATAGCAGGCGCGGCAAGCACTTTGGCTTTGCTCAGATCAGGTTCGTGAAGGTCAGGCAGCGCCCGAAAACTCAGCCCATTTCTGACGAATGATTGCCGCAACACCAGAATTTTGATCCGGTGTCTGAGCGGCCAGTGTTTCCTGAGTACTCAGTTCCGGAAATTCAGAACGATCATCTTGCTCGGCGGATGTGTCTTTCTGTGCTGCTGAAACTCCATCACCCAGAATGTCAGCAATAGCTGCGTCCACACGCGCCTCATCAAGATCGCGAGCAGGGGACTCCATCGTTTTCCATCTCAATGGAGCGTGCAGGGGCTTATCATAATTATCAACCATTTGATCACCAAAACATTTAACCGGCATCGAAATTCAGATGCACCACCAGAAACTATATTCCCAGCGCAGTACGAAATGGTTCAACCCACCCAATCGCAATGCGTCAATATCGCCCCACATCGGGCGGCATTGGAACTAAATTATGGCGAGAAAATGGCACTCAGGCAAGGCGCTTCGCGCTCATTCATGACGCGCAAAGCCCTTATGCAGAAACAATACAATTCTGAACTTAACAATGAAGCCAATACGAGAACAATTCAGACGAAACCCAACCCCTTACCAAGTTAGTTTCCCCATATCCCACCCGATAGAATCTGAGATCTAGTTAGGGTCGCGCCACCGATTCACAATCGGATACCGTCGATCCAGCCAGAACGCGCGTTTCGTCAAACGGGTACCTGGAGCAGACTGAAAACGCTTGTACTCACTGATGTAGATAAGATGTTCGACGCGACGGGCATCAGCTTCGTCAAATCCGGAGGCCACGCAATCTGCAATCGACCCGTCCTGATCGACGAGAATTTCCAGAATGGCATCCAGAACCGGATAGTCCGGCAGACTGTCGCTGTCTTTCTGATCGGCACGCAGCTCGGCGCTGGGGGGTTTGTCGATGACCGAAGGCTGGATGACCTCGGTTGCAGGCCCCTTCATCCAATCGCGGTGGTTGGAGTTGCGCCAGCGGCAGGTTTCAAACACGCGGGTCTTGTAAAGATCCTTGATGGGATTGTAGCCGCCATTCATATCGCCATAGATCGTGGCATAGCCCACAGCGACCTCGGATTTGTTGCCGGTGGTCAATAGCATCTCGCCAAACTTGTTCGAGATTGCCATCAGCAAGAGACCACGCAGACGGGATTGAACGTTTTCTTCGGTCAGATCTTCCTCACGCCCAGCAAAGAGCGGAGCCAGCGTGTTTGTCACGGCTGCGCGGCTTTCGGAGATCGGTACGTAGTCGTAGTGAACACCCAGCGCCTTGGCCACTGCTTCGGCATCCTCCAATGATGCGTCGCTCGTATACTCAGACGGCAGCATCACGCAGCGTACATTCTCGGCTCCGATGGCATCTACGGCAATCGTCGCAACCAACGCGGAATCGACCCCACCTGACAGGCCCAATACCACCTTACCGAACCCGGTCTTGGCCATGTAGTCGCGCAAGGACTGTACCATTGCGCGATAGTCCTGCTCCCACTCGTCCGGTTGCGGTGCCACTTCGGCAGGTACAATCCGCCAGCCTTCGTCTCCCTGCTCCAACTCGATCTGCGTGACGGCCTCATCAAAAACCGGCATCCTGAACGCGAGCTCTCCGCCCGGGTTCAGGCCAAAGGTGCCACCATCAAATACCTGATCGTCTTGGCCACCAACCATGTTGAGATAGATCACCGGCAAGCCGGTTTCGACAACCCGCGCCACCATGTGGTTCAGCCGGATATCATATTTGTTCCGAAAATACGGAGAGCCGTTCGGGATAAGCAGAAATTCCGCCCCGGTCTCCTCAAGCGTCTCAGCTACGTCCTCATGCCAACCGTCTTCACAGATCGGGCTGCCAATCCGGGTGTTGCCTACGGCATATGGCCCACCCATCGGACCGGCGTCATACAACCGGACCTCATCAAACACTGTTTCATTCGGCAAGTGATGCTTCAGAACCTTGCTGGCGACTTTTCCGCCTTTGAGGATCAGATAGGCATTAAACAGCTTATCGTCTTCGACCCATGGCCCGCCAATCGCAAGCGCCGGACCGTCAGCACATTTAACGGCTAATTCCTCAACCGCTTTCATCGCTGCAAAATGAAACGAGGGCTTAACGATAAGGTCCTGTGTGTTGTAGCCGGTGATGAACATCTCAGGCAGTGCAACAAGATCCGCGTCAGCCATCCGGCCGTGTTCCCACGCGGACAGTGCTTTGGCAGCGTTCCCCTCAATATCCCCCACGGTGGGGTTGAGTTGCGCCAGGGAGATACGGAAACGATTGGCCATTTTGCCCTCTTGCCCACGTCAGTCCACAAGGGATTTAGCAGATCATGCGGCGAGTAAAAGGCAAATGCGGCAAAACACGTTGCTCTGCCCCTGCCTGTGTCTTAGTTTTGCGCCAACGCAAACAACCGATGATGACCGGGCAGGCAGGAACGACCATGAATGTAATTCGCAATTCGATTGCTGTTTTCGCATTTGGCTTGACGGCGCAGGCTGCTGTTGCCCAACAGGAGCAAGTTATTGTTGCGGATGACGACGTCGGCGGCGTCTACGAGGGTACATTCGAGAACGGCTTGCGACACGGGACTGGGACTTACCGCCTGCCTGACGGCTTTGAGTACACCGGTGAATGGGTCGAAGGTGAGATTCAGGGCAAAGGTACAGCCCGCTACGCCAACGGCTCGATCTACGAAGGCATGTTTTCCAAAGGTCAGCCCCAAGGGAAAGGCAAGATCACCTTTGCTGGTGGCGGGACCTATGAAGGGGATTGGTCCAACGGCGCAATCAATGGCCAGGGCGTAGCGCAATATGAAAACGGCATGCGTTATGAGGGTGGTTTCAGGAATGCGCGTCACCACGGTAAGGGCGTGATGACGGATGCCGATGGCTATAGCTACGACGGAGATTGGGAAGACGGCGTTCGGCAAGGCAAAGCCAAAATCACCTACGCAAGCGGCGGTGTCTATGAAGGAGATATCCTGTCCGGACAGCGACACGGCAAAGGTGATCTTACGCTGCCAGATGGCATGACCTATTCCGGCGACTGGTCTGAAGACCGGATCACCGGGGCCGGGCGGCTGACGCAGGCCAATGGCGATGTTTACGAAGGCAGGCTGATCGAAGGGCGCCGTCAGGGCAAAGGCAAAGCGGTTTACGCAAATGGCGACGTCTATGAGGGCGATTTCGTAGATGATCAGCGACACGGTCAGGGAACGTTCACCGGAACCGACGGCTATATCTATACCGGTCAGTGGACCAACGGGCAGATCGAAGGATTGGGTGAACTGACCTATCCTGATGGCTCGGTTTATACAGGTGACTTCAGCGCCGATCTGGCCGATGGCAAGGGGCTTATCACCTATCCCGATGGCTCTACCTATGATGGCGACTGGATCGCCGGGGTGATCGATGGCCGGGGTGTCGCAACTTATGCGAACGGTACCATTTACAAAGGCCAGTTCAAGAATGCCAAAACCCATGGCAAAGGGGTTCTGACCCGTGCAGATGGCACGGTCTACGATGGTGATTGGGTCGAAGGTGCGCGGCAAGGCAAGGGTAAGACCACCTATGCTGATGGCACCGTATATACAGGCGATTTTGCCCAGGGACAGCGCCACGGTCAGGGCGAGATCGTGATGGCAAACGGCTTTAAATACACCGGCGAATGGAAAGAAGGAAAAATCACCGGTGTCGGTATCGCGACCTATTCAAACGGAGACATCTACGAAGGCAGCTTTGTAGACGCGAAACGCCAGGGCAACGGCACCATGCGCTATGTGAATGGCGAGGAAGAAACCGGCGTCTGGGCAAACGGTGCGCTTTCTGAAGAAGCTGCTAGCGAACCAGATGCAGTCACCACTGAGCCGGAAGCAACCGAACAAGCGCCCGCTCCGACAGAGCAACCTACGGAAACCACCAATTCTGACAGCTAGTACCGGCAGGCTTCAACCGGATCACCATGGGATCGGTTTGCCTGCCCAGTCAAAGAATTGACCCGATTCTGACGGGCTCAGTTGATCTATCACGCGCAGAAGGTTCCCGGCAGCATCATCCGGTTCGACCGCCGGGTGCCGCCCCAGATACTTTTCAGTAAAGGCTGTTTTGACGGTTCCGGGATGTAAGGACACGCAGATGGCTTCCTTGTGCGTTCGAGCCAACTCAATCGCAGATGTATGCACAATCTGGTTCACAGCTGCTTTGGCAGCGCGGTAGCTGACCCAACCGCCGAGCCGGTTATCCCCGATCGACCCCACCCTTGCCGAGAGCACGGCAATCACAGATCGACCGCTTCTGGGAAGCAGTCGGCTCGCATGTTTCAGCACCATCGCGGGCCCAACTGCATTCAGGGCGAACTGGTCCATCATCGCTTTGGCAGACAATGCGCGCAGTGTCTTTTCGGGCGCAGCGCCATTGATTTCCAGCGCGCCACTGGCCACAAACACCAGATCAAACGGGCCTTCGACAGCGCTTAAGACTTGCTCGGCCTTGTCCGGGATCACTAGATCAAACCCGTCGCCTGTCCGCGACAGGGTCGTAACCGTGACGTCCTGCTGCGCAAGCCGGCTACACATAGCGCTACCGATTCCGCCCGACGCCCCAATGATCAGTGCTGTTTTCATGAACTGCTACCTAGGCGCACACCCAATCAGATCAATGAGCGTTGAAAAGAATAGTTCAGCTGAAGAATAAGGCATTTTGGTCCTTTTCATTCCCTGCGGGCTCTGTATAAATTCCGCCTCATGATCAACCGCGCAGATATCCCTTTTGCCAACACCGCGTTTCGTGGTGCCGATCTGCGTGGCCTACTGATCCTAATCCGCCTCTGAGCGTGCCATCCGGCGCGCCCGCTCAGAGGAGGACGCCAGCGCGCCAAGAGGCATTAGGACAGAGAAGAAAGAGATTCCCATGACCAACGTGACCGACCAAGACCGCGTCTTGATCTTTGATACTACTTTGCGCGACGGCGAGCAGAGCCCTGGTGCGACCATGACCCATGACGAAAAGCTCGAGATTGCCGAGCTGCTGGACGAAATGGGCGTCGACATTATCGAGGCAGGCTTCCCCATTGCCTCCGAAGGCGACTTCAAGGCGGTATCCGAAATCGCGCAGCGTTCTAAGAACAGCCGCATCTGCGGTCTGGCGCGCGCCAACTTTGCGGATATTGACCGCTGCTGGGAAGCGGTGAAACACGCCGGCAAAAGCCGCATTCACACTTTCATCGGCACCTCGCCGCTGCACCGCGCCATTCCGAACCTGACGCAGGACGAAATGGCCGAAAAGATCCATGAAACCGTAAGCCACGCGCGCAACCTGTGTGAAAACGTGCAGTGGTCACCGATGGACGCGACGCGAACCGAATGGGACTATCTGTGCCGCGTGATCGAGATTGCGATCAAGGCGGGCGCAACGACGATCAACATCCCCGATACAGTGGGTTACACTGCTCCGGTGGAATCCGCTGACCTGATCAAACGCCTGATCGAAACGGTCCCGGGCGCGGATGAGGTCGTCTTTGCGACCCACTGCCACAACGACCTTGGCATGGCGACCGCGAACTCACTGGCTGCAGTTGCAGGTGGCGCCCGTCAGATCGAGTGCACTATCAACGGTCTGGGCGAACGCGCTGGCAACACTGCTCTGGAAGAGGTCGTGATGGCGCTGCGCACCCGCAACGACATCATGCCCTGGCACACCGGTATCGACACGACCAAGATCATGCATATCTCGCGACGGGTCGCGACGGTGTCGGGCTTCAACGTCCAGTTCAACAAAGCCATCGTTGGCAAGAATGCCTTCGCGCATGAAAGCGGCATCCATCAGGACGGCATGCTGAAGAACCGCGAGAATTTTGAGATCATGCGCCCCGAGGATATCGGTCTGTCCGGCACATCCCTGCCTTTGGGCAAGCATTCGGGCCGGGCCGCGTTGCGCGATAAACTGAACACGATGGGTTACGAAGTCGGTGACAACCAGCTCAAGGATATCTTCATTCGGTTCAAGGAGCTGGCCGACCGCAAGAAAGAGGTCTTTGACGACGACATCATTGCTCTGATGACGCTGGACGATGACGACGGCAACGATCATCTGCAGCTGGTTTCACTGAAAGTCACCTGTGGAACGGTTGGCAAGGCCGAAGCAACCATCGAGATGGAAGTGGACGGCAAAGAGATCATCGCAACCGAAACCGGCGATGGGCCCGTCGATGCGGCGTTCCGCGCTATTCGAGTGGTTCACCCAAATACGGCGCATCTCCAGCTTTATCAGGTACATGCTGTGACTGCGGGAACCGATGCGCAAGCCACGGTTTCGGTCCGGCTCGAAGAAGACGGTATGATCGCTACCGGGCAGTCGGCCAACACCGACACGGTCGTTGCATCTGCCAAGGCTTACATCCATGCGCTGAACCGCCTGATCGTCCGACGCGAAAAGGCCGGTCCCGGTGCGGATGCACGAGAAATCTCGTATAAGGATCTTTCCTGAGAATGAAAAAGGGGCGGCCTTTCATGGACCGCCCCTTTGCATTTCTTCTGTTCTGGCTACGGCCAGTAGAACAGTGTCAGGTCGACCGGTTTCCCCGGTTCAACCAGAGAGTAATAGAAGACCGGGTTGTCATGCAGGTCATTCATGCCTGACACCGCATACCCCTCGGTCGGGGTGTATTCCGCATCATAGTTCAGATCGTAGTCACCGTTTGCATCATGAAACGCGATGACGGAGTAGTAGTTGTTGTTGAGGTCCGGAAAATCGAACCGCTGCGGTTGCCCCGTCGCAGGGGCCTCGAGATATCCAGCCGCGTTGTTGTAATCCATGTTGTCAAACGCTGACTGTTGATCAAACGCCATGACGATGATGTTGCCCGTGTCGCCACGTGCCCCGTGCAGGTTCACGATCAGACCCTGGTGATCCTGCACGCCGGTTGAAGAAGCGGACGCCTCGGCGATATCCGTGCGAAAGCCGGAGGCAAACCAGGCTCCGCCAATGAACAGCCCTGCTGTTGCGATGGCGGCGACGATGCGTTGCGTATTGTTTGGCATCTCATCCAGTCCTTTGTGCTATTCCGCTGGCTTTCGCTGGCTCTTTTTGGGCTGCCAGCCAGGAGGTCCGAAGAGGACGCCCAACTTGTTTCGGAAGCCCGGCATGTTCCACACATCTCTGAAGAGCCGGGTAAAACCATGCAGGAAGGCGACAAAGGGATTTACCGAGTCGATCGGGGTGACCAGACCGTAAACAACATCCTCTTTTTCTTCCTCAAAGGTGCCGAACATGCGGTCCCAGATGATGAAGATACCGGCATAGTTTTTATCCAGATACTTACGGTTCGATCCGTGGTGCACCCGGTGATGCGACGGCGTATTGAAAAGGTATTCGATCGGGCGCCACAACTTTCCGATAACCTCTGTGTGCAGGGCGGTCTGATACAGCTGCACCAGCAACTCTACGATCAGAACCATGAACGGATTGAACCCCAGCAGCACCAGCGGCAGATGGAAAAACAGTGGCCAGAAACCATCCAGCGGGCCATGACGATATGCAACCGAAATGTTGAAGAAAGGCGAACTGTGATGCACTGAATGCGTCGCCCAAAGAAAGTTGATGCGATGCAGGATACGGTGTTCCCAGTAGTAGGCCAGATCCGCAAGTATCAGCACGATGATGAATGACGCCCATGTCGTTGGGATGTCGAACACGGCAAACTGATAGGCCCAGACATAGGCACCTATGTAGAAGCCCGCCAGCAAAACGAAGCTGATCCCGATAAAGAACGCGAGCGTGATGAAATTGGTGACCGTATCGCCCACCATTTCCCAGTTCAGCTTTTTGACGATGGCATAGCGCAGCAACTCGAATGCCAAAAACGCCAATGCAAAGACAAAGAACCAGTTATTGATAAAAGTTTCCCAGTAACTCAGATGAAAGTCACTGATGTGGCGGCTTAGGAAGTCCATGGATATGTCCCAATTCCTGTTTATTGTC
Organism: Ruegeria sp. CH6; assembly: GCF_056537005.1. Taxonomy (NCBI): domain Bacteria; kingdom Pseudomonadati; phylum Pseudomonadota; class Alphaproteobacteria; order Rhodobacterales; family Roseobacteraceae; genus Ruegeria; species Ruegeria sp. CH6. The sequence goes on along the minus strand of NZ_JBQFQS010000003.1, from coordinate 198,592 downwards.
AGGTGTGACAATTTACTTACTGAACTAGCCTGGGAAATCAAGTGGACCACCTAATCTTTCGCAGAGGCCGCAATTACGTCCTGACGTAGATACGCGACACGGTGGCCGGTAAAATGCAGCGAAAACAGAGGCATCGGCCCACAAAAGCGGACCGTGCGCAAATGTCAGAAAATGTGGAGTTACCTAAGGGAACTAAGCTTGAACACGAGCAAAAAGCGCGTCGAGTCGCCCGGCTGCCTCTTCTAATCCATAGGTCGCATTCACGATAAACATGCCCGAGCCGACCATGCCATGACCCTCACGCGCGGCAGGAAACCGGACTTGGTGATGCAGCACCTTTGGCAGATCCCGTTTCCGCAAGGCATCACACATGGCTTCATGGCGTCCGTTTGTCAGGATCGGATACCAAAGGGCAATTATCCCGACATTCCATTTGCGGTTCAGCGTTGTGATGATGTTTGGCAACCGATCGTAATCGGCCTTAACCTCGTAGCTAGGATCGATCAGCAGCATCCCCCGACGCGGCGTCGGCGGTAGCAACGATTGCGCCAGTTCAAATCCATCTTGCTGATAGGTCCTGGCTCCATAAGGCGCGACCGCGTTTTTAAGAACCCGGTATTCCTGCGGATGCAGCTCGGCCAGGTGTAAACTATCCTGTGGCCGCAACAGGCTGGCCGCGATCAGGGGAGAACCCGGATAAGCAGATTGGCCATGTTGATCTTTCACGCCGGAGATTGCGCGGCTCAGAGGGTGATCCTCTCCGAACCAGCCCTCAAGCAAGGCACGCTCGATACCGGCCGAGGCTTCGCCGGTCCGAACGGCTTCGTCCGAATCCAGCTGATACAAACCCCGCCCAGAATGGGTTTCGGCATAGGTCAGCGGCTTATCTTTCCGGGTCAGATAAGCGAGTATTTCCGCCAAAAGGGCATGCTTATGCACATCAGCCAGATTTCCCGCGTGGTAAATATGTTGATATGAGAGCATTTTGCCTTCTAAAGTCCCTGTTAATGAGGCGGAAAGGTGCTGATTACCGCGGAATCAGGCCTTTTATCGGGCGTCGTGGCACCCTATAAGTCATCCATCCCGGAACCGTCGAGTCGCGGGCAGTAGAAAAAATCTGACATACAGGATCAGGGGACATATGGGGATCTTTGACAATCTGGGCGGCCTGTTCACAGCGGATATGGCCATTGACCTTGGGACTGCTAACACGCTGGTCTATGTCAAGGGTCGCGGCGTTATCCTGTCCGAACCTTCCGTTGTGGCCTATCACGTCAAGGATGGTGTCAAGAAAGTTCTGGCAGTTGGTGAAGACGCCAAACTCATGCTGGGTCGTACCCCCGGCTCGATCGAAGCCATTCGCCCGATGCGCGAAGGTGTGATCGCCGACTTCGATACAGCCGAGGAAATGATCAAGCACTTCATTCGCAAAGTGCACAAGCGGTCGACCTTTTCGAAACCGAAAATCATCGTCTGCGTCCCACATGGCGCGACGCCTGTTGAAAAACGCGCGATCCGTCAGTCGGTTCTGTCTGCCGGTGCACGCCGCGCTGGCCTGATCGCCGAACCCATTGCAGCTGCAATCGGGGCCGGAATGCCAATCACCGACCCAACGGGCAACATGGTCGTCGATATCGGCGGTGGTACGACCGAAGTTGCGGTCTTGTCGCTGGGCGACATCGTGTACGCCCGTTCGGTGCGTGTTGGTGGGGACCGCATGGACGAAGCCATCATCTCGTACCTGCGCCGTCAGCAAAACTTGTTGGTCGGTGAATCGACCGCTGAGAGAATTAAAACAACTATCGGCACAGCGCGTATGCCTGACGATGGCCGTGGACAGTCGATGCACATCCGTGGCCGCGATCTGCTGAACGGTGTGCCAAAGGAAATCGAAATCAGCCAAGCGCAAGTCGCCGAGGCCTTGTCCGAGCCCGTCCAGCAGATTTGCGAGGCGGTGATGACCGCCTTGGAAACCACTCCGCCCGACCTTGCGGCGGATATTGTGGATCGCGGCGTGATGCTGACTGGTGGCGGTGCGCTGTTGGGTGATCTGGACCTGGCGCTGCGCGAACAGACCGGTCTGGCCGTGTCGATTGCCGATGAAAGCCTGAATTGTGTGGCTTTGGGCACCGGCAAGGCGCTTGAATACGAAAAACAACTGCGCCACGCGATTGACTACGAAAGCTAAGGCGCGCACCCTTATAACTAAGGGTGTATAATCGGGCGCGAGCAGCACGGGAAGGAGTCCTGTGGCAAAGGACCGATCACAGCGCGACGACTACGCAACCCCCTTGCGCCGCTTGTTCCTGGGGATTGTTGTGTTGTGCCTGCTGGGCATCTTTCTGGTGTGGCGTATCGACAGCCCCCGCGTCGAACGGTTTCGCGCTCAGGTCGTTGATGCAGTCGTACCGTCGATGGAATGGGCCATGGTTCCGGTTACTGCGGTGGTCAACCTGGTCCGGGACTTCCAAAGCTATCAGCGCCTCAGCGAACAAAATCAGGAACTGCGCAGCGAATTGCGCCTGATGCGCGCATGGAAAGAGGCAGCACTACAGCTCGAGCAGGAAAATGCGCGGTTGCTTGACCTGAACAATGTCCGTCTTGATCCGCGTTTGACCTACATCACAGGTGTGGTGATGGCCGATAGCGGATCCCCTTTCCGTCAGTCGGTACTCCTGAATGTCGGGGAGCGCGACGGGATCGTGGATGGCTGGGCTACGATGGACGGTATCGGGCTGGTTGGACGCATCTCTGGTGTTGGCTCTGATACAGCCCGTGTCATCCTGATGACCGATGCTTCGAGTGCGATTCCGGCAACCATCCAACCCTCAGGCCAGACAGCATTGATCGCAGGTGATAACACCTCAGCACCTGTCGTCGAGTTTCTGGAAAATCGCGAGTTGGTCCGGCCCGGCGATCGCGTGATCACCTCGGGCGATGGCGGTGTGTTTCCGGCTGGTCTCCTGATTGGCCAGATCACGGTTGATCCGGGCGGAAGGCTACGCGTTCGGCTATCGGCGGATTTCGAACGCTTGGAATTCCTGCGCGTACTTCGTTATCAATCTGCGCCCCCAATTCGTACACCTGGCAGCATCGTTGGGCCACAACGCCCTGAGGCCGCACTGACACCCGAAGAGGCGGGCGATGGATAAAGCCACGTCACATCTCTGGCTCATGCGTGGCATGTATTTCGCGCTCGCCATACTGGTGGTGTTTCTGCATCTGTTACCTCTGGACACCAAACCAGATCGCTGGCCTTTCCCCGACATCCTGATCGCACTGACATTTGTCTGGGTGCTGCGTCGTCCCGAGTATGTGCCAACGCTCAGTATCGCCATCGTGATGCTAATGGCTGATCTTCTGTTTCAGCGCCCTCCCGGGCTGCTGGCTGCTTTGGTTGTCCTTGGATCAGCATATCTGCGCTCGGCGGCACCGGGCATGCGGGACGCTGGTTTTGTCGGTGAATGGACAACGATCGGAGTTGTGACGGCAATGGTCTTCCTGGCAGATCGCGTTATCCTTTCCATATTGTCCGTTCAGCAAGTCGCTTTGGGCCCTGCTATGATCCAGCTAATCCTAACCATCCTGGCCTATCCTTTGATCGTATTGATCAGTCAGAGTGTGTTTGGAGTGCGTCGCATCTCAGCCGCGGATGCAGGTGCTACGGGAGCACGGGTATGAAACAGCGAAAGCCAAAATCCGAGGGTCTTGCATACAAGCGCTTGCCACGCCGTGCTATCGTATTGGGCGGCCTTCAGGCAGCCTTTATTGGCGGGCTAGCAGCCCGTATGCGTTTCATGCAGGTCGATCAGGCCGATCAATATCGCCTTCTGGCAGAAGAAAATCGCATCAACATCCGCCTGATACCACCAACCCGCGGTCGTATCTATGACCGGAATGGTCAGGTCATCGGACAAAACACACCTTCGTACCGCATAGTAGTCGTTCGCGAAGATGCGGGTGACGTCGACAAGGTCATTGCCAAGCTGTCGGAACTGATCCCGCTGAACGAGGATGAGATCGAGCGCGCACGCACGGAAATGCGCCGTTCAGCACCGTTTCTTCCCGTCACTCTGGCGGATCAGGTGACATGGGAAGATATCTCCAAAGTCGCGGTTAACGCACCTGCGCTGCCGGGTGTCACGCCAGAGGTCGGCTCGACGCGTCAGTACCCCCGGTATGAGGACTTTGCGCATGTAGTGGGCTATGTCGGCCCGGTCAGTGATTATGACCTGAGCCAGATACAGGATCCCGAACCGGTACTGCGCATTCCGCGATTTCAGATTGGCAAGGTCGGGCTTGAGGCCAAGCAGGAAAGCTCGCTGCGCGGCAAAGCCGGCGCCAAACGTGTCGAAGTCAATGCCACTGGCCGCGTTATGCGTGAGCTGGACCGTCAGGAAGGACAGGCAGGCGCGGACCTGCAGCTATCAGTCGACGCCAATCTGCAGCAATACGCGCAGGCCCGTCTTGCCGGAGAAAGCGCGGCTGCCGTCGTTATTGACTGTGAAACCGGAGATATCCGGGCGATCAGTTCAGCGCCCAGCTTCGATCCCAACCTGTTTGTCCGCGGTATCTCTGTTGCGGACTATCGGACCCTGACACAGGACAAATACCGCCCACTGGCCAACAAAACCGTTCAGGGCACCTATCCGCCGGGATCGACGTTCAAGATGATCACCGCTCTGGCCGCGCTTGAGGCGGGTGTAATCGGTCCCGCCAACACGGTTTACTGTCCCGGGCACCTCAAGGTCGGCAGCCGCCGGTTCCACTGCTGGAAACGTGGTGGGCATGGCACGGTTGACCTCGAGACCTCTCTGAAGCGCAGCTGCGATGTGTACTACTACGATGTTGCCCTGCGAGTAGGGATCGACAAGATTTCCGACATGGCTCGCACCTTCGGTCTGGGTATCCGGCATGACATCCCCATGTCTGCGGTCGCCGCAGGTTTGGCCCCGAACCAGGAATGGAAACAGCGGGTACACGGTCAGGACTGGCTGGTGGGTGATACGGCCAACGCGTCCATCGGGCAGGGCTTCATGCTCGCCTCTCCCTTGCAGCTTGCGGTCATGACAGCACGGCTTGCCACAGGGCGAGCTGTCTCCCCACGTCTGGTTCGCTCGGTCGATGGGGTTGAGCAACCGTCAGGTGCGGGTGAACCCCTTGCCGTAAATCCCTACAATCTGGAACAGGTGCGCAAGGCGATGTTCTCGGTTTCGAATGACCGGCGCGGCACTGCTTATCGCAGCCGTATCATCGCTGATGATTTCCGCATGGCCGGGAAAACCGGAACAAGTCAGGTGCGCAACATCACCAAGGCCGAACGCGCTGCAGGTGTTATCCGCAACGAAGACTTGCCTTGGGAACGCCGCGACCACGCCCTGTTCGTAAGCTTTGCCCCCTATGACAATCCAAAATACGCGATCGCCGTGGTCGTTGAACATGGCGGCGGCGGTTCCAAGGCGGCAGCTCCTGTTGCAAGGGACATCATGCTGCAGGCTCTCTATGACGGTACTCCGCCGCTTGAGGCATATCCGGTAGCAGATCGCGAACGTATCAAGGAGCAGCAAAAACGGCTGGAGGGCGATCGTCGCCCCAAAGCGCGTCCGGATGAAAAGGACCGCGCATGAGCTATCTTGAATACGCCGTCAAATCCACGCCATCGGGGTTCCGCAAATTCCTGTACATGAACTGGCCCCTTACCCTGCTGTTGATCAGTACGGCCAGCGCAGGTTTCCTGATGCTGTACTCGGTGGCAGGAGGTTCATGGCTGCCCTGGGCCGAGCCACAGATGGAACGGTTCGGGCTTGGCCTGACGGTGATGTTCATCATCGCTCTGGTTCCGATCTGGTTCTGGCGGAACATGTCGGTACTGGCCTATCTTGGGTCGATTGCCTTGCTGGTGTTCGTGGAACTCTTCGGCACAATCGGTATGGGCGCACAACGCTGGATCGACCTTGGGTTCATGCGGCTTCAACCGTCCGAAGTCATGAAGGTCGCCTTGGTCATGGTTCTGGCCGCCTATTACGACTGGCTGCCGTCTCACAAAACCTCTCGGCCGCTATGGGTTCTGATCCCGGTGCTGCTGATCCTGATCCCGACTTTCATGGTTCTGAAGCAGCCCGATCTCGGGACGTCGATCCTGTTGCTCGCGGCCGGAGGCGGCCTGATGTTTCTGGCGGGCGTACACTGGGCTTACTTCGCAGCAGTGATCGCCGCAGGCGTCGGGCTGGTTGCGACAGTCTTCAACAGTCGTGGGACGGAATGGCAATTGCTCAAAGATTACCAGTTCCGGCGCATCGATACGTTTCTTGACCCTTCAACCGATCCGCTTGGGGCCGGCTATCACATCACCCAATCCAAGATTGCGCTTGGTTCAGGTGGCTGGAACGGGCGTGGCTTCATGCAGGGAACTCAGTCGCGCCTCAACTTTTTGCCCGAGAAGCATACAGACTTCATCTTTACCACTCTGGCAGAAGAATTTGGGTTTGTTGGCGGGATCACTCTGTTGATCCTATACGGTCTGATCCTGATATTCTGCATGGTAACGGCCCTGTCGACACGCGACCGCTTTTCTTCGCTCGTTACGCTCGGAATTTCGCTTAACTTCTTCCTGTTCTTTGCCGTGAACATGTCAATGGTTATGGGGCTGGCACCTGTTGTGGGCGTCCCGCTGCCCATGGTCAGCTATGGTGGTTCTGCCATGCTGGTTCTGATGGCCGCATTTGGCATCGTGCAAAGCGCCCATATTCATCGTCCCCGATAAACTGAGAGACTGCCCATGTCCGTAAACGTCCTGTTTTCCGCGCGCCCTGCCCTGTGGCCCGTGTATGAGCCACTGTTGACCAATGGGCTGAGCGAAGCTGGTCTGGATTTTCGACTGGGAACCGAATTCGATCCGGATGAGGTCGATTACGTGGTCTATGCCCCGAACGGGGGCTTGTTGGATTTCACACCTTATTCACGGCTCAAAGCGGTGCTGAGCCTTTGGGCCGGGGTTGAAAGCATTGCGGGCAATGAGACCCTGACCGTTCCACTGGCGAGGATGGTGGATCATGGGCTGACCCAAGGCATGATTGAATGGGTGGTCGGGCACACATTGCGGTACCATCTTGGCATGGACAAACACATCACGGTTCAGGACGGCGTCTGGACACCGGATGCGCCCCCGCTTGCACAAGAACGGCAGGTCTGTGTTTTAGGACTGGGTTCACTGGGCCAGGCCGTGGCTCAGGCGCTTGCGGCACTGAACTTTCACGTTACCGGCTGGAGCAGAACATCCAAAGAAATCGGCGGAGTTACCTGCCTGCACGGCGCAGATGGATTGCGTGAGGCTCTGAGCCGCGCAGAGATTGTTGTCCTTCTGCTACCTGACACCCCAGCGACCGAGAACACAATGAATGCCGAAACACTTGCCCTGTTGCCGAAAGGCGCACGGATCATCAATCCGGGGCGTGGGCCATTGATTGATGACGATGCCTTGCTGGAAGCACTGGGTTCGGGTCAGGTCGGTCATGCCACGCTGGATGTGTTCCGAACTGAGCCTCTGCCGCCCGAGGATCCGTATTGGGCGCATCCAAATGTAACGGTCACTCCCCATATCGCGTCTGAGACTCGCCCCATTACAGCGGCGCAAGTCATCTGCGAAAACATCCGTCGTGGCGAGGCGGGTGAGCCGTTTTTGCATCTGGTGGACCGTCAGCTCGGATACTGACGGTCCGACTGGTTCAGGCCGCGATCAGGCCGCGCCCTTTCAGCAGGGCTTCAACACCCGGCAAACGCCCGCGGAACGCCAGATACAGGTCTTCCGCTTCCTTTGATCCGCCGGTCGAGAGGATATGCACTTCCAGAGCCTTTGCACGCTCTGGATCAAAGGCTCCACCGGCTTCTTCAAAGGCCGCAAAGGCGTCCGCATCCATAACCTCGGACCACATGTAGCTGTAGTAGCCTGAACTATAGCCATCCCCGGCGAACACATGAGCAAAATGTGGCGTTGCGTGGCGCATCCCAATGGCCTGCGGCATCCCGATGCTCGCCAGAACCTCAGCTTGTTTCGCCATCGGATCAGCCGGAGCCGCGCCGTCGTGGAACGCCAGATCGACGAGGGCCGAAGCGACATATTCAACGGTCTGGAAACCCTGATCGAAATTAGCGGCCTTCAGCACTTTCTCGAGCATATCCTGCGGCATCGGCTCACCAGTTTCCGCATGCGTAGCGAATTCTGCCAGAACTTCGGGCACCTCCAGCCAGTGTTCGTATAGTTGGCTGGGAAGCTCCACAAAATCACGCGCAACGCTGGTGCCCGAGATGCTTTCATAGGTCACGTTGGACAACATCTGGTGAAGGGCATGGCCAAATTCATGGAACAGCGTACGTGCGTCGTCGTAGGACAGCAGCGCCGGATCACCCTTTGCGAAATTGCAGACATTGATGACGACAGGCGCTTGATCCGCAGGGAATTTCGCCTGAGCTCGCATCGCGCTACACCAAGCACCTGAACGCTTGGAGCCACGTGCGAAATAGTCGCCAATGAACACCGCGATGTGCTGACCGTTGCGGGTCACCTCCCATGCACGGCAATCCGGATGATAGAGCGGCACATCAAGCGGTGCGAACTCCAACCCGAACAAACGGCTGGCGCAGGCAAACGCCGCTTCGATCATGCGATCCAGCTGCAGGTATGGCTTTAGCGCAGCCTCATCCAGGTCATGTTCAGCCTTGCGGCGCTTCTCGGCGTAGTAGCGCCAGTCCCAGGCCTCGAGCGGTCCGTTGACACCGTCCTCCCGCATCATCTCTGTCAGGATGTCAGCATCCACATCAGCACGGGTTTTGGCTGCATCCCAAACCTCCATCAGCAAATCACGTACACGGTCCGGCGTTTGCGCCATCTCGGTTTCCAGCTTGAAATCAGCAAAGCTGTCATAGCCCAGCAGCTTTGCCCGTTCCTCGCGCAGTTTTAGAATTTCGGATGCAATTTCGCGATTGTCGGTTTTTCCACCATTGGCCCCTCGCGCAGTCCATGCCCGGTAAGCCGTTTCGCGCAAATCCCGACGCGGGGAAAACTGAAGAAACGGAACGATCAACGAGCGTGAAAGAGTAATAGCCGGCCCGTTGGTTCCCTTTTCCTGCCCCGCCGCGCGAGCCGCATCCACAACAAAACCCGGCAGGCCTTGCAGGTCGTCCTCGCTCAATCCCATGAACCAATCCCGCTCATCGGCCAGAAGGTTTTGAGTGAATGAGGTTCCCAGCGAGGCGAGCCGCGATTTGATTTCCTGCATCCGGTCATCTTCGTCACCCTGCAGTGCAGCACCTGCGCGTACAAACCCCCGATGGGTCAGCATTAGAACACGCGCCTGTTCGTCGCTTAGCCCCAGTTCTTCGCGACGATTCCAGAGGTCGGCAACCCGATGAAACAGCGCCTTGTTCGAGGATATGCCCGAGAAATGCGCCGACAGTTTGGGCGAAAAGTCCCGCTGCAGTTCTTCCCGCTTTGGATTGCTGTCCGCTCCGGCAACCGTGAAGAAAACCGAAAGCACCTTGTCCAGTTCTTCACCGGCCGCTTCCAGCGCTTCGATCGTGTTGGCGAATGTGGCGGCGTCCTCATTGGACGCGATGGCTTCGATCTGAGCGTTGTGGGCCTGCATTGCCTGATCCAGCGCAGGGGCAAAATCGTCATCCGATATCTCGGCAAACGGGGCGATTTCAAAGGGTGTGTTCCAGTCAGACAGGATCGGGTTGGTCATGCAGATCTCCTTTGATCGTCAAGCTAGGTAGGCCGGGCACAATGGTCCAGAGGCAGACCGGCTGATACGTCAAATTCTGTCGCAATACCGCTTGCGCCATATGAACCCAGCAATCAGGGTCCGTTGGAAAGGGAGACAGGACATGACCAAAACGAACCGCACTGCTGGCATCATGACAACGGCCATTCATGCGGGTGATCCACCGGACGCCTCAACCAATGCATCGGCACCACCGATCCACATGAGTTCGACCTATCTGACCGAAGATGTCGCCGGGTTTTCCGCCCATGACCTGACGCCTGACAGCCCCTATGTCTACTCTCGGTGGGCCAATCCAACTGTTGCCGGGCTCGAGACCAAAATCGCGGCTCTGCAAGGCACCGAAGCTTGTCTTGCAACAGCATCCGGAATGGCAGCGGCGTCTGCGATCTTTTTCACCTTTCTCTCAGCCGGTGATCACCTGATCGTATCGGACGTGTCTTACGCAGGCGTGGCGGAACTGGCACGTGAAACTCTGCCTCGGATGGGGATCCAGGTTTCTGCCGTCAATATGTCCGATCCCGCATCCGTTGCGGACGCGATCAGTCCAAACACAAAGCTGATCCATACAGAGACCCCTGTAAATCCAATCGGTCGCCTGACGGATCTGGCGGCGATCTCAAAACTGGCCCGAGAAGCCGGAGCGTTGTTGAGTTGCGATGCGACCTTTGCCTCACCACTGGGAATGGATGCGGCCGCGCTTGGGGTCGATCTGACGATGCACTCGATTACGAAATACATCGGCGGACACGGCGATGCAGTGGGTGGGGCTGTTGCAGGTTCTGCCGAATTGATCGCGAAGATGCGGGCTGAAGCAGGCATTCATCATGGCGGTGTACTGTCCCCATTCAATGCTTGGCTGATTGCGCGTGGAGCATCGACCCTGCCATTGCGCATGAGGGCGCATCAGGAGGGAGCTACCGCCGTTGCAGAGTGGCTGGAAGCAGACCCGAGAGTTACAAAGGTCATCTATCCTGGCCTGGCGTCGCACCCTCAGGCCGAACTGGCGGCGCGACAGATGTCGAACATGTCCGGGATGATATCATTTCAGGTTGGCGATGCGGCCACGGGCGAACGTATCGCACAGCAGATGATCGAGCGGCTGCAGGTGATCCACTATGCGGTCTCTCTTGGGCACCATCGCAGTCTGATCTTCTGGATGGGAACTGACGGCCTGATGGAGACCTCGTTCAAATTGCAGGACGCCCAGTTGGAGGACTATCGCGCCTATGCCGGAGACGGGATTTTCCGCCTGTCCGTCGGGCTGGAGGATGCCGATGACCTGATTGCCGATCTGGATCGCGCGCTGGGCTAAAAACAGGCTCCCGCCCCTGCTGTGCGCATCACAGATGCGCCACGCAGGGTTGGGTGGCTTGGATCATGTGGTTGCAGCCGCGCAAATCGGGCAATCTGCACGTTTGGACAAGGTGATCTTCCGGCTTTCACCATAAAGCGCGTCGTAGATCAGCATCTCTCCGACCAGAGGCTGGCCAGCCCCGGTAGTAACCTTAATCGCCTCTACAGCCATCATCGATCCAACGACACCGGGCAAGGGGCCGATGACCCCGGCTTCGGCACAGGAAGGCGCAAGACCGGCGGCAGGTGCTTCGGGGAAGATGCACTGATAGCAAGGTCCGCTTTCTGCAGGGCTGAATACGCTTAGCTGCCCCTCCCACTGGGACAAAGCGCCCGAGATCAGGGGCTTGCCGCGCGCGACGGCTGTACGGTTCGCCAGATAGCGCGTCTCAAAGTTATCCGTTCCATCCAGAATCAGATCATACTCATCAAAAAGATCAGAGGCGATCTCTTCAGTCAGACGGCGGTGATAAGGGCGTACCACAACATTCGGGTTCTGCGATTCCATTGCCTGTTGCGCAGAAAAGACCTTGGGTATGCCGATATCCGTATCACGGTGGATCACCTGCCGCTGTAGATTGGCATTCTCAACCACATCATCGTCGATCACACCAATTGTCCCGACACCCGCTGCCGCTAAGTACTGAAGTGCCGGCGCGCCCAGGCCACCTGCTCCGATCACCAGCACCCGCGCTTTTTTAAGTCGCTTCTGCCCTGGACCGCCAAGTTCCCGAAGAACGATATGTCGGGCATATCGTTCCAGTTCTGTTTCACTGAATTGATCGGAGGCCATCGTCTGCTCCTTGTCCTGCGTGGGCACAGCGCGTGCACGCAGAAGCTTTAGCATCCGACTGTAGAGAAGAACCAGCGCTGCAAACCCACCAAGGATGAGCCACATGGCAGCCGATCCTCCGGTGGCTTCTCGCAACGGATGGCCATCCGGCAAAATCAGCTGAGCAGTAACCACCCCCAACAGCAACACCGCGACTGACGCCGAGCGGGCTGTTCTGGAAACACCTGCCATCCAGCCGATACCCCAAAGGGCCGCGGCCAGGAAGAACACCAACAGCATCAACTGCTACCGGTGGAGCCGAAACCGCCAGCGCCGCGTTCAGTGACGTTCAGTTCCTCGACAGCTTCAAAACTTGCCTGAACCACCGGAGCCACAACGAGTTGAGCAATCCGTTCGCCGTGGCTGATTTCGAACCGCTCCTGCCCGGCATTCAGCAAGATCACTCCCAAAGGACCGCGATAGTCGCTGTCGATAGTCCCCGGCGTATTGGGCAGTGTGATGCCATGTTTCAGGGCCAGACCCGAGCGCGGACGAACCTGAACCTCGTACCCATTGGGAATTTCGATCCTCAGGCCGGTTGGCACGAGGGTGCGTTCTCCGGGTTCGAGAATGATCGCCTTGCCATCGGGCAAGTTTGCGCGCACATCCGCGCCCGCTGCTCCTGTGGTTTCGTACGAAGGCAGCGCCACCGCCGGATCAGCGCCGTCCTCGCGGATCACACGAATTGCAACCATGTTGGCACCCTTTTTCTGTTTCTGCGCTGATCACGCGTTGAGAACTTGTGCAATCTTCTCTGCCAGACGTTTGGCGACGGCATCCTTGCCCATACGGGGCCATTCGTCAGCGCCATCATCCGAAATCAATATGACCGCGTTCTCGGACCCGCCCATTATCCCGGTCGCCGGGCTCACGTCATTTGCGACGATCCAATCGCATCCTTTGCGCTTACGTTTGGCCGTTGCGTGTTCGATCACGTTATCGGTTTCGGCGGCAAAGCCAACTACCAGCCCCGGGCGATTGGTTTCCATATTCGCGACACGTTTCAAAATGTCCGGGTTTTCGGCAAATTCCAGAGCCGGAACGCCGTCGCGGCTTTTCTTCAGCTTGCGGTCCGACGCCCCGGCAATACGCCAATCTGCAACCGCCGCCGCGAACACGCCCGCATCGACGGGCAAGGCCTCGTCCACCGCATCCGACATTTGCTGGGCTGTCTCAACTTGAACAACCTGCACGCCCTCAGGTGGGGGCACATCTGCAGGGCCGGTCACAAAAACAACTTCGGCACCCATTGTGGCAAGTGCACGGGCCACCGCTGTTCCCTGTGCCCCCGATGATCGGTTTGCAATATAGCGAACCGGATCTATGGGTTCATGCGTAGGGCCAGATGTCACCAAAATACGCTTGCCAGCCAAGGGCCCCGCTTCAAACGCATTTTCGATTGCTGCCACGATCTCCAGCGGTTCAGACATGCGGCCCGGTCCGTATTCTCCGCACGCCATATCGCCCTCGTTAGGGCCAACAAAGCTGACGCCATCGGCCAAAAGCTGTTCATGATTGCGCCGCGTCGCAGGATGATCCCACATGCGCACGTTCATTGCAGGGGCACACAGGACAGGAGTGTCTGTCGCCATCAGCAAAGTAGATGCGAGATCATTTGCCAGACCACCTGCCATCTTGCCCATAAGATCGGCCGTGGCCGGAGCAACAACAATCAAATCGGCAGAGCGTGAGAGCTGGATATGCCCCATCTCGGCTTCATCCGTCAGATCGAAAAGGTCGCGATACACCTTTTCCCCGGCAAGTGCGGACACCGAAAGCGGCGTTACAAATTCTTCCGCAGCGCGGGTCAGAACGGGCGTCACCGCCGCGCCGCGTTCTTTCAGTCTCCGGATCAGATCCAACGACTTGTAAGCCGCAATTCCCCCGCCGATGATCAGAAGAATACGTTTGGATGCCAGCATGTTCAGCCCTTCCACGTCCCGGTCGGCGCTGACATTAGGCAACGCCACCGATGAGTTCCAGCGGATATTGTTGCAGCTCAGTCCTGATTTTCAAAGGCTTTGCACGGATCTTCGCGTTCGACCGCAGGGCTGTCGATAACCACATCAAACTCGCCTTCGATGACGCCATCTTCGGATTGTCCCAGCACAAAAACCTTTAGACCCGGTCGCATACGAGACAGAAAAGTGGGAATCCCGCGATCTTTGCGTGCATGCCCATTGCCGGTGATCACGGCAACCGGCCCTTCGGTGTCGTCAATCGCAGTCAGGATAGCGCGTGTCAGGACCGCATCCCGCAGCCGCTGAATCGCAACCATCTGAGGCAGCGCCTCTTCGGGGATCGCATTGCAATGAGCCGCCAGTTGATCCGCTTCGCGCGCGGCCTGATCTTCGGCAGCCAGTGGCACCGTCAATCCGTAGCGCGCAGCATCCGCCCCCAGAGCAGTGGCTGCACCACGTTCCATCGCCGCCCGTGCAGCCTTGCGCGGAACCATTGCGCCATACACTGGTGCTTCGCTTGCTTGAAACACCGGGTAATACATGCTGAGCGGTGGCCAGCCGGATTCAACCCAGCGCAGGATTCGCGAAAGCTCTTCGGGATCGGAAACGGCTTTTTGAGCAAGGCGCTGCGCACCTTCCTCTGTCACCATTTCCCAGACCACAGCCGAAGGATCAATCACTTCGATCGCTTCGGCCTGGATATAATGGTGCTGTGGATTGTCGTGAATTTCACCCAGAATAATAACATCTGCTGACTGCATCCGCTCGCGCACGTTGTCGGGCAGGTATTCGTCAGCAAGCCCCTGAGGAGCAAAGTTAAAATTCAGAATTGCGGCGGTGGCAAGAATCGCAAGATGTCTCATGCGAAGAAGTGTTGCACCTCACGGGATTGCGCTTCAAGGTTCTTGCGCATTTTGATGAAGGCTGCCGCCTCAAGCTGTCGTACGCGCTCTTTGGACAGACCTAGTTCCTGCCCCAAACTCTCCAGCGTGCGCGCCGGTTCACGCAGTTTGCGTTCCCGAACAATGAACCGCTCGCGATCGTTCAAGGCCTGCATCGCTGTCACCAGCCATTCACGCAGCTGTTGGGTATCATGGCTGTGTTCAACAGCTTCGGCTGCCTGCTCCCGATCATCTTCAAGCGCATCAATCCATTCGCGCCCGTCCTCATCGGTCGATTGCACCGCGTTGAGAGAGAAATCAGATCCAGAAAGGCGCCCTTCCATCATCTCGACATCCCGCAGTGGGACCCCAATCTCGGCCGCGATCATCTGGTGCAACTGGTGGCGATCCAACTCAAGACCATCTGTTGCGGCTTCCCGCTCCAGCCGCGCCTGGACGCGCCGCATATTGAAAAACAGGGATTTCTGGGAAGAGGTCGAACCAGTCCGCACCATCGACCAGTTCCGCATGACATAGTCCTGGATGCTCGCCTTGATCCACCAGACGGCATAGGTCGAAAACCGAACTCCGCGATCCGGGTCGAACTTATCGGCGGCCTTCATCAATCCCAAACCAGCTTCCTGAATGAGATCATTCATCGGCGCTCCGTAGCGTTTGAACTTCGCAGCCATCGAGATCGCCAGTCGCATATAGGCAGTGATCAAACGATGAAGCGCCTGTTCGTCGCGATCATCTCTCCACGCGTAGGCGAGTCGCAATTCTGTTTCTGCGTCCAGCAATTCGGCCTTCATGGCCCTACGGGACATCGAAAAGTCGCTTGGGTTATCCAGTGCCATGCATCTCTCCCTTGTTTGCTGGCGCGGGCCGGTCTTGCTTTGACGTTTTGGTGTCGATACGCAGGGCAAAACCGGGTGGATCACCAGAAAGGTAATAAAAGTGCATCCCAATTTAACCTTTGTTCTGGGCGGCGCAGCATCGGGAAAATCCGCTTTTGCCGAACAACTGGTTGTTTCAACGGATAAAAATCGGGTTTACGTCGCGACATCACAAGTGTTTGATGATGAGATGCGCCAAAAAATTAGGCAGCATATTGCACAACGCGGCGCAGGTTGGACGACAATTGAGGCCCCGTTTGACCTGAAGCCTGCGCTTGCGGGCCTGAGTCGGGATCAGATTTGCCTTATCGATTGTGCCACCATGTGGCTGAGCAATCACTTGCTCGCTGAGAATGACATCGCTCAGGCCCAGGCTGATTTTCTTGATGATCTGCGCGCCTGCCCGGCGCAAATCGTCATCGTTTCGAATGAGGTAGGTCACGGGGTCGTCCCGGATAACGCACTGGCACGCAGGTTTCGCGAGGCGCAGGGGCGTTTGAATATCGCACTGGCTGCGCAGGCTGACCTGGTCGTACAGGTCACCGCCGGATTACCACTGGTTTTGAAAGGTCAGCTTCCGTGACACGTCTGCACCTTGTCCGACACGGCCCGACGCATGCCAAAACAATGGTAGGCTGGTCGGATATTCCTGCCGATCTGAGCGATCATGCCGCGATTGCAAGGCTTCAGACCCATCTGCCATCCGGAGGCATTGTTGTGTCCTCAGATCTTTCTCGCGCCGCGGACACCGCCAGCGCAATAGAAGGGACACGCCGCCGTTTGCCGCATCATCCGGACCTGAGAGAGATCAACTTTGGAACCTGGGAACTGCGGCCTTTTGCGGATATCGAGGCCGAGGATCCTGAACTGGCTTTTGCTTACTGGGATAATCCGGGCGAGGTGCGCCCACCCGAAGGTGAAAGCTGGAATCAGGTCCGTGCAAGGGTTGATGCGGTGATCGACGGGCTGATTGCCGAACATACCGGATCTGACCTGATCGTGGTTGCACATTTCGGCGTCATACTCACGCAGGTACAGCGTGCGTTGGCAGTTGATGCCCAACAGGCGTTCTCTCATCGTATCGACAATTTGTCTGTCACCGAAATCACGGATCATGGCGACAGATGGTCTGTGGAACGGATCAATCACATTCCGTGATAAAACTCCGCACAAATAACCGATTTACGAATGATATATGATCCGACATCGTCGGGGCATGACTTATGATCTATTTATCGGGGACAGGCTGTTTTCCAGCTGGTCCATGCGCGGATGGCTGATGCTGGAGAAGTTTGGCCTTCCCTATAAAACCCATATTATTGGCCTCTATTCCGGGACTATGGCCGAGGATATGAAACCCCTCGCCCCCGCTCGTCTGGTACCGGCATTGCGCTTGCCGGACGGAACAGTTGTTGGTGAAAGCTTGGCCATGGCCGAAACTTTGGCTGAACGTCATCCAGATGCAGGGCTTTGGCCCAAGGATGCCGCCGCACGCGCAACTGCAAGATGGTTATGTTCCGAAATGGTTTCCGGCTTCACTTCCCTGCGAAGCGAATGCCCGATGCAACTTTTGCATTGCTGGGAAGACTTTGTGCCATCAGCGGGTACATTGGCAGATCTCGAAAGAATCGAAACGCTGTGGGATCACGCTCGCAAGGTTTCCGGCGCATCATCCGGGCCGCTGTTTGGCGAATATTCTCTGGCCGATGTGTTTTATACCCCTGTTGCAGCCCGGATCATCGGATATGGGCTACCGGTATCTGACAGGAACCGCGACTATTGTCTGGGGCTGCTCTCGGATACACCGGTCAGGCAATGGAGAGCGATGGGTATGACCGTACAGTATGATCCGTTTCCCTACGCCCAGGAGCTGCGCTCCAAGCCATGGCCGGTTGGCGGTGCCTCCAAGGCAAAACCTCTGGAGGCTGGCCCCTCGATCAATGCGAATTGTCCGTATTCGGGCAAACCCGTCTCCGACTACCTGGAACTCGATGGAAATCGTTGGGGGTTTTGTAATCCGTTCTGCAGGGACAAAACAGTGGCCGACCCGGAAGCCTGGCCAAAATTCATGGCGATGATCAATTGATCCGCGTCGTTAACACTTCCTAAACCGCGGCCATGGCAGCAACAACCTGTTAACCAAGAACAGGACAGCCATGGTCGCCCGAGCTCATACTGTTGCCTTTCAGGGTGTCGATGCCCGACCGGTCGAGGTCCAATGCGCCGTTTCGCCCGGTCTTCCTGCATTTTCAATTGTCGGCCTGCCGGACAAAGCTGTGTCCGAGGCTCGTGACCGGGTGCGCAGCGCTCTCAGTTCGATGGCGATCGCACTCCCTTCAAAACGGATAACGATCAACCTGTCCCCTGCCGATCTGCCAAAAGAGGGCAGCCATTTCGACCTGCCGATTGCTGTCGCCTTGCTTTCGGCACTGGAAATCATTCCAGCCGATGCTGCCGAAGGTGCCGTGGCACTTGGGGAGCTGTCGCTGGATGGTTCTTTGGTTCCCGTGGTTGGTGCCTTGCCTGCGGCCATGACCGCCGCAGCCGAAGATCGAACGCTTCTATGTCCTCGCGCCTCAAGCGCCGAGGCGGCGTGGGTTGATGCGACGCAGGTAATTGGAGCCGGTTCCCTTGGGGATGTGGTCCGGCATTTCTCTGGCCAGTCACCTTTACCTATCGCCCAGCCCGGCGAGGTAAACCTGACGCCCAGCGCCCGCGATCTGCGCGACGTCAAGGGTCAAGAGCGTGCCAAACGAGCAATGGAGATTGCCGCGGCCGGACGCCATCACCTCATCATGATCGGCACGCCCGGATCAGGCAAATCCATGCTGGCAGCCCGATTGCCGGAAATACTGCCTCCGCTTACGCCTGTTGAGGCGCTTGAAACCTCGATGATTCAGTCCCTGTGCGGATTACTGGATGAAGGCGGCATCAGCCGTTCGCGTCCATTTCGAGAGCCGCACCATACAGCTTCGATGGCAGCCATTGTGGGCGGTGGGAAAGGTGCGAAACCCGGTGAGATTTCCCTTGCCCACAATGGCGTGCTGTTCATGGATGAATTTCCGGAATTCCCGCGAACCGTTTTGGAAACTCTGCGCCAGCCCATCGAGACCGGTGAGGTCATGGTGGCGCGCGCCAATGCTCATGTAAAATATCCCTGCCGGTTTATGCTGGTTGCGGCCGCAAACCCGTGCAAATGCGGATATCTGACTGATCCGTCTCGCGCCTGCTCGCGCGCACCCGGCTGCGGGGAAGATTATCTTGGACGCATCTCGGGGCCGCTCATGGATCGCTTTGACCTGCGGCTCGAGGTGCCACCTGTCGGATTCACCGACCTTGACCTGCCCCCATCCGGTGACAGCTCCGAAATCGTTGCCGCCCGGGTTGAAAAAGCCCGGTTGGTACAAGCTGATCGCTATCAGGGAACTGCCACGCGTCAGAATGCAGATGTGGAAGGAAATCTTTTGGAAGAGATCGCCGCGCCGGATGCAGAAGGTAAAGATCTGCTGCTGAAGGCGGCAGAGCGATTCGGCCTTTCAGCCCGCGCCTTTCACCGCATTCTTCGGGTCGCCCGGACAATTGCTGATCTCGAAGGCACGCCAGATGTCAGACGCCCGCATGTGGCCGAGGCGCTGAGCTTTCGCATCAGCGCCAAGGTCGCTGCTTAAACCTTAGCCTCGATCGCTTCCCAGATTTTCTGAGCAACGTTGACGCCGTTAAAGCGTTCAAGCTCCTGAATACCGGTTGGGGAGGTCACGTTGATTTCAGTCAGATAATCGCCAATCACATCGATCCCGACAAACACCTGCCCCTTTTCTTTCAGCAAAGGCCCGATGGCGGCGCAGATCTCCAAATCACGCTCTGTCAGGCCGATTTTTTCGGGTCGACCGCCGACATGCATATTCGAACGTGTCTCACCCTCGGCAGGGACGCGGTTGATGGCACCGACCGGCTCGCCATCCACCAAAATCACGCGCTTGTCGCCGTTACTGACGTCCGGCAGGAACTTCTGGACGATCAGAGGCTCTCGTGAAAACCCGGTGAACAATTCATGCAGCGAGGTCAGGTTGCGGTCATTTGCATCCAACCGGAAGACACCCGCACCACCATTGCCATAAAGCGGCTTCAGGATGACATCGCCATGCTTTTCTTTGAAAGCTTTGATGGTCTGAAGATCTCGCGCGATGGTCGTTGGCGGCGTCAATTCCGGAAAATCCAGCACCAGCAGTTTTTCCGGGTAGTTACGCACCCAGAACGGATCATTCACCACCAACGCCTGCCCTTTCAGTCGATCCAGCAAGTGGGTCGATGTGATGTAGTGCATATCGAACGGCGGATCCTGCCGCAGCCAAACCACATCGAAATCCGCAAGATCAACCTCGCGTTCCGAACCCAACACAGCCGGTTCACCAGCGACACGTTGCACCGTCATGTCCTGACCACGAGCGGTAATGCGCCCTTCCTGATAAGCCAGTTGATCCGGGCTGTAAAAGAACAGCTCATGCCCGCGTGCCTGTGCCTCTTCGGCCAGACGGAACGAACTGTCGGCGTTGATATCCACGGTCCCGATCGGGTCCATCTGAAAGGCGATCTTCATGGCTTATCCCTCAATTCCACGCTCGATACATGGCGCAGAGGAACGAAGGGTTCAATGGTGATCAGGCCTGACCAAACGCGTTTTCGATAATTTGAAGCTCACCAAAGGCATTCACTAACGCCGCATCAAAACGTGCATTGGCCAAATGTCCCCGAGGCTGCTGATCAAGATATTGCGCGGCTGAGGCGCAAATGCGGTCCATCTGACGACGGCTGATCCGGGCAGCGGCTGCATCAAAACTTGAGCTTTTCTTTACTTCGACAAAAACAAATCCATCCGCATTTCGTACGATCAGATCAATCTCGCCACCGGCGCCACGCCAGCGGCGCTCTGCAATGTTATAACCACGACGCTCATAGTCTGATGCAACGAAATGCTCGGCTGATTGCCCTGCGTGATATGAAACAGAGCTACGAACCGATCGTTGCATGAACTCATCCTTTTCCCAGCTTCAGCGCCCTTTGATAGATCGGTCTGCGCGGGAGGTTGTACATCTCTGAAATAAGATCGGCAGCATCCCGAACCGAATGCGTCTCCAAGGCTTTGATCAAAGCCTCTTCTACGTCGGATTCCTTAACAGATTGCGAATGAGAGCGATCAACAAGCAGGACTATTTCACCTTTGACGGTTTTGGACTGATACTCCTCAGCCAATTCCCCAAGTGTCCCACGGCGCACTTCCTCGAATTTCTTGGTCAGCTCGCGGCACAAAGCGGCCTGACGATCTGATCCCAACACGTCGGCAAGATCCGCCAGGCTGCTGGAGATGCGTTTTGGAGATTCGTAGAACACCAGCGTTCCCGGAATGTCGCGTAGCGCTTCGATTCTCGTCCGCCGCGCACCCGACGCATTGGGCAGAAACCCAGCAAAAAAGAACGCGTCTGTCGGCAAGCCCGCCAATGTCAGCGCAGCCAGAGCGGCAGAGGGCCCGGGCGCACATGTCACCATATGACCCGCTTCGGCGGCCTGGCGGCCAAGATCATAGCCTGGATCGGCAATAAGTGGCATGCCCGCCTCGGAGGCGTAGGCAATCGATTTTCCCTGCTCAAGCGCTTCGAGGATTTTGCCACGCGCACCCGCTCCGCTGTGATCGTGATAGGCAAGAATACGACGCCCATCCAGTGGAACACCGTGTATTTCCATCAACCTGCGCAGGCTGCGTGTGTCCTCGGCCGCAATGACATCAGCCGACGCCAGTACATCCAATGCCCTGAGCGTGATGTCACGCGCCGTTCCGATCGGCGTGGCAACAAAGTACAGGCCAGCAGCCAATCTGATCTTTTGGAAATTCAAAGCTGGACCCTCGCAGCATGACGTTTATTATCGCGGCTCAACAGAATAGCAGCATTCTAAGCCGCTGGATCAGGGAGTTTTCATTTAGATGTTTACCGTTTGCAAGCCCGTACGCAAGCTGGCGAAATCCGCCGCTGTATTAGCTACCGCGGCGTTTCTGGCCGCATGTGAGCCGGGGGCAATCGGCGGCGGCCCGTCGATCAATACCTCCAAACCGGTTCCGGTCGCATTGCTGGTACCGAAAGGGTCGGCGCAGTCGGGTGATGCAGCGCTGGCACAAAGCCTTGAAAACGCAGCCCGGCTTGCGATGGCGGATCTGAAGAACGTACAGATCGACCTGCGGGTCTATGACACTGCTGGCAATGCGAGTACCGCATCGACAGTTGCACAGCAGGCGGTATCTGACGGGGCCAAGATCATCATCGGGCCGGTATATGCACAGGCTGCAAACGCCGCCGGACTTGCCGTTCTGAACAACAAAGTCAACGTTCTGTCCTTTTCGAACAATACCAGCATTGCAGGCGGCAATGTCTTTGTCCTTGGGCCCACATTCGATAACACCGCCAGCCGTCTGGTGAACTTTGCCGGCAGCCGAGGCAAGACCGGAATGGTCATCGTCCACAGCAACGACGCTGCCGGTCAGTTGGGACAGTCGGCCATTTCAACTGCATTGAGCAGCAGCCGCGTCAACAATGCGGGTACGGTCGGATATGATCGTTCACAGCAAGGTGTCATCAACTCGGTACCCACCATCAAGGCAACCGTTGATTCTTCGGGCGCGGATTCGATTTTCCTGACGGCGACTACTGCTGGTGCTCTGCCCCTGTTTACCCAATTGCTGCCCGAATCCGGTGTGTCGCCCGCGACAACACAATTTATCGGGCTGACCCGCTGGGATATCCCGCCCCAAACGCTGGAACTGCCCGGAGTTCAGGGTGGCTGGTTTGCCCTGCCCGACCCGGCAAAGGCACAAGCTTACAGACAGCGCTATAACGCCACTTACGGCACTGCGCCGCATCCAATCAGCGGCCTCGCTTATGACGGAATTGCTGCAATCGGCGCATTGGTCAGCCAGGGCAAATCCGACGCTTTGACAGCCTCGGCCCTGACACAGAATGCTGGTTTCCAAGGCGTCGGCGGCATCTTCCGCCTGCGTCCGAACGGTACGAATGAACGCGGTCTGGCAGTGGCCACGATCCAGAACAAACAGGTGGTTGTGATTGACCCTGCCCCACAAAGCTTCACTGGCGCCGGCTTCTGATCGTCCGGCGCAGGTACGATTGCCAACCGGCGAACTTATCTGCCCGGCGAACGATATATTCGACAGTGACGGGGTAAGCGCCCTGTTGTCCGAAGCGTTCGAGAAAGACCTCGACACTGCATCGATGCGCAATGAAACAGTGCGCATCCTGCGTGACGTGCAAAAGACCGGGCGCAAGGCGATTGCCGAGGCATTTGCCAAGCGTCCGTTTGAGGCGCGTGCGCTTACCCGCTCGTATACCTATCTGACAGACGGGCTGGTCTGCACGGCGATGAAAATTGCCAGCGAGTATCTGCATCCTCTGGCGACTCCGACACGTGGCGAAAAGATCGCCGTGCTGGCGGTTGGAGGGTACGGGCGCGGAGAGATGGCGCCATCCTCGGATGTCGATCTGTTGTTCCTGACCCCGTACAAAATCACGGCCTGGGCCGAGAGCGTGATTGAATCCATGCTCTACATGCTCTGGGATTTGCGACTTAAGGTCGGCCATTCATCGCGCACGATCAAAGACTGCCTTCGGTTGGGAACCGATGACTTCACCATCCGGACAGCGATGCTGGAACAGCGTTATCTGGCCGGAGATGAGGATCTGGCAAAGGAACTTGATCGTCAGCTCAAATCCGATCTTTTCAAGGGCTCCGAACAGGAGTTCATCGAAGCAAAGCTACAGGAACGAGATGAGCGTCACCTCAAACAGGGTGAACGTTATATGGTCGAGCCCAATGTGAAAGAGGGCAAGGGCGGCCTGCGCGACCTCCAGTCGCTCTATTGGATCGCCAAATATATCTATGGCGTTCAGGATGTCGCGGAATTGGTGCCGCTAGGTCTGTTTACACCGGAAGAGTTCAATACCTTTGTTCAGGCAGAAGAGTTTCTATGGGCCGTACGCTCGCACCTGCATCTGGTCACAGGACGTGCCACAGAACAGCTGACATTCGATCTGCAGGTCGAGGTCGCAGACCGCATGGGTTACGAAGACCGCGCCGGTCGCCGGGCTGTCGAAGTGTTCATGCAGCGCTATTTTCGCGAAGCGACCCGCGTGGGTGAACTGACCCGGATCTTTCTGACAAAGCTGGAAGCTTCACATATGAAAAGCCCGGCACTGTTGGAGCGTATCTTTCGCAGACGCCCACGGGTTAAGCCCGGTTACAGGATCGTGCACGGTCGGTTGGATGTCGCTGATCCGGACAAATTTCTATCCGACAAGATGAACCTTCTGCGCTTGTTCGAAGAAGGTTTGCGAACCGGGATGCTGATCCATCCGGATGCAATGCGGCTGGTCACGGCCAATCTGAATCTGATCGATGACGAAATGCGCAATGACAAAGAGGCTCAGCGCATCTTCCTCGATCTGATGTTGAAGCACGGTAACCCGGAACGTGCCTTGCGGCGAATGAATGAACTGGGCGTGCTGTCAGCGTTTCTCCCGGAATTCGAACACATTGTCGCGATGATGCAGTTCAACATGTATCACAGCTACACCGTCGACGAGCATACGATCCAATGCATCATCAACCTGGCACAAATCGAACGCGGCGAACTGATTGAGGAACTTCCGCTCGCGTCTTCAATCCTTGAAGGTGACGTCAGCCGGCGCGTTCTGTATGTGGCTTTGCTTTTGCACGACATCGCCAAAGGGCGGCCAGAGGACCATTCAATCCTCGGAGCCAAAATCGCCCGCAAGGTTGCGCCGCGACTAGGCCTGAACAAATCCGAGGCCGAGACCGTTGAGTGGCTGGTACGCTACCATCTGCTGATGTCAGATATGGCGCAGAAACGGGATATCTCGGATCCAAGAACAGTGCGCGATTTTGCCAAGGCCGTGAAAACGGTCAAACGGCTGGATTTGCTGACCGTGCTGACTGTCTGCGACATCCGGGGTGTGGGACCGAATACTTGGAACAACTGGAAGGCCACACTGCTGCGGGCACTCCATGCCGAAACCAAGCGTGCGCTGGAAACGGGAATGGAAGACCTCAACCGGGCCAATCGCGGTGCAGAAGCCAAGAAAGCGCTGCGCGCCGAGCTTGAGGACTGGTCCAAAACTGATCTCAAGGCTGAAACCTCGCGTCACTATGACCCCTACTGGCAGGGCCTGAATCTAGCGACACATGTCGAGTTCGCCGAGATGTTGCGCGTTCTGGAACATAGCGGTGACCCGGGTTCGATGGAAATCCGCCTGCATCCCGATGAGGATCGCGACGCCACCCGTGCCTGTTTCGCAATGGGCGATCACCCCGGTATCTTTGCACGGATTTCCGGTGCGCTGGCATTGGTCGGGGCAAATGTCGTTGATGCGCGCAGCTACACAACCAAAGACGGGTATGTGACCGACGCGTTCTGGATTCAAGATGCAGAGGGTCATCCGTTCGAGGCGGATCGCCTGCCACGCCTGACCCAGATGATCCACAAAACCCTCAAGGGTGAAGTCGTAGCCCGCGACGCCTTGAAATCCCGCGACAAGATCAAGAAGCGTGAAAAGGCATTCAACGTACCGACTCATATCACGTTTGATAACGACGGCTCTGAAATCTACACGATCATCGAAGTTGATACCCGTGACAGGCCCGGTCTGCTGTATGATCTGACACGGACACTCGCTGC
The DNA here is from genome assembly GCF_056537005.1 of Ruegeria sp. CH6. NCBI lineage: Bacteria > Pseudomonadati > Pseudomonadota > Alphaproteobacteria > Rhodobacterales > Roseobacteraceae > Ruegeria > Ruegeria sp. CH6. The sequence goes on along the minus strand of NZ_JBQFQS010000003.1, from coordinate 173,133 downwards.
TGCGAATGTCTATATCGCCAATGCCGTGATCGCCACCTATGGCGAGCAGGTTGTCGACACTTTCTACGTCAAGGATATGTTCGGTCTGAAATACCATTCCGAAAGCAAACAGCGCGGTCTTGAGGCCAAGCTGCGCAAGGCGATCACTGAAGGTGCGGAGCGCGCTGCCTCATGAAGCAGATCCGGTTGTTTTCGGGCCTCTTCACGGTCGGCTTCTGGACCCTGACCAGCCGTATTCTGGGCTTTCTCAGGGAAATCCTGCTGAATGCCTATATCGGACCGGGACCGGTGATGGATGCTTTTGTCGCCGCGTTTCGTCTACCAAACATGTTCCGCCGCTTCTTTGCCGAAGGTGCATTTAACGCAGCCTTCGTACCCATGTTCTCAAAGCGTTTGGAGGGAGGGGCAGATGCGCAGGGCTTTGCGCAAGACGCCTTTAACCTTCTGTCAGCCGCCGTGCTGGCTCTGGTCGGGTTGGCAATGGTTTTCATGCCCGGGCTGGTATGGCTGGTGGCCGACGGGTTTTCGGATGATGGGCGTTTCGATCTTGCGGTCGACTATGGGTACATCGTGTTTCCGTACATTCTGTTCATGTCCCTTGCGGCATTGTTTTCCGGTGTTCTCAATGCGACCGGCCGCTTTGCCGCAGCTGCCGCAGCGCCGGTTCTGCTCAACATATTTGCATGCGCAGCCATGATCACAGGCGCGGTTTTGGGAGGCGAGATCATTCGATGGCTGCTTGTCGTCATTCCAATCGCAGGCGTTGCACAGCTAAGCTTGGTTTGGTTCGCAACTGAACGCGCTGGTTTTCGCATCCGCCCTGGCCTGCCCAAGTTGAGCCCCGATATGCGTCACATGGTTCGCGTGGCGGTTCCAGCAGCTCTGGCCATGGGGGTGACGCAGGTCAATCTGGTGGTCGGGCAACGCGTCGCGTCGCAGACTGACAAAGCTATAAGCTGGTTGTTCAGTGCCGACCGGCTGTACCAGCTACCGCTCGGTGTGGTTGGTATTGCTGTCGGCATCGTTCTGCTGCCCGATTTATCGCGCCGGTTGCGTGCCGATGACAAAGAAGGGGCGCGAAACGCGTTTTCTCGGGCCGGTGAGTTCACATTGTTGCTGACCATTCCTTCAACGGTTGCATTTGTGATCATCCCAAACCCGCTGGTTTCGGTCCTGTTTGAACGCGGTCAGTTCAGCGCGGAAGACACTGCTGCCACTGCGCTGGCCGTGGCTATCTATGGCATCGGCCTGCCCGCATTCATGCTGCAAAAACTACTGCAGCCTTTGTTCTTTGCTCGGGAGGATACTAAATCTCCGTTTCACTACGCCCTGGTTGCCATGGTCGTGAACGCAGCGCTTGCCTTTGGTCTCTATCCGCTTATCGGCTGGATCGCTCCGGCCATCGCTGCGTCGGTCGCTGGGTGGGCCATGGTTGCCTTGTTGGCTATCGGCGCGCGAAAAATGGGGGAAGAAGCCCGCTTTGACGACCGGTTCAAACGACGAGCATGGCGGATCATAGCAGCCTCATTGGGGATGGGTGCGGTTCTTTATACAGCAATCCATTTCTTTGGTTGGACGCTGGAACTATCGGGCTGGCGTTACCTTGCACTGATCTTGCTGATCAAGATCGCGGCGGCCTCTTATTTCTTCCTTGGCCACCTGCTGGGCGCTTTCGAAATCTCTGAGTTCAAGCGCGCCCTACGCCGGTCATAAGCTATCAGTCCCGACGGATTCGGCTGACAATACGCGCCCAGCCCCCCGGGGCCAGAAAGAAAGACAGGCCAAAACCGGTGGCAAATCCACCTAGGTCGGCCACCCAATCCGATGTGCCGCCAAAGATCAGTCCAAACAGCAACTGAATGCCCATCAAAACTGCGATCAACTGGAAGGCTCGCGATTGGTTTTCTCCGACCAGAGACAGTTTGCGCCACAAGAGCCAGGTAAATGCACCGATCAGACCATAGACCGGTGGGAACCCACCAATCAGCGGGTGGCTTGGGTTAAGAAGCAGAGCATAAACCAGTGCGCCTCCTGCACCGGACAGAACAAAGATCAACAACATAGCAATGCTGCCAAACACTTCGGCAACCATCTTGCCCATCGCCAGAATAAAGACGCAGACAAAAATTGCCTGGGTAAAGGTTCCTGAAACAAAAGGATACGTTACCAAACGCTTGAGGCTATCTATGCGCCAGTCGCCGGTTTCCAGCATTCGATCAAACTGACCTGCAAAGAACGAGTAGCTGTCTATTGCGTGTAGTCGCCACCCGACGGCATCTGGTCCGCCGACCAATCCTCGGCTGCCCAGCGTGAACGCCAATTCAATGCCCATGACAAACAGCACCAGTGCCATCACGACGGGGGGCAGAGGATTAACTGCAGGTGTATAATGCTCACTGCTCATTGGGCTTTACCTTTGCGGCTGTTGACGTCCCTTGGCCTCATGGGTAAGCGACGGGGACTGATTTTTCCAGACAGGAGTTCCCTTCGATGACCGAGACCCAATTCACGCCGCGCGTGTTTTCCGGCATCCAGCCTTCGGGAAACCTGCACCTTGGCAACTACCTTGGTGCGCTCAAGCGTTTTGTGGATATGCAGGGCCCAGAGATGGAGACTGTGTATTGCATGGTCGACCTGCACGCGATCACCGTCTGGCAAGACCCCAAGGAACTGGCCCACTCGACGCGAGAATTGTGCGCCGGCTTTATTGCGGCGGGGATCGACCCTGAGCAATCTATCCTCTTCAACCAAAGTCAGGTGCCCGAACACGCGCAGTTGGCCTGGGTGTTCAACTGCGTCGCGCGTATGGGCTGGATGCAGCGCATGACGCAATGGAAGGATAAGGCAGGCAAGAACCAGCAGAACGCCTCGCTGGGCCTGTTCGCCTACCCGTCCCTCATGGCTGCGGACATCCTGACCTATCACGCGACTCACGTGCCAGTCGGCGATGACCAGAAGCAGCATCTCGAGCTGACCCGTGACATTGCGATCAAGTTCAACAATGACTTTGGCGTCGATTTCTTTCCGATCACCGAACCGGTGATTGAAGGAGCCGCGACGCGGGTCATGAGCCTACGCGACGGTTCGAAAAAGATGTCGAAATCCGACCCTTCCGACATGAGCCGGATCAATATGACGGATGATGCCGAAGCGATCGCCAAGAAAATCCGCAAGGCCAAGACAGATCCTGATGCTCTGCCCTCAGAAATCGACGGATTGGAAGAGCGTCCCGAGGCTCGCAATCTGGTCAACATCTATGCTGCGCTCAGCGATCAATCGGTGGAGCAGGTTCTGGCTCAGGTTGGCGGCAAGCAGTTTGGAGAGTTCAAGCCAATGCTTGCTGATCTGGCAGTTGAAAAGCTGTCGCCGATCTCGACCGAGATGGCACGTCTGATGGGCGATCAGGCAGAGATCGACCGCATTCTGGCACGTGGCGCGGAACGCGCGCGCGAAATCGCAGCCCCGATCCTGCGCGACACCTACGAGATCATCGGAATGGTGGGCGCAGGTAAATCCTGAGATCTCGTAATAAAACAACATAGAACGCCGCCCCAAAACCGGGCGGCGTTTCTCTTTGGAATCTTACGCTGCCTTAGGGCGCAGTACTTCCTGTACAATCGATTCCGCCACCTCATGCGGACTGACCGATTCAGCCTGCGCACGGGTCAGAATTCGATCCATCGTACGTTCCAAAGCCTGCAATCTGAGATCGACAAAGGCCTGACGTTCGGCAACCTGCAGGATCTCGGTCGCAACGTTTATGATGCCGCCACCGTTCGCAACAAAGTCCGGAGCATAGAGGATACCGCGGTCATGCAGTCGCTGCGCATCAGCAACTGCGGCCAATTGATTGTTCGCCCCGCCGGCAATGGCAGAAACCTTGAGCAACGGGATGCTGGTCTCGTTCAGAATGCCTCCAATCGCGCAGGGTGCAAATATGTCGGCCTCTACTGAATAAATCACATCGGTCTCGACCACCTTCGCCGAAAACTGATCTGCTGCCCGAGCACATTGCTGCCGGTCAATATCGGCTACAACCAACTCGGCACCGTCTTCATGAAGCAGGTGACACAAATGCCAGCCGACATTGCCCAAACCCTGAACCGAGACGGTTTTACCTTTCAGCGCAGCCGTTCCAAATCGATGGCGTGCGACAACGCGGATCGCATTGAAAATGCCTCTAGCGGTGATCGGGGAAGGATCCCCGCTGGCAAAATCACCCTCTGCCAGACCAGCGACGTACCGGGTTTCAGACCCGATATGCGCCATGTCGGCAGGCGTCATGCCCATATCCTCGGCAGTCCAGTATTGACCATCCAGATGCTGAACGACGCGGCCAAAGGCTTTCATCAATTCAGGGGACTTTTCTGCCGAAGGATCACCTATGATAACTGCCTTACCACCCCCAAGCGGAAGGTCAGCGGCAGCGTTCTTGAATGTCATACCGCGTGAAAGTCTCAGCGCGTCATTCAATGCCTCAGTCGGATGCCCATAGGGTCGCATCCGTACGCCACCAGCGGCTGGCCCCAATTGCGTTGAGTGGATTGCAACATAGCCCAGCAATCCGTGTTCCGTATCTTTGAATTCAACCACGCGCTCGTGCCCTGGCGCGTCAATTGGGTGGATTTCCATTATCTACCTCCGGAATGACAAAGCGATTCTGGCACGTATTGCCTAGAGATTTTCGCCAATGGACACTGCTGGCTTGCGAGATTTTAGTGCTTTACTCTATAAGATAGCCCTCAGATGGAGTATTTCACCATGGATCAGATAGATAGAAAGATCATTCGCGCTCTGCAAAAGGATGGGCGAATGACTGTCATCGATCTGGCAGAGCATGTCGGACTGTCTGCAACACCTTGTGCGCGGCGCCTCGAAAGGCTCCTGCGAGACGGCGTGATCACGGGATATGCCGCGCAGGTAAGCGCAGAATTGCTTGGGTTTGGCGTCACGGTTTTTGTTTCGGTCGAACTGGAAAAACAGGACCGGAACGCCATTGATGCATTCGAGAAAGCCATTCGCCGCTGTGATGAAGTCATGGAGTGTTATCTTATGACCGGATCCCGCGACATATTGCTGCGAGTTGTTGTTCAGGACCTGAATGCATTCGATGCATTCCTGGAAAACAGGCTGATGAAAATTCCGGGAATTCGAAATCTGCGGTCCAATTTCGCTCTGCGCACCATGGTCAAACGGGATGTGTTGCCCTTGTCGATTGGATAATCCTCTGGACCTCGATGCCGTGCCCTCCTAGGTTTCGCCAGAATGAACGGAGGGGATCATGGCAGTCGGTACGAACATCCGAACCTATTTCGAAGGTCAGTGGCATGATGGGGACGCCCCGATCATGCGTGCAGCGGATCACGGTTCCTGGCTTGGGTCATCTGTGTTTGACGGCGCACGTTGTTTTGAGGGGATGGCCCCTGACCTTGCAGCACATTGTGAACGGGTCAATCGCTCGGCCGAGGCGCTGATGCTTACGCCGAATGTCGCCACAGAACAGATGGTAGAGATCGTAAAGGAAGGCCTGGAAAGCTACGCTCCGGATGCCGCCGTTTATATCCGTCCGATGTACTGGGGGATCGACGGGGATGCGACTGCGATCGTCCCTCAGGAGGACAGCACGGGTTTTGCGATCTGTCTCGAAGAAATTCCGATGGCAGCGGAAACGGCCTCAGCCACGCTGACTTCGACCCGATTTCGACGTCCGATTTTGGAATCCGCAGTCGTTAATGCCAAGGCCGGATGCCTTTATCCCAACAATGCGCGGATGCTGAAAGAAGCCCGGTCCAAAGGGTTTTCAAACGCACTGGTAACTGACGCAATGGGCCATGTCGCGGAAACCGCCACCGCGAATATCTTCATGGTGCGTGATGGCGAGGTTTTCACGCCGACACCCAACGGCACTTTCCTCGCTGGAATCACCCGTGCCCGCCACATCGACAACCTGCGCCAGGACGGCGTAACCGTGCACGAAACCATTCTAAGTTTCGAAGATTTTCATGACGCGGATGAGGTGTTCATGTCTGGTAATATGAACAAGGTTACACCTGTGACTGCACTGGACGATACGCAGTACCAGATTGGCCCTATCGCCCGCCGCGCGCGTGCGCTTTATTGGGATTGGGCCGCAAGCAACCGCTAGCGTGTTGCCTCTGTTTGTTCGAGTTGCCAGCAGGCAAATGCTCGGGCATGATCCCTGAAAACAAAGAGGATATTCATGCGCAAGTTCCTGGTCGTACTTGATGACAGTCGCGAGTGTCTGAACGCGATGCGTTTTGCCGCGATGCGTGCAGCGCATACTGGCGGTGGCGTCACTGTCCTGTCCGTTATTCCACCAGATGAGTTCAATCACTGGATCGGTGTCGCTGAAGTCATGCGTGAAGAAGCGCGCGAACGTATTCACGCACATTTCGAGGTATTCGCGAAATGGATGCGTGACAAACAGGGTGTAGAACCCGAACTCGCCATTCGCGAAGGCGAACCGGTGCCACAAATCATCGAACATGTTCGTGACGATCCGGAAATTGGTGTGCTTGTTCTGGGTGCCGGTACAGACAAAAAGGGCCCCGGCCCGCTTGTTACCCAACTGTCACGCAACGCAGGCAGCCTGCCGATTCCGATCACGATCGTCCCCGGTGATCTGAGCAAAGAGAAACTGGAAGAAATTACCTGAGGCAGGCTGATGGGAAGGCAAATTCAATTCTGGTTCGAATTTGCCTCGACCTATTCCTATCTCAGCGCAATGCGGATCGAACAAGCCGCGGCCGCAAAGGGTGTGGTTGTCGAATGGCAGCCATTTCTGCTGGGTCCGATCTTCGCAGAACAAGGCTGGGATAACTCTCCGTTCAACATCTATCCCGCCAAGGGCCGCTATATGTGGCGCGATATGGAACGGCTTTGTACTGAGCGCGGGCTACCCTTCGCACGGCCTGCCAGATTCCCTCAGAATGGCCTGAAAGCTGCGCGTTTGGTACTGGCTATCGAAGCACCCGATCAAAAGGCCGCGTTTGTTCGCGCCATTTATTCTGCAGAGTTTGGTTCGGGGCGCGACATTTCGGATGAATCTGTGCTGGCAGAGTGCATGCAATCGGCGAATTTACCCATCGAAATGCTTGATAAGGCCAGCGACCCCAACATCAAGTCAGCCCTGATTGAACAGGTGGCAATGGCAAAGTCGCACGACATCTTCGGGGCACCCAGCTTTCTGGTCGGAGAAGAGTTGTTCTGGGGTGATGACAGATTGGATGCAGCTATTTCTTACGCCGCCCAAATTTAGAACGGTTCCAAATCTTGACTTCCCGGGCCCCTGCCCGCATATCTGGAGCAACTGAAACGGAGCTCCGCCATGTTCATCCAGACCGAATCCACACCGAACCCGGCAACATTGAAATTCCTGCCCGGCCAGGCTGTTCTGGACGCTGGAACAGCAGATTTTCCCAACGCCGAAGCTGCTGAGAAGTCGCCGCTGGCCAAACGCATCTTTGCCGTAAGCGGTGTAACCGGTGTGTTCTTTGGCAATGATTTCGTGACCGTGACCAAGTCGGATGACGTCCAGTGGGATCACATCAAACCGGCTGTTCTTGGCGCTGTTATGGAACACTATCAGTCTGGCCAGCCTGTCATGGGCGCCGAAGCCGTCACCGAATCCGGCCACGCTGAGCACTTTGGCGAAGATGCAGAAATCGTGAACCAGATCAAAGATCTGCTGGACAGCCGTGTGCGCCCGGCCGTTGCTCAGGACGGCGGCGATATCACGTTCCATGGGTTCGATCGGGGCGTTGTTTATCTGCACATGCAAGGGGCCTGCGCAGGTTGCCCATCATCGACTCTGACCCTGAAAATGGGCATCGAGAACCTGCTGCGCCACTACATCCCAGAAGTGACCGAGGTTCGCCCTGTTGCCGTCTGAACCAACAATACTGGCATTTGATACATCGGCCGCGCATTGCGCGGCCGCTTTGCTGCGCGGGGGTGAAATCGCGGTATCAAAGGCCGAATCCATGACCCGCGGACAAGCTGAGCGGCTGATGCCTCTGCTTGAAGAGGTTCTGGCAGAAGCGGATTGCGCCTGGCAGGATCTGGATGCGATCGGGGTTGGCGTAGGCCCCGGCAATTTTACTGGCATACGAATTTCGGTCTCAGCGGCACGGGGTCTCGCACTAGGTCTTGCGATACCTGCAGTTGGCGTTTCGGGGTTTGAAGCGTTGACAGATCTTGCACCCGATGGCGAGATTCCCGTCATCGTTGCTCCGCGAGATCAGGTGTACGTGCAACTTCCAGGGTCTTCACCGCAACTGAAGTCTCGGGATGAGGCAGAATCACTTGGGCCTCTTTTCAATTGTTCTGAGCCCGTATCTCATGCATCGGCTATCGCCCGCATTGCCGCGCAACGTTGGGCAACAATTAAAGAACCACCCGCACCGCTCTACATACGGCCGGCTGACGCCGCACCATCCAGAGATGTGCCACCCGTACTGTTAGACGGATGACACCTCAGGGCTTGGCATCGACTCACGCTGCGGCATTCACCCAATCCCGCCCATGGACAGAGGATGAATTTTCCGGCCTTCTGACCAATCGCTTCACCCATGTTGTTGGAAACGAACAGTCTTTTGCTTTATTTCAGGTCATCGCCGGAGAAGCTGAGTTGCTGACAATTGCGACTCACCCGGCGTATCAACGGCAAGGGCTGGGCCGGCGCTGCATGGAGAACTGGCACAACAAAGCCATCGAACTGGGTGCCACCCGCGCGTTTCTGGACGTAGCGGAAGACAATCATCCCGCCTTTGAGTTGTACCAAAGTTGCAATTATCGCCCCTGTGGACGGCGCAAAGGCTACTATTTGCGGAAAAACGATAAAAATGCGGACGCAATCGTAATGGAACGCAGCTTGCCCTAGCGGTAGATGCAATTTTTTCGACCATATGGTCAAAATTCAGTTGACCCCGCCTGTTGCAAACGGCCTTAATTCCCGCCATCACAACGGTTATGCTCGCTCTGAGTGGGTAAACGGGGCTATCTTGGCACCGAACCGACAAAAACCAACGGGAGTAACATATGACCCTGATGAAATCTTTGATGGGCGCAGCCGCTGCGGTTGCACTGACAGCTGGCGCAGCTCTGGCCGAGCCCGCGCTGATCTTTGACCTGGGCGGTAAATTCGACAAGTCGTTCAACGAAGCGGCACATAATGGCGCGCAGCGTTGGGCCGACGAAACCGGCGGCACCTACCGCGAGATCGAACTTCAGTCCGAAGCTCAGCGCGAACAGGCTCTGCGCCGTTTTGCCGAAGCGGGCGCAAACCCGATCATCACCATGGGTTTCGCGATGGCAGATCCGCTGTCCGCAGTAGCCGGCGACTATCCCGACACCAAGTTCGTCGCGGTTGACGTAACTTGGCTGGACGCGCCGAACATCCGTCAGATCGGCTTTGCCGAACATGAAGGCTCGTATCTGGTCGGCATGATGGCCGCGATGGCCTCCCAATCGGGCACCGTGGGTTTCATCGGCGGCATGGACATTCCGCTGATCCGTCACTTTGGTTGCGGTTATGCGCAGGGTGCCAAGGCTGTGAACCCTGATATCAACGTTGTCGCCAACATGACCGGCACAACTCCTGCGGCTTGGAATGATCCGGTTAAAGGCTCGGAACTGACCAAAGCCCAGATCAGCCAGGGTGCAGACGTGATCTATGCCGCTGCGGGTGGCACCGGTGTTGGTGTTCTGCAGACCGCAGCTGATGAAGGCATCCTGTCGATCGGCGTGGACAGCAACCAGAACCACCTGCACCCGGGCAAGGTTCTGACCTCGATGCTGAAACGCGTCGACGTTGCTGTTTATGATGCAATGAGCGGCGGCGAAGACCTTGAAACCGGCGTATTTGCCATGGGTCTGGCCGAAGAAGGTGTTGGTGTCGCAATGGACGACAACAACGCAGCACTGGTCAACGACGACATGAAAGCCGCAGTTGACAAGGCACGTCAGGACATCATCGACGGCAACGTCGCGGTTGTCAGCTACTACGAGAACGACAGCTGCCCAGCACTGCAGTTCTGATATCGCGTGGGACGGGGATACCCCCGTCCCACATCCACTCTGCCGCTGTTCGCGCACTGCAGTTATGGTGTCACAGCGGCCTTTTCGGCAATTGAGGACAAGACATGACCGTCCCCGCCATTGAGCTCAAAGGGATATCCAAAGCCTTTGGGCCGGTTCAGGCCAACAAAGACATTTCCATCAGCGTCGCCCCCGGTACGATCCATGGGATCATCGGTGAAAACGGTGCAGGCAAATCCACGTTGATGAGCATTCTCTACGGCTTTTACAAAGCCGACAAAGGTGAAATCTGGATCAATGGTCAAAAGACCGACATCCCCGACAGCCAGGCTGCAATAGCCGCAGGTATCGGCATGGTTTTCCAGCACTTCAAGCTGGTTGAGAATTTCACCGTTCTGGAAAACATCGTTCTGGGTGCAGAGGACGGCGGCCTGCTAGGGCCGTCTCTGACCAAAGCGCGCAAAGAACTGAAAGAGCTTGAGGAAGAGTACGAACTCTTCGTCGATCCGGACAAACGCATTGATGAAATCGGCGTGGGCGCACAGCAGCGGGTCGAAATCCTCAAAGCGCTTTACCGCCGGGCCGAGATTCTGATTCTTGATGAACCAACCGGTGTTCTGACCCCGGCCGAGGCGGATCAGCTGTTCCGCATCCTAGATCGCTTACGGCAAGAGGGTAAAACTATCATCCTGATCACGCATAAACTGCGCGAGATCATGGAAGCCACAGATACCGTATCGGTCATGCGGCGCGGACAAATGACAGCGACGGTCAAAACCTCGGAAACCAATCCCGAGGAACTGGCCGAACTGATGGTGGGCCGTAAGGTACTGTTGCAGGTGGATAAGGTCCCTGCACAGCCTGGCAAACCGATATTGGAAATCGAAAACCTGCGTGTCAGCGACGAGGCCGGTGTCGAACGCGTCAAAGGCATCAATCTGAACGTTCGCGCGGGTGAGATCGTCGGCATCGCTGGTGTGGCCGGCAATGGTCAATCCGAACTGCTGGAAGTTCTGGGCGGAATGCGCCCTGGTCACGGGACCATCAAGCTGAACGGCACTCCGCTTGCCCTCAGCGGGCCGGGATCTGATGGTCAGGCCCGCCGCGCGCAGCATATCGCGCACGTTCCCGAAGACCGTCAGCGCGAAGGTCTGATCATGGATTTCCACGCCTGGGAGAACGTGGCCTTCGGTTATCACCGTGACCCGGCCTACAAGCGCGGGATTTTCATGGACAACGCGGCACTGCGTGCCGATACCGAACGTAAGATTGAGAAGTTTGACGTGCGCCCGCCAAATGGATGGCTGGCGGCCAAAAACTTCTCGGGCGGTAACCAGCAAAAAATCGTGGTTGCACGAGAAATCGAGCGTAATCCTGACCTGCTGCTGGTGGGGCAACCAACGCGTGGCGTAGATATCGGCGCGATCGAGTTCATTCACAAGCAAATCGTTGCCCTGCGTGATCAGGGAAAAGCGATCCTGTTGGTGTCGGTCGAATTGGAAGAGATATTCTCACTTTCAGACCGGATCGCAGTGATGTTTGACGGACATATCATGGGCGAACGCCTGCCTCATGAAACAGATGAAAAAGAACTGGGCCTGTTGATGGCCGGTGTTGCGGGGGAGGCCGCGTAACATGGATAAAATGCCCAAATGGGCTGATGTCGTTCTGATCCCGTTGATCAGTCTGATATTGGCAGCAATCCTGTCGGCGCTGGTCATCCTCGCCATCGGAGAAAACCCGGTCGAGGCGGTGAACCTGATGGTCACCGGCGCACTGGGGTCGACCTATGGTTGGGGTTATACGCTCTACTACGCCACCAACTTCATGTTCACGGGATTGGCGGTAGCCGTCGCGTTTCACGCACGCCTCTTCAACATCGGTGGTGAAGGTCAGGCAATGCTGGGTGGTCTCGGCGTTGCCATGGTTTGCCTGTATATTCCTTGGCCTCACTGGAGCATCGCGTTGCTTGCCGCTTGCGCCGGTTCAATGCTCTTTGGTGCCGCCTGGGCTGCGATCCCTGCCTATTTGCAGGCTAAACGCGGCAGCCACATCGTGATCACCACGATCATGTTCAACTTCATCGCAGCGGCCTTCCTGAACTATATGCTGGTCAATGTGATGCGCCCGCAAGGTTCGATGGACCCGGCAACGGCACGCTTCCCCGAAGCTGTCCATCTGCCAACCTTCCAATCCATGTTCTCTACCGCTGAGAATGTGGTCTTCCGGGGTGCTCCTGCCAACATCTCGTTCTTCGTGGCAATTCTTGCCTGCGTCGTTGTCTGGGCGCTGATCTGGCGTACGCGATTGGGTTATGAAATTCGTGCCTATGGCCATTCAGAAACCGGTGCGGTTTATGCGGGTATTTCACCCGTACGGATTACCATAATCGCGATGCTGATCTCCGGTGCGCTTGCAGGAATGATGGCGATCAACAACGTCATGGGTGAAGCGGAACGGTTGGTTCTGAATTCTACTGAAGGAGCTGGATTTATCGGTATCGCTGTGGCGCTGATGGGCCGTTCGCATCCCTTTGGCGTGTTCCTGGCCGCGATCCTGTTCGGGTTTCTCTATCAGGGAGGGGCTGAGCTTGCTCTCTGGACATCGATTCCGCGCGAGTTGATCGTTGTGATTCAGGCGCTTGTAATCCTGTTCACCGGAGCGCTGGACAACATGGTGCGCATGCCGCTTGAAAAGCTGTTCCTAAGTCTGCGGAAGGGGGCCGAGTGATGGAGTTCTTCATTACACTCATCCAGGTTCTGGATTCCACAATCCGTCTCGCCACTCCGCTGTTGCTTGCTTGCCTGGCAGGCCTCTATTCCGAGCGCGCGGGCATTTTTGACATCGGCCTTGAGGGCAAGATGCTGATGGCTGCGTTCTTCTCAGCTGCAATCGCGGCTGTAACAGGATCGGTCTGGCTCGGTTTGCTGGCCGGGATTGCTTCGTCTCTAGTTTTGTCGGGGCTGCACGGTTTGGCGTCGATCACCTTCCGGGGAAATCAGCTCATCTCAGGGGTTGCGATCAATTTCCTTGCGGCTGGCATGACAGTCCTAGTGGCGCAAAGCTGGTTCCAACAAGGCGGGCGCACGCCATCATTGTTTGACGGCGGTCGCTTTTCACCGATCGAGTTTCCTTTTGCCGACGCGTTGAGCGGTGTCCCGATCATCGGCCCGATCTATTCCGAGCTGCTGTCAGGCCATTCGATTCTGGTCTATGTCGCGTTTCTGATGGTTCCGGCCACATGGTGGGTGCTTTTCCGTACCCGCTTTGGCCTGCGCCTGCGTGCGGTAGGCGAAAACCCGGCCGCTGTTGATACGGCAGGCGTATCGGTCGTTGGGCTGCGCTATGCCGCCGTTGCGATCTGCGGCGTGCTTTGTGGTATCGCCGGAGCTTACCTTGCCACCGCGTTGCAAGCGGGTTTCGTGAAGGACATGACGGCAGGCCGTGGCTTTATTGCACTTGCCGCATTGATCTTTGCGAAATGGCGGCCATGGCACGCGATGTGGGCCTGTTTGCTGTTCGGATTGCTTCAGGCCATCGCCCTGCGGTTCCAGAACATTGATCTGGGTGGCATCGTCATACCGGTTCAAGTCATGGATGCCCTGCCATACATCCTGACGGTTGTGATCCTGGCAGGTTTTGTCGGCAAGGCAGTTCCGCCCCGTGCAGGTGGCGAACCATACGTCAAGGAACGCTGATAAGGCCAGTTCAGAACAGAACTTCAGTCCTGTTCGCTGCAAAGCGGCATGCAGAGTTGATTTTGCATGCCGCAACCGCTCTAAAGGGATATGCATGTGTCCCGCCCTATAGCGGAGGTTTCCACGGCCCTTGAACTTTTGACGAGGGTCTCTGCCGCAACCCGTATTGGGCCCGATCACGTTCACAGACCAATTTCGTTAACCGAACCGGGGGCCAGTCATTATGCGCGTCGTTCAGGGCACATCCGGTTTCTATCTTGGACTGACAAGCAAACTGCGAGCGTTTTGCCACATGTCACCTGATCTTTACGATACAGGTGTTTGTGTCGCGTTGCGCCGCTCAGCCAGGCTCGTCTAGAAAACAACATGCAAATATATCTCCCGATAGCCGAAGTCTCCGTAAACGCCTTTCTGTTGTTTGGCCTTGGCGGAATGGTGGGAATTCTGTCCGGTATGTTCGGCGTGGGTGGCGGGTTTCTGATGACCCCCCTGCTGTTCTTTATCGGCATCCCACCTGCCGTCGCTGTTGCGACCGAAGCCAACCAGATTGTCGCCTCGTCCTTTTCAGGTGTGCTCGCACATTTTCGACGAAAGACGGTCGATCTCAGGATGGGTACGGTCCTGTTGATCGGGGGATTGACGGGCGCCGCGCTTGGTGTCGTGGTGTTCAACTATCTCAAAAGCCTTGGGCAGGTCGATCTGCTGGTCAAGCTTTGTTATGTGGTGTTCTTAGGCATCATCGGCAGCCTGATGTTCATCGAAAGCCTGAACGCCCTGCGCAAATCCCGCAGAGCGGACGCCTCGCCACCTAAAAGACGACAGCGGGGCTGGATTCACGCGATGCCGTTCAAGATGCGCTTCCGCACTTCGGGCCTGTATATCTCGGTCATTCCACCGCTGGTCGTCGGCCTGTTTGTCGGTGTTCTGTCTGCCATCATGGGTGTTGGCGGCGGGTTCATCATGGTGCCCGCAATGATCTATCTGTTGGGGATGCCGACCAAAGTGGTTGTCGGAACGTCGCTGTTTCAGATCATCTTTGTGACCGCATTCACCACCATGCTTCATGCCACAACGAACTATACGGTTGATGTTGTGCTCGCAGTCCTGCTGCTGGTTGGTGGCGTCGTCGGAGCACAAATCGGCACCGTCATCGGCGCGCGGATGCCTGCAGAACAGTTGCGGGTCCTTCTGGCCGCACTGGTACTGGTCGTTTGCGGCAAGTTGGCATTGGATCTATTGCTGCAACCGTCCGAGCTGTTTTCGCTCGGCGATAGCGGAGGGCACTGACATGTATCGCCTGATTGCCGCCTTTTGCCTGATCTGCCTTCCCGCCTTTGCCTCGGAAGAACAAGTTGTACTGGGACTCAGCCAGGATCGCGTTGCTATCACAGCCAACTTTGATGGTTCGGAAATCCTGATTTTTGGCGCCGTCAAACGCGAAGCCCCGATTCCAGCGGGACCGCCACTGGAAGTTATCGTCTCGGTCGTAGGTCCTTCAAAACCCGTCACGGTCAGACGCAAAGAAAAGAAATTCGGGATTTGGGTGAATGTTGACAGCGTACTGGTCGATTCCGCACCCAGTTTCTACGCGGTTGCGACCAGTGCTCCGTTCGATGACATCATTACCGACACCGAAGACCTTCGGTATCGGATTTCAATCGAACGTGCGATCCGGTCGGTCGGAGCAGCGATGCATATCCGAGGAGCACAGGAATTTGCAGACGCCGTAATTCGGATCCGCGAAGCAGAGGATCTGTATTCGATCCGTGAGAACACGGTTGCCGTCGATCAACAGACCCTGTTTCGTACATCAATCGAAATGCCTGCAGACCTGACCGAAGGGGACTATGTCGCACGTATCTTTCTGACGCGTGGCGGTGAGGTCGTATCGCAGCTCGAAACAACCATCGATGTGCGCAAGGTGGGGCTGGAACGGTTCCTCTACAACATGTCCCGTGAGCAGCCCATTTGGTACGGGCTGATGTCACTGGTCATTGCGATTGCCGCAGGTTGGGGCGCATCGACGGCATTCCGGATGCTGCGGGAAAACTGACGATCATCCCCTGCCAATGTAAGGCATGGTCGTTGCCATAACGGTCATGAACTGCACATTTGCTTCGGCTGGCAGGTTTGCCATGTGCAGAACCGATTTGGCGGCATCTGCGACGGCCATGGTCGGATCGGGCTCATTCCCCTCCGCGATGGCTGCATCGACCAGCCCCTGCACCATCGGTGTGCGAGCGTTGCCGATATCGATCTGACCACAGGCAATCCCCAGCTCGCGACCATCCAATGACAGGCTGCGGGTCAATCCTGTTATCGCGTGTTTGGTCGCCGTGTAATGCACCGAGTTCGGGCGCGGCACATGCGCGGCGATTGAACCGTTGTTGATGATCCGCCCGCCCTGCGGCGACTGGTTGCGCATCGTTTTGAAGGCTTCGCGAGCGCACAGGAACATGCCGTTCAGGTTCACGTTTACGGTCTGATACCAGGCATCCAGGGCGATCTCATCTATCTTACCGCCCGGTGCAAATACACCTGCATTGTTGAAAAGCACATCCAGACGATCTGTGTGTTCCGCAAATGTCTGAAATGCCCCGGTGACCGCATCCGGGTCAGTCACATCCGCGACCAATGGAATCGCATTCGAATGTGCCTTGGCCATCGCATTCAGCGTATCCGCACCGCGGGCGAGGATGCCGACTGTCCACCCCTGTTCCAGAAACAGCTCTGCCGTCGCGCGACCAATACCAGAGCTGGCGCCGGTTACGATGATCGATTTCATGTTTCTTCAGCCTCCAATGTCAAAGACGCCGCAGGGATTGCACGCAGATCGTCCACACGCAGCGGATGCGTTGGCTTTGACAATCGGTTGCGAACCACCCAGATCAACCGTTCTTGCGCGCGTGTAATCGCAACATAGGCAAGGCGCTTCCACAGGGGCTGGCCAGCCTCGGTCCGGCCCATACGGGCAGCAGCGTAGATGTCCGGGGCAAAAACCTGAACAGTATCCCACTGTGAACCCTGTGCCTTGTGGATAGTGACCGCAGCGCCGTGCAGAAAGGTTGCACCCATGCGGGCAGCATATGGAATGAAAGGCTCTTCCTCGTCCGGTTTTTCAATTTGAACGATGGAAGCGGCACTGACCTGAGGATCCTCGGCCCCCATCACGTGCAGGCGTGAAAAACCCGGTTTGCGTCCGGGGCCGAGATATATGACCTGAGCGCCCTTGATCAGCCCGCGCGCTTCTAGATCCAGCCGTTTCTTTCGGTGTTTCAGAGGCAGCTCGATGCCATCGCAAATCAGGGGCTCACCTTCCAATAACTCGGTTTCCGGCGCATGGTGAACTTGTCGGAAGGCCTGTATCAATCGAATACGCGTTGCATTGCGCCATACGAGCACCGGGCTGCGCGCCATCAAATCCACCTCAACCCGCTGTCCCCAGACAACGCGATCGTCTTTGCGCGCAGTTTCTTCAATCAGACGTTCAAAATCTTCGAACCCCATCGCAGGATCTGCCAACGCGTGCGCCAGATCCAAAATGGGGTTGTCGGCATCTTGCCTGTGCACCCGGTGCAAAGTCAGCTTTCGCGGTTCGGGCAAACCCTCGAACACCATTGAACCGGACTGGTTCACCGGTGCCAGCTGGGCCGGGTCACCAAACAGCAACAGGGTCGGAAAGATCTCCTGCAGATCCTCGAACTGACGGTCGTCCAACATCGATGCTTCATCGACAAACCCGATGTCCAACGGTTCATCCCGGCGTTTCCAGCCGGTGATGAAATCGGAACCGCGCAGGCCTGCTGCCGCCAGGGCGCCCGGGATCGATTTGTTGTTTTGATAAAACGCTGCAGCACGGTCGAGGGCTTCATCTGTTAGCCCCTCAATCTCGGGCCTTTCATCGTTGCCCGCCAGCCATTCAGCGATGCGTTCGTATTCCGGATCATAAACCGGTGTGTAGAGGATACGGTGAATTGTCGTCGCCGGTACGCCGCGCAGTCGCAGAACACTCGCCGCCTTGTTGGTAGGGGCCAGGATGGCAAGGCTGCGTTTATCACGTGACTTACGGCTTTCGAAATCTCCGGAAACCAGATTAACACCCGTCTCGGCCAAGGCTTTGTAGAGTTCGGCCAGCAAAAGCGTTTTGCCCGATCCAGCCTTGCCGATCACCGCCATGACACCCGATTTACCGGTGCCGGGCAGCTTGAGCAGCGCATCGTCTTCAAGGTCGACACCTGCTGTTCGCAGCATCTCAGCGATACTGTCAAATGCGGCGGCCTGATCTTCGGAAAAGGTAACTTGGGGCAAGGACATGGCGCGACCCTACAGGGCCACGCCACCCTCCACCAGATGTGGATTTTGTTTTCTCAGAAATCAGGCAGACAGCGCGAAACGATGCTGCGTTGCACTGCCAAATGCTGTCTTGAACCACAGCCGGGACAGCTCACGCGGAATGCCCGCCCGCTCTGCCACGCGATTGCAATCGTCGACAGAGTAAGGCCACAAGCCAACCGATATCTGATCCCGTCCCTTTCCTTCGGAACCCAATACCGTTGGGGACGACCCTATAAGCCGGTAAATCCGGATCATGCGGGCGTCGAACACACCTGCGATGTGGGTCAACCCAAAGCCTTCCATCACCTCGCCACCACTCAGCATAATCGCGCCAGCGGTGTGCGGACTGGCTGTACGAGACAGGCAAAACCGCGTTACTTCCCAGATAAGCGGGCTTCGTATCGGGCTGCCGCCAGTCAGGTGTCCGAAAACCTCGTTGATCATAACGGGTCCGGTGGTCGGCAGAATGCGCATCGACCCACCATGACTGCCATCAGGCTCTTCCCAGATGACATAAATCGGGTTCAGGTCATCATACTGATCCCGCTCTTCCCCCTTTTCGTTAATTTTGACGTCCCAACCCAATCGGGTTTTGAACTGATCGGCGCGATCCCGAAACATTCCCTCGGCCAGTTTTGGATATTTGTGCAGCTCATCGGCATACAGATAGCGCAGCATGACTTGTTCCCCTTGTCGTCCAGTGCTGGAACGAAGGGGGTACAAACTCGTGGTTAATATTCGGTTCGACGACCGGGCGTTGCTTAAACGACTATTAATCCTCGACTTAGCGCCGTCGCGATTGCGTGCGTGGTATTCAAAGCACCCAGCTTTGACCGGGCGCTCTCGATGTAAACACGCAATGTATGCTCTGAGATCGAGAGCGAATGCGCGACTTGAGCCCGGCTGTAGCCCAGCGCCAGAAGCGTCATCGCATCAACCTCGCGCGGAGAAAGACCACGTGCCGCATCGGGTTGCCGGTCACGCTCAAACTCCAGTGCCTTTCGATTGAAATAGTGGGCAATAAGGATCAGTTCGCGCCCAT
Organism: Ruegeria sp. CH6; assembly: GCF_056537005.1. Classification (NCBI taxonomy): domain Bacteria; kingdom Pseudomonadati; phylum Pseudomonadota; class Alphaproteobacteria; order Rhodobacterales; family Roseobacteraceae; genus Ruegeria; species Ruegeria sp. CH6. The sequence continues at coordinate 153,999 of NZ_JBQFQS010000003.1, read as the reverse complement.
AGGTGGTGACGAATTCCTCCCACTGGACGTCATTGCAAGTGTGATTGACGGTAAACAGCGCAAATTGGCCATTTGGACCTCGCAAGGGGATCGAATATCCCTGATTTCCGACACCGTGGTCCAGAGCGTCCTGTAGAAAAGCTTTGGCAACCTTGCTGGACCAATCGAGCTTTTTCCAGTCAACGGGATGAAAACGCTGAAAGCAGCCTAAGATGACCGGGTCGATTCTGTGGTAGTTTTTTTCGCGATAGCGTTCGGCCCATGCGTCGGGATAGGTTGTGTACCCGTATTGGTCGCCTGCGCCGTCAACCCAGTGATAGATGATATGCTCGATTTCGAGCCGGTCTCGCAGTCGAATGGCGACCTGACTCAACTCATCAAGCGTGCTGGTGTTTTCCAAATCTTCGGGGATCTGGCTCAAATCGAATTTTGTTCCCATTCGCGGGCGCTGATGCCTCATCGTTCAGGGACGCGATCTCGGCCGCCGCAATCAACCGTGTATCATCAAGCTGCTCGGCAAGTGCGCTCAACCCGTTGGCAACAGCGAAAGCGTTGAGGTCCGACAGGACGTCCAATATCCACTCATTTTGCGCCATCAGGGTCTCCCCGAAATAGTTAACGAAGGGTTAACACAACCATAGCATGTAGAGGTTTTTTTTGCCTATTCACTGCTTTCTACTCCCCAAAAATAGTGAGGGAAAACTAGTTAAGTCATTGTAAAATAATATCATATATCAAAAACAGAAACACCTGCGAGCCGCAAAAGCGATTCGCAGGTGTCTATACTTAAGATTGTACTTATTAGCCGCGTGCTTCCAGAACTTCTTCCAGAGTACGCATACCTGTACGCGGAGCCTGAACCAGAACCGACATGTTGCCCGGCTTGTGTTCGTTACGCATCATCTTCATGTGCGCTTCGGGCAGGTCCTGCCAGGTGAACACTTCGGACATGCATGGGTCCAGACGGCGTTCAACCATCAGCTGGTTTGCGGCCGAAGCCTGCTTGAGATGCGCAAAGTGCGAACCCTGCAGGCGCTTCTGGTGCATCCACATGTAGCGGACGTCAAAGGTCAGGTTATAGCCGGTAGTGCCAGCACAGATCACGACCATACCGCCTTTTTTCACGACGAAGGTCGAAACCGGGAAGGTGCTTTCGCCCGGATGCTCGAACACCATGTCGACGTTTACGCCCTTACCGGTGATGTCCCAGATGGCCTTGCCGAATTTGCGGGCCTCTTTGAACCACTCTGCATATTCCGGTGTGTTCACCGTGGGCAATTGACCCCAGCAGTTGAAGTCCTTGCGATTAAGAACGCCCTTGGCACCCAGACCCATGACAAAGTCACGCTTGCTTTCATCCGAGATCACGCCGATCGCGTTCGCACCCGCGGTGTTGATCAGCTGGATCGCATAAGAACCCAGACCACCCGATGCGCCCCATACCAGAACGTTCTGGCCCGGCTTTAGGTCATGCGGCTCGTGGCCAAACAGCATACGGTATGCGGTTGCCAGCGTCAGCGTGTAGCAGGCGCTTTCTTCCCAGGTCAGATGCTTGGGACGCGGCATCAGCTGCTGAGCCTGGACGTTGGTGAACTGCGCGAACGAGCCGTCGGGTGTCTCATAACCCCAGATCCGCTGGCTGTCCGAATACATCGGGTCGCCGCCGTTGCAGGCTTCGTCGTCACCATCATCCTGGTTGCAGTGGATCACGACCTCGTCGCCGACTTTCCAGCGTTTGACCTTGTCACCAACGGCCCAGACGATGCCCGAAGCATCCGAACCTGCGATGTGGAAAGGCTGACCATGGCCGTCAAACGGGCTGATCGGCTTACCCAGCGATGCCCATACGCCGTTGTAGTTCACACCGGCCGCCATAACGAGAACCAGAACTTCATGGCTGTCCAGCTTAGGCACGTCCACAACTTCGAGCTGCATGGCCGTATCCGGCTCACCATGACGCTCTTTCCGAATGGCCCAAGCGTACATTTGTTTCGGGACATATCCCATCGGGGGGATTTCACCCATCTCATAGAGGTCTTTTTCCGGTGCCTCGTACGACGCGATGCCGCTGTCGGTGTCCAGAGCCATGTTGGCCTCCTTTAATCATTTCTTTTGCCGCGACGCAGAATCGCGGCCTCAGAAGATGGAATATTGGCCGTAAAGCAATAATGCAATAGTTTTTGGATCAAATTTGTAATTTTATGACCCTGCAGTTGCAGAATTTTCTTTCGCTATCGCAGCATACGCCTCATTCTTTTCCAAAGCAGCCGACGCAGCATAGTAGTTCATGAGATTCAATCGTTCGACAGAGGGTTTCAAATTCCCGCTTTCGCGACAAAGGATTCGGCGCTCAACCAGTTGATCGATCGCCTCCGAAATGGCGACAGAATCCGTTTCACGCACTTCACCCTCACTTCGCATAAGACCACTGATCCGGGCCATCACCTGATCTTCTTGCATTGGCCCTTCCTCGCGAACAATCCAGCAGGCCGCAGGTGCGGGCACGATGGGGATCGCATGTCCAATGCGCTTCATCAGTTCCCGCGCCAGATCGGTCATCAGGTCGCGGCTTTCGCATTCACGAAAATCGTGGAGTGAAATTGGCATCCCGTAACGAACCGAAGCGATTCCAAAGCGTTTGTAGCGGCCGATTAGACGGCGCCAGATCTGCTTCAGGCTCCAACGCGTGATCACTCCGATCCTGGCACGGAACCGTCGTTCGGAATTCTCAGCAGCGGCTGTCAGAATGGTGTCTTCCAAAACCCGGTCATAATTGAGCGCAACAGGAACGAAAACCACGTCACGACCTTCGGGCGTTGTACCGTCGATGATATACTTCAGTAGTCCCAGCTTTGGTCGGCCTGGTGCGCCCGTCAGACTCAGACCGCCTTCTGGAAACATGGCCTGAGTCACACCTGCTTCGGTGGCAAGGCGAACATAGCTGGCCAAAACCTGGCGATAGAGGTCGCTGCCAGATTTGCGCCGAATAAAGTAAGCGCCCATAGCCCGGATCAGGCGACTGAGCGGCCAGACCCTGGCCCATTCGCCAACGGCATACGACAATGCAGATTGCTGCGCCGCCAAATAGGTCACCAGCACATAATCCATATTGCTGCGGTGGTTCATTACGAAGACCACCGTCGCTTGGGGATCGATTTCCTTCAGCGCATTTTCATCTTCATAGCTAAGTCGAACGTTATAAAAGGCGTTGCTCAGCAAACGCGCAACGCGAATGGCAAAGCTGAAGTAGGTAAAAGCCGAGAACGAAGGGACGATCTCTCGCGCGTATCTACGGGCCTGTTCGTATGCAACCCCTTCGGGAATGTCCGTTTCATGCGCATGGACCTGCGCCGCTTTAGCGACCTGCGGATCATAGATCAGACGCTGAATCATGTCATGCCGCCGCGCAAGTTTGAACGGCTGAATTGGCCGCTGCAGGCGTTCATTCAGCCGGGCCACAGCCTTTTCAAGCCGACGGCGAAAAAACCAGCGCACCGATGGAAACAGGAAATGCGAAGCAAAGGTGACCGCAGCAAAAACCACGATCAGCACAAACAGCCAAAGCGGAAGTTCCACGGTCTGAGTCATGGGGGGCACACTGCCATCAAACGCGATTGCTCACAATCTCAAGAAACTCGTACATGCCGCAACGCAGCGAATTGACATATCCCAAAAATTGCGATTTAGAACCTGTGTACGTAATTTTGTTACCCACCCAGATGCGAGGCTCAAATTATGACTCAGATGCAGAAAGATCGCCCCTGGCTCATCCGAACATATGCTGGTCACTCTACCGCTAAAGCCTCGAACCAGTTGTACCGTGCCAATCTGGCCAAAGGTCAAACCGGCTTGTCCGTAGCTTTCGATCTGCCCACACAGACCGGCTATGACAGCGATCATACGCTCGCGCGCGGTGAAGTGGGTAAAGTTGGCGTGCCCGTCTGCCATCTGGGGGACATGCGGGTTCTGTTCGATCAGATTCCGCTTGAGCAAATGAACACCTCGATGACGATCAACGCCACAGCCCCTTGGTTACTGGCACTTTATATCGCTGTGGCCGAAGAGCAGGGCGCTGATGTCGCCAAACTGCAGGGCACGGTGCAGAATGATCTGATCAAGGAATATCTCAGCCGCGGCACATATGTCTGCCCGCCAAAACCATCGTTGAAGATGATCGCTGATGTGGCTGAGTACTGCTACACGAATGTACCTAAATGGAACCCGATGAATGTGTGTTCCTATCACCTGCAAGAGGCGGGCGCGACGCCCGAGCAGGAACTGGCATATGCGCTGGCCACCGCGATTGCAGTTCTGGATGAGTTGCGACCAAGGGTTCCAGCTGAAGATTTCCCTGCTCTGTGCGGCCGCATTTCGTTTTTTGTGAATGCCGGCATCCGTTTTGTTACCGAGATGTGCAAAATGCGGGCATTCGTCGATCTTTGGGATGAGATTCTGCAACAGCGATATGGTGTCGAAGACCCCAAGTTCCGCCGATTCCGTTACGGTGTTCAGGTCAACTCGCTGGGCCTGACTGAACAGCAGCCGGAAAACAACGTCTATCGCATCTTGATCGAGATGCTGGCCGTGACACTGTCCAAGAAAGCACGCGCCCGTGCGGTGCAGTTGCCAGCGTGGAACGAAGCCCTTGGCCTGCCCCGCCCCTGGGATCAGCAATGGTCAATGCGCATGCAACAGATCTTGGCCTATGAAACAGATCTTCTTGAATATGGTGATCTGTTCGACGGCAATCCGGTGGTCGACGCGAAAGTCGAGGAGTTGAAGAACGGCGCCCATGCTGAGTTGGCCAATCTGGACTCCATGGGCGGTGCCGTTGCTTCGATCGAATACATGAAGTCGCGTTTGGTTGATTCCAATGCCGAACGCCTTAATCGCATTGAGCGCAACGAAACCGTCGTGGTCGGCGTGAACAAGTGGACCGAAGGTGAGCCATCACCACTACAAACCGAAGACGGCGGCATCATGGTGGTCGACCCCGCGGTTGAACAGGAACAGATCGCCCGTCTGAACGAATGGCGGTCAGAGCGTGACGATGCCGCTGTCGCAGCGGCCCTGAACGCGCTGCGCGAAGCCGCGCAATCCGGTGCAAATGTCATGGGGCCTTCGATCGCTGCAGCCAAAGCTGGCGTAACCACCGGCGAATGGGCTGAGGAAATGCGCAAAGTCTACGGCACGTATCGCGGCCCGACAGGCGTATCAGGATCTGTCTCGAACAAAACCGAGGGTCTGGATGACCTGCGCGCGGCCGTTGATGCGGTCAGCGACAAACTTGGACGCAGGCTGAAATTCCTCGTGGGCAAACCAGGTTTGGATGGGCATTCAAACGGGGCCGAGCAAATCGCATTCCGCGCGCGTGATTGTGGTATGGACATCAGCTATGAGGGTATCCGACTGACCCCGGAAGAGATCGTGACCGCTGCAGTTGAAGACGACGCGCATGTCATCGGGCTTTCGATCCTGTCCGGCAGCCACCTGCCGCTGGTTGAAGATGTCATGAAACGTTTGCGTGAAGCAGGGTTAGATAATATCCCGGTTGTCGTTGGTGGCATTATCCCTGACGAGGATGCTGAAAAATTGAAGTCGATGGGTGTATCCAAAATCTACACGCCCAAAAACTTTGAATTAAACGCAATCATGGGCGATATCGTTACTTTGGTAGATCCGCAATCGCTCGCTGCTGAATAGAGGCGGCAAATACCGTCAAATTCCCCGTATCTATTCCATATCTGAAAAGGAATAGATAAAGACGATGAATGGAATTAACGTGGGCGACTGTGTCTACGAATAATATGTGTCGTACGGAGAAGAATGATGGGGATCAATCTTGAAAAGATGTCACGCAAGGAATTGCTGGAATTGCGTGACCAAGTTGAAAAAGCACTAAAAGGTGCTGAAATTCGTGAACGTCAGGAAGCTTTAAAAGCAGCTGAAAAGGCAGCTGCGGAATTCGGCTTCTCGCTTTCCGAGCTTTCGGCCGACGCTCTGCGGTCGTCAAAAGGTACGAAAGCCAAGCCGAAATACAGAAATCCTGCTGATCCGGCACAAACCTGGACTGGTCGCGGCCGCAAACCGCAATGGGTTCACGACGCGCTGAAAGCGGGTGCTGATATTTCCGATCTGGAAATCTGAACGGAGCTTTGGCCTCGAAATGACAATTCATATTGGCGCAGAAAAAGGTGATATTGCAGAAACCGTTCTTTTGCCCGGCGATCCATATCGTGCGAAGTGGGCGGCTGAAACGTTTCTGAGCGAAGTGCGGCAGGTTAATGACGTACGCGGGATGCTTGGGTTTACAGGAACCTGGAACGGCAATCCCGTCACCATCCAAGGAAGCGGCATGGGGATGCCGTCTCTATCGATATACGTCAACGAACTGATCCGCGACTATGGCGCTAAAACTTTGATCCGGATTGGGTCTTGCGGTGGAATGCAGGACAGCGTGAACGTACGCGATGTGATTTTGGCGATGACCTCGACAACGCTCAGCACACCTTCGCGTGGCATCATGAAAGAACTAAATTTCGCACCCTGCGCCGACTGGGGACTGCTGCAGGCAGCAGCCAAGGCGGCTGAAGCAAAGGGAACGCCCACTCATGTAGGTGGCATCTATTCTTCGGATGTCTTCTATGACGAACGACCAGATCTGAACGAACAGATGGTTCGCCATGGCATTCTTGGTGTCGAGATGGAAGCTGCAGAGCTTTATATTCTGGCCGCACGCCATAAGTGTCGAGCGCTGGCGGTTCTGACCGTGTCAGATCATTTGTTGACCGGCGAGGCGCTGCCTTCATCTGAACGCGAACGCAGCTTTGGCGACATGGTAGAAATCGCCCTTCAAGCCGCGTTTCCCGGAACTGCATAAAACGTGATGAGCAAGGGCGCAGTTCGTAGGCTGCGCCCTTGCTTCAATCGTACATCACCGACCGTGGGACCGGTCATATCCATTTCTGGCAGGGCTTTCCCAGCCTGCCAGCACGTCCTCGTCAGGCGCAAAAACTTCGACCAGTAATGGATAACAGGCGGCAACGTCCGACGAATGCTCGGATGAGCAATCCCCGCCAGGGCAAGCGCTAAGATTACCCAACAGATCAATCTCGGCAAAAAACTCCAGATAGTCCCCCGGTCGGACCGGCGAGGCCTTCATAAAATACTGGCCCGTATCCCGTGTGAAACCTGTACACATAAAAACGTTGAGCACGTCGTGTACTGCAGGCTCTGCCTCGGCCAATGAAATGCCCAGATGATCCGCCAGGGCCCGCGTCAGGTTAGAATGGCAGCAATGATGGTACTGTGAGCCAGATAGCAGATTCCCGGTGTAGGGATCACAGCGTGTACCAATGACATCGTGAACCGAGCCGCCATATTCATCGATTCCATACCAGCCAAGCGTATCGTCTATGATCGTCGCCATCGGGCGCATATGTGGAAAGCTTGACCACATCCGCTCGCCAGTCGTCAGATGCGTTCCATGAAGCGCCCGGGTCTTACCAGAATAGAACCGTTCGGACAGGTCCTGGCGGTTCCAGAGGTTCAGATCGCCAACCTGCGGACCTTCGACAGATGTTATCCGGAGGAAATGTCCGGCGGGCACTTCAAAACACTTCGCGTCTCTCGCCGGCACAAGCACTTCGTCGGTCTTTTGCGCATTCATTCTGGCACTGCGATACAAGTCTAGATCCGGTTTAGGCAAACCTTCATTTGGGTAGCAAATAACCGGGGCGATGGCGCGACGGGCGTCCGCATCGGAGGGGGGCAAAGCCATTCTCTCACCTTCCTGCAATTTCGCGCAGATTGGCGTAGTTTCTGACTTCTGGAAACCCTGTTACGGATTGAAGTGTCAGGTATCTACTACTGACCCTTTAGACAGCTGGTCGGTTCGGCGTCTGAGTGGGAAACTGCACCGCAATAGGCACACATCCATGAACCTTCTTTTCTGTGCTGCCGCCATCGGCAGTCGCGCGTCAAAGAAGACGTGCGGGACCGCCAGAAAAAATAAGCAAAAACGCCAGCAGCGAGCAAAAGCAGAAGTAATGGCATCCCTCTGCTTTGCTGATTACTGCCCGGATTTCAAGCTCGGTGTTAAGTAGTTCAGCTAATCTGCTTTAGGCAGCGTTTGCGTATTCGAACAACTCGGGTTCCTGCTCGGCAACCGGAGCTACCGGCTCCGGCGTGTAATAAGCCCATGCCTGTTCCAGCAATTCCAGAGCTTCTTCAGCGTCGAATTTGGTTTTTTTGTTTTGAATGCTCATCGGAGTGATCCTGTCTCAATCTCGTCACTCCTCCCTGACGCAAACATATGTCGTTTCGGGGAAAGTCGCAGCATACAAGTTTGCAACTGCGTGTTGCACCTGCCGCAATGCGGCAAGTGCATATCCTAACAGGAACATCAGACGGTACGTTCCACCATCATCTTTTTGATCTCAGCGATCGCCTTAGCCGGGTTCAACCCTTTCGGGCAGGTCTTGGCGCAGTTCATGATGGTATGGCAGCGGTAGAGCTTGAACGGATCTTCCAACTCATCCAAACGCTCACCCGTTGCTTCATCGCGCGAGTCGATGATCCAGCGATAGGCATGCAGCAATGCTGCCGGGCCAAGATACCGGTCGCCGTTCCACCAATAGCTCGGGCACGAAGTCGAGCAGCTGGCGCACATCACACATTCATAGAGACCATCCAGCTTCTTGCGGTCCTCGATAGACTGCTTCCACTCTTTCGCGGGGCGATTGGTCTTGGTTTCCAGCCACGGCATGATCGAAGCGTGCTGGGCATAGAAATGGTTCAGATCAGGGATCAGGTCCTTGACCACCGGCATATGCGGCAGCGGGTAAATCTTAACGTCGCCCTTGATCTCATCCATGCCATAGATACAGGCCAGCGTGTTGATCCCATCGATATTCATCGCACAGGATCCGCAAATGCCTTCGCGGCAGGATCGACGGAATGTCAGCGTTGGGTCGATCTCATTCTTGATCTTGATCAGCGCATCCAGAACCATCGGGCCGCATTCGTCCATGTCGACAAAATAGGTGTCGACGCGCGGGTTCTGTCCGTCATCCGGGTTCCAGCGGTAAATCTGGAACTTGCGGACATTGGTCGCGCCTTCCGGCTTGGGCCAGGTTTTGCCCGTTGTGATGCGCGAATTCTTCGGGAGGGTCAGTTGTACCATGTGTTCCTCTCCTTAGAAGGTCCGCGCCTTGGGCGCGATTTTCTTGAGGCTGATGCCGCCTTCGTCCTCGGTGGTCAGCGGGTCGACGATGACCGGACGATAACTCAGTTCAACATTATTGCCGTCAACGTGGCTGATCGTGTGCACGCGCCAGTTTTCGTCATCACGCTCGGTGAAATCCTCATGCGCATGTGCGCCCCGCGATTCCTTGCGGGCCTCAGCACCGACAATCGTGGCCAGGGCGTTGGGCATCAGGTTGGTCAGTTCCAGCGTTTCCATCAGATCGCTGTTCCAGATCAGGCTGCGGTCCGAAACCTTGAGGTCGTCCATCTTGGCCGCAATCGCGGTCATCTTCTTGACGCCATCGGCCATGGTTTCGGCAGTCCGGAAGACCGCAGCGTCAGCCTGCATGGTCTTCTGCATCTCAAGACGCAGCTCGGCAGTTGGGATGGACCCGCTTGCATTTCTGATCGCGTCAAAGCGGTCAAAAGCGTGATCAACCGACGCTTGGTTCAGAACCGGATTTGCTGCTTCGGCATCCACGACCTTGCCGGCCCGAATGGCTGCTGCGCGTCCGAAGACCACCAGGTCGATCAATGAGTTCGAACCCAGGCGGTTCGCACCATGAACCGAGGCACAACCAGCCTCGCCCACGGCCATCAATCCGGGCACGATGGCGGTTGGATCATCGGCTGTTGGGTTCAGCACTTCGCCCCAATAGTTCGTGGGAATACCGCCCATGTTATAGTGCACGGTCGGCAATACCGGGATCGGTTCCTTGGTTACGTCAACACCTGCAAAAATCTTGGCCGACTCTGAGATGCCGGGCAAACGCTCATGCAGCGCTTCAGCGGGAAGGTGGCTCAGGTTCAGGTGGATGTGATCGCCATCCTTACCAACGCCCCTGCCCTCACGGATCTCCATGGTCATCGAGCGCGAGACATAATCGCGTGGCGCAAGGTCTTTGTACTGAGGCGCATAGCGCTCCATGAACCGTTCGCCTTCCGAGTTGGTCAGGTATCCGCCCTCGCCGCGTGCACCTTCGGTGATCAGGCAGCCAGAGCCGTAGATGCCGGTCGGGTGGAACTGAACGAATTCCATATCCTGCAGGGCCAGCCCGGCACGAGCGACCATACCGCCACCGTCACCGGTGCAGGTGTGGGCCGATGTCGCGCTGAAATAGGCGCGGCCGTAACCGCCGGTCGCCAAGACAACCATCTTGGCGTTGAAGACATGCATCGTGCCGTCGTCGAGCTTCCAACAGACAACGCCCTGACACTGCCCGTCTTCGGACATGATCAGGTCGATGGCAAAGTACTCGATGTAGAACTCGGCGTTGTTCTTGAGCGACTGACCATACAGTGTATGCAGGATCGCGTGGCCGGTCCGGTCAGCGGCAGCACATGTCCGCTGCACAGCGGGGCCTTCACCAAATTCAGTGGTGTGTCCACCGAACGGTCGCTGATAGATCTTACCTTCCTCGGTCCGCGAGAACGGAACGCCATAGTGTTCCAGTTCATAAACAGCCTTGGGCGCGTGACGTGCGAGATATTCCATCGCATCGGTATCGCCCAGCCAGTCCGAGCCCTTGACCGTGTCATACATATGCCACTGCCAGTTATCCGGACCCATGTTCGACAAGGATGCCGCGATACCACCCTGAGCGGCCACGGTATGCGAACGGGTTGGGAAAACCTTGGTCACACACGCAGTGCGAAGTCCCTGTTCAGCCATTCCCAGCGTTGCGCGCAGGCCAGCTCCGCCGGCTCCAACAACCACGACGTCATATTCGTGGATTTCGTATTCGTATGTTGTCATCTTACCTGATCCTCTACGCGCATTTTACAGGGCGAGCTTTACGAGGGCGAAAAGCCCTGCAGCGATCAACGTGTAGGAAAACGCCGTAACCGCCATCAGCGTCAGTTTCTCTGCAACGCCGTGCACATAGTCTTCGATTGCAACCTGCGCCTCGCGCATCAGGTGAATGATGACCACTACAAGGGTCAGTCCTGTCACGATCGCGGGGAAGGGTCGGCTGTAATAGGCCAGCACTTCTTCGTATGTTCCGCCGAGGCCGTTGGCAAATGTGATAACAAAAAGCGGAACCAGAATGACCAGCGCTGCCGAGCTGACCATCATTTGCCAATGATGATGCGTGCCCTGCCCTCCGGCACCCATGCCTTCTGCGCGTTTGCGTTCGGTAAGATACTGCATAGCCATCCCTCCTTAGACCGCGACCGCTGTGATCAGGGCCAGAACCGTCGCCAACACAAACATGCCGATACCCAGTTTTTCCGAAACCTGAACATTCAGGCAGTACCCGAGATCCCAGATCAAATGACGAAGACGACCAAGCATGTGATAGAAAAGCGCCCAGGCCGCACCAAACATCACGAGGTCGCCCAGAAAGCTCCGCATCAATCCGTCGATGAAATTGAATGCGCTTTCCGATGTCGCTGCCGCAAGCAGCCACCAGACCACGAGCACGGAAAGAAGCAAAGCCGCAATGCCGGTGATGCGCACCATGATCGAGGACACGGACGTCATTTGCGGACGGTATATCGTCAGATGTGGTGAAAGTGGGCGGTTGCCCCGATTTACATCGGCCATGTTGGCTCCTTTTCGGTTGGCTACCGAACGTTTTACTGTTTTTTGCGACTCTGTCACGCGCTGCAGGTGCAAAAAAGAGCAAAATTGGCCTAAAAGCACCTATAAATCCAAAACGTGATCACACGAAATATTCTCGTGATCACAAATACCATTCCCCCCTTGCAATGTTAGCGTTTTCAATGCCGAAGCATTGTGATCACGAATCTCCTCCTTGGTCACCGCAGGTCCGCTGTTTGTTGCGTAACCTCGCGCAGCAGCTTTTTCCGAATTCTTTCGGGATAGTCGGCGAACCCTGCGGCCGAGACGACGAACGCACCTTCGCCAACAATCACGTTCTCAAAAAAATATGCCGTCAGGTCCGGCTCGCTTTCTTCGATCGCGATCGCATTAACGGTCACACCTCGATGTCGCAAAAGTGCGTGTAGCTCAGAAGGTTCAACACCTTCGTTGGATATTCCATCACCGGAGATGTCGATCAAATGCCTTTTGCATTCCGACACCGCGTCAAAGCTGGCCATTGTGGTTTCCAGAGCTTCTCCAATCGCCGTTGAGAAATTCCGCCACACCCGCGGGTCTGTCGCCACCTGCCCTGCAAACCGGTCCAGCGTTTCAAAACTGTCGATGTAAGTCCAAGGGATTGTCGTTCTCTGACGCGATGCACCGGTCCACTGAACCAGCATGAGCCGCGCCTGCCCCCGCACCAGCGCCTCGGACACCACCGGATCGCGCAATCCTGCGGCCAGGCCATCCATCTGAATGCGATATTCCTTTGTGTCCACCGAGCCCGACACATCAACCGCCAAAGCCAACGCGAGATCGCAGGCGACCGATTGGGTAGCAAACAAAGAAGCAAGAGTTGCTGCACGCAAAATATGCATGCCCCAACCCTAGCACAGATGAATGAAACTCAATTCAAATTCTCATCAGGGGGCAATTTCGCGAAGCCAGCCTTCAAACTCAGAGCAAATCGTGATCTCAGTCCGCTCAAGATCATAATACGCGTTTGCCTCACCGCAGTCCTCAACCGTCACCTTCAAGGTCTGTGGCAAACGGAAGTTCTGGTTCAGGGCGGCAACTTCTTCCGAGATGATCTGTTCGGTCAAACTGGAAGTGCCACCAGTGTAACGAATGGATGTACCCGAACCTTCAATTTCGTCGAACACCGGACCCCAGCTGCTATTGGCCAGATCAAATTCTTCTTCGCAGCTATCCTGACGTTCTTCTGGCAGTTCCAAATCTTCAATCATATCCGATCGCGCATCCATGTCTGCGCCGACGAACAGGCAGACAAGGTTATAATATCGCTGCAAATCGGGTCCGTGTACGTCCCACCATGCTATATCGCTTCCGGCGGCATGTGCCTCACCCAAAAACCCAAAGGCCGCATCATAGGCTATGCTGACTGCATATTCCTCTTCAAAGAAGGCATCAATCAGCAGGATCGACGCGACATCTGCAGCGTCCTCTTCCTGTCCGAACACAGGTAGTTTCAGGATGTCGATCAGCGCATGCCCGAGCTCGTGATAGAAGATCGACAACAGGTTGGCTTCGACAAAATCATCGGTATCAGCCGCAACCGGAGCCGCAATCATCGCAGCGCAAAAGGCAATACGTTTCAACATCTTAATATCTTTGTTCTACTTTGGAACAAGTACCCAGACATCCAGATCCAGCAGCACGTTGGGCAGGTATTTTCCGTTTTCATCCTTCAATTCAAACGGGGCTCCGCCCTTTGTTGCAACCAATCGCAGCCGCAGTGCGCCGACCCCAGGGGTATCTGTGTCGGCCTTATCCAGGACCTCGGACCATGCTTTGACCGTGTCGCCAGCGAAACATGGGTTGGCATGTGCACCGCCGTTCAGACCAACGATCATCTGGGCATTGGCGAGACCGTTGAAAGACAAGGCCCGCGCCATCGAGATGACATGGCCGCCATAAATCAGGCGTCCTTCCGGACGGAATGTCAGGTCAAAATGCACTTTGGCGGTGTTCTGCCACAGACGGGTGGCGAGCATGTGCTCGGCCTCTTCAATTGTCACGCCGTCGACATGATCAATCATTTCGCCTGTTTTGTACTCATCCCAGCGGTGAGATTCGCCGGATTGTACAAAATTGTAGTTTGAGAAATCGAGGCCTTGCGGCACCACCAGATCCGCTGGATCGAGTACCTTTTTCAATTCGGGCACCACTGTTTCCGGTGCAGGTGCGTCGAGGTTCGATTTGCGAACCATGACCCAGCGAACATATTCGATCACCACCTCATCGCGCTGGTTCAGTCCGCGGGTTCGCACCCAAACGACACCGGTTTTCCCGTTCGAATTCTGTTTGAGGCCGATCACCTCGGATTCCGAGCGCAACGTGTCGCCGGGATAGACCGGTTTCAGCCAGCGACCTTCGGCATAACCCAGATTGGCAACCGCGTTCAGAGAGATATCCGGCACCGTCTTGCCAAACACCACATGGAAGGCGGCCAGATCGTCAATCGGGCTTTCAGGCAATCCACAATTCCGGGCGAACTCATCCGAGGAATAAAGCGCGTGGCGCGCAGGATAGAGCGCGTGATAGAGCGCGCGCTCTCCCATAGTGACGGTGCGGGGTACTGCGTGGTGCAGCACCTGTCCGACCGAATAATCCTCGAAGAAGTGACCCGGATTTGTTTTTGCCATTATTGCTGTCCCAGTTTCATGTCGGGTGAATAGTCGGCCTCGACCTCTTTGGTCACGGCCTGCGCGCAGCGCATCATGCGGCTGTTTTCGTCATAGGCGTAGGATGGGTCGCCATACAGCTCCCAGCCTTTTGCCAATGCGTCCGACACTTTGTGGCAGAAGGCGGATGTGTCTTCCTCGGTCAGCAGACGATAGAGTTTTGCCATGGTGTCAGATCCTTATGAAGGGAACGGTGACGGGCCGACCAGCCCGTGAATGTATCCGATGATGCCCATCAGCACGATCGAGGCCACAAAGAACATCGCATCCTTGCCATAGGTCCCGGGTTCGCCGGGCGTCCAGTCGGGCTCGGATTTGTTGATCACGATCACTTCGACCACAGCCCAGGCCAACAACCCGCCAAACAGGATGATCGAAGCCAGATCGCCATTCACCAGAAGATGCGCAAAGGCCCATAGTTTGAACCCACCAAGCATCGGGTGGCGCATCTTGTTCAAAACACGCCCTTTGGTTCCGGCGGGGCTCAACATGAAGATCGCGATCAACACCAGCAGGTTGTTGATGTGAATCATAAAGGTCGGCGGGGCCCAGACATAGATGAAGTCGGTCATGCGATAACCGAAAATCATCAACAGGATCGACGCCACCAGCGCCAGCGCGACCACGCCCTTGCCGGCATCGCCCATCGCAGCGCGTCGTTCAGGCATCACGCGTTTGAACAGGTGCGCGGCCCACCATAGTGCCACACCGAGAATCAGAAGAACAAAGCCCATGCTGGCTTACCCCGCTTGCAAAGCTGTAATTGCCTCCGCTTTTGCCAGAATTTCGCGGGCAGTTACAACGTGCAGGTTCTCTACGATCTTGCCGTCAACAACAGCCACGCCCTGCCCCAGTGCTTCGACCTCTTCGAACGCGGCGATCTGACGACGCGCCAGATCAATCTCGGAATCGGATGGGGCAAAGGCCGCATTGGTGACATCCACCTGCGCGGGATGGATCAGGGTCTTGCCGTCAAAGCCCATATCGCGCCCTTGTGCGCATTCTGCAGCCAGCCCTTCTTCATCCTTGAAGGCGTTGTAAACACCATCGACGATGATCAGACCTTCAGCCTTTGCCGCCAACAGGCACAGGCCCAGCGAGGTCATCAGAGGAACGCGGTCGGGGCGGAAACGGGTTTGCAGTTCCTTGGCCAGATCGTTGGTTCCCATGACGAAACCGGCCATCAGTGGATGTGCCGCAATCGCTGCCGCGTTCAGCATTCCGCGCGGGGTTTCCATCATCGCCCAGATTGGCATGTCGCCAGTGATAGCAGCCAGGGCATCAACATCGGCAGCACTTCCGACCTTGGGCAGCAGAACAACGTCTGCGTCCATCTCGCGCACCGCTTTGGCATCCGCGCGACCCCATTCGGTATCCAGCCCGTTGATTCGCACGATCTTGACGCGTGATCCGTATCCGCCTGCAGACAATGCAGCCTTGAGCGTCTCGCGCGCATTGTCTTTTTCATCTGCTGCGACGGCATCTTCGAGATCGAAAATGATCGCATCCACAGGCAGGTTGCGCGCTTTTTCCAACGCCCGCTCTTTCGAGCCGGGAATATACAGAACCGAACGATATGGGCGCTGACGCGGGTCCATGGGCTTCTCCCATTGAAATAATGTTGCGCGGAATGGGGCATTTTTTGTCGGAAAGTTCAAGCGCAAAATCGCCGCAACGCAGCATTCGGGACGCAACGTGCGTTCTCTTAACCGAATTTCGGTCTGGTCACGGTAGCCTGAATGCCAGTTGGGATCGAAAGGGGTCAGAGATGAAAAAGACGCTGTTCAAGATGACGATGGGCCTTGGAATAATGGTTCTGGCCGCGCAGCAGGTTCACGCCCGCAATTGTGCGCCACGGGATGAAGTGATCAAGCGTTTGACCGAAACCTATGGCGAAACCCGTCAGGGAATTGGCATCGCGCGCCGGGGCGCGGTGATGGAGGTTTATGCCTCGGACCAAAGCGGAAGCTGGACGATCACGGTGACGTTGCCGGATGGGATGACCTGCCTGGTGGCCTCGGGTCAGGCCTATGAGGCGATGGCCGAAGTACTGCCGCCGAATGTGTAATGCTCAGGTCAGCGCGTCCCAGATCAGCTTGCTGCCGGTCAAGGTCAGCAGGACATAGGCGATGCCAAAAAACAGGCGTTCGGACAGCATGAAATGTGCCCGTACGCCCAGCCAGGCACCCAGAATCGCAAACGGCGTCAGCAGCAAATCGGCCCATGCCGTATGCCATGTGAACATCCCCAGATAGGCATAAGGCACGAATTTCGCGATGTTGATGACCCAGAAAACCAGCACTGTGGTGGCCTGAAATTCGGTCTTCGACAGGCGTTGCGACAGCAGATAGACAGCGGCGGGAGGGCCACCTGCATGGCTGACGAAACTGGTGAATCCGGCAACCAGCCCGGCAAACAAACCTGCAGGAGGCGGCAACCGGTTGGCAAAGCCGCGCACCCAACCTTTGGTCTGCGCGATGTGCCAGACGACAAAGCCGACAGATATCCCGCCAATCAGCAGACGCAACAGATCATCATCGGTCGCGCGATAGAGCCACGCGCCCAGCACCACACCCGGCACGGCACCGAGCATCAGCAATCGGGAATCCGCCCAGCTCCAGCGTTTCCAATAGGGTCCCAGCGTCGCCACATCGATGACCATCAGGATCGGAAGCATCAGGGCAAGTGCCTGTCCGGGTTCCAAAATCAGCGCCAGAATCGAAGAGGACGCAAAGGCCACGCCGGACCCGAACCCGCCCTTCGAAATGCCTGCAAAGATCACGGCCGGGATCGCCACAGCAAAAAACATCAGGTTCAATTCGAACATGGCCCGGCCCCGGAAACGGCTTGTTTCGCAAGCCCTTTAGCGCAACCAGCATGACACTTGCAAACGGTATGCGGTCGCATGCCGCGTCGCAGAACCCTTGCACGATGCCGTTTTAACGACTAGCAAAACCGCGATTTCAAAACCGACCGGAGATATTCCAAATGGCCAGACCCAAGATTGCGCTGATCGGCGCGGGGAACATCGGCGGCACGCTTGCGCATCTTGCAGCTGTCAAAGAACTGGGTGACGTTGTCCTCTTCGACATCGCTGACGGGCTGCCGCAGGGCAAAGCGCTCGACATCGCTGAATCCGGCCCCTCCGAAGGGTTCGATGCGTCCATGTCCGGCACCAGCGATTATGCCGACATCGCAGGCGCAGATGTTTGCATCGTCACCGCCGGCGTTGCGCGTAAACCGGGCATGAGCCGCGATGACCTGCTGGGCATCAACCTGAAAGTCATGAAGTCGGTTGGCGAAGGCATCGCAGCCCACGCACCCGACGCATTCGTGATCTGCATCACCAACCCACTGGATGCGATGGTCTGGGCTCTGCGCGAATTCTCGGGTCTGCCGCACAACAAAGTCTGCGGCATGGCAGGCGTTCTGGACTCGGCACGTTTCGCACACTTCCTGTCGGAAGAGTTCAACGTTTCGATGCGCGACGTCACCGCTTTCGTTCTGGGCGGCCACGGCGACACGATGGTGCCTTCGGTCCGTTACTCAACCGTTGCCGGTATCCCGCTGCCCGATCTGGTCGAGATGGGCTGGACCACGCAGGACAAGCTGGACGCTATCGTTCAGCGTACCCGTGACGGCGGTGCAGAGATCGTTGGCCTGCTGAAAACCGGTTCGGCCTACTACGCGCCTGCTACTTCGGCGATCGAAATGGCCGAAGCTTATCTGAAAGACCAGAAGCGCGTACTGCCTTGCGCCGCATACTGCAGCGGCGAGCTGGGTGTTGACGGTCTCTATGTCGGCGTTCCGACCGTGATCGGTGCCGGTGGCGTCGAGCGGATCGTGGACATCAAGCTGAACGAAGACGAGCAGGCCGGTTTCGACAACTCGGTCAACGCAGTCAAAGGCTTGATCGAAGCATGCAAGGGCATCGACAGCTCGCTGGCGTAAGTCCAACGACCAAGCATTCTGAGACCGGCCCTGATTTGGGCCGGTTTTCTTTTGGCAGCATCAGTCCCGATCAATGCGCGGGTCGTGAATGTTGGCGCAAACGCCGCAAATGCCTTTTTTGAATGTGTTTTCTCATGCAGTATCCGGGCATTCGAATCAAATCCAACCCTCGCGACACTTTGTGATCACACCCAAAAAACCTGTGATCACAAATACTGAAAATCTTCGTGAAAAACCTCTTTTTCATCAAAAAACCCTTTAAACTTACCCGCTAGACACGCCTATATCGGTTAAATCGCAGTCAGACGGGACAGTTTCGATGAACATTCACGAATATCAGGCCAAAGCCCTCCTTCGCAGCTATGGCGCACCGGTGTCCGATGGTCGCGCCGTGTTGCGCGCCGAAGAAGCCAAAACCGCAGCAGGTGAGCTGGACGGCCCGCTTTGGGTTGTCAAAGCACAGATCCACGCAGGTGGTCGCGGCAAGGGTTCGTTCAAAGAGGCCGATGCCGGTGAAAAGGGCGGCGTTCGTCTGACCAAGTCGGTTGAAGAAGCCGCTGAAGAAGCCAAAAAGATGCTGGGCCGCACACTGGTCACACATCAGACCGGTCCGGCAGGCAAGCAGGTCAACCGCATCTACATCGAAGCCGGTTCCGGTATCGAACGCGAACTGTATCTGGCGCTGCTTGTCGATCGTCAGACCAGCCGCATCTCGTTCGTCTGCTCGACCGAAGGCGGCATGGACATCGAAGAAGTTGCCGCTGAAACCCCTGAGAAGATCCTGTCCTTCTCAGTTGATCCGGCAACCGGATATCAGCCTTACCATGGCCGCCGCATTGCGTTCTCGCTGGGTCTGGAAGGTGCGCAGGTCAAGCAATGCGTCAAGCTGATGGGTCAGCTGTACAAGGCCTTCGTCGAGAAGGACATGGAGATGCTGGAGATCAACCCGCTGATCGTGGCCGAAGGCGGCGACCTGAAGGTACTGGACGCTAAGCTGGGCTTTGACGGCAACGCGGTCTACCGCCACCCCGACATCGCCGAACTGCGCGACACCACCGAGGAAGACCCCAAGGAATTGGAAGCCTCCAAGTACGACCTGAACTACATCGCGCTGGATGGCGAGATCGGCTGCATGGTCAACGGTGCCGGTCTGGCGATGGCGACGATGGACATCATCAAGCTGTACGGTGCCGAGCCTGCCAACTTCCTCGACGTGGGTGGCGGCGCGACCAAAGAGAAAGTGACCGAGGCGTTCAAGATCATCACCTCGGACCCGCAGGTCAAAGGCATTCTGGTCAACATCTTCGGCGGCATCATGCGCTGTGACGTGATCGCCGAGGGCGTTGTGGCCGCTGTGAAAGAAGTTGGTCTGAAAGTACCGCTGGTCGTCCGTTTGGAAGGCACGAATGTCGAGAAAGGCAAAGAGATCATCAACAATTCGGGTCTGGACGTGATTGCGGCGGACAACCTGAAAGACGGTGCTGAGAAGATCGTGAAGGCGGTTAAGGGTTGAGGCAAGTGACCGTCGGTTTTCGTCATTCCCTTGTAGCTGCTTGTCTGATTTTGATGTCAGCGCTCTTCGCTTCTTCAGCCTCAGCTCAAGACCTCGAACCAGGCACCAAAGGCTTGGGCTTGGAGGATGCCGCAAACCTGTTTATCGATGTCTGCGCTAAAACTTATCCGAACTTTCGTAAGGCTAAGAAAGTGCTTGCCCAAAACGGGTTTCAAGCTCACTCGAAAACGGGAACGTTTTACGATGGCAAGCGAGATGTGTCTTTTAAACTGACACGTAGCTCGTCTGGCAAAGTTTGCTCCATGGTTTTTTCGTCGAAAGAGAAACCAGAGGAACTCGGTCTGCTACTTGCAGTAGGAAGCACGCAAGGAACTGACAGGAATGCGAAAATCGACGTCGATCCGAACACGTTCGCGACTCGAACAAACTCGCGCGGAGGTTCAGTTATGAACTTTACACCCACGTTCGTGAACAACGGCAAACAGTACTTTCGTGCATCATTGAGCGCATCTAACTGACAAGGAGACTCCACAAAATGGCAGTCCTCATCGACGAAAATGTCAAAGTGATCTGTAAGGGCTTTACCGGCTCTCAAAATAGATTGCGCTGGATGCGGACTGCCTGATCTGACTGGAAACGTAACCCCATGAGCATCCCAATCTTCCTCATAGGCCTCGAACGCGCCACCGGGCGGGCGCGTTTGATGGAACAGGAACTGCAAAAGGCAGGCCTGTCGGCAACGCGGGTCAATGCAGTCGACTGCGATGCCGCAACCCGCGAGGATTTTCTGCGCGATTGCAGCAGCGAAGGACCGTGGGGGTATTTTCAGACCAAGGACATGGCCTGCACGCTGAGTCATGCCAAGGCGTGGGAAGCGGTGATTGCCTCAGGGGCCGAGCAGGCGTTGATTCTGGAAGATGACGTGTTCCTGACGCCTGAACTGGCGACATGGCTCAACGATCCGTCCTGGTGGCCCGAGGATGCGGATATCGTTCGGTTCGAACGCTGGCGCAGCACCAAGCTGTATGTGGCGCTCGGGCGGAATCGCCAATCCCATCTGGGGCGCGAGATCCGGCTTATGAAGTCGCGGCACCCCGGTGGCGCGGCCTATGCCCTGACCCGCAAGGCGGCGCAGCACTTTCTGGCGCAGAAGCCGTTTGACATCACGCTGGATGGCCTGCTGTTCAACCCGTCGGCATCGGCCGCCGCGCGGCAGATCAATATCTATCAGGTGATCCCCGCTATGGTCGAACAGGGCAATGAGGCGCCCGGCGAACATCAGATGGGCTCGCCGCGCCATCGCCCCAAGGGCTGGCCCCTGCTGCGCCAGAAGATCCGACGCGGCATTGTCGAAATCGATGGTGGGGCCCGCACCATCGCAAATCTGGCGCTTGGTCGCGCCACGCTCGAAAAAATTACTTACGCGCCGCAGGTTCTGCCGGACGCGCAACCCAATCAAACCAGCATCGCCTAAGGAAAGGGACAACATGGCAGTCCTCATCGACGAAAACACCAAGGTCATCTGTCAGGGCTTCACCGGCTCGCAGGGTACATTCCACTCTGAACAGGCCATCGCCTATGGCACCAAGATGGTCGGCGGTGTAACCCCCGGCAAAGGCGGAATGGAGCATCTGGGCCTGCCCGTGTTCAACTCGGTCCACGAAGCCAAGCATGTGACCGAAGCCAATGCCAGCGTGATCTACGTTCCTCCGCCCTTCGCGGCAGACTCGATCCTCGAAGCGATTGACGCCGAGATGGAAGTGATCGTTTGCATCACCGAAGGCATCCCGGTTCTGGACATGATGAAGGTGAAGCGCGCGCTGGAAGGCTCAAGCTCGCGTCTGATCGGCCCGAACTGCCCCGGTGTCATCACGCCGGATGCCTGCAAGATCGGCATCATGCCCGGCCACATCCACAAGCGCGGCTCGGTCGGTGTTGTGTCGCGTTCCGGCACCCTGACTTATGAGGCCGTGAAACAAACAACTGACGTAGGACTGGGCCAGTCCACCTGTGTGGGCATCGGCGGTGACCCGATCAAAGGCACCGAGCATATCGACGTGCTGGAGTGGTTCTTGGCGGATGACGAGACCGAGTCGATCATCATGATCGGTGAGATCGGTGGCTCGGCCGAGGAAGAAGCCGCTCAATTCCTGGCGGATGAGGCCAAGAAGGGCCGCAAGAAGCCGACCGCCGGTTTCATCGCAGGCCGCACAGCCCCTCCGGGCCGCCGCATGGGCCACGCGGGCGCCATTGTCGCCGGCGGTAAGGGCGGTGCCGAGGACAAGATCGAAGCCATGCGCTCGGCCGGTATCGTCGTGGCCGAAAGCCCGGCGCAGCTGGGTGAGGCTGTGCTGGAAGCGATTGGGTAATGGCAATCCGTCCCTCCAAAAGCGCTGAACGCAGTGCGCAACCCTGGGTGGGAGCTGAAAGCACCTTCCCGGGGGGAGGGTCGGGCGCTGCCCGGCGTTCACGCCGGGCGGGTGGGTGCTGATGGGACCAAAACACGCCATATCGACGGGTTTCAGAAAAGCCTTTGTCTTTTCGGGCAGAGCAACGCGCACCGAGTTCTGGTGGTTCGCGCCCGTGGCTGCTGTGCTGCCGCTAGCTGTAGCATTGAACATTGACTGGCGCGTTTCCTTAGGCTGGGGAAGTGGGCAGTTGCTTTTGGTAATGGCGGCTTCTATCCCTTTGCTTTCGGCTATGAGCCGACGGTTACAGGATACTGGCGAAGAGGGTCAGCAAGCCGTGTATCCTTTTTTGCTGATTATCCTCGTCTGGCTCGGATATCAGGTCTGCTTGGGGTTTAGTTTGCTGATAGGTGGACCAACTTTGTGGCTGATCTTGGCATTTCTGACCCTTGGGCCAGTTTTTCTGGCGGCAATCTTAGCGAGTGTGATGATAACAGCAAACATCGTGGGAATGATGCTTGTCGCGTCTGAGCCCAAGAGCAATAGATTTGGTGTGCCATGCGGAGACGTGCCCGCATGACCTTCTCCGACGCGATCCGCACCTGTTTCTCCAAGTTCTTCACCTTCTCTGGTCGTGCCGCGCGGCCCGAATACTGGTTCTTTTTCCTGTTCATTGTGATCTGGAACATCATCGCCGGGATCATCGACTGGCAATTCTTCACACAGGTCTCGGTCACCCAAACGGATGAGGTCAAATCCGTTGCCGCCACGTCCCGGCAACCGGTCCAAAGCATCGTCGGTCTGATCGTCTTCATCCCGCATCTAGCAGTGGCGTTCCGGCGGATGCACGATACCGGTCGCAGCGGGCTTTATGCCCTGCTCCCGATCCTGCTGATGGTGGGCGCGTTTGCCGTACTGATCTTTGGCATTGGCATTGCCAGCCAGTTTCACGGTGGCACGTTGGACATCCTGTTCACGCGGGCCACACTGCTTATCGTCATTCCGACATTGCTGGTTCTGGCAGTGTCGCCCCTTCTGGTTCTGTGGTGGCTGACCCGCCCCAGCCAGCCAGGCGCCAACCAATACGGTCCCAACCCATATGAGGTCGCGCAATGAGTTTCAGACAGGCCGTCAAGATTTGCTTTAGAAAGTACATCACATTCTCAGGCCGCGCATCGCGCGCCGAGTACTGGTATTTCTGGCTATTCTTCCTGCTCGTTTCGGTCATTCTGGTGCTTGTGAATTCTGCTTTGTTCGGACCTGAGATCATTGTCACCGAAGAAACCGTGTTTGCAGCGGATGGCAGTCAAAGTGTCCAGAAAAACCTCAGGCACAGTTACAATGGAGGGCTCGTGGGGACGGCCTTTTCCCTCCTGGTTTTTCTGCCCGGGCTAGCAGTGGCATGGCGTCGTTTGCATGATACCGGCCTTAGTGGTTGGTGGGTGCTCGCCCCGTTTGGCCTCACAATGGTGACGGCCCTGTCCTTGGTCCTTAGCTCCATCGGCTGGAACGCAATGGTGGAAGCCCTTGCAGCTACTGGCCACGTGACAGTTCAAGGGGGAACGGGCACAGCAATCCTCGCTCTCGTAGTCTTTGCATCGTTCCTGATGTTGCTCTTCTGGCTCTGCGCAAAATCGCAACCTGGCCAAAACAAATACGGTCCCAACCCATATGAGGTAACCCAATGACCGAACATTCGCCCAACTCAGCCTTTCATGCCTCAAGCTTTATGCAGGGGCATAATGCCGAATATCTGGAGCAGCTTTATGCCCAGTACACAAAGGACCCGAATGCGGTAGATGCCGCCTGGGCCGAATTTTTCAGGCAAATGGGTGACGCCACTCCGGACGTGCAGAAAGAGGCCGAGGGACCATCCTGGGCGCGCACCGATTGGCCTCCGATGCCGACTGATGATCTGACGGGTGCGTTGACCGGGGAATGGGCCGAGGTCGATGCCAAGGCCGCCGGAAAGAAGATCAAGGACAAGGCCGCCGCCAAGGGCGTTGAAGTCAGCGATGAGCAGGTCAAACGCGCCGTGCTGGACAGCCTTCGGGCGCTGATGCTGATCCGGGCCTATCGTATTCGCGGACATCTGGCCGCCGATCTGGACCCGCTGGGTATGCGCGCCGCCAGCACGCATCCTGAACTGGATCCGAAAACATACGGTTTCACCGATGCGGATATGGATCGTCCGATCTTTATCGACAACGTGCTGGGCCTGCAGATGGCCTCGATGCGGCAGATCGTCGAGATCGTGAAACGCACCTATTGCGGCACGTTCGCGCTGCAATACATGCACATCTCGAACCCGGAAGAGGCCTCGTGGCTGAAAGAGCGGATCGAGGGGTATGGCAAGGAAATCGCCTTTACCAAGGAAGGACGTAAGGCGATCCTGAACAAGATGGTCGAGGCCGAAGGGTTCGAAAAGTTCCTGCATGTGAAATACATGGGCACCAAGCGCTTTGGTCTGGACGGTGGCGAAGCGCTGATCCCCGCGATGGAACAGATCATCAAGCGCGGTGGCGCGCTGGGTGTCGAGGATATCGTGATCGGTATGCCGCACCGCGGGCGTCTTAACATTCTGGCCAACGTTATGGGCAAACCTTATCGCGCCATCTTCAACGAATTCCAGGGCGGCAGCTTCAAGCCCGAGGATGTGGATGGATCGGGTGACGTGAAGTATCACCTCGGCGCCTCTAGCGACCGGGAATTCGACGGTAACAGCGTTCACCTGTCGCTAACGGCGAACCCTTCGCACCTTGAAGCCGTGAACCCGGTTGTTCTGGGCAAGGTCCGCGCCAAGCAGGACCAGTTGAACGACACCGATCGCACCAAGGTGATGGGCATCCTACTGCACGGTGATGCGGCCTTTGCCGGTCAGGGTGTTGTTGCCGAAGGCTTCGGTCTGTCGGGTCTGCGCGGGCACAAGACCGGCGGCACCATGCATATTGTGGTGAACAACCAGATCGGCTTTACCACTGCGCCGCATTTCTCACGCTCCAGCCCGTATCCGACGGATATCGCGTTGATGGTAGAGGCGCCGATCTTCCACGTGAACGGCGACGACCCCGAGGCGGTCGTTCATGCGGCCAAGGTCGCAACCGAGTTCCGCCAGAAGTTCCACAAGGACGTGGTCATCGACATCTTCTGCTATCGCCGGTTTGGTCACAACGAGGGCGATGAGCCCATGTTCACCAACCCGATCATGTACAAGAAGATCAAGACCCATAAGACCACGCTCAGCCTCTATACCGAGCGTCTGGTCAAGGACGGCCTGATCCCTGAGGGTGAGATCGAGGACATGAAAGCCGCCTTCCAGGCGCATCTGAACGATGAGTTCGAGGCCGGCAAGGACTACAAGCCCAACAAGGCCGATTGGCTGGACGGGCGCTGGTCACATCTGGACAAAAACAAGGAAGAATACGTACGCGGCGACACCGCCATTGCACCGGAAACTCTGGCCGAGGTCGGGAATGCCCTGACCCGCGCGCCCGAAGGGTTTGCCCTGCACAAGACCGTCGGCCGTCTGCTCGATCACAAGAAACAGATGTTTGAATCCGGTCAAGGATTTGACTGGGCGACTGGTGAAGCGCTGGCATTTGGCTCCTTGCTGACCGAAGGCTATCCGGTGCGTCTCTCTGGGCAGGATGCGACGCGCGGAACGTTCAGTCAGCGCCATTCCGGATTTATCCATCAGGAATCCGAAGAACGGTACTACCCTCTGAACAACATCCGCTCGGGCCAGTCGCATTACGAAGTCATCGACTCGATGCTCAGCGAATATGCGGTTCTGGGTTTCGAGTACGGCTTCTCGCTGGCGGAACCCAACGCGCTGACCCTGTGGGAGGCGCAGTTCGGCGACTTTGCCAACGGTGCGCAAATCATGTTCGACCAGTTCATCAGCTCGGGCGAAAGCAAATGGCTGCGCATGTCTGGGCTGGTCTGCCTGCTGCCACACGGGTTCGAAGGGCAAGGCCCCGAACACTCGTCAGCGCGGCTTGAGCGGTTCTTGCAGATGTGCGGTCAGGACAACTGGATCGTGGCGAACTGTACAACGCCTGCGAACTACTTCCACATCCTACGCCGTCAGTTGCACCGCACCTTCCGCAAGCCGCTGATCCTGGTGACCCCCAAATCGTTGCTGCGCCACAAACTGGCCGTCAGTACGTCCGAGGATTTCACCACCGGCTCTAGCTTCCACCGGGTGCTATGGGATGACGCGCAGAAGGGCAACTCGGACACCACGCTGGTTGCAGATGACAAGATCAAGCGTGTGGTGATGTGTTCGGGCAAAGTCTACTACGACTTGCTGGAAGAGCGTGATGCGCGCGGCATCGACGATGTCTACCTGCTGCGGATCGAACAGTTCTATCCGTTCCCTGCGCACTCTCTGATCAATGAGCTGGAACGCTTTAAACAGGCAGAAATCGTCTGGTGTCAGGAAGAACCGAAAAACCAGGGCGCGTGGACATTCATCGAGCCAAATATCGAATGGGTGCTGACCCGTATCGGCGCCGATCACAAACGGCCGCGCTATGTCGGTCGCGCAACATCGGCCTCGCCCGCGACGGGTCTGGCCAGCCAACACAAAGCCCAACAAGAAGCGCTGGTGAACGAAGCGCTGAGCATTGAAGGAAAGTAAACGATGTCGATTGAAGTTCGTGTTCCCACGCTTGGCGAGTCGGTAACCGAAGCCACGGTTGCGACATGGTTCAAGAAACCCGGCGACGCAGTTGCCGTGGACGAAATGCTGTGTGAGCTGGAGACCGACAAGGTCACAGTCGAGGTTCCGTCGCCCGCCGCCGGCGTGATGGGTGAGATCGTGGCCGCCGAAGGTGAAACCGTTGGTGTCGATGCCCTGCTGGCAACCATTGCCGCTGGCGAAGGCGCGGCCCCTGCGCCCGCTGCTGCTGCGCCTGCCCCGGCCGCAGCACCCGCCGCTTCGGGTGGCAGTGTTGACGTGATGGTGCCTACCCTGGGCGAGTCGGTGACCGAGGCAACCGTGTCGACATGGTTCAAGCAGGTGGGTGACAGCGTCGCGCAGGACGAGATGCTGTGTGAACTGGAAACCGACAAAGTCTCGGTCGAGGTTCCCGCTCCGGCAGCAGGTGTTCTGGCAGAGATCGTGGCCCCGGAAGGCGCAACCGTAGATGCAACGGCTAAACTGGCGGTGATCTCGGGTTCAGCAGCGGGTGCCGCTGCAGCACCAGTGGCGGCTGCGGCTGCTGCACCAGCCGCGGCGGCAAGCACCGGCAAGGACGTGGCAAATGCCCCCTCTGCCGAGAAAGCCATGGCTGAGGCCGGATTGTCGGCAGATCAGGTCACCGGTACCGGTCGTGATGGCCGCATCATGAAAGAAGATGTTGCGCGTGCCGTTGCTACGGCTGCAGCCCCTGCACCTGCTACAGCGCCCACCCCTGCAGCTCAGGCCCCGCGCGCACCAGTTGCGGCCGAGGACGAGGCCCGCGAGGAACGTGTCCGCATGACACGCCTGCGCCAGACCATCGCAAAGCGTCTGAAAGATGCGCAAAACACTGCCGCAATCCTGACCACCTACAACGAGGTGGACATGACCGAGGTGATGGCCCTGCGTAATCAGTACAAGGACCAGTTCGAGAAGAAGCACGGCGTGCGTCTGGGCTTTATGTCCTTCTTCACCAAGGCCTGCTGTCACGCGCTGAAAGAGGTTCCCGAAGTCAACGCCGAGATCGACGGCACGGACATCGTCTACAAGAACTTCGTTCACATGGGTGTGGCTGCTGGCACGCCGCAGGGTCTGGTTGTACCGGTCATCCGCGATGCTGACAGCATGTCCTTTGCGGCCATCGAAAAAGCCATCGCCGAAAAGGGCAAACGCGCTCGCGAAGGCAAGCTGAGCATGGCCGAGATGCAGGGCGGCACGTTCACCATCTCGAACGGTGGTGTCTATGGCTCGCTCATGTCCTCGCCGATCCTGAACCCCCCGCAGTCCGGCATTTTGGGCATGCACAAGATTCAGGACCGTCCGATGGTCATCAATGGCGAAATCAAGATCCGTCCAATGATGTATCTGGCCCTGTCTTACGACCACCGGATCGTTGACGGTAAAGGCGCCGTGACCTTCCTTGTTCGCGTGAAAGAGGCGCTGGAAGATCCGCGCCGCCTACTGATGGATCTGTAATAATGGCGACACATGTACTCTGGCAGGCCGATGTGGCCGATTTCGATGTCTGGCTGAAAGTGTTTCAGGAAGACAAACCGATGAGGGAGGCCGCGGGCATTCGCGACCTTCACATCTGGAAAGACCCGGATCAGAAGGACCATGCCGTCGCGCTGTTCGAGATCACGGATCTGGATCGCGCTCAGGATTTCATGGAATCCGAGGAGTTGGCGATGCATCACGAACGTGGTGGGGTTGCTCACATCCAGATCAAGGTGCTGGATCCTGTCTGAAATCCGCATTCGCGCCTCATTCAGGGGCGCGAAGTTCACTCGTAATCCGATGATTTGTACCAACTCAGGGGGAACTGACGGATGACCACGGAGCTGACCGTTCTGACCCTTGCTGCATTGCTCTGGGTGGTGCAATTCACGGCCTACTTGGCAGCAGGTCATGGCAAGATCGACCTAGGCCACGCCATTGGCCCACGGGATACCCCATTTGACAAACCCGGTGTCTGTGGCCGTCTGCATCGCGCGCTCAGCAACCATACCGAAGGGTTGGTTCTGTTTGGGATCGCGGCACTTGTCCTGACTGTCTCGGGGCAATCCAGCGGATTTACCGCCGCCTGCAGCTGGATCTATCTGATCGCCCGAATTCTATACGTCCCGGCCTATGCGTTCGGCTGGACACCCTGGCGTACAGTGATCTGGATCGTTGGTCTGCTGGCCACCACCGCAATGTTGCTGGCTGCTGTTCTTTGAGACGGCCCCCAGCATAGATTAATCATAAGGGGAACGGCCCTGGCGCAATCGGTACTGCCGCCATCCCCGCAAAAGATAAGGACCTGACATATGGCAAACTATGACGTTATCGTAATCGGCGCCGGTCCCGGCGGCTATGTCTGCGCCATCCGCTGTGCCCAGCTGGGGCTCAAGACGGCTGTGGTCGAGGGGCGTGAAACACTGGGCGGCACCTGTCTGAACGTGGGCTGCATCCCGTCCAAGGCCCTGTTGCATGCCAGCCATCAGCTTCACGAAGCTGAGCATAACTTTGCCAAGATGGGCCTGAAGGGCAAAAGCCCCTCAGTCGATTGGAAACAGATGCAGGCCTACAAGGACGAGGTGATCGACGGGAACACCAAGGGCATCGAATTCCTGTTCAAGAAGAACAAGATCGATTGGCTGAAAGGTTGGGGTTCGATCCCCGCCGCTGGCAAGGTCAAGGTGGGTGATGAGGTTCACGAAGCGAAAAACATCATCATCGCTTCGGGATCGGAACCATCGTCGCTGCCCGGTGTAGAGGTGGACGAAAAGGTCGTCGTAACCTCGACAGGTGCGCTGTCACTGAACAAGATCCCGAAAAAGATGGTGGTCATCGGTGCAGGTGTCATCGGGCTGGAACTGGGCTCGGTCTATCAGCGTTTGGGTGCTGAGGTGACCGTGATCGAATTCCTCGATGTCATCACACCGGGCATGGATCCGGAGGTTCAGAAAACCTTCCAACGTATCCTCAAGAAGCAGGGCCTTAAATTCGTCATGGGCGCTGCGGTGCAAAAGACCGAGGCCACCAAGACCAAGGCTAAGGTGACATACAAACTGCGCAAAGACGACAGCGAGCATGTGATCGACGCCGACACCGTGCTGGTTGCAACCGGGCGTAAGCCATTCTCGGATGGTCTTGGCTTGGAGGCACTGGGTGTTGAGATGACACCGCGCGGCCAGATCAAGGTTGGTGCTGATTGGCAAACCAACGTGCCGGGTATCTATGCCATCGGCGATGTAACCGAAGGCCCGATGCTGGCGCACAAAGCCGAGGATGAAGGCATGGCTGCCGCCGAGCAGGTCGCCGGTAAGCATGGCCATGTGAACTATGGCGTCATTCCGGGCGTGATCTACACCTGGCCCGAGGTCGCCAATGTCGGTGAGACCGAAGAGACACTCAAAGAACAGGGCCGCGCCTATAAGGTCGGCAAGTTCATGTTCATGGGCAATGGCCGCGCCAAGGCAAACTTGATGACCGATGGGTTTGTGAAAATCCTCGCCGACAAGGAGACCGACCGTATCCTGGGCGCGCATATCATCGGCCCAGCAGCGGGTGACCTGATCCACGAGGTCTGCGTCGCAATGGAATTCGGAGCATCAGCCGAGGATCTGGCCCTGACCTGCCACGCCCACCCGACCTACTCCGAAGCCGTGCGCGAAGCCGCGCTTGCCTGTGGCGACGGACCGATCCACAGCTGAGTTTTCCGATCCCGGCAGCTGTCAGGTTGCCGGGGTCAACCACGCCTCAAGATAGACTTCCAATCGATCGGCAAAGCTCTGCGCCTCATGCAGCGCGCAAAACTGCAGGGACATGGCCTGTATGGAAAAGGCCTGAACGCCTTCGGCAAGCAGATCGTGTGATACATCCTGCCGAACAGACGCATGTTCCAACCAGCCGGATACCAGACGGAAGTACCGCTCAAAGCAATGGGCAATTGGTCCGATCTCGGCAATTCCCGTGGCACCTGAATATCTTAACAGCAGATCAAAGACATAGCGTTCCGATGTCATGAAACTGTGGACAGGCTCCAATGCCGCTATGATCTCGGACACAGTTTTGGGATCAGGCCCGCTCTCAGCCTGATCAAAACAGGCGCTCAGCTTTTCGCCCATCAGGATTTCCATCAGCGCGTCCTTGTCGTGGAAATGCGCAAAGAAGGTTCCCTTGGCGACGCCGGCAGCCTGAACCACTTCTTCGACCCGCAATGCCTCGTATCCATTGCGCTGCACAACGTCCTCAGCGGCGGACAAGAGGCGTGCGCGCGTCTTCATGGTTCTTTTTTGAATCGGTTTTTGCATAAGGGTTGTTCGCACGAATTTTGACCGCGGTCAAATTTAATATTGACCATGGTCAATTATTGATTCTATAAACTGACCGCGGTCATTTTTGGAGAATCCCGATGCAACCCAAGAAAGTTCTCATCCTCGACGGTCACCCAGGTGAAACCAGCCTGTCCCGTACCTTTGCCCAGACTTACAGCGATGCAGCGCGTAAGGCGGGTCATGACGTCCGAATGGTTCATCTGAGCGAACTGCAGTTCGATCACGATTTCGGTCAGGGCAACTATCACGACTTCAAACCACTGGAGCCCGTGCTTGAGCAGGTACTGCAAGACATCGAATGGAGCGATCATCTGGTCCTGACGACCCCTATGTGGTGGGGTGGTCTGCCTGCCAAACTGAAAGGCCTGATCGACCGGATGTTCATCCCCGGACGCACGTTCGATACGCGGAACACGACCAAGATCGGATTTCCCGCTCCGATGCTCACCGGTCGGACAGCACGAGTTATCATGACATCCGACACACCCGGCTGGTTCATGCGGCTGATCTATCGTCAGGCGCTTATCCGACAGGTTCGGGACCAGATACTTGGCTTTGTTGGCTTCAAACCCACCCGCTTCACCTATTTCGCGGGTGCAAGTTATCCCAAATCGGGCAATGTGGAGCGCTGGATTGAAAAAGTAGCCAAAATCGGTGCGGCTGCAGTTTGAGCAGCGCGCCTACCACATCGTCTTGGCGGCGCGGGCACCCCATTCCTGATCATAGCGGGCGCCGCCTTCTTCCCCTTCCGAGGCCTCAGAGAGGATCTCGCCAACCGTCGGCAGATCGGCGGTTTCATCACCGCTGCTCCAGGTGCGTGCACGCATAAGAGCCCGGGCACATTGGGTGTAGATTTCAGCAATTTCTATGACAATCACAGTAGCTGGGAGCTTGCCGTTTTTCTCAAACCGCGCGCGCAAACCTTCATCTGTGGTCAAGCGTGCCATTCCGTTCAAACGCACCACATTGTTTGATCCCGGAACCATGAACATCAGCGATACATGCGGATCGCGCACAATGTTGCGCAAACTGTCCAGCCGGTTGTTCCCACGCCAATCAGGCATGGCCAGAGTACCTGCATCCAGTTCCAGAACCACCGGACCATCATCGCCGCGCGGGCTGCCATCTACGCCTTCAGGACCCACCGTGCTGAGCACACACAGGCGAGAGGCCATGATCCATTTGCGATAGAGCGGCGTCAGGCGGTGCGCGACCTTACGCAGCGCTGGCGCCCCGGGTTTGCCATACAACGCCTCAAGCGCTGCAATATCTTTAATGAACTCCATCCGGATCAAACCCCACTTCGCGCATCAGATCGTTTGAGCGTGTTTCAATCACGTCTTCCAGACGTGAAAGGAATTCGTTGCGACTGACCCCAGGCTCAATCGGATCAAGAAATTCGACAATCGCATGCCCGGGTTTGCGCATGATTCCTGTACGAGGCCAGAACACGCCGACATTCGTGGCTGCCGGTACGCATGGAAAACCCAGGCCCTCATACAGGACGGCCGTGCCAACCTTGTAGGGTTTATGGACCCCGGGGGCGACCCGGGTTCCCTGCGGATAGATCACCAGTTGACCGGGTTCCGCAAACTCTCGGGACACATCCTTGACCATCTTGGCCACCGCCGCGCCGCGCTTGCCTCGGTTAACCGGGATACATCCAAGGCGGCGCGCATACATGCCGATGATCGGGGTCCACAGAAGCTCTCGTTTCATGATGAACTTGCCGTGCGGGATAGCGTCAAAGATCATGATGATATCGAGAAACGACTGGTGCTTGGCACCGATCACCACCTCTCCGGTCGGGACGGGGCCGCGTACTTCACTGCGAATACCAACCATCCAGCGAGCCAGCCAGATTGTGGTGCGCGCATAGGTTTTGCAGGCCTGCAGCGCGCCACGTTTCGCGAACATCGCATAAGGGGCAAAAACCAATCCAAGGATCAGCATCCAGATATAAATCGTGATCATGAAGATCAGCGAACGCACCCATTGAATGGCCATGAGCATCACGAAAGTTCCTTCAACTTGCGACGGGCTGCGGACCAGGTGGCAAAAAAGGCAACAGTTGCCCCAAGCAGCGGAATAGCGGCAGGCAGAAGCCAGCCCATTCCCTGAAAGCCCAGTCCGGTCAGGAAGCCGCCCGCATCCGATGCTTCGGGCAGAAGCAATACACCTGACATCCCCAACAACGTACCCACTGCAGCACCAAAGAACGCACGATAGGTAAATCGCCGTACAAAAGCTCCGGCGATGAAGCGGTCACGGGCACCGACCTGTCGCAATACCTCGATGATCTGCGCATTGGCGGCGAGGGACGAATTGGCCGCCAATGTAATCATCGCCGCCGTTGCCCCACCAATCAGCAAGATGGAAATCCAGCCCAGCCGCCGCAGCGACATGGCCGCGTCGACCAGTGGTTCACGCCATCTGGTATGATCATCCAGTACCGCGCCGGGGACTTCGGCGCCGAGCCTGAGTCGCAGTCCAATGGCATCCAGACCGGGTTCGCCTTCAACGATCTCGATCAGTTGCGGAATAGGCAGAGTGTCCAGGGGCAGATCAGGCCCGAACCAGGGTGCCAGCAGCGCTGCCTGTTCCTCGGATGTCAGGGCCCGCGCAGAAGCCACTCCCGGTGTCTGGCGCAGCACATTCAAGGCCGCTTCGGTCTGGGCCGCGCGCTGTTCTGCCGGTGCGTTGATACGCAAGGTGGCAGCACCGGCAAGTTCGGTGGCCCAACGGTCGGCCAACCGACCCGATGCCAGCGACAATGCCAACGCAAAGACCGCGAGAAAGGCCATGGCACCGGATACAAACAGGGTCAGCTGCGCAGTAAAACCGGTGGGTGGAACCACCCGGTCAGCCCGCGTGTCGCGGCGCAGCAGTGTTCGGATATCACCATTGCTCATAGGTCCGCCCCCGCCAGCTGCAGCCGACGCTGCGAAATCCGCAAAACGCGGGCCTGAACCTGGCTTTTGGCCGCACGGATCAGGCTGAGGTCATGAGTCGCAATCAGTACGGTTTTACCCATGCGGTTGAGTTCGACCAACAGGCGCAACAGGCGCTGGGACATTTCCCAATCAACATTGCCGGTTGGTTCGTCCGCCAGAACCACATCGGGCGACAAGATAAGCGAACGCGCCAATGCGGCACGCTGGCGCTCACCACCCGACAATTCCGGCGGATGAGCCTCCAGCCGGTTACCCAGCCCGACCCAGTTCAGCAACTCATTGAGGTTGTCTTGTTCCGCATCCTGTGCACGTCCTGCAACCATCAGCGGCAGGGCAACATTTTCGGACAGGGTCATGTGATCCAGAAAGTTGCAGTTCTGGTGCACAACCCCGATCCGGCGGCGCAGCAAGGCCATCTGATCCCGATCTAGGCCCGCTATGTCTTCACCAAAGGCGCTGATACGCCCCGATGTGGCCAGCAAGGCGCCATAACAAAGCTTGAGCAAAGTCGTCTTACCGGCCCCGGATGGTCCGGTCAGAAAATGGAACGACCCCGGTTGCAACTGCACCGAAACATCGCTGAGCAGCTCTCCTCCGCCATAGCTGTAGCTGACATTTTCCAGCTCGATCACGCCTGTCCCCATATTTTCTGCCGCTCTTCTTGCCCGAGCGCGGCCTTGGTTTCAATGCCCGTGCCGAGTCCAATTGGTGACACTTGTGTCCTGAGACCAAAAACGCGCTTTGCTGTTGGCTCTTAACGGAATATCATCCCTGAAAAAACTACTATCAGGCCGACAGGCAGGCCGGGGAGGCAGTATGCGTCTAACATGTCCGAAGTGTAGTGCCCAATACGAGGTTCCGGACGAGGTCATTCCAGAAGAAGGCCGAGACGTACAATGTTCCAATTGTGAAGAGACATGGTTTCAGGCCAAGTATCCTGAGCCACAGGCTGAGGCCGCTCCGGCACAAGATGAGAGTGTCGAAGAGACCGAAAACGAAGAGGTCGCCGCTGAAGCCCCTGCCCCCGAGGCAGAGCCTGAACCCGCGCCGGCAGAAGAAGCCCAACCACCAAAGGAAAGCAACGGCAATGTAGATCCCGCTGTTGCCAATATCCTGCAGCAGGAAGCAGCCCGCGAAGCGGAACTGCGGGCGCAGGAAGGCTCGGGGCTGGAAAGCCAACCGGATCTGGCACTGGATCCTCCGGCCGAAGAGCCCGAGGTGGAGGCCAAAGAGCCCACGACGACCGAAACGGCAGAGGATGCCGGGCACAAGGACGTGTTACCGGATGTCGAGGCCATCAATTCCAGCCTGCGTTCCGATGAGACCGATAACCCATCAGCGGAAACCGAAGTCGCACCACGCAAATCCAGCGGGTTTGTACGGGGGTTTGTGCTGATCCTCGTGATCGGCGTGATTCTGTTCCTGGTCTACGGCAATGCATCACAGATCAGCGAGGCGGTTCCTCAAGCCGAACCAGCGTTGCAGTCTTACGTATCACTGGTGGATCAGGCCCGTATCTGGCTTGAGACGCAGGCGGGTTCAGCTTCGCAATAATTCCAGAATATCTAATCAGAACCGTTCAAGCAGACGCTTGAGGTATTCCAGTTCGATTTTCGGGCGGTCGGTCTCGCCTGTCCGACGACGGATTTCGTCCAGCAATTCACGTGCGCGGCGATAGACGTCTTCGCCTTGCAGCAGATTTTCATCTGTTGAAATCGAACCGGCCGCGCCCGGATTGCGGCCCAGCGGATCGCGGTTGTTGGCCTGCATATCGCCTTCCTGTGTGCCCTGACCGGGTTGGTTTTGCTGGTTCTGGGCCATGGCTTCACCCAGCGCACGCATGCCTTCGCGAAGTGCTTCCATCGCTTCGGACTGACGGTCGATGGCTTCGGCCAGATCTTCGCTGCGCAGCGCTTCTTCTGCCTCGTCCATGGCGCGACCTGCGCGGCCCAGCGCCTCGCGGGCAGCTTCACCCTCTTCCGTTCCTGCACCGGGCAGGCCTTGTTCCTGACGGCTCAATTCATCTCTCAGCGCCTGCTGGCGGTCCGCCAGCGTTCCCTGACCCTGCTGACCTTCGCCGCCCTGCTGGTCAGCGCCTTGTCCCTGACCACCCTGGCCTTCGTGGCTCTGACCCCGGCCCTGTCCACCCGATCGGCCTTCGTTACCGGAGTTTTCACCCGCCTGCGCACCCGGATTAAACTGTTCCTGCAAATCGCGGAATGCCTGATCGCTCAGGCCCTGCTGTTCGCGCAGAGTCTCGGCAAGCCCTTCCATTGCCTGCTGACCTTCGGATTGACCGCCCTCACCCTGACCTTGGGTGACACGCATGTTCTCCATCATCTGCTGGAACTCTTCCAACGCTTGCTGCGCCTCGGCCATACGGCCCTGTTCCATCAACTCCTGAATACGATCCATCATCCGCTGCAGATCATCCTGCGTCATTTGCAGCGATTCACCGTTTTGCCCGGGTTGGCCTTCGTCACTTTCGTTTTCCTGCGCCAGACGCTGAAGCTGTCGCAGATAATCCTGCGTCGCGTCGCGCAGCTCCTGCATCAGATCGGCAATCTCTTCGTCGCTGGCGCCGTTCTGCATCGCTTCGGTCAAACGCTCTTGCGCACGGCGCATGCGTTCCAGCGCATCAGCAAGAGTCCCCTCTTCGATCAGAATCGCGAGATCCCAAAGCGCTTGAGCAATTTCGGCTTGTTGTTCGGGCTTCAGGCCGAATTCATCAAAAGTCTCAAGCCTGCGCAGCAGCACGCGCAGGCGAAGATAAGCCGTCTCGGACCGGAAGAGGCTTTCGGGACGATGCGAAACAGCCCGTAATATCTGCGCGACACGACCAGAGTTGTCACGAGCCCAAAGCAGATCGCGTCTCTGTTCGATCACCGCCGATGCAAGCGGGTCAAAGAAACGTCGGGCGGGCAATGCGGTCAGATAGGGTTCGGATTCCGACTGCTGATCTGATGCGTCACGAACAGAAAGTGTGATCCTGACTGGTAGATGCGCCCACGGGTGTTGAGAGAAATCCTCGATCAGATCCTCTTCAAATTCGGTACGATCCCCGGTGATTGGCATCGGCAGCTGGACAGTAATCGTCTCGCGCGGTTCCGGCTCGGCGGTTAGGCCATAGCGACGATCCACAGACGCCAGATCAAGCTCAATCCGGGCAGACCCCGATACCACACCGTAGTCGTCACTGGCGGTAAAGGGCAGTTTCATCTGACCACCCGCCTCGGCCTCGGCGATGTCGGATACAGCGACCTGAGGTCGGGTGTCCGGAATGACATTCAGTGTCCAATCCCGCCCAGCCGGACCATCAATGCGCAACTGACCGGTGCGTTCGGCAACAAAATCCTGTTCCGGTTCTGTCGCAGCCTCAATCCCTGTCGACGATGCGGATTCCGTC
Organism: Ruegeria sp. CH6; assembly: GCF_056537005.1. Taxonomy (NCBI): domain Bacteria; kingdom Pseudomonadati; phylum Pseudomonadota; class Alphaproteobacteria; order Rhodobacterales; family Roseobacteraceae; genus Ruegeria; species Ruegeria sp. CH6. The sequence continues at coordinate 116,262 of NZ_JBQFQS010000003.1, read as the reverse complement.
AGGGTATGCGCCCCGACTTCCCCATAGAAGCGCAATGTTATGCGGCTGCCCTGAGGCACCGAAAGCGTCGGATCTGTCTGATCGGCCAGATACAAAGTAGGCAAACCGGTATAGCGCGGAGGCTCGACCCATCCTTCCCATGTCGGTCCCTGACCCGCCGTGGCTGTTCCCGGCGTCATCTCGGCAACTGATCCGATGCGCCAGAACGACCCGAAAAAGAACGCCACAACCAACGCCAGCAATGCCGCGTAGCGCAAAGCATAAGGATCGCGCGAGGCCAGCCGAAGATCCGGTTTGACGACACCTGCCTTCGAGGCCTTCTGCGCCATGCGTGTCTGGTGCGCATGCCAGAGCGCGACAGAATCGGCATCCATTGCACCGATGGCCTGATCATCCAGCAAGGCCTGAATGGGACGGCCGGGTAGGGTTTCATCCAACCGCACGAGCGCTTCGGCACACGTCGGGATATGGAATCGTCTGATTCCCCAAACTGCTGCCACCAGAAGCCCAAGCACCGCCAGCGCACTTACGGACCAGACAATTTCAACACCGACATGATCCTGCAGACCCAGCATCAAAGCGGCCAAAATAGCCATTGCCAGCGAAAAAAACGGCCAGAATGCGCGCCAAACCTGCTCGGCCAGCATCCCTGCGTGCGTCAGCCACAGGGACAATCGGGGAATTGGCAGGTTTGATCTGTCGGTCAAGGCGGGCCTCCTGATCGGGCCCGCGCGCTCATCGCGTCAAAGCCACGAAGGTATGGTATCGCGGTTTATGATTTCGTCAAAGCTTGGCCGTTCACGAATTACTGCGAATTGATCGCCGTTTACCAGAACCTCTGGGATCAGCGGACGCGTATTGTATTCGCTGGCCATTACCGCGCCATATGCGCCCGCACTGCGAAAGGCGATCAGATCACCGGATTTCAGCGGTGGCATGTTGCGCTGCTTGGCAAAGGTATCACCCGTTTCGCAGACCGGCCCCACGATGTCATAGGGTTGCTGTTCAACGCCTGGAGCAGGCTCCTGCACCGCCACAATATCGTGATGCGCTTCGTACATAGCAGGGCGGATCAGATCGTTCATTGCGCCATCGAGGATCAGGAAGTCGCGACCTTCTCCGGACTTCACATAAATCACTTTGCTAACCATCAAACCCGCATTCCCGGCGATCAAACGACCCGGTTCGATCTCGATCTCGCAGCCCAGATGACCAAGTGTCTTCTTGATCAGTGCACCATACTCCACCGGCAGCGGTGGCGCATCGTTGGAACGGGTATAGGGAATGCCCAACCCGCCCCCCAAATCGAGGCGGCGGATGTTGTGACCTTCGGCGCGCAGCTTTTCCGTCAGTTCAGCTACCTTGGTATAGGCCAGCTCAAAGGGCTCCAGTTCGGTCAGCTGCGAGCCGATATGGACGTCGATGCCAATCACCTCGAGGCCGGGCAGGCTGGCGGCATGGGCATAGACCTCAGATGCTCGTGCAATTGGAATGCCGAATTTGTTCTCGGATTTTCCCGTCGCGATCTTGGCATGGGTCTTGGCATCCACATCCGGATTCACCCGAACGGTGATCGGCGCAACCACACCCAACTCCAAAGCAACGGCGTTGATCACTTCCATCTCAGGCTCGGATTCGACGTTGAACTGGCGGATGCCGCCGTTCAGCGCGGTGCGTATCTCATCTGCTGTCTTGCCAACGCCCGAGAACACGATCCTGTCGCCGGGCACTCCGGCCGCTTTGGCGCGCAGATACTCACCGCCCGAAACCACATCCATTCCCGCACCCGCCTGTGCCAGCGTCTTCAGGATTGCCTGATTGCTGGCCGCCTTCATCGCGTAACAGACGAGGTGATCGGTACCGTCCAGCGCATCATCGAACAGCTTGAAATGGCGCAGCAGCGTCGCAGTCGAGTAGACATAGAATGGCGTTCCGACCGCAGCAGCAATTTCGGAGATCGGTACATCCTCGGCGTAAAGCGCGCCGTCGCGGTAAAGAAAGTGATCCATGACAGCGCGCTTAGACTGAAATGCAAGCGTTGATCAATGGTTTTGAAGCGCCATCGCGCGCCTTTGAGGATTCAAAAAAGGGCCCGAAACAAATTCGGACCCCTTTCAAAGAAACAATCAATCAAACTTCAGGAGTTAACCTCGTCGATCAACTCATCGTAGTAAGCGCACAAACCTGCCAGATCGCCAGATGTCTGTGCTTCTGTTGCTTTGGCCTGCATTTCAGTTGCAATCTCCTGCATGCGCGTAGGGTTCGTTGCAGCCAGCGTTTGCAGTGCTGTGGACAGTTCCAGCGCCTTGGACTGCGCATTCTCAGCAGTGCAGTCCTGATCCGCAGCAGACGCAATTCCGGCAGAGGCAGCAATCAGTGCTGCGGCAATAAAGATTTTTTTCATTTTGTACTCTTGTGTGTTTACCTGATGAATTTTCAGGCACGGCCCTTTTGCTCAGGAACACCGGCACCAACAAGGGGGAAGAATCTGAAATTTAACCCATTGTAATAAAATATATTTTGCAGGCATGCCGAATGGCCGAGCATTAGCGTACAGCTCCAGCTCGTAAACACAATTTGCGCAGTGGTTGCTGATTAACGCGTTACTTTCTGGTGGAAACACCAACGCGACCGTAGCCGGAAATTGAGATGCCCGATTTCTTCGGCTCTGCCGCAGGTTCAGGGCGCGACTGATAAGACGGGTCGCAAGCTGCGAGCACAACAAGCGCGGTCAATACACCGATGAATTTCATTCTTTATTGCCTCTGAATTTCAGTCATGAGGGCATGACCACCCAAAGTTGGGTGATCAGACCATGGTTTTCAATCGGGCGTCAGGTCAGAGCCCGAAAAAGACGCTGAGAGGGCCACGGTTTACACCCACACCGCCACTGACATACGCACCGTTGTTTGAAACGCCGACATTTGCGTTCAGCGTTGGCTGAATGGGCTCGCCATCCGCCCCGCATCCCGACAGCATCGCAGTAGCGGCCATAAGAGCAATTGCGCGCAAAAGGGTCATCACAGGTTCGCCTTCCATCTTTCAATCTGGATACGGACCTGATCCGGTGCCGTACCGCCGTAAGATTGTCGCGAGTTTACCGAATTTTGTACGCCAAGAACAGAATAGACATCCTGAGTGATGTGCGCGTGGACCGACTGCATGTCGTCAAGCGTCAGGTCGGGCAGATCGCAGCCCTTGCTTTCCGCCATCGCAACCAGAGATCCGGTAACGTGGTGCGCATCACGGAACGGCAGGCCCAATACGCGAACCAGCCAATCGGCCAGGTCGGTCGCGGTCGAAAACCCCGAGCCCGCTGCCGCGGCAAGGCTCTCGCGGTTGGCGGTCATATCCTTGACCATGCCTTCCATTGCTGCCAGCGCCAGCATCCAGTTGTCGGCCGCATCAAAGACTTGTTCTTTATCTTCCTGCATGTCCTTGGAATAGGTCAGGGGCAAGCCTTTCATGACCATCATCAGACCGGTATTGGCTCCGTAAATCCGCCCCACCTTGGCACGGATCAGTTCAGCTGCATCAGGGTTCTTTTTCTGCGGCATGATCGACGAGCCGGTCGAGAAGCGATCCGAGAGCGTTACAAACCGGAACTGGGCCGAAGACCAGATCACCAGTTCTTCGGCAAAGCGTGACAGGTGAATGGCACAGATCGACGCGGTCGACAGGAACTCCAACGCGAAGTCGCGGTCGCTGACGGCGTCCAGCGAGTTGGCAGCGGGGCGGTCAAAACCAAGGGCCTCGGCCGTCATGTGGCGGTCGATGGGGAATGAGGTGCCGGCCAGCGCGGCAGCGCCAAGGGGGGATTCGTTCATCCGGGCGCGGGCGTCACGGACACGAGACAGATCGCGGCCAAACATCTCGACATAGGCCATCATGTGATGGCCCCAAGTGACTGGCTGGGCGGTTTGAAGGTGGGTAAAGCCCGGCATGACCCAATCCGCCCCGGCCTCGGCCTGCGCCAAAAGCGCGCGGATCAGCGCCAGCAAGCCGTTCTCAGCCGCGTCCAGCTGATCACGAACCCAGAGTTTGAAATCGGTCGCAACCTGGTCATTGCGGCTGCGGCCTGTATGCAAACGGCCTGCGGGCTCACCAATGACCTCTTTCAGGCGCGCTTCGACATTCATGTGGATGTCTTCCAGTGCGGTTGAGAACTGAAATTCTCCGCTCTGGATTTCTGACAAAACGGTGAGCAGCCCTTCCCGAATAGCCTCGGCATCACTATCACTTATGACGCCTGTGGCAGCCAACATGGCGGCATGGGCGCGCGAGCCTGCGATGTCCTGGGCTGCCATCCGCTGATCGAACCCGATCGAGGCATTGATCGCCTCCATGATCGCGTCTGGACCGGCGGCAAAGCGGCCGCCCCACATCTGGTTCGAGGATTGATCGGTCATGTAAGAAAACCCGGAGTTGATATGCGCCTATTTCGTCTGATCCCCCTTTATATGGCCCTTGCGCTGGGTGCAAACGCCGCTTTGGCGACAGATGCCGAGACTCTTGGCCCACTGCGCGAAGGAAGTCTGAAACGCCTGATCCTGCACAAAGAGCCCAAGCCGGTCGAAGCCGTTGAGTTTCAGCTGGAAGATGACGGTGGCACTGCGTCTCTTGAGGATTACAAGGGCAAGTATGTGCTGCTGAATTTCTGGGCCACCTGGTGCGCCCCTTGCCGCAAGGAGATGCCGCAGATTGCTGAGCTCCAGGACGAGTTTGGCGGTGACAGCTTCGAAGTTCTGACATTGGCCACAGGACGCAACTCTCCTGCCGGGATCAAGAAGTTCTTCGACGAGAACGGCATCGACAATCTGCCCCGCCATCAGGACCCAAAGCAGGCCGTCGCAAGCAAAATGGGTGTGATTGGCCTGCCGATCACCGTGATCATCGACCCGGACGGCAATGAAATCGCCCGCCTGATCGGTGACGCGGAGTGGAATTCAGACAGTGCCAAAGCGATTGTGTCGACACTGATTGATGGTGAAAGCTAATCCTGGACGTCCAAAATCGGACGCAGCTTTACCACTATGAGGTCGACCAAATCAGGCGCCATGTAATCAAATTGATCGGGGATACCAAGAATAATAATCTTGGTGTCCTTTATGAGATGACCGAATTTGTCAGACAGCCGCTTCTTCTGGCGGCGGTCCATCACAAATATCATATCAGCCCACTCAACCTGTTCTGATGAAATCATTTCGTCTGCATCCCGGCTAATCCCTGCGAAATCAGTGCTATAGCCGGGCCATTCGCCCACTACATCGGCGGCTGTTGGGCTGCGCATGCGCGCTTTGCCGCAAATGAACAGAACGTTCTTCAAGATGCATTTCCTGTTTTCGATGCTGGCGATTTAGAACAAGTCAACTTCGGCCTTCCCGTGCTATAGTTTTCTCATGCTTAGCAAAAACCCTCAAATAAACCAGTTTGAGAGGAAACAGCGATGAAACCAGTAGTTCTGTTGATTGGCAAATTGCCCAACGTAATTGGCGATGTAGCACGGCGTTTGGATCATCTGCCGATCCAATGGCTGGGTGCTCATGATCAGGAAGAGGTCCGGCGGCAACTGGAGGCGGAACCGCGGATTGTCTGTGCCATCATGGGCGCAGGTCTTGATGACAAGATTCGCGGCGAAATGGTGGGCATCATTGCAGCACGCAGGCCTGACATTTGCATCCACCTCAAGGATCGCGCGTCAGGTCCCGAAGGCTTGGTGCCCTTCGTCGAACGCGTTGTGCAGCACGAGATTCTGGAAACTCTGGAAAACAGCTGACGCAACGCCACCTTTGACAGCCTTTCAACTCCTTTGCAGGTTGTCTGCAGGAGGATGGAATGCCACTCGAAATACTATTGGTTCTGGTGGTCGGCGGGATCGCCGGGATCACACTGTTGCTGCACGTCACAGGCAGATCGCGGTTGCGCGTCCTGACCAAGGCCAGCGCGCAAAAGGAATGGTTGCGTCACTTTCCCGATGATGACGTGATCGATGTCACCATATCGCATGACTGCCATTCAGCGCTGATCAGAACCAATGTCGGCGCCGGTCTGCTCTGGTCATTTGGCGCAGACACTGTTGCGCGGCATCTGATGGATTTCGACTGGCTTGAGCACCCAAAGGGACTGGAGGTTCAGTTCCACGAGTTTGGCGTGCCGCGCGTGGTTATCCATCTCGATGAAAGCGAACGCCGCCACTGGCGACACCTGATGGAGCCCGCATGACTGATCAAGTGACATTTCCGGACGCCGTGCAATGGGCCGTTCCCTTCTTCATTGCTGCAATCCTTGCAGAATTTCTGTGGATCTCGGTCAAGGGTCGAGGCGGGCGATATGAAACCCGTGATGCGGTGACGTCGCTGATCATGGGGGCTGGCAATATTGCGTCGGGCTTTCTGCTAGGCTTCATCGCCTACGCGTTCTTCATGTGGCTGTGGCAGATCACGCCCTTAAATCTGGGCACATCGATCCCTGTCATTATTCTGTGCTTTGTTCTGGATGACCTGCGTTACTACTGGGTCCACCGTTTGGGACATCGAGTGCGCTGGGTTTGGGCCAGCCATGTCAATCACCACAGCTCACAGCACTACAATCTCACAACCGCGCTGCGTCAGACATGGACCTATACGTTCACCTTCATGATGGTTGTTCGGGCGCCGCTGATCCTGCTTGGCTTCCACCCTGCGATGGTTTTGTTCGTCGGCGGTATCAACCTGATCTATCAGTTCTGGATACATACCGAAGCGATCGGAAAGATGCCCCGTTGGTTCGAGGCCATCATGAATACCCCCAGCCATCACCGCGCGCATCACGGCCGCAATGCGCGGTATCTGGATTGCAACTATGCCGGTGTCTTCATCATCTGGGACAAACTCTTTGGTACCTTTGTGCCCGAGCAGGACGATGACCGCGTCGATTACGGGCTGGTGCACAATATCGGTACGTTCAATCCCTTGCGTGTCGCTTTCCACGAGTGGGTGGGTATCTGGCAGGATGTAAAACAGCCTGGCCTGAGCCTGCGTCAACGGCTGGCTTATTGCTTTGCACCCCCCGGTTACAGCCACGACGGAAGCCGCGACAACTCTGAACAGATCAAAGCCAAACACCTTGCCCGCCACCCAGAAGATCGTGGAACGCCCGGATTTGAGCAATTTGACGCGAAACCGCCTAATGCTCAGGCAGAACGGGCTTGATCTTGCCCGACTGACGGCCACGGCGACTTGAAATTCGGCCCAGCTACTCCATATCGACCAGATGTGCCGCGTATGAGTAGCTTGGAGGCCAGCATGTCCCGTCTGACAACTGTTTCGACTGTTATTGGCCTTTTGGGTCTGGTGATGGCGATGGTATCTGCGCTGATAAGCAATGTACCCTCTGGCATTCTGGCGCTTAGCTTCGTCATGTTGGTCATGGGCATTCTGGGGGCTGTCATCGGCGCCGCCACTTCGCTGGGTCGTGCTTGGCAATCAGCCCGCTGACGGACCGCAAAGCATTAACCAATCTATTAATACATCTTACTTCTTAACCGCAGATTCACCTGTTTGCCCTGAGAATGAGGCCGAACCCCATTCGGCAACCCTCAGGGAACGGTATCCATGCGGGACAAGAAACTTGCAGACCTGCCAGAAGGCGCGGACAGCCCTTTGAATTCAGCGGTTACGGCCCGGGATCGCTCGGTCGTGCAGATGGCAGCTGACGCAGTCAGGCACAAGCAATGCAAGCTGGCCTATCAGCCAGTCATGCAGGCCCATCCTCCGCAGGGTGTCGCCTTTTACGAAGGGTTCATCCGCGTCCTTGACGAAACCGGCCGCGTAATCCCCGCGCGCGAATTCATGCCGCAGGTCGAGAATACGCCGATTGGACGGGAACTGGATTGCATCGCACTGGAAATGGGGCTGCGAACCCTCGTCAGAAACCCCGGAATCCGCCTGTCGATCAACATGTCGGCCCGCTCCATCGGATTTGCGCGCTGGTCCCGCGTACTGGACCGGTTCCTAAAAAAGGACGCCAGCATCGGGGAAAGGTTGATTCTGGAAATCTCGGAAAGCTCGGCGATGCAGGTACCGGAGCTGGTTGTGGATTTCATGGATCGCCTGCAGGAACGCGGTGTCGCCTTCGCGTTGGACGACTTCGGGGCCAGTAATTTCAGCTTTCGCTATTTTCGCGAGTTCCTGTTTGATGCCGCCAAAATCGATGGCCAGTTCATACGCGGGATAAGTAAAAACTCAGACAATCAGGCGCTGGTTCGCGCGCTGATCGCTGTCGCCCGTGAGTTCGAGATTTTGGTAACCGCCGAATCGGTCGAGACCAGACAAGATGCCGAGTTTCTGGTGGCTAATGGGGTCGACTGCCTGCAGGGCTTCCTCTTCGGCGCTCCTTCGATCACGCCGCCCTGGAAGACGAAAAGTGAAGCGAAGACAGGAAGTTAACAAGCACCGCACTGTCGCAACTAATTGCCGATCATAACGCTGAGACAAGCTGTCCGTTGCTGCAACTGCAGCATTACGCTATGGCAAGAGGTGCTTGAGCGGGGGATCACGAGGCGCTCTTGTATCCGGAGAGTGCCTCTCCACGACCTGCGCCGTCAGATTTCCCACAGGACCATGACGGTAAAGGATTGACTGTATGACCAACGTAGTAATCGCATCCGCCGCACGTACAGGCGTCGGTAGCTTTGGCGGTTCGTTTGCGAACACCCCTGCACATGATCTGGGCGCTGCCGTCCTTGAAGCAGTCGTGGAACGCGCTGGAATCGACAAGGGCGAAGTAAGCGAAACCATCATGGGTCAGGTCCTGACCGCTGCACAGGGCCAGAACCCGGCCCGCCAGGCGCATATCAATGCTGGCCTGCCGCAGGAAAGTGCCGCGTGGGGCATCAACCAGGTTTGCGGCTCGGGCTTGCGCGCCGTGGCACTGGGTGCTCAGCACATTCAGCTGGGTGACGCCGATATCGTTGCCGCAGGCGGACAAGAGAACATGACTCTGTCACCCCATGCCGCCGCTCTGCGCGCCGGTCACAAGATGGGTGACATGAAATACATCGACACGATGATCCGCGATGGTCTGTGGGACGCCTTCAACGGCTATCACATGGGTCAGACCGCTGAAAACGTCGCTGAGAAATGGCAGATCAGCCGCGACATGCAGGACGAGTTTGCAGTTGCGTCGCAGAACAAGGCTGAAGCCGCGCAAAAGGCCGGTAAGTTCGCTGACGAAATCACTCCTTTCACCATCAAGACCCGCAAGGGCGATATCGTGATGGACAGCGACGAATACATCCGTCACGGCGCAACCATCGAAGCCATGGGCAAACTGCGCCCGGCTTTCGCCAAAGACGGTTCGGTCACCGCGGCAAACGCTTCGGGCCTGAACGACGGCGCGGCCGCCACCTTGTTGATGTCGGCCGAGAATGCAGAAAAGCGCGGCATTGAGCCTCTGGCCCGTATCGCATCCTACGCAACCGCTGGCCTGGATCCGTCGATCATGGGCGTCGGTCCGATCTACGCCTCTCGCAAGGCGCTGGAGAAGGCAGGCTGGTCCGTAGATGATCTGGATCTGGTCGAAGCCAACGAAGCCTTTGCCGCTCAGGCCTGCGCCGTAAACAAGGACATGGGTTGGGACCCGTCGATCGTAAACGTCAACGGCGGCGCGATCGCCATCGGTCACCCGATCGGCGCATCCGGCTGCCGCGTACTAAACACCCTGCTCTTCGAAATGAAGCGCCGCGATGCCAAGAAAGGTCTCGCGACCCTCTGCATCGGTGGCGGCATGGGCGTCGCCCTCTGTGTGGAGCGCGACTAAGTGCTTTGACAACCAAATAAAAAAGGGCGCCGACCGGCGCCCTTTTTTGTTACAATCAACCACTACCTATTGGATGCGACGATATTGACACCTCGAAAGCGAAAATTCACAGCGAAACAATATTGCGCATCTGCATCTCTCAGAGTAACAGCATTACCAAGGCGACTAAATTTGGAGGATTCCTAAATGGCACGTACAGCACTCGTTACCGGCGGCTCCCGCGGCATCGGCGCAGCAATTTCCAAGGCGCTCAAGGCCGAAGGGTACAACGTTGCAGCCACCTATGCGGGGAATGACGAAGCCGCTGCGAAATTCACCGAAGAAACCGGCATCGCCACCTACAAATGGAACGTCGCCGACTACGATGAATCGAAAGCGGGCATCGAAAAGGTTGAGGCCGAAGTTGGTCCGATCGACATCGTTGTCGCCAATGCGGGCATCACCCGCGATGCGCCATTCCACAAGATGACCCCGGAACAGTGGCATCAGGTGATCGACACCAACCTGACCGGCGTATTCAACACCGTCCACCCCGTCTGGAACGGCATGCGCGAGCGCAAGTTCGGCCGCGTTATCGTCATCAGCTCGATCAATGGTCAAAAGGGTCAGTTTGCGCAGGTGAACTATGCTGCCACCAAGGCCGGTGACCTGGGCATCGTCAAATCGCTGGCGCAAGAAGGCGCACGTGCAGGCATCACTGCAAACGCGATCTGCCCTGGCTATATCGCAACCGAGATGGTGATGGCGGTTCCGGAAAAAGTACGCGAATCGATCATCGGCCAGATCCCGGCCGGTCGTCTGGGTGAGCCTGAAGAAATCGCACGTTGTGTGGCGTTCCTGGCGTCTGACGATTCTCAGTTCATCAACGGCTCGACAATTTCGGCCAACGGTGCTCAGTTCTTCGTCTGATCCGATTGGACAGCATTAGACGCCCGCCAGTTTGGCGGGCGTTCTCTTTTTGCGGTGGAGACTCGCCCACACTGCAACCCAAGCCAGAAAAACGTCGCGATTTGTGCTATCATGCTCCCATTCTTTTAAAGGAGCATTTGATATGAAATTCGTGATGTCTAATCGACGAGCCGGTAAGTTTCGCGAACAGGAAAAAATGGCTTCGCGCGATGCATTGAGCGCAGCTCTGGCCTTACCATCAAGCACAACACATATGCTGTCTGATCTGGCTCCGCCTGATGATCTGGCGCGCCGCAGCGTCGTCATGGAGGGCACAGAGGGCGAAATGCAGTCCCTCGCAGCCACCAGCACAGACGATGTCATTGTCGAGCCTCTGATCATGCACGAACGCGTCGGAGGCGCTCGCAGCCTGTTTGCAGGCACCAATGTGCCAGTCATCGACCTGTCCCATACCGCCGGATCCGGGCTTTTGTTCGAAATCGAGGTACGCGGTGGTGGCAGGGGCCTGCCTTTTGCCGGTGTCACACTTTTCCTGCGGGCCCTTGGTGGTGATGTCGCGCGCGTTGAAGGCATGACTGACGCAAGCGGTATCGCAGTTTTTGACGTCGTCCCTTCGATGCAACCGCTCGCATATATCGTCAGCCCATATGATGGTTTCTGGTCACGACAGGTCATGGTTGCAGGTCCAAAGACGACGGTGGTTTGCGACAAGCTGCCGGGCAATCGCAGAATCGACTGGTGGCATCGGGCTCTAGGGGTAAACTCATTTGAGGCCGATGCAGGGGATGGAATCGCCGTTGGCGTCATCGATACCGGGTTCGGCCCTCACCCCCATCTTACAGGTACCGATCACGGGGCTTTCATTAACAATCAGCACGATCCGGTCGCCGGGGCAGATGTCGACATTCATGGCTCGCATGTTGCCGGCAGCATTGGAGGGCGGCCCGGGGGCCAGATGGTACAGGCCGGTGTTGCGCCGGGTGTTGATCTGCACTCCGCGCGCGTATTCCCGCCCAATTCTGGGGCTTCGAACGTCGATATCGCCAACGCGATTGACCATCTGAGCAAGGCTGGAGCAGACCTGATCAACATGAGCCTCGGTTCTCCGGTAAAATCCGAACTGGTAGAGGATGCGGTTCAGGACGCAGCGGAACGAGGAACGCTGTGCCTGTGTGCAGCCGCCAATGACGGTGGACCACCGGTCAAATTCCCGGCCGCCTTGTCGGAAACCGTCGCAATCTCAGCCGCAGGGAAAATCGGGACAGCTCCGGATACCTCGACCTCGGGAAATCAACTGCCACAGGAGCCATGGAAATTCGGGCTGGATGGGTTCTTTCTGGCACGATTCTCGAATTTCGGCCCCGAGATTGATGCAATTGCTCCCGGCGTCGGCATCATCGCTACGGTTCCCGAGCGCCACGGCTTTGTCGCCCCGTATTCCGCGCTGGATGGTACTTCGATGGCGACACCTGTTGCTTGCGCGACGCTTGCCCGGGTTCTGGCAAAGGATGCCGCATATCTGTCGTTGCCCCGGAGCATTCACCGCTCGAACATGGCGCGACATATCCTGACACAAATCTGTGTTACTATCGGCCTCGCACCTGAATTTCAGGGGCACGGAATGCCGCGCGATTGATCGGATTTATATGCAGGAGCGGGAATGACGGACTATGTGATGGCCATACGCCGCGAGCGGCGCGGCTCAGAACCTGCAGACCTGACACAGCAGATCACCAATGTACCTGGGGTCGTGAATGTGACGCCGGGACCATCTGGCCGGATTGTGATTTCGGCAAGCCCCGCAGGCATTGCCGAAGTGAAGAACCGGTTTGGTGAACTCTGCCGGATCGAACCGATCATCCTGCACGACCTGTCGAAAAAAGGTCGATAGATACGAAAAAGACCGATCCCAAAAGGATCGGCCTCTCTTTTTATCCCGTAAGAACGCGCGCGCTGCGTTCAGCGGGAACCAAAGAACCAGTTCCAGATCTGCCTGATGGCTTTGCCGCGCTCGGCATGCGCGCGCAGAATTGCGCGGTGCGCAGCTGGATTTGTGGTCATCTCGATCATTGCACTTCCCCTTTTGTAAAGGTGAACTTGACTTGTCTCTAAGATGACTGTTGTTTTTAAAAGGTACAAACGAGAGTTTTCGAGAGTTCAGTTTAGAAATTCTTATCCGATATGACCGATCGCCTTCCCCCTTTGACTGCCCTGCGCGCGTTCGATGCCGCTGCCCGGCACATGTCCTTTGCCAAAGCAGCGGACGAGTTGAGCGTGACGCCCGCGGCCCTGTCCTTTCAGATCAAATCGCTTGAAGAGCATCTGGGCCAACCGCTGTTTCGCCGCCTGAACCGTGCCGTTGAACTGACAGAAGCAGGACGCTCGCTTGCTCCGGGCGCCGCTGAAGGGTTTGCAACGTTGCAATCAGCATGGGCCGCGACACGCAGATTGCAGGACAACACCACGCTGACCATCACTGCGGGACCCGCGTTGACCGCAAAATGGCTGGCGCCTCGCCTGTATGAATTTGCCCGTGCACATCCGGAAATTGACCTTCGGTTCTCTGCCACGCTGCGCAGCATGGATCTGGAGCGGGATGACGTGGATGTCGCGATCCGATTTGGGTACGGACAGGATGACGGTTTGTATTCTGTACCCGTGCGCAAGGAATGGCTGACGCCTGTAATGACGCCCGAATTGGCAGAGCAATTCACGACACCTCAGAGTTTGAAAGACGCGCCCCTGATACACGACGATTCCATCGGGTTCTTAAAACCTGCGGTCGATTGGCCCGCTTGGTTCAGGGCGGTTGGCGTGAATTTTGTGCCCGAACATGGCGCCCATTTCTCTAACGCTGATCATGCAATTGACGCGGCTGTGGCCGGGCTGGGTGTTGCCCTTGGCCGCCGACCGATGATTATCAAGGATGTGCTGGAGGGGCGCTTGGTCGCGCCATTCAAAACCGCCATCGAAACCAATGCCCGTTTTCGGTTTTTGTGCCTGCCCGGCGCTGAAGATCGCCCCCAGATCAAGGCGTTTCGTGATTGGTTTCTGGCAGAAATTGAAAAAACCGCGCATATCTCGGATGGATTCGAAATCATTCCGGTCGAGGATATCCCGCAACATGACTAAGACCCGTGCGACAGCAATTGGATTTGTGGCCGTTTTGCTGTGGTCACTGCTTGCGCTTTTTACAGTTGGCTCCGCTCCGACCCCGCCGCTGCTGCTGAATGCGATTTGCTTCAGTATTGGCGGTACACTGGGAATGATCTGGACATACGCATCGGGCGGGCTGAGCCAGTTGCGCGATATCAACTGGAAAATCTATCTCTTCGGCGCTGTAGGGCTGTTCGGATATCACGCATTATATTTTTCGGCCTTGCGCATGGCCCCTGCGGCCGAGGCGGGGCTGATTGCCTATCTCTGGCCTCTGCTGATCGTCTTGCTGTCGGGTCTGCTGCCAGGAGAGAGCTTGCGCATTGGACATCTGATCGGTGCCTGTCTTGGCTTCTCCGGCGCAGCGCTGATTATAACCGGAGGCGGAAGCGCCGGGTTCCAGCTTGATCACCTGCCAGGATACGCTCTGGCCCTGCTTTGCGCTCTGACATGGTCTGGGTATTCGGTTCTGTCGCGCCGTTTGGGCGAGACACCGACCAGTTCGGTCGCTGTGTTCTGTGTCCTGACAGCAGTCGCTTCTTGGATGCTGCATTTCGCGCTGGAAGAGACCATTTGGCCGGAAACGACCATTGCATGGGCATCGACACTGGCACTAGGGCTCGGACCCGTAGGTCTCGCCTTTTATGTCTGGGATATCGGGGTCAAGCGTGGCGACATCCAGATGCTTGGAACCAGCTCATACGCGGCACCGCTTCTGTCTACGCTTGTTCTGGTTTTGGCCGGGATCGCCATGCCGTCTTGGTCATTGGCGATCGCGGCGCTGCTTATCACTGGCGGTGCCATCATTGCGGCACGCGCCAGCTTCCATTCTTAAGTAGAAAGGCGTTCGATCTCTTCTTTTAGCCTGAGCTTCTGTTTTTTCAGCTGAGCTATGTGGAGATCGTCAATGCCGGGCGAGCGCTGGGCTTGTTCTACTTCGAGACTGAGGTGTTCGTGCTTCTTCTTCAGTTCGGTCAGATGTGCGCTCACGCTCATGGCGATCCTCCTTCTCTCGTATAAGTGTCACGTAAGAAGTTGATCACATCGTTTCCACCCTGTCACGCTGCAGACGCACAGAATCTGTTACAAATCCGACAATTTCGGCTGGTCATTGCCTATCGTGCGGCCGGCCAGGGCAATTCAGCCCCTTCGCGCAGGATTTTCATCACTTCGGGTGTGTAACTTTCACCATCGCGAATATGTCTTTCACCGACGTGCAAAACCAATGGTGCGTGAAGTTTGAAATCAGCCCGACCACCCTTGCGCGCGCGCAGTATCAACAGCTCGGCCGCCCTGCCAATCCGTGGGGCAAGAGGCAGGATTTCGACCGATCCCAGTCGCCCCGAACAAGCCGACAACATGTCCGGCAGCCGTTCGACACGCTGGATCATGTGCAGATAACCGCGCGAGGCAAGACGTCGGGCGGCTATTTCGATCCAATGGGCCAATGGTGTTTGTTCACCCAGTGCGATTTGGCGACCGCTATCGGTGGCAGGGCTGTGCGCTCCGGGGCGATAATACGGTGGATTGGCAATAACGTGATCGAACTGCCGCTGCCTGAGTTCAGACGGCAAAGCGGACAGATCTGCCTGAACAACTTCAAAATTTGCGCCGTTTTTTACAGCGTTTTTGCGCGCCAGCTCAGCGTATTCAGCCTGCAATTCAACTCCTGACAGGTGAAGTCCCGGAACGCGCACAGCAAGGCATAGCGCCGCAGCCCCTGCCCCGCAGCCCAGCTCGAGCACAGACTGGCCGGATGTTGCCGGAACAGATGCCGCCAGAAAAACCGGATCTACACCAGCCCGGTACCCGTCAACGGGCTGCCAAAGCCGAACACGGCCGCCCAGAAAATCGTTACAGGTCAGTTCGTTGTCAGCAAACCCGCTCATCTGCCCAGTGGGATCTCATTGTCACGCATCACCCGCTCGGCCCGATCAAGATCATCCGCCCGAACCATCAGCCGTCGCGGAAAAATTCCAATGCCACCTTCGAGGATGCTCATATTTACGTCCATCTGAAAGCAGTCTATATCCTCGCCCTCAAGGAGAGCGGATGCAAAGGCCAGAATGGTGGGATCGGTGCTGCGCAGAAGTTCTTTCATGGGGATGGATGTAAGGGCAAGGCGGGACGGAAGTCGAGCCTTGTATCAGGAGTGTGATGAATATCAGCACGATCTCGAAACCGCATGAGCGACTGGCGGACATTCTGGCACCGGAAATGGAGGCCGTGAATGAACTGATCCGGACGCGCATGGCGTCGGAACATGCACCACGCATCCCCGAAGTGACGGCCCATCTGGTCGAAGCCGGCGGCAAACGCCTGCGCCCGATGCTGACGCTCGCTGCAGCCCGGCTGTTTGGCTATCCGGGGGATCACCACGTGCGTCTGGCAGCCACGGTCGAATTCATTCATACAGCTACGTTGCTGCATGACGACGTTGTGGATGAAAGCGCCCAGCGTCGCGGACGCCCCACAGCGAACCTGCTTTGGGACAATAAATCCAGTGTTCTGGTAGGTGACTACCTGTTTTCCCGCAGTTTCCAACTGATGGTTGAAACAGGTTCACTGCGCGTGCTGGACATCCTTGCGAATGCATCCGCGACGATCGCAGAAGGTGAAGTCCTGCAAATGACCGCCGCCACCGATCTGCGCACGGATGAAAGCGTGTACCTGCAGGTGGTTCGCGGCAAAACCGCCGCACTGTTTTCCGCAGCCACCGAAGTTGGCGGCGTGATCGCGGGCGCAACCGAAGAACAGGTCAAAGCCCTGTTCGATTACGGCGACGCCTTGGGTATTGCATTCCAGATTGCAGACGATCTGCTGGATTATCAAGGTGATAGCAAGGCGACCGGCAAGAATGTCGGCGACGATTTCCGCGAGCGCAAGCTGACTCTGCCGGTGATCAAGGCAGTCGCTCAGGCAACGCCGGAAGAGCGCGCCTTTTGGGAGCGCACGATCGAGAAAGGCCGTCAGGAAGACACCGATCTGGATCACGCCCTGAGCCTGATGAACAAATACGGCACGCTGGATGAAACGCGCTCTGACGCATATGGCTGGGCCGCCAAGGCAAAGACCGCGCTGGATGTGCTGCCCGATCATGAAATACGCAATCTGTTGCGTGATCTGGCCGACTACGTGGTCTCGCGCCTCAACTAAGCTGCGTGGCGCGGCACCACCAGTTGGGAAAGGCCGCGCCAATTTCATAAGCTGCGAAATGGGCCGCTTTCATCGACGGATAGAGCGCAAAGCAGGTCGACCCTGATCCAGACATCCGCGCGAGCAGGACGTTGCGGGTTGCGCGCAATTCATCAAGCGTCCGTTCGATTTCAGGCGCCAACGCCTTGGCAGGCGCTTCCAGATCATTGCGTTGTTCACCCAGCCACTCCGCCCACTCTTCGGAAGTTTCAAGCGCAGGAATATATTCTGGCATTGGCGGGTTGTGCCGTAATGCGAGCGCTTTGAATATCGGTCCCGTCGGCACCTCCACACCCGGATTAACCAGCAGCGCTGCCAGTGGTGGCAGAACAATCGGGGTTATCTCTTCACCAATGCCCCGCATTCGGGAAGCCTGGCCTGCCACACAAACGGGAACGTCTGCCCCCAGGGACAACGCCACATCGGGTGAGGCATCAAACCCCTGCTCGGACAGCACCTTCAGCGTAGCCGCAGCATCCGATGAACCGCCGCCTATCCCAGCACCATGCGGAAGAACCTTGTTGAGGCTGATATGTCCTGACCATCCTGCAGCCTCGGCCGCTTGCCATACGAGATTGCGGCTATCCGTCGGAACACCCTCGGCAAACTCGCCCGCCACCTCCATCGACAGGTTGGGCGCGGTCGCAAATATCAGATCATCACCGACATCCGCAAAGGCAACCAGCGAATCCAACAAGTGATAGCCATCCGTGCGCTGGCCGGTCACATGCAGGGTCAGGTTGATCTTGGCAGGCGCGAAGGCCTTAATTGCCATTGGCGACCTTCAATGGTTCAGCACCTTCCTCGGAAAGTACCAGATCCAGGCCCACATCCAGCTTGCGACGGATACGTTCCGGATCTGCTTCGCCATCGGTATCCTCGGGATCGATGAACGACAGCGCTCGCTTCCACTGGAACTCAGCCTCACGTTCCCGGCCTACAGCCCAGTACACATCGCCCAAGTGATCATTCACGACCGGATCAACCGGCATCAACTCGACAGCGCGTTCCATATGATCAACCGCCTCATCGTAGCGGCCAAGGCGGAAAAGAACCCAGCCAAGGCTGTCAACGATATAGCCGCTGTCCGGGCGCGCTGCGACGGCGCGTTCGATCATGTCCAGCGCCTCATCCAGTTTCTCGCGGCGTTCTACCAATGAGTATCCAAGGTAGTTGAGGACCTGAGGTTGATCCGGGTTCAACTCCAGCGCCCGCCGGAAATCAGCCTCGGCATTTTCCCAGTTTTTCAGGCGCTCGTGCGAGATACCGCGGGCATAATGCAGGAACCAATTCCCACCCGAGTCGGTTTCGGTCAGCTCGATGGCTGTGTTGTAGGATTTGACCGCCGCCTCGTAATTCTCCTGCTGGCGTTCAAGGTCCGCCAGCGCGACATGGACGCTGGGCAGACCCGGTTGGCGGGCAGCCAGATTCTGCAGCACTTCGACGGCAGCATCATTTTTGCCTGAACGGCCCAGAACTTCGGCACGGCCCAGTTCAGCAGCGTGGTAATCCGTACTATCCGCCGGAACCGACCGATAAGCAGCCACGGCCAAATCATACTGTTTCAGCGCATCCAGCAACTCCGCGCTCAGCAATATTGCATCTATGTGATCGGGCCGCAGGAACGCAGCAATACGCGCATAAAGCAGGACATAATCGGGGGCAGCTTCGGTATTCAGCGCTGCACCAACCGAGAAAAAGACCTCGGCCATGCCATCCTGCGCAGAACCCACATGGGTGAACGGCAGCGTTTCCCCCGCTTTCAAACGGTTCACATAGCCATCAATGGACGGGTCGTTTCCGGCTGCGAATACTTCGTCCAGAAACTGCAACGCTTCTTCGTTGCGGTCGAGTTGGGACAACACTTCAACCCGTGCCAGCACAGCGCGACGCGAGAAACGGGATACGGCACCACCATTTGCCTGGAAAACCTCTTCGGCCCCTTCGAAGTCACCAACCGAAGCCAGTGCCATCGCCTTGTGATACAAAGCAAAGTCCCGCAACCCTTCCTGAGTTGCGACTTCGTCAAACTGCTCCATCGCCTTGGTCATTTCGCCCTGACCGATATAGGTCCAGGCAATCATCAGCCCGTCAACTAATGGCCCTACGCCCTGTGTTTCGGGGTCCCGGGCGAGAAACTCATCCAATTTTCCTTCGGACACCAGGCTGGCTGAAATGACCATTTTCGCGGCCTGGCTGGCCAGATCGCTTTCTTCCATCCTTTGCGCGATGGGCAATGCGCCCTCGACTTCGCCCAACGCAAGACGGGCAACGAGAACGCTCTCAAGCAACTGTTCATTTTGCGGATCGAATTTCAGCGCCTGCGCATAGTATTTCTCAGCGGCAGTATAATCGCTTTCGTAAACGGCCTGGCGCCCAGCCAGATAAGACCCCGAACCGGTATCTGAAAGAGCCGGCAACGCGAATGTCGAGGTAATAAGCACGGTCAGAGCCGCGCGACGAACCAGGGAAACCACCAAAATCCTGCCTTATTGTCATTGACTGACCGTAAAGCTAGGGCTTTGGCCTGAAAGAGGCAATGGCAGAGCCTTCACGACCCTGCCAGTGCCCGTGTTTTTGCCTACATGTTCGGATAGTTCGGTCCGTCACCACCCTGCGGCGTCGTCCAGGTGATGTTCTGGCTCGGATCCTTGATGTCGCAGGTTTTGCAGTGGACGCAGTTCTGGAAGTTGATGACGAATCGCGGACCGTCTTCATCTTCGACCATTTCATATACGCCAGCCGGGCAATAGCGCTGCGCCGGTTCATCGAACTTGGGCAGGTTGACCTTTACCGGAATTTCCGGGTCGGTCAGCTTCAGGTGGCAGGGCTGGCTTTCCTCGTGGTTGGTCATCGCGAAGGACACGTTGGTCAGACGGTCAAAGGACAGCGTACCATCGGGCTTCGGATAATCGATTGGTTTATGCTTGCTGGCCTCTTCGGTCGCCTCGGCATCGTTCTTGCCGTGACCCAGCGTACCCAGTAGCGAGAAGCCCAGCGTGTTGGTCCACATGTCCATGCCACCCAGCACCAGCGAAGCGGTCAGGCCGTATTTCGACCACAGCGGCTTGACGTTGCGCACCTTCTTCAGGTCGTCGCCAATGGCACCATCGCGAACATCAGCTTCATAGGCGGTCAGTTCATCGCCCGAACGCTCGGCCTTGATGGCGTCATAGGCAGCCTCGGCAGCGGCCTTGCCCGACAGCATCGCGTTGTGGTTGCCCTTGATGCGCGGCACGTTGACCATGCCTGCGGAACAGCCTAGCAGCGCCACGCCCGGAGCTACCAGTTTCGGCATCGACTGATATCCACCTTCGGTGATCGCGCGGGCGCCGTAGGCGACGCGCTTGCCGCCTTTCAGCAGCTCGGCCACCATCGGGTGGTGCTTGAAGCGCTGGAATTCCATGTAGGGGTACAGGTGCGGGTTCTTGTAGTTCAGGTGAACCACGAAACCGACATAGACCTGATTGTTTTCAAGGTGATAGATGAACGATCCGCCACCTGCGTTGCTGCCCAGGGGCCAGCCCATGGTGTGCGTGACCGAACCTTCCTTGTGCTTGGCCGGGTCGATCTCCCAGATCTCTTTCATACCGACGCCGTATTTCTGCGGTTCTTTGCCAGCAGACAGGTCGTATTTGGCGATGACTTCTTTCGAAAGCGAACCGCGGACACCTTCCGACAGGAAGACATATTTGCCGTGCAGCTCCATGCCCGGCTCGGTGTTTGGGCCGTAGGACCCATCGGGTTCCAGGCCAAAAACGCCAGCAACAACGCCTTTGACTTCGCCATTGTCGCCGTAAACCAGCTCGGAACAGGCCATGCCTGGGAAGATTTCAACACCCAGCTCTTCGGCCTGTTCAGCCATCCAGCGGCAGACATTGCCCATCGACACGATGTAGTTGCCGTGGTTGTTCATCAGCGGCGGCATTGGGAAGTTGGGGATGCGGATCTTGCCCGCCTCACCCAGCATGTAGAAATTGTCTTCGTGCACAGGCACGTTCAGCGGTGCACCTTTCTCTTTCCAATCCGGAATCAGTGCGTCCAGACCGCAAGGATCAAGAACCGCACCGGACAGGATATGCGCGCCTACTTCGGAACCCTTTTCAAGCACCACGACGTTCAGGTCAGCGTCCAGCTGTTTCAGACGGATGGCGGCCGACAGACCCGCAGGGCCTGCACCCACGATCACCACGTCATATTCCATCGCTTCGCGTTCAATTTCGGCCATCGCGGGCTCCTTAGCTAACTTTTCCGAATTGGCGCTCTCATTGCATGGTTCGCGCAATTTTGTTTCACGGCTGATTACCCGTTGTGAAAGACCTTGGTCAATCAAAACACGGCGTAACATCGCTGCAATGCGGCAGTTCACCCCTCTGGAGCGTCACCCATGAGGTATCTGGGACCGCTACCATGCGATTTTGCCCGGTCATCGGGGTTGTAGAGGGCACATTTCGGCAAACTCAGGCACCCACACCCGATACACCCGTCCAGATTATCCCGCAGTCGGATCAGGGTATCGATTCGCTGGTCCAGATGAGAACGCAGGCCCTTGCTGATTTCCTTCCAATCCTTGGGGGTCGGCGTACGGTTCCCCGGCAGACCGGACAATACCTCTCGGATTTCAGGCAGGGTCAGTCCGAATTGCTGGGCGATCATGACAAAACTCAGCCGCCGGATATCTGCCCTCTGATAACGTCGTTGTCCGCCCGGGTTTCGCCAGGGCGAGATCAAACCCTGTGCTTCGTAGTACCGGATCGCAGAAACTGCCAATCCGGTTCTGCGTGCTAATGCGCCTATCGACAACCCATCTGATACGGCCATCTGAATCTCCAAATAATACCTTGACCTAAAGTTAGGTTTAGAAATTACGGTGAGTCGGGACAAGCCAAATCTGAAAAGGAGATCCCATGATGGCGACTTTGGAACATACCAACTTCACTGTTCGCGACCCCAAAGCCTCGGCTGAATGGATGCACAAGGTGTTTGACTGGAAAACCCGCTGGGAAGGCCCCGCAATCGCTGGTGGGTACACCGTGCATGTGGGCAGCGCCCATACTTACCTTGCGCTCTACGCACCCGGTAATCCAAAGCCGTCGGACGAAAGCAGCTATGACATCGTCGGCGGGCTGAACCATGTCGGTGTTCTGGTCGAAGATATAGACGCCACCGAGGCAAAGGTACGCGAGGCGGGCTTTGAGCCCCACAATCACGCCGACTACGAGCCAGGGAAAAGGTTCTACTTCGAAGATGATAACGGCATCGAATTTGAAGTTATCAGCTACGACTAGGCCGTATTCCGCGCGTTGGTGAGCATAGCCCTCTTGCAATCCCCGCCCTGATTGGTTCAGGTAATGGCTAACCCCATCTGTCGCCCCGACGCTTTAGTGCGGCGGGGCGACTCAATTTCTGCGTGGACGACAAGAGAATGGAAAAAATTCCAATGACGCCTGCGGGCAACGCCGCGCTCGAGGCGGAACTGAAAAACCTCAAATCCGTCGAGCGCCCGGCGATCATCGAAGCCATCGCTTCGGCGCGTGAGCTTGGCGATCTGAAAGAAAATGCCGAGTATCACTCGGCCCGGGAAAAGCAGGGCTTTATCGAAGGCCGCATCAAAGAGCTGGAAGGCATTTTGTCTCTGGCCGATGTCATCGACCCCAAAAAACTGGCAGGCGCCATCAAATTCGGTGCCAAGGTCACTCTGGTGGACGAAGACACCGATGAAGAAAAAACCTGGCAGATCGTTGGTGAGTACGAAGCCAACATCGAAAACGGTCTGCTGAATATCAAATCCCCCATCGCCCGTGCCCTGATCGGCAAGGACGAAGGTGACAGTGTAGAGGTTCGCACTCCCGGTGGTGTGCGGTCCTATGAGATTCTGAGTATCCAGTACTCCTGACCGGAGCGTGTAACATGTCGGGGTCAACACCTGACCAGGAAACCGAGCGTCCGACGTCGCTGGGCATCTATGATCGCCCGGGGCGTCCTTCGGTGACAATTATCGAGATCGTAGCCATCGCGCTGAGCGTGGTATGGCTGATCGTGGCGGTGGTCTTTCTGGTCATGCCCGGTCCGAATCAAACCGGTGGGTTTGTGGTGACCCTACTGGCAGTGTTCATGCCTGTCGCGATGATCTGGGTTGCGGCCACCGCGATGCGCGCCAGTCGGATCATGCGCGAAGAAAGTGCCCGGCTACAAACCGCGATCGATGCCATTCGCAACGCCTATGTCATACAGCAGCAACGAGCAGCCAGCACCTATGAGCCAACCGTCAGCAAGAAGCTGGATGAAATAGCTGAGACCGCCAAAAACACCGAAACCGCACTGGCAACCTTTTCGTCCCAGCGTACCGAGCCGGCAAAGATTACTCCGCCGACAAACGGAACTGGTGATCAGGCCTCGCTGGAGCTCGGGACTTCGGCCGAAGACATTGCGCCGCCCCTGACCACGGATATCTTCATTCGCGCGCTGAACTTCCCGGAAACTGCGGAAGACACCGTTGGGTTCGATGCATTGCGACTGGCCCTGAAGGACCGAAAGACCGCGCAACTGGTACAGGCGTCGCAGGATGTTCTGACATTGCTGAGCCAAGAAGGCATCTACATGGATGACCTGCGGCCCGACATGGCCCGCCCCGAGGTTTGGCGTCAGTTTGCCCAAGGCGCGCGCGGGCGCGCCGTTGCAGCGCTCGGCGGCATCCGGGATCGCTCCTCGCTGGCGTTGACG
This sequence comes from Ruegeria sp. CH6, assembly GCF_056537005.1. Lineage (NCBI taxonomy): Bacteria > Pseudomonadati > Pseudomonadota > Alphaproteobacteria > Rhodobacterales > Roseobacteraceae > Ruegeria > Ruegeria sp. CH6. The sequence continues at coordinate 92,481 of NZ_JBQFQS010000003.1, read as the reverse complement.
TCGGCCCGGATGAAGCAGGATCCGATATTCCGGGATGCCGCCCATCATTTTCTGCGTCGCTTCGACAATATGATCGTGGAGTTCGAACCCGCAGCCAGCGATGCCGACCTGACCGCGCTGGGAGAGACCCGAACCGCGCGGGCGTTCATGCTGCTGGGCCGCGTCGCCGGAACCTTCGACTAGTCTTTCGGGACGGGCCAGCTCATCCGTGTTGAAATGCTAAAGCCGAACAGGTGACGAAAAGGTCCGGTTTCTTCTTCACCGACGACTCTGAAACCCTCGCGCGCATACAGTTCGCGTGCACGAGGGTTGGTGTCTATAACGTCCAGCTGGACTGCGGTCATTCCGGTTCGCAGCGCCTCCGCCTTGATGGCAGATAGCAGCTTCGTCCCGACCCCTTGCCCGCGTGCTTCGGCAGCCACAAAAATTCCATCCATCTGAAATACACCGGGCTGCGTTTTGCGTTCGAGCACACTCAGGATCAGACCGCGCCACGTGCCGCCAAGCCAACCATAGACCTGGGCTAGATCTGTAATCGAGCCTTCAGTCAGCCCGCCGGATGATGTTTTGAACCCGGCCAGTCCCAGCATCTGCCCATCCTTATCCCGCGCAACCAGTGCATAGTCGGGGTTCAGGACGCGCTCGAAGAACGCGATCCCGCGTTCTTCGGGACCCATGACCTTGTTGAGCTTGCCCGAAAACGCCTGCCAGAACAGGTGCGCTGCCAGACCACGCTCAGCTTCACTGAAACCGCGCGAGACCGAAACTGTCACAACCCAAAGCTTCCATAGGGAATGAACCGCACCGGATCACCCGGTTTGATATGGCGCTCACCATCTTCGATCTCGACCAGCCCTTCGGCCCAGCTGAGGCCGCTGATACGCCCTGAACCTTCTGAATGGAACACTTCGACGCGACCGTCCCTAACCCGGGCTCTCTGGTATTCGCGGCGACCCGGTTTCTTTCGTTTCTCGAAACCTGCAGGCAGATCAAACCCCTGAGGTTCAGACCAGCCTGCCCCCGCCATGAGGCAAAGCGCAGGGCGTGCAAAAATCAGGCTACATACCAATGCTGCCACGGGGTTGCCCGGCAATCCGAATACGGGCGTTTCATTCCACATGCCCAATGCCAGCGGGCGTCCAGGTTTCAGTGCTATGCGCCATTCCTGCATTGCACCGGCCTCGCGCAGCAGGGCTGAAACGTGATCTTCATCGCCCGCCGAGGCGCCACCGCTGCTCAGGATCACATCCACCTTATGCGCTGCCTCATCCAGACAGGTACGCAGGGCCTCGCGGCTATCAGAGACACGCCCCAGATCGACCGGCACAAATCCCATCCGTTCGATCAGCGACAACAGCATGGGTCGGTTGGCATCATAAATCTGCCCCGGACCTGCGGCAGCGCCCGGCTCAACCAATTCATCCCCGGTCGACAAGACGGCCACACGCAATTGCTGACGAACAGGCACTTCAGACACTCCGACCGCCGACAGAAGCGCCAGATCCGCTGGAGTCAAGCTGCGGCCTGCAGGCAGGGCCAGCTCTCCTGCCGCCACATCCTCGCCCGCACGACGCGTATTGGCACCCTGCTTCAAGGGGCCACGAAATGCGATATGGCCGTCCTGAACCGTGACATCTTCCTCAAGTATGACCGTATCGACACCATCGGGTAACGCAGCGCCTGTAAGAACCCTGAGCGCGGAACCTTCGGGAACCTGACCATCAAATGGGATACCTGCGGCCGCTCGTCCTTCCGTCAAAGGCAGAACATAGGTTCCGTCCGAAACTTCCAAAGCAAATCCATAGCCATCAACAGCGGTGTTGCGCTGCGGCGGGTTGGATCGTTGTGCGATCATGTCTTCCGCAAGAATACGGCCAGACACCTGCATCAGCGGCAGAGTCTCTACACCCGTCAAAGGCCTCAGCCTGTCGCGCAGCAACGCCAGCGCATCATCAACCGGCGTCCAATTCACCCCTGCGGGCAGAGCGAAGCAATCGTTCTGCAAAGGCGGCGGCGCAATGTCGGGTTTGTTTTGCGAACTGGTCAATTTAAACGTTCCTTTTGTTCGCCGACACTCAGGTCTCTGATCCGCTGGACATGTCTAGGATACTTTGATCCTTTGACTTTGATATTTGGGGGATTGGCCTCACAATCCAACCTCCTGCAGCACAAAGTCAGCGATCGCTTGCGTATCGTTCAGATCAAAAACCGGACGATCCAGAGTAAGTTCCGTGTCACTGGCGACTGCGCGAATGGTCTCGTCATTGGCCGCGATCAGGGGATTTCGGGGTTCTTTTCGAAAAGCCTCGATCTTGGGGTGTCGCTCGCGTTTATAGCCCTCGATCAAAATCAGATCGACAGGCAACAGGCGGCCAAGCAATTCCTCCAGCGATGGTTCCGGAGCACCGCGAAGTTCCTGCATCAGCGCCACGCGCTTGCCTGAGGCTAACAGCACCTCATTAGCGCCAGCCTTCCGGTGGCGATAGCTGTCGCGCCCCGGCTGATCGATATCAAAGGCGTGATGGGCGTGCTTTATGGTAGAAACGGAGAAGCCACGCCCGGTGATTTCTGCCACCAGCCGCTCCATCAATCCGGTTTTGCCCGCGTCTTTCCAACCGGTGACTCCGTATATCCTCATGCGCGCTCCAGCATGTCTTGCGCCAGTTGCAAATCATCGGGCGTGTTAACGTTAAAAAACGGATCGAATGGGTCAGCTGAAAACAGCGCCTCACGCCCGTCATGCTTGTCGGTCCATAGAACCACCTTGCGCAAACCGTTATTCAAAGCCGCCCGCAGGTCGTCGCGCAGGTCCACCGGCCAAAGCCCAAAGGTGGGGTGCCGATTGACCCGCTTGCCGCCGCCGGATTTCAGCGCCTCCTCTCCGGTGCGTGGTGTCGTTGCCATGACCAGAGGATGTTTCTGATCCTCAGCTGAATTCATCAGCCGCATAACCAGATCGTGCGGGAAAAACGGCGTGTCGGCGGCAGCGGTCACGATGCTGTCCGCGCCCTGTTCCGCAGCCCAATCCAGTCCGGCGAGAACACCGGCCAGTGGTCCGGCAAACCCCTCGATCGTGTCTGCAATCACCGGTAAATCAAAATCGGCAAAGCGCGCTGGATCACCATTGGCATTCAGCGCAAGCCTGTCCACCTGCGGAGCGAGACGCTTGATCACATGGCTCAATAGGCTCCGCCCGCCAAGTTGCAGCAAACCCTTGTCTCCGCCTCCCATTCGGGTGGCGAGACCACCAGCGAGGATAACCCCCAAAGGTCGCTTCATTCTCTAACCTCGTTTTACGCCCAATGCCGCTGCCACCCTACAGTTCCTTCAGCCTAGCTGAAATGCCGATGGATAAAGTTGATGCAGGACAAACAGCCACATGATCAGCGTTCCGACCGCCAGAAACGAAGTTGCCGAGACTATATGTGCCGCTAGCTGAGGTTCCTGATCATAGTGTTTTGCCAACAGAAAGATATTCTTTGCGGTCGGCACCGCCGCCGAGACCGTCGCCGCAATGGTCCAAAGCGGATCAAGCCCCACAAGATGCGCGGCAATCAGTACAAGACCGGGGGCGACAATCAGTTTCGTCAGTGTCAGAAACAGGATCAGAGGGCCGGTCTGCAGGATCGTACGGACGCTGGTCGTATACCCGATTGCAAACAGTGCAACTGCGGCCAGTGCCTGACTCAGTAGTGCGAGGTAATCTGAAACAGCGTCTGCGAAACCGATCCCGGTGAAGGAATAGATGACACCGGCCAGCGTCGCGGCGATGATCGGGTTTTTCAGGATATTCAGGATAATCGTCGGCACAGGCGTTTTTGTCGCCGCCGATTGCCTCGAGCTGCTTTCCAGAATGGTGGTCAGCAACAACAGCAGCATCGCCACCACCAGATTTGCCAGCACGGCAGGCAACGCCCCGCTTGCGCCAAAGATCGCATGCAGCACAGGCAGAGCGACAAGCGCGGTGTTGGAGGCAACGGCCGCGAATGCCGCAACTGTGGCGGAACCGACTTGCTTACCCAGTACCAGCCGGAAGCCGATGAACAGCACCACAAAAAGCGCCAGAAGAGTTCCCCCATAGGCAAGGTAGAAGCCGTAGTTGAGGAGGTTTTCAAATTTTTCCTGTCCGATCAGATAGAACATGATCGCTGGGATCAGAACATAGACCGCAAACTGCACCAGCGACTCAGAGGTGTCCTTGGCCAACAGGTTGGTCCAGGAAAAGACGTACCCGGTAAGGATGACCGCAAAAACCGGTGCGATGAGATTAATGAGTTCCATGCAAACCCCAATCTAAAATATGGCCGGCGCTTTGGCCCGGGAAACGGGCCGCACATTGCGACACCCTAGGATATATCTTCAGGATTTTGCAGTGTTTTTTGGATCAAGACGATCCGAGTATACTCAGTCGGGGGCCGGTAAGTCTGTAGCGCTCTTCCGGCGATGCTTCTTGTCTTCTACCGCCACGGTTGCCGGGTCGGCGTCTCGGACCAGTCGGTCTTCGCCAGACAGGCAGACAAACCGCTGACCACGCATGCGACCGATCAGGGTCAGGCCAACTTCGCGCGCGATTTCGACGCCCCATGCGGTAAAGCCGGATCGTGAGGCCAGAACGGGGATGCCCATCATCGCCGTCTTGATCACCATCTCCGAGGTCAGCCGTCCCGTCGTATAGAGTATCTTGTCTTCGGCCGCTTCCCCTTCGGACAGCATCCAGCCCGCAATCTTGTCCACGGCATTGTGGCGTCCGACATCTTCCATATAGACCAGTGGACGATCCTCGCGACACAGGACAGTGCCATGGATCGCCCCCGCTTCTAGATAGAGAGAAGGGGTGCGATTGATCTTGGCCGCCAGATCATAAAGCCATGACGTCCGGACCTGGACCTGTGGCAGGCGCACATCCTCGAGCCCTTCCATCATGTCACCGAATACCGTGCCCACGGCGCATCCACTGGTGCGGGTCTTTTTCTTCAGCTTGTCCTCGTACGAGGTTTCACGCGCGGTACGCACAATGACAGTTTCCAGATCGTCGTCATAATCGACGCGCGTGATCTCGTCATCGGCCAGCAGCATCCCTTGATTGCGCAGAAAGCCCAGCGCCAGGTACTCAGGGTAGTCTCCGATCGTCATTGCCGTCACGATTTCCTGTGAATTCAAGAAGATCGTCAGCGGGCGCTCCTCGACCACGGAAATGTTGCTGACATCACCATTCTGATCCACGCCTTCAACTGCGCGTGTCAGGCGCGCGGCACTTGGGTCTGGCGCGATGATGTATTCCGACAGATCTGTTTCGACGGCCAATTGCAACCCTTTCACAAGCCAGCTACTGCTTTGTCCAACACCATAGGATTTAGCCATGGCATTCACCACATCCAAGTCATACTTCTGGAAGGGTTTTCGGGATGGAACCCCGTTCATTTTCGTAGCGATCCCATTTGGCACCCTGTTTGGCGTCTTCGCGACCGAAGCAGGACTGAATATCGTGCAGACGATGGCCTTTACCGCGACGGTGTTTGCCGGGGCGGCGCAGTTTGCAGCGCTGCAATTGCTGCAGGAAAACACGCCAACGGCGATCATCCTGGTTTCGGCTTTGGCGGTCAATCTGCGGATGGCGATGTATTCAGCCTCGCTGACCCCCTATCTGGGGGCCGCTCCGATGTGGCAGCGCGCTATCGCGGCCTATCTGACGGTCGATCAATCCTATGCCTGCTCGATCGTGCAGTTCGAGAAAGAACCCGATCTGACGATCCCGCAGCGCATGGCCTATTTCTTTGGTTCAGTGGCACCGATCACGCCGCTCTGGATACTGGCCACTTACATGGGTGCCGTGCTTGGCACGCGTATACCCGAAAGCTGGGCGCTGGATTTTGCGCTGCCAATTACGTTTCTGGCGATGATTGGCCCAATGATGCGAACGCTGCCCCATGTGGTCGCCGCAATGGTCGCAATACTAGTTTCGCTGCTGACGGTGGCCATCCCTTACAATCTTGGCCTGCTGATCGCGGGGTGTGCCGGAATGATGGCTGGTGCGCAGGCTGAACTGATGATGGAACGCAGAAAGGCCAACGCATGAACCAGGTCGATCCAGTAACCATGTGGACCATCATCGTAGGGCTGGCTGTCGGCAGCTATACCCTGCGCTTTGTCTTCATCGGATTTGTCGGGGATCGCCCGATGCCACCATGGCTGCTGCGCCATCTGCGCTACACGGCGGTTGCGATCCTGCCTGCATTGATTGCGCCACTGGTTGTCTGGCCATCCGCAACTGCGGGGCAGCCTGATGCACCACGCATGGCTGCAGCGGCAGTTGCCCTGACCGTTGGTCTTGTCACCAAGAATGTGCTGGCGGCCATCTTTACCGGGGCCGCCACACTTTATGGTCTGCTGTATTTACTGGGATAAACCCGCTGCCTGCTGATTGAGGCGCGCATTGTTTGCTGCAAGACCTTTCTGAAGGTCCGCATCGTCATATTCCCGGTATTCCGTGGTCACGACGCCCGGGATTTGCCCGAATTGCTCGGCCAATTTGACCGGGAAAAAGGTCACATCGATCTGCTCGAACCCGGGAACCTGCTGTAGAATCCGAGAGGTGGAATTGGCGCAATAGGCCCCCGCCACCGGTCCGGATTGCTTGGCAAGCTGATAGGCAACCTCGGCCTGCTGTGGGCTGACCTCGATCGTCTGAACGAGGGCATAGTGCGTCTCGCGTGCATGCGAGCTGCGATAGGCCCGTTCAACAGCCGGGGTAATTCCGTACAGGACGTCATCCTTGACCGGCACAATATCTGCCCGGAAAGAACCCGCCGGATCAAAAATCACCCGTTCGCTGGCGCCGATCATCAAGGATGTATGCGCGCCAGACCCTGTACGGGTGTTGATCATGGTATAGAGCGTGAGTGTGGATGGACCCGGATCTTGATAGGATCGCGCAACAATCTCAGCCTTATCGGCTTGCGGACGCTTGGATACGGCGCAGCCAGCCACGGTCACTGCCAGAAGGCAGGCAATCAAAATCCTGATCACGAATGCACTCGCCCAGATTTACGCAGCGAACACTGCCAGGAACAGGCACAGAAGGACGATCGCCACAACGCACCATGTGGTGAATTTGATGAAACCGTCAAAGGTTTTGGATTGAACGGTGATGTCCATCTCGCCGTGCTTGTATTCAGCCATGTCTCTAGAATCCCAATTCGCGTGTTTACCGGTTGAATAATAGAAAACTCAGGGCCTGTCACCACGTCATTCCCGCGCAGGGGTGGGCAAAGCAAAGACTGAGCAGTTTGGGTAACCAAACCCCCAGCGCCATGGCAGGCCAGTGCAGGGACCCCCGCCAAATCGGACCGCCATGTACATGCCTTCTGCAGTAATGGAATGTGCCGAACGGACCTGATCCGGTGTCATGTCATAACGGATCGCGTATTCTTCGGCATGGGCATTCCCGTGCTCTTTGACACAGGACCGCAGTGTCTGATCTGCGGATAGTCTGGCATCAAAGCTATCTTCTGCGCGCAACGCACCGCCAGCGTTGTGATAGGCCCGATCGTGAATGACGCAACAGTCTTCCCAAGGGGGGCGCTCTTCGTAAAGTCTTGCGAATTCCGGAAAGGTGTCCGCGACCAGTCGCCAGCTTGCCGACATACCGCCCGAGCATCCGTCGGTTTCGAACTCTGTCAGTTCAGCATCGCCGCGTTGTTCGATCAATGCGCGGTGGCCCGGCATTTCCACACCGCGCATCAGTTCCTGCGCCTGAACGGGAACTGCCAGACAAGCCAGAACAAGCGACAGCTCAGGGGCTTTCATCGCGCATCGCCTCAGTATCCACCGAAAGACCAAAGGTTGTTGCAAGCCACAGCAGCAACCGCTCACCCGGCCCCATTTCGGCGCGAACCCGCAGCACCTCGTTGGCCATTGCAGGCCGGTCGGTGATCAGACCATCCACACCCATCGAAGCCATTGCAGACATCTGCAACGGGTCATTCACGGTCCAGACGTAGATATCCTTGCCGGCATCATGAACCGACCGGATAAGGCCCGGAGTGACCATCGCAGCGTTGACGGCGACAAAATCCCCTTCCAGGCCGGACAGGTCTCCGATGGCTGTCGCGGCCAAAACACCGGAACGCCAATCGGGGCGCAGAGATTTCATCTTTTGGACAGCTGGGTATTTCAGCGACATTGTCGCAATGTCATCCTGCATTCCCAGTTCTTCAACGATCTGAATCACACGGTTTTCCAGATCGACATCATGGCCGTAATACTTCAGCTCGATTATGACCTTGGACTTTCCCTTCGCCGCGCTCAGAACATCCCGCAGAGTCGGGGTGCGTTCTGCGGCATACTCCGGACCAAACCAACTGCCGATATCGATTTCAGCCACATCCTCCATCGTGGCATCCCAGACCTTCAGATTCACGCCGGCAAGCTTCATGAAGTCACTGTCATGGGCGACGATGACCACGTCGTCTGCGGTCTCCTGAACGTCAATCTCGACCCAATCCGCGCCATCCTCGATGGCCTTCAGGACCGAGGCCATGGTGTTTTCCGGGCGCAGCGCAGCAGCACCGCGATGACCGATCACTTCTGCATGATCAGGGGCCTGAACCCGCTCGAGCAGACCCTGCCCCATCCATAATCCAAACAGCAACGCCGCAATTGCAGCGCCAACCGTTACAAACACGGGTGTGCGTATGTTTGTGGGTTCGGGATGCGGGGTTTCACCGGTTTTGGTTTCAAAGAACCCGTCCAACAACACCGCCAACGCGCCCAGTGCACTCGCTGCCAAAACCAGCCCGGCCAGAGACCACAGGCCAGCCACCAGCAAACTCAGAGTCAAAGCAAATCTCAGATTTACCCCATCCTGCAGCGGCACCAACGCGAATAATATGCCAGCCACAGCCGCAATCAGTGCCGCGATGACGAGACGCAGAGCCAGCCACAGCACAAGCTCAATCTTCAGGCGGCCACGCTTGCCTTCCATCCGTTCAGCGCTCTGATCGAACGCGGCAGAGGGTGCACAATCTTCAAAAAGAACCAGATGCAAGGACAAAGCCCAGGCCGAGAGCTTGCGGATCAGGACCCATGCCAGTGCCAGCACGACAATCCCGATCAGAACAACGGCAACCCTAAAGGCAGGCGGGTGAAAGGTCAGATAATAGTTGATGTCATACTCGGTCAGCGTCCACCACGCGATTATTCCGGCGACCGCCACGAATGGCACGGCCAGCAACAGAACCCGCAATATGAAGCGCACTGCAAAGCCAAACAGCGCAGGTAGACGTGACAGGATCAAACGGATGGCGGCACTGCCCGCGCGCCATGGATCGCGTTCGCCCATGCGCAGTGAGCCTGCCATGACAGAAAACACGAAGACCTCTGCCAGCAGGAACAGGCTCAAAACCACGATCGCAGCGATAAATCCTGCGGGTGAAAGCATGAACATCGCGATGTCCTGATCCGTCAGCGCTGTTTGATTGGACAGCGAAACGGCCAGATTTACAGCGATGGCAACACCCGGCGCGATCAGGGCCACCAAGAGCAACCGCACGGCAATATAGATCGGCACAAAGACCCGCCGCCGGGCCCAGGCACCGGCATAGGCATTTGTAACGGCAGAGAAATATGTCACACGGCGCCCTCCTGAGTATCGCACTCATTCAAGGCTGCGAAAGCGTGAATTGCAAGTCAGGTTGTCAGGATTCTTCCAGATCTGCCGCCAGTCGGAAACCGATACGGTTGGCAGGCTTATCTTCAACGGACTTGGGCAAGGCACGCAGCATCACGTTCAGCTGGCTGACATGTTGCACCAGTTGCGTACGTGCGCCGGCGCCATCTGAGCCATAGAAGGTGATGATATCGGGATCGAAATACCCCATCCCTTCGATCCGCATCACGCCCGCATCGCCTCCGGTAAAGCCCATGGCAACTTCGTGATCGCCATCCAGCGTCTTTTCAAAGTTCTGAATGTACAGGATCAGTCGCTCATATGCCCATTGGGCGGGGCTTTTGGTTGCAACGGGCTTTTGCAGGGGCTCGGGCAGAGCTTTGGTGCCGGATTCGGCATTCGGGTTGGCATGCACTTCATAGCAGCGTGGCAACGCTGCTGCCTCGGCAGCCTCGGCCGATGTTTCGATCTTGTCCTGCATACGCATCTACCCTTTGCGCTGGTATTCCCATGCCCCGTCCGCGCGACGCGACCGGCTCACAGACCCAATGTGGTAGAGATGGTTAAGGTGTGCAACCGCTTCGACCAGTGCGAGGCCATATTCACCTTCGCGAATTGGTCGCTTGAACAAGGGAGCAAAGCAATCGGCGGCGGCCTTTGGCGTATCCAGATCGTCAATCAAACGCGCCAGCGCGCCATGGTGGTTTTCGATCAGTTGCCGCATCCGTACAGGCAATCCGGTAAACGGCAGCTTGTGACCGCCCAACACCAGTTGATCCGGATGCGCCAGCGATTGCAGACGCTCACAAGCCTCAAGCCAGTCCGAGACCGGATCAGCCATGGGTTCTGTCGCATAGACGCCCAGATTGGGGCTGATCGAACTGATGATCTGATCACCTGTCAGCACCAGATTGTCGTCCCGACTCCAGAACGTGGCGTGTTCGGGGGCATGGCCATTGCCCATATGCACATCCCAGTCGCGCCCGCCCATATGGATCACGTCGCCCTGCTTGATCCGGGTAAAGCCCAGCGGCATCGGATAAACAGTGTCCGAGAAATTGAACGGCCGCTCGGCCATACGCTTTTCAAGAACCTCCGCAGCCATACCTGCGCTGCGATAGAAATCTAGCGTTTCCTGAGGCCAGTTCTCCTGAACGTCCAGTGTCAGCATCCGGGCGAACAGCCAGGCTGTACGGCTGGTTATCAGTTCGGCACCGTGTTCTGACTGAAACCAACCCGCATTCCCGACATGGTCGGGGTGGTGATGTGTTACCACGATGCGTTTGACCGGTTTCCCAGACAGGGGGCCGGACATCAGTTGCTCCCAGATGCCACGCGTCTTTTTTGATGACATGCCGGTGTCGATGACAGTCCAGCTGTCACCGTCATCCAGCGCATAGACGTTGACGTGATCCAGTGCCATCGGCAACGGAAGACGCATCCAAAGAACGCCATCAGCGACTTCAATGGCCTCACCCGGTGCCGGTGGTTCGGACCAGGGGTATCGGATCGCCGGAGGCTGCACGCCGTCCATCACGCGGCCAACTCATCGGCGCTGAGTGCAAAGAGGTCTTCGGCACCGTTCTGCGCCTGCGCCAGCAAACCTGCATGTTCAGGAAGCAGAGCGTTGATGTAATAGCGCGCCAGCTTCGCCCGCGGACCGTCCGGATCAGCCAGCGCTGCGGACAGGTGGTAGTGCCCGCCCAGCACCCGCGCGAAAGCATTGAGATAGGCAACCGCCCCGGCGAAGCGGTTATTGAGGTCATCCTGCGACACCAGCCATTCGGTGGCTTCGCGCAGGGATTCGGTTGCTTCCCAGACCGGACCAGCCAGTTCGGGCACGGTCGCTCGGGCTTTTTCAGCCTGATCCTCGATCTCGTCCAGAAGGCGCGAGGCTGCCTCACCACCATCCATCATCTTGCGGGCAACAAGATCCATTGCCTGAATGCCATTGGTACCTTCGTAGATCGCAGTCACGCGGACATCGCGGTAGTACTGCGCGGCTCCGGTTTCTTCGATAAAGCCCATGCCACCATGCACCTGCACACCTGTTTCGGCGACCCGCATCCCGGTCTGGGTACCAAAGGCCTTGCCGATCGGCGTCAGCAGCGCGGCGCGTGCCGCCCATTCTGCATCACCGGTCGCCTGCGCCATATCGATGGCTTGGGCATTGGCCAGCATGATCGCCCGCGCTGCAAAGACATCAGCGCGCATTTCGGTCAACATACGACGCACATCCGCATGATCGATGATTGTGCCGGAAGGTGTCTTGCCCTGTTTCCGCTCCAACGCATAGGCCAGTGCATGCTGGTACGCGCCTTCGGCGGAACCGACGCCTTGCCCGCCAACACCCAGACGCGCATTGTTCATCATGGTAAACATGGCCGCCATACCGCCATGTTCCTTGCCGACCAACCAACCGGTCGCTCCGTCATATTGCATCACGCAGGTCGGAGAGCCGTGCAAACCCATTTTGTGCTCGAGCGAGACAACCTTGAGATCGTTCGCGACGCCGGGCTTGCCGTTTTCATCCGGAATGTACTTAGGCACCAGGAACAGGGAAATGCCCTTGGTGCCCGGAACGCCATCGGGCAGCCGTGCCAGCACCAGATGACAGATGTTTTCGCAGAAGTCGTTGTCACCCCACGAGATATAGATCTTCTGCCCGGACACAGCGTAAGTACCGTCACCATTTGGCACAGCCTTTGAGGACAACGCCCCGACATCCGATCCGGCCTGCGGTTCAGTCAGGTTCATCGTTCCCGACCATTCACCTGACATCAGCTTGGGCAGATACAGCTTTTTCAGCTCATCGCTCGCGTGATGTTCCAGCGCCTCGATCTGTCCCTGGCTCATTAACGGAGCCAGCTGCAGCGACAGGCAAGCCGCGCTCATCATTTCGTTCACGGCGGTGGTCACGGTCATCGGCAGCCCCATGCCGCCATATTCGGGATCGCCACTCATCCCGATCCATCCGCCTTCGGCGATCGCTTTCCAGCCATCAGCGTAACCAGTTGACGTACGCAAAACACCGTTTTCCAGCCGGGCTGGTTCCAGATCGCCGGGACGCTGAAGCGGAGCCATGACCTCTTCGCACATCTTGCCCGCCTCGGACAGGATCGCGCTGACCACGTCCACGCTGGCCTCGGAAAACTTGTCGGTGGCGGCGACCTGGTCAAACCCCACTACATTGCTGAGCAGGAACTCGTAATCGGAGATTGGAGCGCGATATGGCATGGCTTCCCTCGGAGTTTGTCTGGCGCCTTGTACACATGGGCTTGGATTCCACAAGCCACGCCGTTAATCATCTGGGCTGGGACGATTACCTACGCTTCCCTATGTTGCAAGCAACCAAAACGCGGCGTCACCATACATGATCCCTAACGGCACTGAATACTTATCCGCCGATCCATCCGGTATCGCTCAGGCTGCTGACCTGCTGCGTCAGGGCTTGCTGGTCGCCTTCCCGACCGAAACCGTCTACGGCCTAGGTGGTGACGCCCGAAACGGCGAGGCGGTCGCCTCTATCTACGCAGCTAAAGGACGGCCAAGCTTCAATCCGCTGATCGCGCATGTCGCCTCGGCCGAAGCTGCCAAGCGTTTCGTGCAGTGGTCCGATCAGGCGGAAAAACTGGCGGGTGCTTTCTGGCCCGGCCCCCTGTCACTGGTTCTGCCCTTGCGTGATGGTCATGGAGTGTCTTCGCTGGTAACGGCGGGTCTGGACACTTTGGCTGTCCGCGTTCCCGCACATCCGACGGCACGCGCGCTTCTCGAGGCGGTTGACGGTCCTGTCGCGGCACCCTCGGCCAACCCGTCCGGCCGGATCAGCCCCACCACCGCGGAGCATGTTCGCGAAGGTCTGGATGGACGTATTGCGGCCATTCTGGATGACGGTCCTTGTGGTGTCGGCCTTGAGTCCACCATCGTCGGCCTTGCGGGCGAGCCTGCTCTGCTGCGGCCCGGAGGTGTGGCGCTTGAAGACATCGAAGCCGTTCTTGGCACCGAATTGCACCACCACAAGTCCGGAGATTTGCTTACGGCACCCGGGCAGCTGCAATCCCACTATGCGCCGGATGCATCCGTGCGCCTGAATGCGCAGTCGCGTCAGGGGGACGAGGTTTTGTTAGGTTTCGGGACAGTAGAGTGCGACGAAAACTTGTCCGCTGAAGGAAATCTGATTGAGGCGGCAGCCAATCTGTTTGCGGCATTACATAAGCTCGACGGCTCAGGTCGCCCGATAGCTGTCACCCCGATTCCCGAAAATGGGCTGGGTGCTGCAATCAATGACCGTCTGCGGCGTGCAGCGGCCCCGCGCGACAGCTGATCAGGCGCGGCCAGCGCTGGCTGAAAGAGTCAGAGGATCGACACCAAGCGAGGCAAGCGCCGCCGACCATTTCTCGTCGTCAGGGACATCAAAGACCAGCTTTGGCGTGGCTTCAGTCGTGAGCCAGCCATTCATGGCAATCTCATCTTCGAGCTGATCCGGCCCCCAGCCAGAATAGCCAAGCATCAGCATCGAATTCAGCGGGCCACGCCCTGCGGCCACATCTTCCAGAACATCCAGTGTGGCCGTCATGCTGAAGTCATCCGTAATCTGCATCGAATGCAGGTTGGCTTCGTAGTCCGAGCTGTGCAGTACAAAACCACGGGACATTTCGACCGGCCCGCCAAAATGCACCAGACGCTCACCAACAACCGGAATCTGACATGGAATATTGAGCTGTCCAAGCAGGGTCTTGACCCGCAGATCAGAGGGTTTGTTGATGATCAGACCCATCGCCCCATCATCGCCATGACTACACATATAGACCACCGAATGATCAAAGCGCGGATCGCCCATGCCGGGCATCGCAATCAACAGTTTTCCGGTAAGTTCCATACGTAGAAATCTCTTGGCACTGACTGGTTCAACAATGGCCCCGTGCAATGGGCATTGGCAAGGGACCAACGGCGAATTCCCCCGATTTCATCGTGGTGACCGGAACGTGACTTGGCAATCCGGGCCGTAACACGCATGTATGTAGCATGAAGTCATTTCGCAAACCCATCGCGGCCGCTTTGTCCGCAAGTCTCTGTTTTGCCGCTCCCGCCATGGCGCAGGGCGTCGACAACCTTGTTCAGCTCGAGATTCTGGATGGCGGGAAGACCTCCAAGGGCACCTATCTGGGCGCGCTTCGGCTGGACCTGAAAGATGGCTGGAAAACCTATTGGCGCGCACCCGGTGATGCGGGGATTCCACCGCAGTTTGACTGGAGCGGATCGGCCAATATCGAGGATATCTCGATCACCTGGCCCGCACCTCATGTCTTTGACCAGAATGGGTTGCGCTCGATCGGCTACGAAGACCAGCTGGTTCTGCCGATTGAGATCACGCCGAGGAATGCAAAGAAACCCGTGCGACTGCGCGGCGAGATGGATTTGGGCGTCTGCAAGGATGTCTGTGTGCCCGGGCGTCTGGATTTCGACCACACCGTAGATGCGAATGCCGGGCGTAATCCAGCGATTGCCGCTGCACTGGCACAACGCCCATATTCGGCCCGCGAAGCAGGTGTCGCCAAAGCCGCGTGCCATCTCACGCCAACAGCAGACGGTATGCAGATCGAAGCGCATATCACCATGCCCTCAAGCGGCGGTGAGGAAATCGCTGTCATTGAACCGGGCAATCCAACGCTTTGGGCGTCACCGCCCGAAACATCACGGAACGGAAATACTCTGGTTGCAAGATCCGAGGTGATCAGCGCGTCGGGCGGTCCGTTTGCATTGGACCGGTCCGAAGTTCGTATTACTGTGCTGGGTGCAAAACACTCGGTCGATATTCAGGGATGCAGCGCGGGCTGATTGAATGACACCATCGCCAAAAATCGGCGCTCTTGCCGTTGTCCTGCATCAGGAACAGGTGTTGCTTGTCCAGCGCAGTAAGCAACCTGACGCTGGATTGTGGGGATTTCCCGGCGGGCACGTGGAATGGGGCGAAACCGTTCTGCAAGCCGCCGAGCGTGAACTGCTTGAGGAAACGGGGATCACGGCAGAACCCCTGCACTATCTCGACAACCTCGACCTTTTGAAACGGGATGATGAGGGGCAGGTCAGCGTGCACTACCTGCTTGTCGGGGTCGCCTGCCAATATATCTCGGGCGAACCCGAGGCGGGTGACGATGCAAATGCCGCAAGTTGGTTTCCAATTGATCAGATCCGTCAGGGCAAACTACCGATGAGCGATCGCGTTCCCGACCTGCTCGAGCAGGCATTGAAGGCTGATCAGGCCTTTGCCCGCCCCGACAGCCGCGCATAAAGCAACCCGGATGCGATTGCGCTGATGGTTAGGATCAGAACAGCGCCGGTCAGGAAAACGCCCAACCCCATGCGCAGGACGGCAACCCCATCTTCGGCGGGATAGAAGCCTGAAAGCATGTTGAGGGGCGCGCCAGTAACGGCAGGCCAGATCATCGATACGCCAAACCACGCCAGCAAAATCGCACCGGTCATCGCAACTGCACCGCGCACAACATGGTCCGGCGCCCGAACGGCACGTCGCATCGCGGTCATTGGTCGGGACATATCCTGCAGGATCGCCAGCAACGCAGGCACCAAAAGCAGCACCAGCAACATTCCGAAACCCAGGCCGTAAACCAGCGTGATGACTGTTGGCTTCAGGAACTGAGCCTGCTGAGATCCCTCATACAGCAATGGCGTGAGGCCCAGAACCGTGGTCAGGGTTGTCAGCATTACGGGTCGCAATCGGTCGGCGGTGCCCTCGACAATCGAAGGCACAAGGCCACGGTCTTTTTGATAGCCGTCAATTGTGGTCACCAGAACGATAGAATCGTTGATGATGATCCCGGTCATCCCAAGCAAGCCCACGACCGTGAACATGCTCAGCGGTACATCCCAGATGTAATGTCCCCAAATCGCGCCGACCAAACCAAACGGAATGATCGCCATCACCACTAACGGTCGTGTCCAGCTGGCAAAAACCCAGGCCAAGACAAGATAGATGCCGGTCAGGCAAAGGATCAGCCCCGAGCGTGCCTCGGACAGGAATTCATCCTCCTGCTCACTCAGACCGGCCATACGCCATTCAACCTGACGCTCAGCAGCAATGTTGGGCAGGATCTCTTCGCGCATGGCACGGCCAATTTCGGCAGCCTGAGTCGGGTCATCCTCGGAAATGTCGCCATTCACCGAAATCACTCTCAGACCGTTTTCGCGTCGCACGGTCGAGAATCCGGATTTGCGTTCAACCGAAACGATGTCCGCCAGAGGTACATAAACGCCATCCGGGGTGCGCATCAGGGTTCGCTCAAGAAAATCAGCGGTCAGCTCACCCTCGGGCAGTTCCACCCGGATTTCGGCACTGCGCGGACCATCCGGGAATGTTGCTGCCTCGATCCCGTTCAGGCGGTCACGCAGGACGCGACCCAGCGTTTCAATCCGGAAGCCCAGCGCCTCGCCCTGAGCCGTCAGATCAAGGATGTACTCTTCTTTGTCATAGGCAAGGTTGTCCTCAAGCGCCGACACCTCAGGGTATTTGGAGAGCTCGGTCTGCAAATCCTCAGAGGCTGATTTAAGCGTGTTCACATCAGCGCCGTAGAACTGAACGTCAATGGCATCGCCACCGGGCCCCGATCGCCAGCCTCGGAAGCTGAGCAATTCAACCTTGGGATGGCGCGGAACAAAATCCTGCAGCTCACCTACAAACTCAAAGCTGGAATAGGGCCTCAGATCGGCATCGATCAATTCAATTGAAATGCCGCCCAACAGGTCTTCGTCTTTGCCTTCGGCAGCAGACAAGCCAAATCCGGCGCTGCCGCCAACCTCGGCGAGAACATAGTCAATCGGATTTCGTCCGTGACGCTCTTCGTAAATCTGCCCAAGCTCGTCGGTGGCTTGCTGCAGCATCCGCATCATTTCCAGCGTATCAGCACGTGTCGCACCTTCCGCCATGATGAAGTTGCCGGTCACCGAACCGCGTTCGGGTGCATTGAAGAAGCGCCAGTTCACATCGCCTCGGATGAACAGCGCAATCTGACTGGCGAGTATCGCGATCATCAGTGCGACAACCACATATCGCGCCCAGACCACCCAGGCTACCAAGGGACGGAACAGGTGATCCCGCACCCAGCGGAAGCCCCTGTTCACGATCCGGTTTGGCCAGTCATACCAATGTTCCTTGGCCGAATGCGCGATGGCGTGTGCCATGTGGTTGGGTAGAATCAGGAAACACTCGATCAGCGAGGCAATAAGAACCGCGATCACCGTGAAGGGTATGTCCCGGATCAACTCTCCAAACCGCCCTCCCACCAGAGTCAGGCCAAAAAAGGCGATTACTGTGGTCACGGTTGCCGCAAAGACCGGCATCGCCATGCGGCGAGCGGCACGTTCGGCTGCGACCATCGGGGCCTCACCCAATCGGCGGGCACGGAAATCAGCGTGTTCTCCCACCACGATGGCATCATCAACCACGATACCCAGCGTGATGATCAGACCAAAGAGCGAGACCATATTGATCGACAACCCGCCGATATACATGAATGCGATGGCTGCCGACATCGCAACGGGAATACCCGCAGCCACCCAGAACGCAATGCGCGCATTGAGAAACAGGAACAGCAGACAGACCACGAGGCCAAGCCCCACCAGCCCGTTGTCGACCAGAATATCCAGACGATCAGTGATGGCCTGCGCCCGCGTGCGGATCAGTTCGGCCGTGATACCTTCTGGCAGGCTAGCCTGCATTTCGGCCACCACGTCCTCGACGGTATGCTGAATGCCAATCGCATCCCCAAGATTGGAGCGGTCCACGCGAATGGACATGGCCGGGTTGTCCCCGACGTAATAGCTGCGATTACGAGTTACGCCTTCGACACGGATCTCGGCCACGTCGCCGACCACAAGCTTGGAGCCATCCTCGAAGGTCCGCAGCGCAATCGCTTCGATTTCCTCAGGCGTGCGCTTTTCAACTCCGGTCCGAATGCGGGCATTCGCTCCTGTGACATCACCTGCCGGGTTCGTTGTGACTTCGGCCGCGACCGCCGAGGCGATCTCGGACATCGTGATATCGTTGGCGATCAGTTGGGCTGTAGGCACCTCGACCACGATGCGAGGCGCAGCCACACCGCGGATCGTGGTGCGCGTGACCCCTGCTGCGAACAGTCGATTGATCAGTTCATCGGTGAACTTTGCCAGTTGTTCAGCTTCTATCGGGCCAGTAATCACCACATCGGTAACCCGGTCCCGCCACGCACCACGCCGGATTGAAGGTTCCTCGGAATCCTCGGGCAGATTGGTCACGCTATCAACGGCTGTGCGCACTTCTTCCACAGCACGCGACATGTCCCAGTTGGGCTCAAACTCCAACCGAATCCGAGCCGACCCTTCGCGAGAGGTGGCTTCGGTGCTTGCCACGCCCTCAACGGCCAGCAGCGCAGGCTCGAGGATTTGAACAATTCCGTTGTCGACGTCTTCCGGTCCTGCACCATCCCAGACGACGTTAACGTCAACGCGTTCCAGAATGACATCAGGAAAGAACTGCGCCCGCATATTGGGGATTGCCGCAGCACCCAGTACCAGCATCACCAGTAACAGCAGGTTCGCGACGGTCCTGTGACGTGTAAAATAGCTGAGAATGCCGCCCGCCGCGCCGGGAATCTCGCGGACCATACCCGTCAGCCCCCGGCCCGGTTTTCAAGGCGACGCAGAAGCGTGGCAGGAATCTTCGCCTCGTTCAGCTGCCCCAATACCTGGGCTTTCACATCTTTCGGCATCCGGTCACTTGCCTCGACCTGCGCGACAAAGCGGGCGCGTTGTTCATCGGTCAGTTCAACCATATCCGGTTCGGCTTCGACGCTTGCTTCGACCCGCAGGGGGCGCACTCGGACCCCGGTTCCCAACAGGGGTGTACGCCCGACCACTACCTCGCGACCTTCGAGACCCGGGCCGCGCAGCAATACCTCGTCCCCCTGACGGCGCACCAGTTGCACGGGCAGAGTTTCCAGCCGGTCATCCACGCCCAGCACCAGAACCGATCCATTTGCATCCAGAACCGAAGACGGCAGTCGGACAACACGCTCAAGCGGCTGTTCTTCGACCGAGACCGTGACAAAATCACCGGGTTTGAACCCGGGCGCATCATCAAGGCGTGCATAGATCAACCGCCCTGTCTGACCTTCGCCGGCCGAGCCACTGTCACGGCTGATGCGCCCGCTGGCCGTCAGATCCGTGCCGGTAACCTCAAGCGATACGGTGACCGGAGCATCGATCAGATCGCCCTCGGGATCCAGCAGGCGAACATATTGTGCTGTTGAGACACGAAAGGCGACTTCAAGCGCGTTCGGGTCGACAAGTTCCGCCAGCTTCTCATTCGCCGCGACCAATCGGCCTTCAACCAGCGTGACACCGGTAAGGGTTCCGTCAAAGCGTGCGCGAATTGTCATGTCATCCAAATCACGTTCGGCAGCCTCAAGCGCGATACGAGCCCGGGCCAGAAGAGTTGTCGCCTGGTCCACCCGGGATTCGGCTTGTGCCAGCGCAATCCTGCGCGCAAGCACCGCCTGCTGGGCGGAAGTCGCGGCCAGTTCTGCCTCTTCCACGCTGGCCGTGGCACCAACCCCCCGGGATTCCAAATCACGCTGCCGCTGCAGCGCCCGATCGCGTAGGTCTGCCTGTGCTTCGGCAGCTTTCAGTTCGTCCTGCGCCAGCAACAATGAGCGTTCCGCGTCCCGCTCTTCAAACTGTGCGTCCAGCAAATCGGATTTGGCCCGATCCAACGCCGACTGGGCGTCTGCAGGATCAAGCTCTACCAGTAGTTCACCGGCGGTTACGGTCCCGCCATCTTCGAAATCTTCGGCCAGTGACATCACCCGCCCGCCCAGCGCAGCCCGCAATTCCAGTCGGCGGCGGCTTTGCACCTGACCAAATGCCTCTAGCTGCGGGGTCACGGTATCAAGTTCAGCAGTCTGCACGGTCACGGCAAATATCCGTTCGCGGGCCTGCGGCGGCTGATTGTCCCGTGTCAGAACTTCCTGCACCGCGCCTGTGATCAATTGAACGGCAACAAACAGCAGTGCCAGCGTCAGAGACGCCAGAAAAACGCCAACCAGGCTCTGCCGCAAAAATCGCATTGATCACTCACTCCGGTTGCATCGGGCTGCCATCCGCAAAAGGTAGCCGGACGTAGAAAAATGCCAAGCCACAAAGCGGTTATGAGACGTTAAACGTACGACCAGTCTACTTCCGTCGCAGATGTTCGTCCAATCTGGGCATTATTTCCACGAAATTGCAGGGGCGGTGCCGATAATCGAACTGTTTTTCCAGAATTCCGTCCCAAGCGTCTTTGCATGCCCCCGGGCTGCCAGGCAGGGCGAACAGGTAAGTGCCACCCGCAACGCCACCCGTCGCACGCGACTGAACAGCCGATGTGCCAATCTTTTCCATTGAAATAATTGTGAAAACCGTACCGAACGCCTCGATTTCCTTTTCGTAGACATCGCGATGGGCCTCGACTGTCACATCGCGCCCTGTCAGCCCGGTCCCCCCGGTTGATAGCACGACGTCGATTTCCGGATCGGCCACCCAGGCGCGCAACTGATCTGCGATCTCCCCACGCTCATCCCGCAGGATTTTGCGATCGGCGACCGTGTGACCAGCGCGTTCAACACGATCAACCAGTGTTTGGCCCGAGCGGTCTTCCTCGAGCGAGCGGCTATCCGAAACTGTCAGAACAGCGATCCGGACCGGGATGAAGTCCATGGTTTCATCGATGCGTGACATACTGTGTCAGGCCCTTTCCATGATGGCGAGCCGGATAGCCAATGCGGTGAAAATACCGCCACTGACCCAGCCCAGAATACGAGACGCTCGTGGATTGTTGATCAGGACCTTTCCTGCGCCACCTGCGAAAACCCCGACCAGGCCGTTTATGACAAAGCCTCCGATTGAGATGATCAATCCGAAGATCAAAAACTGCAGCAGAACAGACCCGGCCGCCGGATTCACGAATTGCGGGATAAATGCGAGAACGAACAGGATGACCTTGGGATTGGTGAGATTGACCAGAAATCCGTCGCGAAACGCAAATCGGGTAGGTCTGGCAGAACCATCCGCAGATATCGCACCATGACGAACTGCACCCCAAGCCAGATACAGCAGGTATGCGACCCCAAGCCACCGGATGGCGTCAAACATCCAAGGTAAGGCCGCGACTGCAGCCCCCAATCCCAGACCAGCCAGAAAGACGTGAATCATCGAGCCCAATGATATCCCAGCGCTAGCAGCAATTGCGGGCTTTGCGCCAGATCGCAGCCCCTGACCGAAACAGAACATCATATCCGCCCCGGGTGTCAGGTTCAGGGCGATGGCTGCCGGAACGAAAGCCAGCAACGTTACTGTTTCAATCATGCGTCGACCTCGAACCAATTCACGCGCGGACCAAGATTGGCGATATTGGTTTGCCCAATCGAACCGCGATATCCCCAGCTGTCATGGATATGACCACACAGCGTCAGCGCCGGTTGAATCCGCTCAACAGCATCCCGAATGGCGGATGAACCGACCGATACACCTTGTGATGTCTTGTCCCCGTATCCTTTGGGCGGCGAATGTACGATGAGGATGTCAGCACTGTCGCACCGCATCAGCAACTCGGCCGCGGCCGCTTCGGACAGATCGCAGGACCAGTCACCAAAGGGGGTGACAGGTACACCATAGCCCAACCCGAACAGGTGCACGCCATCCAAGGTCATCCCAGACCCGTGCAAAACATGAACACCATCAGGGACTGCATCAGCCAGCTCTTCGGCACTTTCGGCATTGCCCGGCACCAGAACCATGGGGGCCGCGATGCCCGAGAGCATTGCCATGGCCTCATCCAGACCGTGTCGCATATTGCAATAGTCACCTGCGCCAATCACCAGATCGGCCTCGGAACTGGCCGCAACCAGCTCTGCTGCCCGATTCCGGGCCAGGTGCAGATCGGAAAAGGCCAGAACTTTCATCACCCGTTCTCCAGCCGTGCCTTGAGCTCCAGCAGATCAGCCCAAGCCTGCCGCTTCATTTGCGGCTGACGCAACAAATAGGCGGGGTGGAACATTGGAATGACGGGCAGGTTCAGTGCCTGATCCCACTTGCCACGCAACCGCGTGATACCCCGTTTGCCCAGCACCGCCTGACAACTGATATTGCCCATCACCACCAACACTTCGGGTTTCGCCAGCGCGATATGGCGTTCGAGAAACGGCTTCATCATGCCAATTTCTTCTGGCTTGGGATCCCGGTTCTGTGGTGGGCGCCATGGCAGAACATTGGTGATATAAACGCTTTCGGCGCGGTTCAGCTCGATGGCCGCCAGCATCCGGTCCAGCAACTGCCCGGCCCGACCGACAAAGGGCTTGCCTTCGCGATCTTCGTCCCGGCCCGGCGCTTCGCCAACAATCATCACGCGAGCCCCAGGTGTGCCATCTGCAAAAACCAGTTGCCGCGCGCCGCGCTTCAGATCGCAAAGATCAAACGCTTCCATTGTCGCGCGCAGTTCGGGCAGTGATCCTGCCGCTCGCGCTGCCTTTTCGGCCACGGCAGTCGGATCGACTTGCTTTGGTTTCTCCGGCGTTTTCTGAACCGCAGCAGGCTTTTTCGCTTTGGGTGCAGTATCCGGCAGCGCATATCTGTCAACCGGGGTGTCACCGATCGCATCAGTCACGCCCAGTTCAGCCTGCCATTCCAGCAAGGCACGCGCCGTATGATAGTCCAAAGCCGATTCCATGCTTCTCAATCTAACCACCTTTTGACCGAGGGAAAGCGAATAGACCTTGCCATGGCGCTCAGTCGCACCGACGATGCGGATATTCATGCTGTTTGCCTTACGATTCCTTCTGATTGGATTGCTGTTTGCCGTCTTTAGCGGCGAACCTGCCTCAGCGACTTTTCACGACCAGCATAACCAATGCCGCGCCGGTCAGTTCCAATGTGGCAGCAACTGCTGTTCGGTCGGACAAAGGTGCAGCTTTGACGGGCACTGCATCCGGGCTGGCGGCACCTATTGCGGCGGTGGACGATCCTGCGGACCGTTCGAGCGTTGCGTTGCTGGCGGCACCCGATGTGCGCCTGCTGGGGCGAATAAATGCGCCTCCAGCCTTGATTGTCCAAGTGGTTCACGTTGCAACGGACGCGGAGAATGCGAGCGGATCACGCCCAACTTTGATCCCAGCCCCCGCCCTAAGCCGATCAATCAATGCGACGATGGGTTGGTCTGTGCACCGGGTTCCGTTTGTTTACCGGGGGGCGGATGCAGTCGCCCCGGCTGGTACTTGTGTGAAGAAACCGGTTCCCAATGCCGTCAGGGGTTCAAATGTTCTGCCGGTCGGGGATGTGTACCACTCAAGGCCATCGACTGCGGAAACGGCAAGTGGTGCAAACCCGGCGAGCAATGCCTGCCCGAAGGCGGTTGCGAGAAACTGCCCGAAGGAACGGAACCTTAGGTTGCCTCGGGCCGCGCAGCTTTCTATAAGCGGCCCGATTGTCAGACAGGAGCCCGCCAATGCGTTTCGCCCATCGTCACCTTCTTGGCATCGAGCATCTGTCGCAATCCGATATCACTGCCATTCTGGATCTGGCCGAGAAATATGTCGACCTGAACCGCCAGTCGACCAAGCATTCGGACGTTCTGGCAGGGCTGACCCAGATCAACATGTTCTTTGAAAACTCGACCCGGACACAGGCCAGCTTTGAACTTGCCGGCAAACGTCTGGGTGCGGATGTGATGAACATGGCGATGCAGGCCAGCTCGATAAAAAAGGGTGAGACCCTAATTGACACCGCGATGACGCTGAACGCGATGCATCCCGATCTGCTGGTGGTACGCCATCCACATTCTGGCGCGGTTGATCTGCTGGCACAGAAAGTGAACTGCGCCGTGCTGAACGCGGGCGACGGTCGGCACGAGCACCCGACCCAGGCCTTGTTGGACGCGCTGACCATCCGCCGTGCCAAGGGTCGCCTCCACCGCCTGAACATTGCAATCTGCGGGGACGTGGCCCACAGCCGCGTGGCCCGGTCGAACCTGATCCTACTGGGCAAGATGGAAAACCGCATTCGCCTGATCGGCCCTCCGACGCTGGTGCCCGCTCAGTTCTCGGAATTCGGCGCCGAAATCTACGACGACATGCGCGAAGGTCTGAAAGACGTCGACGTCGTGATGATGCTGCGCCTTCAGAAAGAACGAATGGATGGCGGCTTTATTCCATCCGAGCGGGAATACTATCACCGTTACGGTCTGGACGCCGCCAAACTTGCGCTGGCGAAACCGGATGCGATCGTGATGCACCCCGGTCCGATGAACCGCGGCGTCGAAATCGACGGTACGCTGGCCGATGACATCAACCGCTCGGTGATTCAGGAACAGGTCGAAATGGGCGTAGCTGTCCGCATGGCCGCGATGGAGTTACTTGCCCGCAACCTGAGCGAGGCCGCATGAACAAACTGATCGTCGCCCCACATGAACATGGTGTCCTGCGTCTGTTTTCGCTGAACATGCGGCCGGAAGAGGCGAAGTTCCTGCGTGAACCGGGCGCTGTTGATCAAGTGCTTGGTGTTCAGGGTCTTGATCCCAAGCAGATCGATGTCTTTCCCGTCTCCGATCTCGAAGAACTGGGCCTGTTTGGCTACCTGAACGAAGGGTGCGGCGTTTCAGAGGATCAACTGGATCGCAATGCACTGGATGCCGTCGAAGGTTGGGTTCTTGTCCTGCGCAGCGCTGCCTTTGCGGGAAAGGGCGTTACGCTGAAACCTGATCCCCGGGTTCGTCTTATCGGCCTTTACACCGAAGAGGCCACCAACTGGACAGGTGGACCGATTGAGACCGAAAGCGCGAAACCATTTTCAGCACCTCAAGACGCAGCGCAGGATGACAGGCCACGTCGCATTGGATCAGCTGCGCTGGCCCTTCTTATCCTTCTGATTATAGGAGGCGTTCTGTGGCTGATTCTGTGATCCGTTTCGCCCCTGACAAACAGGCCTATATTCGCACAAATGCATGGCTGGCTGCTTTTGCCATGGCTGGTGCGATGCTTGTTCTGTGGCTGATCGGAAACCCATATGTCTGGACCGGCGCGCCCGCTGGACTTGCCGCTATCGGTATACGTGCCTGGTATCTGGCCTCAGAAGAAATGACCGCCGCCTGGGAAATGACCGAAACAACTCTGACCGGCCCCGGGCCCCGCACAGTGCCGCTGAACCAGATCACCGCCGTCAACACGATGGGCAGTTTCGTCCAGATCGTCACCAAGGGCGGTGACAAGCATCTGATCAAGTACCAGGCCGACCCCGCTGCCACCAAAGCCGCCATCGAAAGGGCGTTGCCATGAGCAATATTATTTTCACCAATGCCCGCCTTATCGACCCCGAAACCGGAACAGATGGCACTGGCTGGCTGCACGTGACTGATGGGCAAATAGTGGCGCGTGGCGAAGGAAGTGCCCCTTCGACCGACGCTCAGGTCATCGACTGCAACGGAAAATGTCTGGCCCCTGGCATCGTCGATATCGGCGTCAAAGTTTGTGAGCCGGGTGAACGGCACAAGGAAAGCTATAAATCCGCAGGTCTTGCCGCTGCGGCCGGAGGCGTGACCACCATTGTCACCCGTCCCGATACCAGCCCGGCCATCGACACCCCAGAAACGCTGGAATTCATCACACGCCGGGCACAGGCTGACACACCCGTCAACATGCTGCCGATGGCCGCCCTGACTAAGGGACGTGAAGGGCGCGAAATGACCGAGATCGGATTCCTGCTGGATGCAGGTGCCGTTGCCTTTACCGATTGCGATCACGTCATCGCAGACACCAAGGTGTTTTCTCGCGCACTGACCTATGCCCGGTCTTGCGGCGCACTGGTTATCGCGCATCCGCAGGAGCCGGGGCTTAGCTCCGGCGCTGCAGCGACCAGCGGCAAGTTTGCCGCGCTGCGTGGGTTGCCCGCCGTTTCCCCCATGGCTGAACGCATGGGTCTTGATCGCGATATCGCTTTGCTAGAGATGACCGGCGCGGCTTATCACGCTGATCAGATCACCACCGCCCGCGCCCTGCCCGCCTTGGAACGGGCCAAACGCAACGGGCTGGACATCACCGCCGGAACCTCGATCCACCACCTGACACTGAATGAGCTGGACGTGGCCGACTATCGCACCTTCTTCAAGGTCAAGCCGCCGCTGCGATCTGAGGACGATCGGCAAGCCGTGATCGAAGCGGTGCGAACCGGCCTGATCGACACGATCAGTTCGATGCACACGCCGCAGGATGAAGAAAGCAAACGCCTGCCGTTTGAAGAGGCCGCCTCGGGTGCGGTCGCCCTCGAAACGCTGCTGCCTGCTGCGTTGCGCCTCTATCATGCAGGCCAGCTGGACCTTCCCACTCTGTTTCGCGCCATGACACTGAATCCCGCGAAACGGCTGGGTCTGGACTGTGGCCGGTTGTCCGAAGGGGCACCTGCTGATCTGGTTCTGTTTGACCCGGATGTACCCTTTGTGCTGGACCGCTTTACGCTCAAATCAAAATCGCAAAATACTCCGTTTGACGGCCAGCGCATGCAGGGTAAGGTCACCGCGACTTTTGTCGCTGGAAAAGAAGTTTACCGGAGATCCTAATGCCCTTTTTCGACAGTACCACGACCCAACTAATTCTTTGGGCCGCACTTGGGTATCTGATGGGTTCGATCCCGTTTGGCATGATCGTTGCTCGGGTGATGGGGCTGGGGAACCTGCGCAATATCGGGTCTGGCAATATCGGTGCCACCAATGTTCTGAGAACCGGGAACAAGGCCGCCGCTGCGCTGACTTTACTGTTTGACGCGGCCAAAGGGGCAGTGGTTGTTCTGCTGGCCCGCGTTCTGGCTGGTGAGGACGCCGCGCAAATCGCGGCGCTTGCCGCGTTTCTGGGCCATTGCTTCCCGGTTTGGCTGGGCTTCAAGGGTGGCAAAGGCGTCGCGACCTTTCTGGGTCTTTGGCTGGCACTGGACTGGCGAGTTGGGGTTGCCTGCTGCCTGACTTGGCTTGTGGCGGCTGCAATCTGGCGAATATCCTCGGTCGGCGCGCTGGCCGCAGCGGCGTTGTCGACAACCTGGATCATGGTACTGACCGACGGTTCGACCTTTATCCTCGGGATCATTCTCACCCTATTGGTCTACTGGCGCCACAGCACCAACATCGCCCGCATCAAGGCCGGTACCGAACCTAAAATCGGAAAGTCGTGAACGCATCTGATGCGTTCCTGAATGCGTTCTTCGCCCTGCCATCCGGTACGTTCACCGGACAGGCAGGAGCACGCAGATATGTCGTGACACGACAGGCCATGTCAGGCGGAAAATCCCACAAGCTGGTTGCACATGAACTGGGCGGGACCGACTACATCAGCCTGAATCTCTATCTCACACAGAACAGCGGTGCATTGCTGCGACCTTGCGAAATGTCCGCAGACAAGGTTTCAAACTTTGTATTGATGCTTGTTCCCGATCAGCCCTGACTCAGCATTTCTGAACACTTGTTATTCACCTCTGCACAATCACGATTGATTGCTTTGAACGTGATCACGGCGCTGCCCAATTGGGTTTTGTGACGGCCAATTACCGACCGCACAGGACAAAAAACTCAGGGTTGCCGCGCCATATTTTCAGATGGTTCAACGCAGCCCAATTCACGAAAGGTGAAGTTATGAACAAGATCAAATCCGTACTGGGTGGCGTTGCGCTGTCCGTAGCAATCGCAAGCTCGGCACTGGCCGCAGGCGTCGAAATCAATGCATCCTCAACCGGCCTAGCCATGCAGGGTTATGACCCGGTCGCCTATTTCACCGAAGGCGAAGCAACCAAGGGCAGCTACAAGATCACCACGCTGCATGACGACGCGATGTACCGCTTTGCCTCCGAAGAGAACAAAGCCGCTTTCGAAGCCAACCCTGCGGCCTACCTGCCCGCATATGGTGGCTACTGCGCATTCGGTGCCGCAATGGGCTTCAAGTTTGATGGTGACCCGAACCACTGGAAAATCGTCGATAACAAGCTGTACCTGAACCTGTCGCAGGACATTCAGGAACGCTGGGAAGGCGACATCCCGGGCTTCATCGAAAAAGCAAGCGCCAACTGGACAGACATTGCCGACAAGGACCCGGCAGAACTGCAGCAATAATCCGCTGATAAAAAACTGCATTTCGGCGGCGGATGTATCCGCCGCCGTTCTTCATTTGGATACTGAATTTCCCGAACCTATCTGCTGATCATAAACGCCCGGAAACACGGGTGCGCGCACTTCAACACGGCAAATGCGCAAATAATCGGGTTGGAATAGGTGAAACATCGGTGATCCGGCCTCAGGGCCGGGACGTAATGATCAGTACAGGTTCGTGATTGGCGATGCCCTCACGAGCTCAATTTCCGAATGGAAGGATAAAAAGATGACAGGAAAATTGGCAATCGTCACCACTGTCGCGACTTTGGCGGCAGGAACGGCCATGGCTCAATCCTCAGGTGATTTCACCGGGTTTTATGGTGGTGCTCAGTTTGGTTATGCCGACATTGACACCAGCCTTTCAGGCGTCGACGGTGACGGCGCCATCGGTGGTATCATCCTCGGTTATGACTACGACATGGGTGACTGGGTCTTCGGTGGCGGCTTTGACTATGACTGGAGCGACGTAGACCTGTCTGGCGCAGCCAAGGTAGAAGACGTGTGGCGCCTGAAGGTGCGCGCCGGTTACAAGGTCAACCCACAGGGGCTGCTCTATGGAACCACCGGCTATGCCGAAGCAAGCACCAACACGCTGGGAAGCGATGACGGCTGGTTCATCGGTGCAGGTTACGAACAGATCGTGGCACCGAATGTCAGCATCGGTGGTGAAGTGCTCTACCACCAGTTCGACAACTTCAATTCACGCGGCATCGATGTCGATGCAACGACGATTCAGGTCCGGGCAGCGTACCGCTTCTGAATCCATTCACTTGAATGCAGAGACCCGGCTAACAAAGCCGGGTCTTTTTTTGTTCAAAGCTCCAGGATCGTGCTGCCGGTAGTCTGCCGCGCCTCAAGCGCGCGATGCGCGTCAGCGACCTGATCCAGCGGAAACCGCTGATCGATGTGAATTTTAACTTCACCACCCTCGACCTTGCCGAACAGACGGCGTGCCATTGCCTGACAAACCGCATGATCCGAGATATGCGTGAACAAGGTTGGTCGGGTGATTTTGAGAGATCCCTTCTGCCCCAGTATGCCGATATTGAACGGCGGAACCGGGCCGGATGCGTTGCCGAAAGAAATCATCATTCCCAGTGGTTTGAGCGAATCCAGCGATCCTTCGAACGTATCCGCACCAACTGAATCCATAACGGCGTCTACGCCTTTGCCATTGGTGATTTCAGCCACCCGTTCAGCAAAGTTCTCGGTCCGGTAGTTGATGCAATGTGCGGCCCCATTGAACTGCGCCAACCGGCATTTGTCATCCGTTCCGGCGGTTCCGATCAGAGTGATCCCTTCGGACTTGGCCCACTGACACGCGATCAGCCCCACCCCCCCGGCAGCCGCGTGAAACAGGACGGTATCGCCTCGTTTCAACGGCGTGGTGCGGTGAAAGAGATATTCAACAGTCATCCCTTTGAGCATCATGGCGGCCGCCGCATCGAACGAGATGCCTTCGGGCAAAGGACAGACCTGAGATGCAGGCATCACCCGGGCTTCGCAATATGCCCCGGACGGGGTGGCAGCATAGGCGGCACGCTGGCCGGGTTCCAGATGAGTTACGCCTTCGCCAACTTCTTCAATTATACCAGCGGCTTCCATGCCCAATGCATGCGGCAGTTCCAGCGGATAAAGGCCCGTTCGCTGATACACATCGATAAAGTTCAGACCGCAGGCATGATGACGAATGCGCACTTCGCCAGGTCCCGGACTGCCCAGTTGCCTGTCTTCAATCTTCAGAACCTCGGGTCCGCCGGTTTCGTGAATGACTACGGTTCGTGCCGTTTGCTGCATGCTGACCTCCTGTTGCCTGCTGCAAGGCTAGCACGCCTGCACATCAGAGCAATCCGTGTGATCGCGAGGCAGTGATCCGGTTTCGGCAAAAATATGCTATACTGGGTCAAGGCGTTGCCGGCTGATCCGGCCACGGGCAACCTTATGCCGGATACATTCCGCGGCGCGAACCCGCCAAGGAAGGGGATGAAGATGGCAAAAACAATCGGTAACCCGATCAGTTGGGCCGCCCAAAATCTTGGAGCGACCAGCGATCATATTGCGGAAAGCGTAACCCGGATCGGCAGTTCGGACACCCGGCATCTGCCAACCGTGCAAACTCTGACATTACAGGATCTGCGCGACAGCCTGAGGGCGGGATATCATGATTTCCTCGAAACACGCGCAGACGCGATCTTTGTGGTGTTGATCTACCCCATCGCGGGATTGCTCATGTTCGGGATCGGGCTGAACATGAATATGGTGCCTTTGCTGGCCCCGCTGATTGCAGGTTTCGCCCTGATCGGCCCGGTGGCAGCGGTTGGATTGTATGAAATCAGCCGCAAACGCGAACAAGGGGGGGCCGTGCACTGGCTGGATGCCTTTGGCGTTTTCCGATCACCTTCTTTCGGAGCCATTCTGGCGCTTGGATTTTATCTGGTCATGCTGCTGCTGGTTTGGCTCATGGTGGCGCAAGCTGTCTATGTGCTGACGCTTGGTCCCGAACCACCAACATCCATCAGCACTTTTGCCGCCGAAGTTTTCACCACAGGCGCAGGTTGGAGCATGATCATTTTCGGCACAGCAATCGGGTTCCTGTTCGCGCTGGTCGCATTAGCCGTTAGCGTCGTCAGCTTTCCACTGCTGCTGGACAAAAAAGTGGGACTGCCGGTGGCGGTGGTTACATCAGTCCGCGTGCTGCGGCACAATCCAGGCGTCATCCTGACCTGGGGCTTCATCGTCGCCGCATTGTTGGTGATCGGTGCCATACCGATGTTATTAGGCTTGATCGTCGTCATGCCCGTTTTGGGCCACGCAACATGGCACTTATACCGCAGGGCTGTGTCCTGACCGAAAGGTTACGCGCGGGGCGGGCCCGCGCGTTGAAATTCAGTCAGCCACTTTCAAGACGATCTTGCCGATATGGCCCGAGCTTTCCATGCGTGCATGGGCGGCTGCCGCGTCTGCCAGATCAAATTCGCTGTCCATGACCGGTGCAACTTTTCCAGCCTCCAGCAGTGGCCAAACAGCCTCGCGCAAATCCTGAGCGATCTTTGCCTTTGCCAGATCGCTTTGCGGGCGCAGTGTGCTGCCGGTCAGAGTCAATCGTTTCACCATCATCAGCGCAAAGTTCAACTCGACGATGGGGCCTTGCAGAAAGGCAATCTGAACAAGTCGCCCATCCTCGGCCAGGGCCTTAACGTTGCGCGGGATGTAGTCGCCGCCAACCATGTCCAGAATCAGGTTTGCACCTCCCTCGGCGCGCATGGCCGCGACGAAATCCTCATCCCGGTAGTTGATCGCTTTCTCGGCCCCAAGATTGACACAGGCTTCGCATTTCTCGGCCGATCCGGCCGTGGCAAACACCCGAGCACCAAAGGCGTTGGCCAATTGAATGGCTGTCGTGCCGATTCCGCTGGAGCCACCATGGACCAGAAAACGCTCTCCTGCCTTCAAACCACCACGCGTGAAGACATTGGACCAGACTGTAAAGAATGTCTCAGGCAGGCAGGCCGCTTCCTTCAGACCCATGCCTGTGGGGACTGGCAGACAATGCGCGGCAGGTGTTGCAACATATTCAGCGTATCCGCCACCAGGCAGCAACGCACAGACCTGATCGCCAACAGCAATCCCTTCGACCCCTGTGCCTATGGCCGCGATTTCGCCCGAAGCTTCAAGCCCTGGCAAATCGCTGGCACCCGGAGGCGGATCATATGCCCCGGCCCGTTGCAATGCGTCCGGACGGTTCACACCGGCATAGGCGACCTTGATGATCACCTGACCTTCGCCCGGTTCCGGCATCGGACGCTCGGTCAGCTGCAGAACATTGGGGCCGCCCGGCGAAGTGATTTCAACGGCGCGCATCATCTGAGTCATGGGCAATTCTCCTTTGCCCCTTGCCTAGCAGCCAGACATGCAGACGCCTAGCGACAAGTTGCAGTCCCACTGTTATTTCCGGAACGATACCGAACCCGGTAGATCGGTGCGCATTTTGACAGGTGCCTTCACCTGGCCTGCCAGCCAGTTTGGGACGGCGAGGAACGGCTTGAACAACGGGTTCTCATTCACCTGCG
Source organism: Ruegeria sp. CH6 (assembly GCF_056537005.1). Lineage (NCBI taxonomy): Bacteria > Pseudomonadati > Pseudomonadota > Alphaproteobacteria > Rhodobacterales > Roseobacteraceae > Ruegeria > Ruegeria sp. CH6. The sequence goes on along the minus strand of NZ_JBQFQS010000003.1, from coordinate 59,537 downwards.
CCTTGAGCTTTTCGAACTGCATCACACCCTCGATGCGACGATCCAGAAACTCCCATGTGGCCTGATAGCCGGGCGTCTCGTCCCCCAGCCAGAACAACAACGTCGAGGAATAGACCCCCGACAAGGTGGCCCGTTTGGTGTACCAGTTCACGTCATCTGATGTATCGCCCAACGCGTCCCAGATAAGATCACATGTGCCCCAGATCGCCTTGGCGCCATCGGCGGCATAAACAGGCAGTGCAAAAAGCGTCACACCACGGCGCACCGCCTCTTTGTCCTCAACCGCCTGCAGGCGGAACCGGACCGCAGCCGCGATTTTCTCGCGAAACTTCAGGCCGCTCAGGTCTTCGGTCTTCAGCCGTTCCAGCATGGCCGCGTCGCCACGCGCGTGAAACGCCAGCGCCAGATCAACCGCCCCGCGCGGACAGATGGCGCGCGCCAGCCCATCGTCGATATCACTGTCTTCTATCGCCGCGCGAAAGCTTGTCTCAGACCAGCCATCAAAGGGGACGTGGTCAAGAATTGCGTTCAACAGCTGCTCTTTTGCGTCTTCGTAGGTCACGGTCATGGCGGTTCTCCGGTGTTCGGGCCCAGTACTAGACAAGTTAGGTGCGCTTTGCTATATGGCCAACTCCTGCAATTTCCTTGCAACTCGAATCTAGAAAGGTGGTGACAACCACATGCAGGTTAGTGTTCGCGACAACAATGTCGATCAGGCGCTTCGTGCCCTGAAGAAAAAGCTGCAGCGCGAAGGCGTGTTCCGTGAAATGAAGCTCAAGCAACATTTCGAGAAGCCGTCCGAGAAAAAAGCGCGCGAGAAAGCTGAAGCGATCCGCCGTGCCCGTAAACTGGCACGCAAGAAAGCCCAGCGCGAAGGTCTGCTCTAAGACTTTCCTCGTCCAGCTTTGGATGACACTATTTGACGACCCCCGAGGCATCGCCCGGGGGTTTGTCGTTTCCGGGGTCGGATACATTTCGCCGACTCGGCTCGTGCGCCAAGCGACAACCAGCCATTTGCCCCTCAGCAACATTTTGCCCGGCATCTTACAGCGCAGCGAATCTCGCGCTGGTAGCACCGCCTCGCCAAAACTCGCCTTCTGGAAATCCCTGTCTATGAACCCGGCACCGGGCCTTTGTAACTGGCGGCGTCTGCAAAGACACAACACCAAACGGAGGCAAAAATGTCGACTGCAAGTAGTATCGAACGAGAAATGCTGGCGCTGATCAATCAGGAGCGCACATCCCGCGGACTGGAGCCGCTGCAACTGGAAACACGCCTGAATGAATCATCTGAGGATCACAGCGAATGGATGCTGGCCACGGACACGTTCAGCCACACTGGTTCGGGTGGTTCCACCGCAACCCAGCGGATGGAAATGGCTGGCTTCGATTTTTCAGGCAGCTGGAGATCGGGCGAGAACATCGCGTGGCAATCCGAGCGTGGTGCACCCGGCATCAGTGATGATGTCCAACAGCTTCACCAAAACCTGATGAACAGCCCCGGTCACCGGGCCAATATCCTGAACCCGGATTTCAAATACATCGGTATCGGCGTTGAAACCGGCGACATGCAAGGGTTTGACGCTGTAATGGTTACCCAGAACTTTGCCACAACCGATGCAGCGGTCATGCTGGACAATGGTGGCACCACCCCACCTGCCCCTACACCGCCAGTTGAAGAAACCCCGCAGCCAGAAGAACCGGTGGCCGAAGTACCTCAGCCCGAAGAACCCGTAACCGAAACGCCGGATACTGATGTCACTGAGACCGAAGAGCCGGAAACCGAAACTCCGGGAACCGACGTGACTGAAACCGAGGAACCGGAAGTCGAAACGCCGGATACCGACGTAACCGAAACTGAGGAACCGGAAGCCGAAACGCCGGATACCGACGTTACTGAAACTGAGGAACCGGAAGCTGAAACGCCGGACACCGACGTAACCGAAACTGAGGAACCGGAAGCTGAAACACCGGATACCGATGTGACCGAAACTGAGGAACCTGAAACCGAAACCCCGGGAACAGACGTCACGGAAACCGAAGAGCCGGAGACCGAAACGCCGGTGACTGAGACACCCGAGCCAGAACAGCCCGAATATGCATGCTTTGATGTTCAGGCCTTCCTTGCCGAGATCGAAGCATTCGTCCAATCCCTGAGAGCTCAACTGGACCAATTCGACTGGAACGAAACCGAGCTGGCGGATTCAGAGCCCGAAACGGACGATTTCGAACTGGTCATGGCTGGTGAGAACAATCCTGCGTCCGAGTTGGAGACCACAAATTCGGATGTGGCAGAAGACGCCTGCGGGGACGTCTTTGTGTTCAACTACTATGATGTTGATTTCATGATGGACGCCGCCTAACGGCTGTCCGGTGCGGGGCAGGAATTTCCCGGCCTCGCACCATTCCTTCTTTCGAGCCGTCAGTAAACCTTGGGAACATAGAGTTCATCAGGAAGTATGCGGCGCTCGTACTCGGGATTGTAACGACGATCCGGGAGCGTGACCTTTTCCTGCGGTACGTCGTCATACGGAATTCTGGTCAGCAGGTGCTCGATACAGTTCAGGCGTTCGCGCTTCTTGTCATTGCCCTCAACGATGTACCACGGTGCTTCTGGAATGTTGGTGCGGAAGAACATGTCTTCTTTGGCCTTGGTGTAGGATTCCCAGCGGATACGGGATTCCAGATCCATGGGGGAGAGTTTCCACTGTTTCATCGGATCATGAATACGCATGAGGAATCGCAACTGCTGTTCTTCATCCGTGATCGAAAACCAGTATTTCAGCAGAATGATGCCCGAACGGACGAGCATACGTTCGAATTCAGGAACGTCCTGAAAAAACTGCTCGACCTGATCTTCGGTTGCAAAGCCCATAACGCGTTCGACACCCGCCCGGTTGTACCATGACCGGTCGAACAGCACGATTTCTCCGGCGGCAGGCAAATGCGGAACATAGCGCTGGAAATACCACTGGCTTTGCTCGCGGCGGCTGGGTGCGGGCAACGCGACTACGCGCGCAACCCTCGGGTTCAGGCGTTGCGTGATCCGCTTGATCACACCCCCTTTGCCCGCGCTGTCACGGCCTTCGAATAAAATACATACCTTGGCACCGGTGTGCTGAACCCAATCCTGAACCTTGATCAGTTCAGCCTGCAGACGCAGCAGATTGCGGAAATACACCTTGCGGTTCAGCATTTCGGGATGCTGGTCGCGATAGATCTTGCGGACTTCCATCGAGAGCATCGGCTCGCTGAACTCGATCTCAAAATCTTCGTCCAGCGTATCTTCCAGCTCAGCTTCCAGCCAGTCTTTGGGCTCGTAGTTGTTTTCGTAAGCCAAGGTCTGCTCCTTATCTTTCATCGGGTTCGGACCGTAACGGGCGTGTGTAAACAGCGGATGTCATAAAAACGGTCATGCGCGTTCCGAGACATGAATGTGAACCTGTCGGGGTCGGGATACAAGCGTCTGGATTGACGCAATGACAAGCAGTTGACGTCATGCGCAAATCTGAGTCCAAGTTGGTCCACAACCCGGAGGTACCTTTGGCGCTCTTTCTTGCTCTTCTCCCAACGATCTGGCCCTGGCTCATTCTGGTGCTTGGTCAGATTTTCGCACTGTCTGGCTGGCGTCTTCTGAGTTTGGTGATGCTGCTGCTGTTTGGCTTTGTGACTACTACGTTAGGTCTGATCACACTTCCGGGTTTGCTGATTGCCACCCTTGGATTGATAGGAGCCTCCTATTTGCCCCGCCTGAAGGGTTTGGCAGCTTTACTCGGACATCTTGCGCTGATCGTCTGGAGCCTCGCTCTGGGCGCTCACCTGATGCCGGGTTTCAATAATCTTCTGGTTCTGGATCAGGTGAATGCCGGACCGGACAGTGGGCCATTTACGATGTACCTGAACCTGGACAAACCCATCGTGTTATTTGCTGTCCTGTTGGCCTGCCCCATGATCATCAATGGGGCGATACCCACCCGCCGGGTGCCAATGATTGTCGGTATGTTACTCCTTCCGGCGCTGTTCCTTTTGGGTGCCACGTCAGGGGCAGTCCGGCCTGAACTCGGTCTGCCTGCCTGGTGGATGATCTTTGCCTTCTCAAATCTGTTTCTGACCTGCCTGACAGAAGAGGCCTTCTTTCGCGGTTATCTGCAGTCCGTTTTGACAACAAAAACCGGTCCTGCCATCGGGATCACCCTTGCGAGCATCCTGTTCGGGTTGGTTCATTTCGGTGGTGGGCCAGCGCTGGTTTTCTTTGCCTCAATCCTAGGGCTCGCCTGTGGTTTGGGCTATTATGCGACCGGCAGACTGTGGGTACCGACGCTGATGCATTTCGGGTTCAACTTTGCACATCTGGCCCTGTTCACATATCCCGGTCCGGCCTGAGGATAACCTAGACGGGCAATGCGGTCGTTTTGAACACCGTGCGCAGGGCAAAAGAACTTTGCATCTGTGCTACGCCCGGTAAGCGCGACAGATACTGACGGTGAATGCGCGCAAAATCCTCGGTGTTTTCGGCAACGACCTTGAGGATGTAGTCAGCCGTCCCTGCCATAAGATGGCATTCCAGAACGTCGGGAATGCGCCGAACCGCCTTTTCAAAAGCCTCAAGCAACTCTTCAGCCTGCCCTTGCAACGTAATCTCAACGAAAACGGTCGTCGGTACGCCCATTTTGCGCGCATCAAGCAGCGCAACGTAGTCGCGGATAAAACCCTCAGCCTCCAGACGTTGAACGCGACGATGACACGCCGAAGGTGACAGATTCACCTGCTCGGACAGTTCCGAGTTCGACATTCTGCCTTTGCGCTGCAGTGCAGCTAAGATCTTTTTGTCGGTTGTATCAAGGCTCATTCACGCACATCCGTCGCAAGAAACTGGTATTTCTTCGAATATTCTCCCATACCTTTACTTGTCAATGCATCGAGTTTCACAAAAATTGCACCCGAATTTGCACATAATTTAAGCAGTTTATGAACGGAGAGCCCTAATGAAAATCGGTTGCCCCAAGGAAATCAAACCCCAGGAATTCCGCGTCGGCATGACCCCGAACGCCGCTCAGGAAGCGGTTGCCCGAGGACATGAAGTAATCATCGAAACCGGAGCCGGCATGGGTTCGGGCTTTGACAATGACGCCTATATCGCTGCCGGTGCCCGCATCGTTGACACTGCGGCAGAGGTCTTTGCCACAGCCGACATGATCGTGAAGGTCAAGGAACCGCAGGCCGGTGAGCGCAAGATGCTGCGCGAAGGTCAGCTGCTGTTCACCTACCTGCACCTGGCACCGGATCCGGATCAAACGCACGATCTGTTGGAATCTGGCTGTACTGCCATCGCTTATGAAACCGTGACGGACGCGAATGGCGGCCTGCCCCTGCTGGCCCCGATGTCCGAGGTTGCGGGGCGTCTGGCACCTCAGGTCGGATCGTGGACTTTGCAGAAAGCCAATGGCGGTCGCGGTGTTCTGATGGGCGGCGTTCCCGGTGTCAGCCCGGCCAAGGTGGTTGTGATCGGTGGCGGCGTCGTGGGTACTCATGCCGCGCAGGTTGCTGCCGGAATGGGCGCAGATGTCACTGTTCTGGACCGCTCGCTGCCGCGTCTTCGCTATCTGGATGATGTATTCGGTGGCCGGTTCAAGAACCAGTACTCGACTGCTGGTGCCACCGCAGAGCTGATTCAGGAAGCCGACATGGTGATCGGCGCTGTTCTGATCCCGGGTGCAGCGGCGCCCAAGTTGGTCACCCGCGCACAGCTTTCAACCATGAAGCCCGGCGCAGTTCTGGTAGACGTCGCCATCGACCAGGGCGGCTGTTTTGAAACGTCCAAAGCGACCACCCATGCGGATCCGATCTATGAGGTGGATGGCATCATGCACTACTGCGTCGCCAACATGCCGGGCGCAGTTGCACGGACATCCACCATCGCGCTGGGTAACGCGACGATGCCGTTCATGCTGGCGCTGGCCGATAAGGGCTGGAAGCAGGCATGTCAGGATGATCCGCATCTTTTGGCCGGCCTCAATGTACACGCAGGTCAGCTGACCTATTATGCCGTCGGCAAGGCGTTGGGCATCGACGTCGTATCACCCAATGTCGTGATCAAAAACTGATCGTGGCGACCGATTGATTGTCTAAAGAAACAGCGCCGCGCAATTGCGCGGCGCTTTGCCCAACGGGAAGTGGGCATTTGTAATGCCCAATTGACGGGCGGGAGGGCTCAGCCCTTTTTCTGGATTTCCACCGAATGCGGATAAGGAATCGAAACACCTTTGGCATCAAAGGCTTCTTTCACCGCTTTGGTCGTCTCAAATTTGACGTCCCAAAAATCCGGCGCGTTACACCACAGACGTGCAGTCAGATCGACAGAACTGTCCCCCAGGTTGGTCACCCGCACCCATGGTTCCGGATCGCTCAGGATGCGGCTATCGGCTTTGGCGACATCAAGAATGATGTTCATCGCTTCATCGGCATTGTCACCGTAGTCGATCCCAAACACCAGATCGACGCGGCGCGTATCATGTGCGGAGAAGTTTGTGATGATCGATCCCCAGGCCTGACCATTGGGAACAATGATCTGCACGTTGTCCGGAGTCACAAGCTCGGTCGTGAACAGGTTCAGATCCTTGACGGTGCCCGAGGTACCCCCGATGTCAACATATTGGCCCAGCTTGTAGGGCCGGAACACGACCAGCATAACACCCGCAGCCAGATCGCTGAGTGTGCCCTGCAGCGCCAGACCGATGGCAAGCGAAGCTGCACCAAGAATAGCGACGATACTGGTGGCCTGAATTCCGAAGATCCCCAGAACGGCGACCAGCACTATGGCAAGGATCACCCACTTCACCATGCTCGCGGCGAAATTCCCCAATGTGGGGTCAATCTGCGGAGTTTTGTTTATACGACGCCGTACCATTCCAGCAATCGCTCCGGCCACAATCCAACCCAGGATTATGACGATCAGCGCTTTGACCGCATTCATGATCAGCGGGGCAAACGCGCCCATCTGTGTTACGACCTCGTCCACGCGCATCTCCTTTCAAGTAACAACAAACCCGCGTCTTTTGCGCGGGATCATGCAAATACTGTGCGAAAATAGCATTTTGGTCTAGGTGCGAGTTGTTCCGGTTTTCCCCGTTGTTCCTCAACACACATCCGCTGACCAACCACGCACATGACAGATACTGGCAAGATCGCGATCCCATGCCTAGCTTCTGAGAGCAGCCCGAAAAGGAGCGTCTCATGCTGGATACCACATCACATCCCATTACCGGCCGCTGGCCCGCCAAGCACCCGGACAGGATTCAACTCTATTCATTTCCAACTCCGAACGGGGTCAAAGCCTCGATCATGCTGGAAGAAACCGGCCTGCCCTATGAACCTCATCTGGTCACTCTTTCGGATTCGGACGTTAAAAGCCCCGAGTTCCTGTCGCTGAACCCGAACAATAAAATCCCGGCCATCATTGACCCTCATGGCCCGGACGGAGAACCGCTTAGCCTTTTCGAAAGTGGTGCGATCCTAATTTATCTTGCGGAAAAAAGCGGCAAGTTTCTGGGACAGACCAAAGCTGACAAGTACCGCGTGATTCAATGGGTCATGTTCCAGATGGGCGGCGTCGGACCGATGTTCGGTCAATTGGGCTATTTCCACAAATTCGCAGGCAGCGAGATTGAAGACCCCCGCCCTCGCGAGCGTTACGTGAACGAGGCAAAACGACTGCTGAATGTTCTGAACCAGCAGCTTGAAGGTCTGGACTGGATTGCCGGTGAGTATTCGATTGCCGATATCGCCATCGCGCCATGGCTGCGCGGGCTCGAATTCTACGGCGCACACGACCTTGTCGGCTGGGAAGACCATTCCAACGTTGTGGCCTATCTTGACCGTTTCCTGGAACGGCCAGCGGTGCAAAAAGGTCTGGTCACACCTGCGCGGGACTGATTGCGTCAGCGATTTTTTCAGCAATCATGATAGTGGGCGCATTGGTGTTACCACCGATCAAGGTCGGCATAACTGATGCGTCCACCACTCGCAGCCCATCAACCCCATGTACCCGGCCTTCAAGATCAACGACGGCCATGTCATCGACACCCATCTTGCAGGTTCCCACGGGGTGATAAATCGTGTCCGCCCGGTTGCGAATATCTGCCTCAAGCGCCTGATCGCTGCCGTCATGCGCATATAACCGTTTGGCGCGCCACGGCTCCAGCGGCGACGCCTCAAGGATCGATTCCATGATCCGCGCACCCCGTTTCAACAGATCCAGATCGCGATCGTCGCTGAGGTACGCCGGATCGATACGCGGTGGTGCGCTAGCGCGATCTGCAGTCAACCCGACACTGCCCCGGCTGTACGGACGCAGAACACAGACATGGCAAGAAAACCCGTGGTGAAGGTGAATCTTGCGCATGTGATCGTCAACAATCCCAACGACAAAGTGCAGCTGAAGATCCGGCCTGGGAACCGACGGGTCGGACTTGAAGAACGCACCACCTTCGGCAAATGGAGTTGCGAACAGGCCCTCTCCGCTACGGCGCCAGTCTAAGCCCGCTTTGGCCAGGTTCCATAATCCACCCGGTGTCAGGCCGATCACATCCTTACGTTTTGATCGATAACTCAGGACATAGTCCAGATGGTCCTGAAGATTCTGACCAACGCCCGGCAAATCATGCAGAACCGGAATACCATGCTGGGCCAATTCGGATTCAGGCCCGATCCCCGACAGCATCAGCAGTTGTGGGGAACCAAATGCGCCCCCGGAAACGATGACTTCCTGACGGGCACGGATTTCGACGATCTTCTTTTTGTGGCGCACCTTTACGCCAGTCGCCCGCTTCTGATCAAAGAGGATTTTCTGGGCCTCAGCACCGGTCAGGATCATCAGGTTCTGCCGAAGTTTCACATCGCGCAGATAAGCAGCAGCGGCTGAACATCGTTCGCCCTTGTGCGACCCGTCGTGAAACTGTGTCACCTGATACAGGCCTGCCCCTTCTTGCTCTGGCCCGTTGAAATCATCCGTTTCGCGGATTTGCTGCTGGCCACAGGCTTCAACAAAGGCATGAGAGATGGCGCGAGGCTCGGATTGATCGGCAACCTGCAGGGGACCATCTGCCCCATGCAGGTCATCGGCACCACGCGCATTGCCCTCTGACCTTCGGAAATAGGGCAACACGCTTTGCCAATCCCACCCCTCGCAACCAAGATCGGCCCATTCGTCGTAGTCGCTGGGATGGCCACGCACATAGAGCATCGCGTTGATTGCCGATGATCCGCCTAGCGCCTTGCCCCGTGGCTGAAATCCTTTGCGCCCGTTCAATTGCGGTTGTGGCACCGTGTGAAAGGCCCAATTGTTCAGCTTGGGCCGCCCCGAGATCATCGCCGCAACAAGGGCCGGAGCCCGGATCAAAAGATCCTCTCCGGCTCCGCCAGCTTCGATCAGGCAAACGCTTGTATCCGGGTGTTCACTAAGACGGGCCGCCATGACACAGCCTGCAGAACCACCACCTACAATGACATAGTCGAATTCCATGGCCGCCTCTCCCGCTGCTGACTGAAACAACGGTAGAAAGCACGCAGAAATCCGGCAATCAGAACGTAACGTGAGTTACTTTGGCAACTTCCCGGTCAGGACATAGCGCAGCACTTCAACCACCTGCGAAGGCTGTTCGGCCACAGCAAGAGCGGCAGCATCAACCTCTTTCAGTGCGTGCTGGTGGTCGGGACCGTGCAGAACGATCAGTGATTTTCCCAACGCCGCCGCGTATCCCGCATCAAAGGCCGCGTTCCACTGTTTGTATTTCTCACCAAACCGCACGACGACCACATCCGCATCTGAAATCCCCTTTCGGGTACGGATCGCATTGACCATCGCGCCCTTGTGGTCGTGCCAATACTTGTTCGGCTCGGCACCCAGAATGGCTACACCGCAATCGTCGCTGGCATCGTGATCGGTCACGGGGCTGTTGAAGGTAATGTCCAAACCCTGTGCACCGTCGATAATCTGTTCGCGCCAGTCGGTGTGGATTTCACCCGAGAGGTATACGTTCAGGCCCATAGCAAACTCCGAATTTGTTTCAGAGCATGCATAGGACACAATGGGCGCTGGCCCAATGCGGAAAGTGTCGGTTCGGGCTTAAATCTTGCGCGCCACCAAAAACCGTCTTGCATCGCGTACCGGGAAACTGTCGCATTCGACGATTTCGAACCCGGCCCTTTCAACGGCTGCATCCAGCTCGGCTTCGGACAGAAACCGCACAAACGGCGCTTTGCCCAGCAACTGCATGACCGGCAAAGCCAACCGTACAGCTTGAAACCGCAGGTTTATGCCGCGTTGTGGTGGGCAGAAAGTTTTTGAGATGAACAAACCACCCGGCTTCATCACCTCATGAACAGAGGCCAGAGCCGCATTCAGGTCTTCGACCAAATGCAACACGTTGAATGCCAGCACCACGTCGTAGGACCAGGAGGGAGGGCGGCTTGCATCAGCCTGAACAAAGGCCACGTTTTCGATCTGCTGCTCTGTCGCGCTCTTCTGACCGACCGCCAGCATGCAGGGGGAAACATCGCTGGCGGTAATCGTATCGGCATAGGGGGACAGGCGCAGCGCGGTCATTCCCGTGCCACATCCCAGCTCCAACACGTCGTCAGTTTTCTTGAGATAGGAAGCTGTCCGTTCGAGCGTATGCTCATAGGAATCCATATCCTTTATTGGAGTTTGGGCATATTTTTCAGCCACTCCGTCCCAGAATTTCGCGGCGGTCGTCATGAGGGGGTCTCCTTTGCAGGCAAACTACTCATGCAAATACCGAATAAAAATTGCCGAAATTTGCAGATTACTTATACATATTTGTATGAAACAACTCGGCGACTTTGACTGGAATCACATCCGCGCCTTTCTGGCGACGGCCGAGACCGGGTCGTTTTCTGCAGCTGCCCGTAATTTGGGGCAGACGCAACCAACGCTCAGCCGACAGATCGCGGCGCTCGAGCAAGATCTGGGTGTGATGCTGTTTGAACGTGTAGGGCGCGCATTAGAGATCACACAGGCCGGAATGGAATTGCTGGAGCATACCCGGTTGATGGGTGATGCAGCGAACCAAATTGCACTGACCGCTTCGGGACAGGCACAATCCATCGACGGGCTGGTCCGCATCACCGCCAGCGATGTGATGTCTGCCTATTTCCTGCCAGACCTGTTGCGCGAAGTCCGGGCGCAGGCTCCGCGCCTGAGAATCGACGTGATCGCCTCGAATGACATTCAGGACCTGATGCGCCGTGAGGCAGATATCGCGATCCGTCATGTACGACCGGAACAGCCCGAACTGATCGCTAAACTGGTGCAGGAAGCCTCGGGTCATTTCTATGCCACGACCGAGTATCTGAACCACGCGGGGCGCCCTAAATCCAAGCGCGCCCTGTCAAAGCATGAATTCATCAGCTTCGGCAATACGGATCAGATGATCGCCTATCTGAAGCCACTGGGCATTCACCTGAGCGATGAGAACTTTAGGTTGGGATCACAGAACGGAATCGTGGCCTGGGAATACGCCAAGCAGGGTTTTGGCATCGCACCCATGTCTGAGGTTGTTGGCGACGCAACACCCGGTGTCGAACGAGTGATGCCCGGAATGGAACCCATCAAATTCCCGATCTGGCTGACCACCCATCGCGAATTACATACCAGCCGCCGCATCCGGTTGGTTTTTGATCTGTTGGCCGACTACCTGTCCAAATAAAAAACGCGCCCGAAGGCGCGTTTAATAAAAGATATGCAGTGGCTTTATCCGCGCAGGACACCGCCAGTTGCCTTGGTGACCTTGGCGATGATCTTCTCAGCCACCGCTTCGATGTCTTTTTCCTTCAGCGTCACATCTGTCGGCTGCAAACGCACGGTGATCGCCAGAGATTTCTTGCCCTCACCCAGGCTACCGCCAATGAACTCATCAAAGACGCGGACGTCTTCGATCAACGCCTTGTCGGCACCAGCAGCGGCATTGACCAGCGTCAGCGCCTCGACGCCTTCATCGACAACAAAGGCAAAGTCCCGCTCGACCGCTTGCAGGTCGCGCAATTCCAGCGCGGCACGGGTCGCACCGGACTTACGGGGCAGAGGCACCTCATCCGGCCAGATGGTGAAGGCCATTGCCGGGCCTTTGATGTCCATTGCCTGCAGGATGCGCGGGTGCAACTCGCCGAACACGCCGAGAACCTTCTTCGGACCCAAACAGATTTTGCCGTGACGGCCCGGATGCCACCAGGCATCGCCATCACGCAGGATCTGAACCTTCGCGGGCGCACCGATAGCGGCCAGCACAGCCTCGGCATCCGCTTTGGCGTCGAACACATCGACAGGGCGTGACGCCCCGTGCACATCCTTGGGACCATTGCGACCAACCAGCAGACCGGTGATCTGGGTTTTCTGGTCGCCGGGCTCACCATCATGGAAGACAGGGCCGACCTCGAACAACGCCACGTCCGCATATCCACGCGCCTGATTGCGGGCCGCGGCCTGCAGCAGACCGGGCAGCAGATCGGGGCGCATATGGCTCATCTCGGACGAGATCGGGTTTTCCAGCTGCGTGGCTTCATCCCCGCCACCGAACAGAGCGGCAGAGGCCTGATCAATGAAGGTATAGGAAACGCACTCATTGTACCCCAGCGCCGCACAGGTTCGCCGCGCCATCGACTGACGGCGTTGAGTCGGTGTCATCACCGGTTTAGGGATGCCATTGGTCACACGCGGCAAGGGCTTGCCCTGCAACTTGGTCAGCGACGCAATCCGCGCAACCTCTTCCACCAGATCGGCCTCACCCATGATATCGGGGCGCCAGCTGGGAACGTGGGCCATCTCACCTTCCAGGCGGAAGCCCAGACGGGTCAGGGTTTGACGTTGCTCGGCCTCGGGAATGTCCATGCCAACCAGCGACTGCACGCGCTCAGCATCCAGCTTGTAGGCCCGTGCGTGGTTCGGTGCTTTGCCCGCTTCGACCACCTTGGACACTTCGCCGCCGCAGATATCCAGGATCATCTGTGTGGCGTGTTCCAGCCCTTCCAGCGTGTACTCAGGATCCACGCCACGCTCAAAGCGATAGCGCGCGTCCGAGTTGATCTTCAACGCACGACCGGTCAACGCGATCTGCACGTGATCCCAGAACGCGCTTTCGAGGAAGACGTTTACGGTCTCTTCGTTACAGCCGGTTTCCTCACCGCCCATGATACCAGCGATGGATTCGGGACCTTTGTCATCCGAAATCACCATCATGCCGGGCTGCAGGGTGTATTCCTTCTCATCCAACGCAACCAGCTTTTCGCCACCCTTGGCACGGTGAACCTGCAGGTTGCCCTGTACTTTGTCAGCATCAAACACGTGCAACGGACGGTTCTGATCGAAGGTCATGTAGTTGGTGATATCGACCAGAGCCGAGATCGGGCGCAGGCCGATTGCCTTTAGCTGATCCTGCAGCCATTGCGGGCTGGGGCCGTTCTTGACGCCCTTGATCAGGCGACCGGTGAAATGCGGGCAGCCGTCCAACGTGTCTTCATCAATGGTCACCTTGATCGGGCTTTCATAATCACCCGGCACAGGCACATAGTCGCGCTGCTTCAGCGTGCCGATACCGCGCGCTGCAAGGTCGCGGGCAATCCCTTCGACACCCAGTGCATCGGGGCGGTTCGGAGTAATCGCGATCTCAATCATCGGATCGACCTTCGAGGGGTCGTTCTCGGCCAGCCAGTCGACGAACTTGTCGCCCACCTCGCCCGAGGGCAGCTCGATGATGCCGTCATGCTCGTCCGACAGCTCCAGTTCGCGCTCGGACGCCATCATGCCAAAGCTTTCGACGCCGCGGATCTTGCCGACGCTGATGGTCAGGTCCAGACCAGGGATGTACATGCCCGGTTTGCAGACGACGACGGTGATCCCTTCGCGCGCATTTGGGGCACCGCAGATGATCTGCAGCTCACCCTCATCGGTATCAACCTTGCAGACGCGCAGTTTGTCAGCATCCGGATGCTTCTCGGCATGCTTCACATAGCCAAGGGTAAAATCCTTCAGCCGGTCCGCCGGGTTCACGATCTCTTCGACCTCAAGTCCGAGATCGGTCAGCGTCTCGGCAATCTCATCTACCGACGCATCTGTGTCGAGGTGGTCTTTCAGCCAGGACAGAGTGAATTTCATTGCACGGGGCCTTTTTTGGCAAACATCCAGTCGGCACAGGCAATGGCAAAGATTGGACCAAGGTGCAAGCGCTGCGCGTCACGGATAGGTGGGGGTGCGGCCCAAAAGCTCATCCAACTGCCAGCCGATCCAGCCATGCGGGATAAAATGCCCGCCAGGATGGGTGTCCAGCGTAACCTGACCTTGCGCGCAATCGGTCCATTCCACACGGCTGAGCGTCAGAAACGGCCTCACGCTCCAATCCCCGCGCGGGGTCGCACCATTGCAGTTATACTTTTCCCGCCACAGCGCCACCGGATAGGTCGTGTCGCCACCCGGACCAAAGGGGAAATCCATCACCGTATCATCCGTCCCATGCACATGGCGCACCTGAGCCGGCGCTTGCGGGCAATCCTCGGTCTGGCGGATCGATCCTGCGATGGCGAGCAATGCCGCCGTATCGTTGCCCGACTGACAGACATAGCGCCATGCCATCGCGCCACCGAAAGAATAGCCCGAGACGTAAATACGCTGTGGATCAATTGGATACCGTTGCGCAACGTCCTCCAGCACGCGATTGGCAAACTCTACATCCCCGGTTTCGGGTGACCAAAAGTTCCAGCTTTTGCCCAATCCGTTCGGGGCCACCAGTAGCACACCCCGCAGCTTCGTCGCACCTGCAATGCGTTCATGGTTCACGACAACACTACCCTGCCGCGCCCAGCCGTGGAAATGCAGCAACACCGGCAGAGGTGTTTCGCCGTCCCAGCCGTCAGGTTCCAACACATGGTATGAGCGGTCACCGACCTCACAGGCGGTATCGCCATGGCAATCGGATTTCCAAGGCCCCATCGCAAGGGCCGGAGCAGAGAAGAGCAGAAGCAGGTAGAGCAAACGATAAATCATTGGCCGGAGCCTAGCTGCCTAACACCACCTGTCACGTCACAACCTCGTGGGGGAGTGTAACAAGCAGCGCCGTCACTAGACGGAGGGATGTCCAGGGCGCGGCTTATCGATTTTGCTCAGCCCCTGCCTTGCGCAGGCAAAACCGATGGTTAGCTCACTTGAAGCGGCCGATTAGCTTTTTAGTCTTCTGCAATTGATTTTGCTGGTCGCGCCAGATTTCATCACGTTTTTTCCAAACGCTGTGATGCGCTGCGCCAAAAACACTGACCGGGCCACACACGATCACCCAATAGGTAAACAACACCCAATTAGGCGCAAGTATGGCCACTGCGATAAAGCCTAAGGCAGCTAAAATCGCAATAACGTAACCTTGCCAGCGCGGCATGCTTTCAGCGCGAGTAAGGCACCAGTTGTAGCACCAAGCCACTACCGCGCTGAGCTGATACACTTAACGGCTCAAACCACCATGCAGGTTCGGCATATCCAGCGCCGCAAAACCATAGTGGCGCAGCCAGCGCAGGTCGCTATCAAAGAAGGCTCGCAGATCAGGGATACCGTATTTCAGCATCGCCAGACGGTCGATGCCGATGCCAAAGGCAAAGCCCTGATAGACCTCGGGGTCGATGCCACCGGCGGCGATCACCTTGGGGTGGACCATGCCCGAACCCAGAATCTCCATCCAGTCGTCGCCTTCGCCGATCTTTAGCTGACCGTTGTCCCAAGAACAGCGGATATCGACCTCGGCCGACGGTTCGGTGAAGGGGAAGTGCGAGGCGCGGAAGCGCAGTTCGACGTCGTCAACCTCGAAGAACGCCTTCACGAATTCTTCCAGAACCCATTTCAGGTTCGCCATCGAGATGTCCTTGTCGATGGCCAGCCCCTCGACCTGATGGAACATCGGCGTGTGGGTCTGGTCATAGTCGGCGCGATACACGCCGCCCGGGCAGATCACGCGAATCGGCGCGCCCTGCAGTTCCATCGAACGAATCTGGACGGGCGAGGTATGGGTGCGCAGCACGTGCGGCGGGCGATTGTCGCCCTCGGCGCGGTGCATATAGAACGTGTCCATCTCGGCCCGTGCGGGGTGGTGGCCGGGGATATTCAGGGCGTCGAAGTTATGCCAGTCGGTTTCGATCCGCGGCCCTTCGGCGACCGAGAAACCCAGTTCGGCAAAGATCGCGGTCAGTTCCTCGGTCGCCTGGCTGACCGGGTGGATCGAGCCCTGACGACGTGCCCGGGTCGGTAGTGTAACGTCGAGCCACTCGGTGCGCAGACGCTCATCCAGCGCGGCATCGGCCAGCGCGGCTTTTTTGGCAGAAAGCGCCGAGTTAATCTCATCCTTCAGGGCATTCAGCGCGGGGCCTGCAACCTGACGCTCTTCGGGCGTCATTTTGCCCAGCTCGCGCATCTTCAGCGCGACCTCGCCCTTTTTACCGACAGCCGCGACACGGATCGTCTCGAGCGCGTTTTCGTCGCCTGCTTCGGCGATCTGACCCAGATACTTTGCCTTAAGATCGTCCATGACGGTCCCCTGAATGCTGTTGAGGCTCTGCTATCACAGCAGTCCGCGAAAGCAAGAGGGTGGAGCCGCGCAATCAGATTGGGTGTAACACTGCCGCCTGAGGGCCGCACTGCACCGGACGGGTGGTGGTTCCATAGCCGAAGGATCGATCCCACAGTTCGGGGAACAGAGCAAAGAGTTCCTGCGCTGCGGCCTGTTCCAGCCCGGAGATCGCCTGCTGCCCCGGATAAAAGCTTTCAGAAATCAGTCCGGACGTTGAAACCAGCTGATGGCGATCAAAGAAGAGGTGCACGTAACGTACAATATCGCAGGGAGCGCGAGTCACGGTTGTTCCGTTGATCAACGATTTGGCGGGAACGAGAATCTCGTCCTCTCCGAACAACAATTGCGCCTGCCAACCAGTGATCAGCAGCCGATGTTGAGGCGATACATAGATATCCCTTGTGGCACCCAGCACGCCTGTGCGGATGCGGACCGGCGCGAAACTCCCCACACCTCTGACGGTGCGCCCGCCGACCCAACGAACAGGGCAAACCCCATCGTCAACGGTTGTCACCAAATCGCCGGGAACCAAAGTTTCAACCCGGCGTGGCCCTTCGGGTGTATCCACGAGACTACCCACAGTGAAACAGGGCGCACCGCTGTCACCTGGGGACAAAGGTGCATGTACCAGAGTATCCGGATCAGGTTGATTAAACTGCAGTGTCGTAGTCGTCTGATTAGGTCCGAAAAGCACCGGCAAATTGACCGATGTTTCGCCTGCCGCCAGACCGTTGACCGCCACGATGTTCTGAGTGCCCCCACCGATGTCATAGAAATCGATGACTTCGCTGGTTGAGGTATTGGTTAGAGCATAAGCTTCGTAATTGTTTGCTCCACCACCGTTCGGGTCGGTCAGTAGAATCGGAAAATCATCCGCAGAGATGACATAAACCAGTTCGTTATTGTCCGGATCAACGGTCACTTGAACCAAGGGATGATCCAGTGGAATTTCGATTCCTACCTGCCCATTGGCCTGATAAAAGGAAACCGTAAAATCCGCTGGGTTTTCAGCAGGATTCAGTGAAACCTCGAGAAATTCGGAAACACCCGAACTGGCGGCATAAGCGTTCGAATAGTGAAGTTCGCTGATACGGGCCATGTAATCGCTACACCAAAGGAAACTGGCCCAGATTTATGTCGGAAACAGGGGTTCGTTTCAAGAAACCCCGCAAGAAACTGGCAAACGAGTACTTAAATACAACTGGTCGGGTTAACCGCGATCACGCAATTGATCCGACCAACACCATTAGCCAGATCAGTAGCTGAAATCAGGGTATATCCGCCTCAGATCCTGCTGCCAGTCACCATTGTAGTGATCCAGCAGTTCATCGGCAGGGACCTTGCCGGACTCGATGCTTTCCTTCAACGCGTTCAGGAAATGGGTTTCGTCCGGGACAAGTCCGCCTGCTCCGGGACGTGCGCGTGCCTTGAGGCCTGCGTCAGCGATCGACACGACCTCACGTGCAAGATCATGCATACTGATGCTGCCAACTTTCGCCTGCAACCCATCCTTGGCAGCTTCGACGCGCAACGCCTCTCGCGTTTCGGAATCCCATCCTTTGACCAGATCCCATGCCGCATCCAGCGCGCCCTGATCGTAGGTTAGGCCAACCCAGAATGCGGGCAAAGCACATAGCCGACGCCACGGGCCACCATCGGCACCGCGCATTTCCATGAACTTCTTGATCCGCGCCTCGGGGAAAGCCGTTGTCAGGTGGTCTGCCCAATCACTAAGGGTCGGCGTCTCACCCGGCAGCGCGGGCAACTTGCCCTGCAGGAAGTCGCGGAAGGACTGGCCAAGCGCGTCAATATATTTGCCGTCGCGGTATACAAAGTACATCGGCACATCCAGGGCGTATTCGACCCAACGCTCGAACCCGAAGCCTTCCTCGAAAACAAAAGGCAACATTCCGGTACGTGCATCGTCCAGATGCCGCCAGATATAGCTGCGCCAGCTTTTCTGACCGTTGGGCTTGCCTTCGAAGAACGGAGAGTTTGCAAACAGAGCGGTCGCCACAGGCTGCAAGGCCAGCGCAACGCGCAGCTTTTGCACCATATCGGCCTCGGATCCGAAGTCGATATTGACCTGCACGGTGCAGGTCCGGCGCATCATTGCGCGGCCCATGGTGCCGACCTTTTCCATGTAGTCATTCATCAGCACATACCGACCTTTGGGCATCAGCGGCATGTCCTCATGCTTCCAGATCGGCGCAGCTCCAAGGCCGATGAAACCGACCCCGATCTTGTCAGCGATATCCTTCACATCGCGCAGATGCGCGTTCACCTCGTCACAGGTTTCGTGAATCGTCTCAAGCGGGGCACCGGACAGTTCCAGCTGACCACCCGGTTCAAGCGAGACATTGGCCCCGTCCTTTTGCAGACCGATCAGCTTGCCGCCTTCTTCCAGCGGCTCCCATCCATGCAGATCACGCAGGCCCTGAAGCACCGCCAGAATCGACCGTTCACCTTCATAGGGCAACGGCTTCAGCGTATCCTTACAATAGCCGAACTTCTCATGCTCGGTGCCAATGCGCCACTCTTCCTTGGGCTTGCAGCCCGATGCCAGATATTCGGCCAGTTGCTCGTGGCGTTCGATCGGACCGCCGCCTGACTGAGGGATGGACATGAACCGTGCTCCGATCCTGATGTGTCTTGACTTAACGGCCAGTGGTGGGGGGAAACGATGCCGGTGTCAATGCAGCCGCGCATGCGGCGGGCGCATTGGACGTCGTTCCCAGATCACGACCGGATGAACCGATCCACCCTTGAGTTCCGACAACATTTGCTCGGTTTTCAGCCCCGGAAGGCTTGAGAACACATCGAACAGGGCTTCGGCGCCTTCGGCATTCACAGGAATGTGAACCGTCGGCTGGCCCGGCTGATCCAACACCCAATGCGCCGGGTTCGATGTCGGGTCCAGCGCCAAACGCTCAATCTCACCGGTTGCGATGATGCCGCCATCCAGCGGACCCATGTAAGTGATTTGCCCTTCGTCAACCGTGACCACACCCGGCCCACCTGCGCCCATGCGAAAGCGCGCCCGTTGGATACCGATCACTGCCAGAGCTGCCGAGACCGCAACCAGAAGCCAGCCCAACCAGCCCAGCAAACCGCCCGGTCCGTTGATCCAGCTGACACCGAGGATCAGGACAAACCCCGCCGCCAGAACCTCGCGCCAGCGCCAAAGAGCCATCTTGGCTTCGGGTCGGATGAAACTCATGCCGTGTCCTCGGGGTTTTTGAACAGAATCAGGGAATAATGGCCTGCTGGCCGGAACCCTATTGCAATATAGGCACGCGCGGCTGCATCGCTAGCGGCGAAGAGCACTGCGCGTGTTGCACCTTTGGTTCGGGCCTCACACAGATGCAATGCCAATGCCAGTCGCGCGTATCCTCGTCCGCGCAGTTGGGGCGGCGTGTAGACTCCGCCGACCTGAACAACCCCCGGCAAACGCGCATTGAACCCGGTCATTCCGACAGGCTGACCGTTCATCAACAAAACCCGATGAGAGTTGCGGTGAATGTAGGCTGCAATGTCAATTTTTGCCTGCCCTCTTGCACGTTCATCGCCGAAACCCATTGCTTCGACCAAATAGCTTTGTCGCCAACCTTCGGTGATGGACGTGTCAACCTCCCCAAGTGGCACCAACTCAGCCCCAGCAGCGTTGGGCACAACCATTTGCTTCAGATCCAGCGAGAAGCCCGGTTCATCGCTATTGAGCGTTGCCGGTCTGTCGTTCCAGCCTGCAAGACGCATAATCCGGCAGGCTTGCGTTGCCTCCCCCGCCAATCCGAACAGCTTGCGCCCACGGATAAAGCGAATCGCCTCGCTCAGTTCTTCATCCGAGCATTCAGGACATTGCGGCAGGACCATTCCTTCATTGGTGACAGCAAACACCGCTCGTGGGTCGTCACCCAAAATCCAAATATCCAAAGCCCGCCGGTCCGAACCGCGCAGACCGTAATCCCGCAAATTGGCCAAAGGAAACATTGAGGTCTGGATGTGCCGGGACAGAAACTCGTCAATTCGTGGCACATCCCTTTCCTGTGCCGACCGCCAGGTCACGACCAATCCCCCAACGCCTGCTGCCACATGGTCAACGCAGCAACCGCAGCAGTGTCCGCGCGCAGAATGCGCGGGCCCAGACTGACCACATGAGCGTAAGGGAGCGATGCTAGTCGTTTACGCTCATTCTCAGAAAACCCACCCTCGGGGCCAATCAAGATGGCCCAGGGTTGCCCCGTCTTGTTTTCGGCCAAACGCAGGGCAGAACCAACTTCGGCCTCGTCGCAGAACATCAGTTGACGGTCTTGCGGCCAGTTGTCGAGCATCCGGTCGAGCCGCTGCAATTCCGTAACTTCGGGCACAAAGGTCCCGCCACATTGCTCAGCGGCTTCAACCGCGTGGGCCTGCAGCCGGTCCTGACGAATACGTTCTGAGTTTGTGAACTCCGTCTGGACCGGTACGATCCTTGCCGCGCCCATCTCGACCGATTTTTCGACGATGAAATCCGTGCGTGCCTTTTTGATCGGCGCAAAAAGCAACCACAGATCAGGCGGCAATTGCAGGGGTTTTGACTGCTCGGTACAGGACAGTTCTCCGCCGCGTTTTCCGGCCTGAACGACCTCGGCCAGCCATTCACCATCCTGCCCGTTGAACAGGGCGACATGGGCGCCAACAGCCAGACGCATGACACCGAACAGGTAATGGGCCTGCTCGCGCGTCAAATGAACCGATTGCCCCTGCCCCAGCGGGTGCTCTACATACAGCCTGATCTTCGCACTCATGGGACCTTACATATGCAAGGCAATGCCCCAACACCAGATGGTCAGGTCGCCGATGCCGTCACCGGTAACTGGGTCGACACACATGCCCCGGCCTTTGCCCGACCCTATCTGCGTCTGTCGCGCGCTGACCGGCCGATCGGGACATGGCTTTTGCTGATTCCCTGCTGGTGGGGACTTGCACTTGCCATACTCAGCGACGGCAATGCGCGATGGGAAGATTTGTGGATCGCGATCGGCTGCGCCCTTGGAGCGTTTCTGATGCGCGGGGCCGGTTGCACGTGGAACGACATCACCGATCGCGACTATGATGGTCAGGTCGAACGCACCCGTTCGCGCCCGATCCCGTCCGGACAAGTCAGCGTTCGGCAGGCGGCTTTCTGGATGGTTCTTCAGTGCCTGCTGGCCCTGGCGATTCTGCTGACCTTTAACCGGGCCGCTATCGCCATGGGGGTTTTGTCTCTCCTGCCTGTTACGATTTACCCGTTCGCAAAGCGATTCACTTGGTGGCCGCAGGTCTTTCTGGGTCTGGCCTTCAACTGGGGCGCCTTGCTGGCATGGGCTGCACATACGGGCACGATAGGCTGGCCCGCCATCCTCCTGTACCTGTCCGGCATCGCTTGGACCCTCTTCTATGACACCATCTACGCGCATCAGGATGCCGAAGATGACGAGCTTGTGGGCATCAAATCCACCGCCCGATTGTTCGGAACCGATACCTCCAAATGGCTGAAGTATTTTCTGGTCGCGACCGTGTCTTTGATGGGTCTTGCCATCATCGATGCTGCCGTACCCGGGGCGTCGGTGCTCGCGATCCTTGTTGCCATCGCCGGGCCATGGGCGATGGGCTGGCATATGGCCTGGCAATTGAGGGGTCTGGACATCGAGGACAACGCCAAGCTCTTGCAGTTGTTCCGTTCAAATCGCGATACCGGCCTCATTCCGCTGATCTTCCTTTGCGTCGCCCTGTTGCTCTGATTGCACCTCGGCTCCGGGGTCTGTAAGAGTCCGTGCGACCGGTTGAGGAGTTTCATACCCGCCCATGCGTCTGCCGTACTTTTTCGTCGTCGCCCTGATCTTTCTCGTGTCCGCAGGGTTGTCCCTGCTGGCTGCCAGCTCAGCGGTGACAAAGATCGAAGAAACCTCGGAATTTGCCGTAAGAAAGGCGCTGAACCTCAAGGGCCATGACTGGGCAGAAGTGGAATCCGATGGCCTGCGCGTCGTCCTGACAGGCACTGCGCCGGACGAAGCGACTCGGTTCAACGCGCTGACCGCCGCAGGCACCGAGGTCGATACATCGCGCGTGATTGACGAGATGCAGGTGGCGCCAACCGCTGATCTGGCACCGCCCCGGTTCTCGGCCGAAATTCTGCGCAATGACAGCGGTATCTCGGTAATCGGGCTGATCCCAGAAAGCGAAGACCGAGAAGCACTGATGGACAATCTGCAGCGTCTTGACGGTGATGCGGTTGTGTCAGACCTGATGGAAACTGCCGACTACCCCAAACCCCGTGGCTGGGATGATGCGCTGGACTATGCGGTGCAGGCCCTTGCCCGATTGC
Source organism: Ruegeria sp. CH6 (assembly GCF_056537005.1). NCBI lineage: Bacteria > Pseudomonadati > Pseudomonadota > Alphaproteobacteria > Rhodobacterales > Roseobacteraceae > Ruegeria > Ruegeria sp. CH6. The sequence goes on along the minus strand of NZ_JBQFQS010000003.1, from coordinate 36,575 downwards.
CACGTGCCAAAATCTCTGCCAGCCCCGGACTGGTCAAAATCACGGCGATTGCGGACAGCCAGCAGGAAAAGGAAAAGCTTGAACAGGACCTGACCCGAGCGGCCCCTCCCAGTTTGCGCATCGGTCTTTCGATCTCGGCCCCGCGCCCGGTTATCACACCGTTTACGCTGCGCTACCTGATTGACGAAACCGGCGGCACATTCGACGCCTGTTCCGCTCAGGACGAAGATGCCCGGGATGCCATTGTGGCTGCAGCCGAGAAGGCTGGTATGACCGGACCATATTCCTGCACCATCGGTTTGGGTGTTCCTTCTCCCAACTGGGATGTGGCGGCAGGTCAGAGCATTCAGGCACTGGCCGACATCGGGCAAGGCTCTGTGACCATGTCTGACGCGGACATCACCCTGATTGCAGCGCAGGGTACAGATCCCGCGCTGTTTGATCGGGTTGTGGGCGAGCTGGAGAATGCCTTGCCCGAAGTCTTTGCACTGCACGCCGTCCTGCCTGAGCCAGAAACAGTCGAACAGACAGGCCCTGTCGAGTTCTCAACCACGCGCAGCCCTGAGGGGCTGGTACAGATGCGAGGCCGCATCGGTGACGAAACCACACGGGATATGGTCGATAGCTACGCTCGCGCGGCGTTTGGGTCTGAACAGGTTCATACCGCCACCCGCATCGTGTCAGACCTGCCTGCAGATTGGTCGGTCCGGGTATTGGCGGGACTTGAGGCCTTGGCTCAGTTGCACAATGGGGCTTTGATCGTGACCCCGGATTCCGTTTCCGTATCAGGCGTCAGCCATGACAAAGACGCCAAAGCCCGCATTGCCGGAATGCTCTCTGACAAGCTGGGTGATGCACAGGACTTCGATCTCGCCATCACCTATCAGGAACCTCCGGAGCCGGAAGATGCCCTGCCTGACCCCGAATTGTGCGAAACGCAGATCGCAGATGTTCAGGGCGGCAGCAAGATCGCCTTCGAACCCGGTTCAGCCACCGTGGCAGCGGATTCGCGCGATACGCTCAACCAAATCGCTGAGATTCTGCGTGAATGCGGACCTATCCGGATGGAAATTCAGGGTCACACTGACAGTCAGGGCCGTGAAGAAATGAACCAGCAGCTGAGTCAGGCGCGTGCCCAATCCATCCTGAATGAGCTGCGCGGCCGCCGGGTGCCGACATCCAGCTATTCAGCAGTCGGCTATGGTGAAACGCAGCCCATCGCGGACAACGACACCGAAGAGGGGCGCGAAGAAAACCGCCGCATCGAATTCCGCCTGATCCGCCCCGAACCCGTATCCAATACCGAAACAGGATTGGAAGCGATGGAAGTGACGAGCGAGCCTGGCGAAGCGGAACAGCCTGACGAGCAAACAGAAGACAACGCATCTGACGCGGATGCAGAGGACCAGTAAGTTGAACAGAACCGAATTCATCATCGCCACTGCCATCATCCTGTTTGCGGCCTTTTGCATGGGCTGGTTCGCCAACTGGCTGGCGCACCGACTGTCCCGCGTCCGTCAAAGCGACGTGGCCGATCTGGATCGCATGAGTCAGGAATTGCACGAGGCCGAGGAAACCCGGGATCAGGCAATTACTTATCTGCAGCAGCGCGAAGCTGAGCTGACCAATCAGCTGACCCAGACCGAAGCTGAACTTGCCGCGGCAATGGATGGCCTGCGCGCGGCCCGGCAAGAGGCCGAAGAGCTTCGCGGTCGGATCAACAACGCAGATTAACTCGGGCCTGACGGTCCCGTCTCTAAGTTTTCAGTCAGAGGCTTCGTACTGACTCGTGGCCTGGATCGGCATCTTTTAGCCGGTTCAAATCGACACACTTCAGTTTTTCCAACAAATTCAATATCATGAATTGGTACGATTTTGCCTACGCGTACCAGTGTTCACTATCCAGCAAAATTGGAGTGTACCATGAATTTCAAATCAACTTTAAAGACCGCGACTATCGTAACTGCCTATTTCGCAACCACAACATTCGCTTCGAGTGATGTCATCCCATCCGAAAACGATACCTTCACCAATTGGGGTGAGGAATCGGGCTGGACCATTTTTGTGGATGAAACACGCGGGTCATGCTTGATCGAACGGATGGACGAAAATCAGAACGTTGTGCAAATGGGTCTGACAAAGGACCACGAGATGGGATATCTCGGTGTGTTCACAAAGAATGACATTGGCCTCAAAGGTAAGAAAGAAGAGATCATTCTGTCACTAGACGGAAATCTGTATTCAGCCGAGGCGCATAAGAAAACCAAGCATCTGGCCGAAGGATATACCGGCGGTTACATCCTGGCGAACAATCCGCAATTCGTCGACGATGTGATGAAGAAATACGATATGACCGTGTTCCCTGAAAAAGAGTTCGCGTTCACCGTGAATTTGGACGGCACGCTCAAAGCCATCGAAGCTGCCCGTAAATGCAATCAGGAACAGACCAGCTGATTTTCTGAAAACCATACCAGCATCCGTCCAAGGGTGCTGGTGCCACAGGCTTACCAGCGGCTCAGCGCGTCTTCGTCTTCGTCCTTGGCAGCAACCCAATCCGCCCCGGAAGCAGAGATTTCCTTTTTCCAGAACGGCGCGCGGGACTTGAGGTAATCCATCAGATACTCCGCCGCTTCGAACGCATCCTTACGGTGCGGTGCAGCGGTCGCGACCATCATGATACGATCACCCGGTGCCAAACGCCCGTGGCGATGGATGATCAGAACATCCCCCAATGACCAGCGCGACTTGGCCTCTTCTGCGATTTTGGTAATCGCTCGTTCAGTCATGCCCGGGTAGTGTTCGATTTCCATGGCATCGAGATCGCCCCGAGCCAGATCACGAACAACGCCGGTAAACGTCACGATCGCACCATTCGCAGTGTCGCTGGCGGCAAAGGTATTTGCCTCTGCACCAAGATCGAACTCTTCCTGCTGAACTGCGATGCGCACCGGCTTAGCCTCCGGTCATCGGCGGAAAGAACGCAACTTCCCGCACACCCTGAAGAGGCGCGTCAAAGTCGGACAACTCCTGATCCAGTGCAACACGCAGTGCCGACAGATCCGCGAACGCAGCCGCATACCGATCTTCACGCGCACTGAGCTCGGCCACGAGGTCATTGACTGTTGCGGCCTCGGTCTCGACCTTCTCTTTCGGGAGGCCGATCCGTTCACGCACCCAGGCGAAATACAGTACATCCATCCCTTAACTCTCCTTCAGATGAGGCATGGCTTTACGTAGGTAGTCATAGCCTGTGATCAATGTCAGCGTCGCCGCAATCCACAACAGCCACAATCCGATCCGCCCGGCCCAGAACATGCCTTCCAGCTTCCATGCCAGCCCGTTCACATCTTCGGTCTGCCCGCTGAGGATCTGGTCAATCAACTCAGCATCCATACCGAATGTGGACATCACAAAGTAATGCTCGAAAATACCCTGCGAAAACAGCACGGCGATTGCCACCATCTGTGCCGTGGTCTTCCACTTTGCCAGCTTGGTAACCTTAAGCGTTCCTGCAACATCACCCAGATATTCGCGCAATCCGGACACGAACACTTCGCGAAACAGGATAACCGTGGCGGGCAGCACCAGCCATGGCGTCCAGTGTTCGGTTGAATACCCCACAAGGATCATCAAAGCGATCACAACCATCGCCTTATCGGCAATCGGGTCCATCATCGCCCCGATCTTGGTTTCCTGCTTCCAGGCACGTGCCAGATAGCCATCGAACCAATCGGTAATAGCGGCTGTCATGAACAGGATCAGAGCAAACCAATCCGCATAGGGACGGGTGAAGTACAAAAACATCACGGCCAGTCCGGGGGCAGCAAGCAACCGCAGGACGGTCAGAATGTTGGGCAAGTTCCATTTCATGAGGCCGACCCTACATTGCTGTTTCAGGACAGAAAAGACAGAGTGATCAAAAACTGCTCGGATCACAGTCGGTTGACCCCGTTCGGGTCAAAGCGTCGCAAGGCTGAACAGTCAACCCGATACTTCTTGGCCTCGGCTACATTTCCGGCCAGATTGCCGACCAGACCGGTCCGAGGCAGGCCGTTACCATCTTCAGGCAGTCGGGACGTCGGACAACATGACAGCACATATACAAACCGATCCCCGATCGAACCTGATTGGCAGCGCCTGGATGATCGCTGCCATGGCGCTTTTCGCACTTGAGGACGCGCTGATCAAAAGCGCCTCTTCTTCAATCCCAATCTGGCAGGTGCTGGTCCTTTTCGGCGCTGGTGGCGCGGTGATCTTTGCGGCTGTCGCCATGATACGAGGCACCCGGCTGTTCCAACCTGATGTGCTGTCCCGCCCGATGAAGGTGCGGGTGATCTTTGAAATACTCGGGCGGCTTTTCTACGTACTGGCCATCGCTCTGACGCCTCTGTCTTCGGCCACGGTGATCTTGCAGGCCACTCCTCTGGTCGTTGTCGCCGGGGCTGCGATGTTTTTTGGAGAAACCGTTGGCTGGCGACGATGGAGCGCAATTCTGATCGGCCTGATCGGCGTGGTGATCATCATCAAACCAACCGGAGACAGTTTCTCTGCCCTGTCGATCCTTGCCGTGTTGGGAATGCTGGGATTTGCCGGGCGCGATCTGGCCAGCCGCGCGGCCCCTGCCACTCTGGGAACCGAGGTTTTGGGGTTTTATGGATTCCTCTGCATCATCGTCGCCGGATTGGCCTATCGCTTCTGGGAAGGTGCCCCGATAGAGCCGCTGACCACACATGTCAGCCTGCACATGTCGGGCGCGATCCTTATGGGGGTCATGGCTTATGCCTCGCTGATGAAAGCCATGCGCACGGGTGAAGTTTCGTCAGTCACGCCATTCCGCTATTCGCGGTTGTTGTTCGGAATTGGACTTGGCGTGGTGATGTTCGGCGAGCGACTGGACCAGACAATGTGGATCGGCAGCGCACTGATCGTGGCCTCGGGGATGTACATCCTCTGGCGTGGGCGAAAAACCTAACCCTTGTCATGGAAGTAATCATAAACCTTTTGCGCCAAACCCGCTGAGATACCCTCGACCGCTTTCAAATCCGCCAAATTGGCCCGGCTGACCGCTTTGGCACTGCCGAAATGCGCCAGCAAGGCGCGTTTACGCGCAGCACCGACACCCGGGATTTCATCCAAAGGCGTCGCCCCCACGGCCTTGGCCCGCTTGGCGCGGTGTGTCCCAATTGCAAACCGGTGCGCTTCGTCCCGCAAACGCTGAATGAAGTACAGAACAGGGTCATTTCGCTTCAGGGCAAAGGGGCGTTGACCGATACGGTGGAACTCTTCCTTGCCATGGTCCCGGTCGACACCTTTAGCGACACCTACCATCGGGATGTCTTCGACGCCGTGGGCCTGCATGATCTCGTGCACGGCGCTCACCTGCCCGGCTCCGCCATCGATCAACAGAAGATCGGGCCACATCCCTTTTTCCCGATCCGGGTCTTCTTTCTGAAGACGGGTAAAGCGCCGGGTCAGAACCTCTTTCATCATGCCGAAATCATCGCCCGGGGTCAGGTCATCGCCGCGTATGTTGAATTTACGGTAGGCGTTCTTCATGAAGCCTTCCGGCCCCGCGACGATCATCCCGCCTACGGCGTTGGTGCCTTGAATGTGCGAGTTATCGTAGACCTCAATCCGATCCGGCGGGCTGTCCAAATCAAACGCCTCGGCCACACCGCGCAACAACTTGGCCTGCGTGGCGCTTTCAGACATGCGACGCGCCAGAGATTCCCGCGCGTTACGCAAGGCACCCGCGACCAGCTCCTGCTTTTCACCGCGCTGAGGCACAAGGATCTCGACCTTGCGCCCCGCCTTTTCAGTCAACACCTCTTGCATCAGATCAGCGTTTTCAATCGCATCCGATAGGATCAGTTGCCGGGGCGGTTCCTTGTTGTCGTAGAACTGACCAAGGAACGCCTCCATCACCTCGGCCGCCGACACATCCGGCCCGACGCGCGGATAGAAATCCTTGTTGCCCCAGTTCTGGTTTGCCCGGATGAAAAACACCTGCACACAGGCCTGCCCGCTGTCCATATAGAGGCCGATCACATCCGCCTCGGCCACACCGCGCGGGTTGATGCCCTGAGAGGTCTGCACCTGCGTCAACGCGCGGATACGGTCGCGCAATCCGGCGGCGCGTTCGAACTCCATCGCCTCGGACGCGGCCATCATCTGTTCGGCCAGTTCTTCCTGCACCTTGGTTGAACGACCGGACAGGAAGCGTTCGGCATCCTTGACGCTTTCGCGGTAGTCTGCCTCGGAAATCAGATCAACACAAGGTCCCGAACAGCGTTTGATCTGATAGAGCAGGCACGGCCGCGTCCGACTGTCGAACATGGAATCCGAACAATTGCGCAGCAGGAATGCCTTTTGCAGCTGGTTCAAAGTACGGTTTACGGCCCCGGCACTGGCAAACGGTCCGAAATAAGCGCCCTTCTCTTTCTTCGCTCCGCGATGTTTCTTTATTTGCGGAAAGGCATGATCCTTGGCGACCAGAATATTGGGAAAGCTCTTATCGTCCCGCAGCAACACGTTGTACTTGGGCTTGAGCTGCTTGATCAGGTTCTGCTCGAGCAGCAGCGCCTCAGTCTCGGTCCGCGTCGTCAGGAACATCATTGAGGCGGTTGCCGCGATCATCCGTTCGATCCGGCCTGAATGCCCCGGACGCGCATAGTTGGAAACCCTCGCCTTGAGGTTTTGCGCCTTGCCGACATACAGCACACGACTATCCGCGTCGAGCATACGGTATACGCCCGGCGAACTGTCCAGCGTCTTGAGATAACGCTGAATGCAGGCATAGCCGGTGGGTTGGGAGTCCGAGGTCGTTTCGCTGTGAGAAGTCATGGCTCTCAGATATGATTCTCTGACTATGGCTGCAATCTTGTGTGTCTCAGATCAAGAGAAAACAAATCCACTACTTCTGTGGATAACTGTGCAGATAACTTTCCAGGCGCAACAAAATCCCCTTAAATCTTTGACTTTTCCTTGAGTTGCACAAAAAATAGGCATCAAATTAACCCATTGTTTTCAAACAAAAGTTTTTTGAATACGTAGCAAGTGCATGAAAAATAAGACATTTTTGTAACGCGCGGGTAACAGGAATGAGAGCGGTGCAAAACTTGCAGCAGAATTACCTATTCCACACCCAACACATCTGGTGTCTGCCAACCCAAATGCTGACCGCCATCGACGCACAAAAGCTGCCCCGTGACGGCATGTGCATCCAAAAAATAGCCCAGCGCAGCCGTGATATCCGAGGGGTTCGACCCACGTTCAAGGATTGTGTTTTGACGCTGTGCCTTGAAATGATCTTCGCTCTGCCGATGACCCTGCACCGTAGGGCCTGGGCCAATGGCATTCACACGGATCGCAGGTGTCAGTGCTTGTGCCGCGGTGCGTGTTAGAGCCCACAATCCCATTTTCGCGATCGTGTAGGACATGAACTCTGGGGTCAGCTTGCGCACCCTCATATCGACCATGTTGACGATCAGCCCTGTGGCCTGTGGCTCGCCGTTCTCATCAATCCTGGGCTCCAGCCCCTGTTCTGCCATAGCCTGGGTCAGAACGAACGGCGCCCGCAGATTGCTGTCCAGATGGCGGTCCCAGCTTTGTCGAGTCGCCGTTTGGATGTTGTCATACTCAAAGATCGACGCATTGTTCACCAGACAGGTAATCGGTCCACCTAACGCCTCGGCCGCACGCGGCAACAGCGCAGTGACCTGAGCTTCGTCCAGCAGATCAACTTTCAGAGCGACTGACTGACGCCCCATCTCCTGAACCTCTGACACCGTGTCCAATGCTGGTTGCTCCGAGGAGGCATAGTGAACCGCAACATCAAATCCGCGCTGTGCAAGATACAAAGCCATGGCCCGGCCCAGACGAATACCGGCGCCGGTCACGAGTGCTCGGGTCATGGATCACCTCCCAATATCAGGTCACGCCAACAGGCTGATAACGTATACGGCGTAGAGCAGTGTCAGGATCAATCCCCAGACGCGCGTAATGTCCTGTTTGAAAAACACGAACGGAACCAACAGCAGGGATGCGCCCAGCATGACCCACAGATCAAAGTGCAGGAATTCAGGATCAACAGGGATACGACCGAACAGGGTCGCGATGCCCACGATGGCCAGCAGGTTGAACATGTTCGATCCGATGACGTTGCCAAGCGCCACGTCAGCCTGACGCCGCAATGCCGCCATCACCGTTGTCGCCAATTCCGGCAATGACGTACCGACCGCCACCAGCGTCAGACCGATAACCGTTTCACTGACGCCATAGGTCAGCGCAATCTCCGTTGCGTTTTCGACCAGAAGATGCGCCCCCATCGGGAGCCCGATGAGTCCCAGGATCAGATAGACCGACACTTTCCAATAGGGCATGTCCGGATCGGCCTCTTCCAGACCTTCCAGTTCTTCATCGTCAGCACAGGCTTCACCGCAAGCCTTGCGATGCGCGTGCGCCTCGCGAAAGGCGTTCATCAGAACCAGCCCAAGACCCGCCAACAAGATTGCACCGCTGGCGAGGTTGAAGACGCCGCAGAACGCCAAGCCAATAAACAGAACCGAAGCCAGCAGCATGAAAACATAGTTCTTGCGGCTGTCGCACTCGCTAGTGTGCAGCGTCGCCAGCAAGGCAGGCAGACCCAGAACCAATAAGATATTTGCGGTGTTTGATCCGACGACGTTACCCAAGGCGATACCAGGCGCATTCTCCTTTATCGCGCTAATCGCAATCAGCAATTCCGGAGCTGACGTACCAAAGGCCACAATGGTCAGGCTGACGATGAGCGCCGGGACACCCAGACGCAGGCTCAGGTTGACCGCACCGCGCACCAGCGCATCGCCCGCAAGCAGAAGGATCAGCAGCCCAAGGCCAGAAAGCAGCCACGCCGTCATGTCCGGCCTCCTTTTTCGCAGGCACAGGGGCCTTTGCCGATCTTAAACCGTCCACAACGCGGACATTTTGCCGAGTTCAGTCGTTTTTGCCCCGGAAAGCGCAGCTTGCCGAACATCGCCAGTACACCCATGGCGATGAGGAACAGAGTGACCGCCTTGATAATCACGTCACAAACCGAAACGCGCGTATGCCGCCCGCTCCTCGATCCCTGCAACGGCATCCTGTGCCAGTTCGGCACCAAAACGTGACCAGATCGGCTTGCGTACTCCGTAGCGGCGGAATTTCACCTTGTCACCGAAGCGCTCCTGCAGTTTCGGCTTTAGATGCGCGACACCCTCGATCAGTCCCAGTTCCTGAGCCCGGCGTGCCAGCCATACCTCACCGTTGAACAGATCGGCACTTTGATCCAGCTTGTCGCCGCGCCGCTCTTTGACGTAGGCAATGAAATTCTCGTGTATGTCGCCAAGCAGCACTTTCAGCCGTGCAACATCTTCCTTTTTCTCTGGCGAGAAAGGGTCGAGCATGGATTTGGACTGACCTGCGGTATGCACCCGGCGTTCAAACCCCTGCCGCGCCAAAAAGACATGCGCGCCAAATCCGGATGAAATCACACCAATTGATCCGAGGACCGAACTGTCATCGGCCCAGATCTCATCCGCGGACGCGGCAAGCCAGTACCCGCCAGATGCAGCCACGTCTTCGACAAAGGCGATGACGGGTACATCAAACTCTTTCGCCAGCCGCCTGATCCGGGCACCGATCAGCGAGCTTTGAACAGGCGAGCCCCCGGGCGAGTTGATTTCAAGCGCCACGGCAACCGGCTTACCCTTGCGGAAAGCTTTTTCCAGAACGGGGGCCAGCGTCGTGTCATTCAACGACGCACGACCGGCCATTCCGATGGCACCGGACAAACGGACCACGGCCACGAATGGCTGCTTTTTGAGAAACGGCAGGCTGAGTTTCATGGATGCCGATGTAGAGCCCCCTAAACCCGTAAACAAGGGACTGAAGGCGCCATAAACGCGACGTGAACTAAATTCACACAGCCGGTGGGCAAAAATGCAACGCCTCTGGCGCTGGCCTAGCTGCGAATGCGCCAGCCTGTTTTGAAGATCCAGCCGATAATGGCCAGGCAAATCCCGGTAAAAGCAAGGATCGCCAGCAGGCTGAGGCCGATCGGCACATCCGCCAGGCCGTAGAAGGACCACCTGAAGCCTGAAATCAGGTACACCACCGGGTTGAACAGAGTGATGGTCTGCCAGATCGGTGGCAGCATTGAGATCGAATAGAACGTTCCGCCGAGAAAGATCAAAGGTGTCACCACCAGCTGAGGCACCAGCGACATCTGTTCAAAATTGCTGGCCCAGATGCCGATGATGAAACCCAACAGGGAAAAGCTGAGACAGGACAGGATCAGGAATGCTGCCATGGCGAACGGGTGTTCTATTCGAATATCCACGAAGAACGTCGCCGTAACCAGAATCACCAATCCGACGAACAGGGATTTCGTGGCCGCCGCACCGACATATCCGATCACGATTTCAATGAAATTGACGGGCGCGGAAAGCAACTCGTAGATCGTTCCCAGGAATTTCGGGAAATAGATGCCGAATGATGCGTTCGAAATCGCAAGCATCACGACCGACAGCATGATCAGGCCAGGCACGATAAAGGCCCCGTAAGAAACCCCCTCAACTTCCTGAATGCGACTGCCAATGGCGGTGCCAAAGACCACAAAATAGAGTGATGTGGACAGAACGGGCGAGATGAAGCTCTGTGCCAGTGTGCGGAAGAACCGGGCCATTTCGAACCGGTAGATGGCGGCGATTGCAGACCAGTTCATGCGGGCTCTCCCGACACCAGATTGACGAAAATTTCCTCAAGGCTTGATTGCCGGGTCTGAACGTCACGCAATACCAGTCCGGCCTGCGCCACATCGTTCAACAATGTGGTGATGCCCGTACGTTCGGCATTGGTGTCATAGGTATAGACCAGCATATCCCCCTGACCGTTCAGCGACAGGTTATGGGCAGACAGGCAATCGGGAATCGCCGAGATGGGTTCATTCAACATGACCTCGATCTGCTTTTTGCCCATCTGAGCCATCAGCTTGTCTTTTTCCTGCACCAGCAGCAGCTCGCCCTTGTCGATGACACCAACACGGTCGGCAATCGCCTCGGCCTCTTCGATATAGTGCGTGGTCAGAATAATGGTCACACCGCTGGCCTTCAGTTCGGCGACGATATCCCACATGTCCTTGCGCAGTTCGACGTCAACGCCTGCGGTGGGTTCATCCAGAAACAGCACGCGTGGCTCATGCGACAGTGCTTTGGCGATCAGCACCCGGCGCTTCATCCCGCCCGACAGCTCTTTGATCGCGTTCTTGCGCTTGTCCCACAAAGACAGTTTGCGCAGGATTTCCTCGATCCGCGCGCTGTCATTGCCATATCCGAACAGACCGCGAGAGAACCGAACCGTATTCCAGACCTTCTCAAAAGGCTCCAGTGCAATTTCTTGAGGCACCAGCCCGATCATACGACGGGCCGCGCGAAACTCGGTCTGGATATCGTGGCCACCAACAGTAACCGAACCCGAGGTTGGCGTGGTGATGCCGCAGATGGTTGAAATCAGGGTTGTTTTGCCCGCGCCATTCGGCCCGAGCAGAGCCAGGATTTCACCCTCTTCGATATCCAGCGTTACGCCTTTCAGCGCTTCGAAACCATCGGCATAGGATTTGCGAAGGTTCTTGATAGACAGAATTGTCGACATGCGTTTCCTCGTTCTGGCGGGGACCCTATCGCGCCGGAACGGGACAGAACAGGCCAAAATCGCACATTGCCCTGCGCGCGTACGCAGGGATCAGTCGCGGCCAGTCAAGCGCCCCAACCACCCTTTCTTGCCTTCTTCATCAGAGGTCTCTTCACCCTCGGTTGGTTCTGCAGGTCCCTCGAAATGCTCCTGCAGCTTGGTGAAAAACTGATCTGCCATCTTCTTGGCAAACCCGTCGATCAGGCGGCTGCCCAACTGTGCCAGCTTGCCGCCAACCTTGGCATCAACATCATAGGCCAAAACCGTGCCACCGCTTTCGCTGGGGCTGAGCGTCACATTGGCGCTGCCTTTGGCAAAACCCGCAGCTCCCCCTTTGCCTTCACCGACAATGGTCAGGCGCTCTCCTTCGACCATGTCCGACATGGTCACTGTGCCTTTGAACGTCGCCTTCACCGGCCCGACCTTCTGCACGACCGTGGCCTCATAGCCATCCGCAGGATTGCCTGATATTTCCTGCGTGCCGGCAACACAGGCTTTCAACACTTCGGGGTCCAGCAGGGCTGCATAGACATCAGCGGGCGGTGCCTGAATTTCTCGGGTGTCGCTCATCTGCATTTGAAGGCCCCTTCTATTAATCCGGTGACAGAACACTCAAGACCTATCGCTGAACCATGTCATCAAGCAACCGAATTGAATTCACCGATAGACTTGAACTCACAATATGGTAGCCCTTCAGCAGGCAAAGGATTTATGCCTGACAAGGATTACCATGACCAACGCTCCTCAGAGTAATGCGACAGCTGGTATCACCTTCATCGTGGCGGGGATGGTGGCCATTTCGGTCAATGACATGCTGATCAAACAGCTTTCCTCAGGGTATCCCCTGCATCAGATGGTCTTTCTTCGATCCTCCATCGGTATCCTGCTGTCCTTTGCGCTTTTGCAATATGAAGGCGGCGTCAGCCTGTTGAAGACGCGCCATCCCTGGCTGCATATCGTCCGATGTCTGATGGTTGTGGTTTCGAACATGACGTTCTTCGTCGCCCTGGCGGCGGCACCGCTGGCCGAAGTCACGGCATTGTTCTTCGCTGCCCCTTTGTTCATCACAGTCCTGTCGATCCCATTTCTGGGCGAAAAGGTTGGCCCCATGCGGATCACCGCCGTTGTAGCCGGTTTTGCCGGGGTGGTGATCATGCAACGCCCGTGGGAAGGCGGAGAGGCTGAAACCGCAAACAGGATCGTTCTGATGCTGCCGGTACTGTCGGCCCTGACCTATGCCGCCAATCAGATCCTGACGCGTAAACTGGGTGCCACAACCAAAGCCTCGGCGTTGGCCATCTACATTCAGGGCATGTTCATTCTGGTGTCTCTTGCGTTCTTCGTGGTCGCCGGTGATGGCCGCTTTGCCGCCGGGGCCAGCGACCCAAGCCTGAACTTTCTGCTTCGCGCATGGACCTGGCCCGCTGACGGGGACTGGATTTACATGATTGCCCTTGGCCTGAATTCCGGCGTGGTCGGTTACTGTCTTGCACAAGCCTACCGGATGGCAGACGCGGCCACAGTTGCACCGTTTGAATACACTGGCCTTCCCATGGCCATCTTATGGGGATGGTTGATCTGGGGCGAACTGCCCGACCCCATTGTATGGCTGGGCATCCTGCTGATCATGGGATCCGGACTGTTCGTCTTTTTCCGCGAAAAGCAAAAGGCACGTCAGGTCGCGCGCGCCGAGGTCAAGGGCCGGTACTGACCGGCTCTCCACCTTCGGCAAGCCTCTGCATCTCGGAAATCCGTTTCTGAACCAGTTCCAGATGCAGGCGGGCATCATACTGTCCCTGCCGATAGGCTGCGGGCAGGCGCAGCCCGGCCAGCCGCTCATCCAGTTCGTTCAAATGGGTTTGCATATCACGCAGCTCTTCCGGGCTTGGATGATTGCCCAGCTCTTCCTCAATCTGTCGGATTTCCGGGTAGTGCTGCCAGACACGCCAACGCATGATGTAGGCATACGCCAGTGGCAAAAGCCGAAACAGCGGAACGACGATAAAGAAGAATGGCAGAAAGAGCAGAAGCACACGGTTAATTTGTGCGGCGACCCAGTAGGGTAGCCAATTGTGCCAGGTTGACGGGCCGTCCAGGATCAGCTGACGGGCCGTATTGTTCACCGTCAGACCCGTACCCTCAATACTCGGAAACTCACCCGAGTTGGTTATGATCCCCTGCTGATGGTAAAGCTCGATCGCCGCCATAGTCAGACGATTGACCAAGGCCGGGTGCAAATCAGGGCGCACAACCAGCCGCGCCTCAAGCGCGATCAGTTCAACCGGCCTAGGCGGATGTACGGGCTCAAGCGACATGCCCCCGGTTGGCACTGTTACCACCGTAGCATGTGACAGCCGGCGCGAGATTGCTTGGACATGATCCAGTTCCAACACACGCAGATCCGGCTCGTGATAGGCATCCTGCAAATAGGGTGCCTCAATCGGCGCGACATAAACCGCGATATCCAGTTGCCCGTTCAACAAGGCACTCACGGCCTCCCCATAGGGAATGGATAGATGCGTGTTGTCGGACAACGACAATCCGACCGCGCGTTCGAATTCTCGGAATGTGGCTGCAGTGCCTGATCCTTCAGCTCCGCTGTTGATCCGCAGACCCCGCCAGAGAGCCGGGTTTCCGGGGATCACAGCGTCATTGCGCACCAGAAAGATAACGGGCTCATAGAACATCGCGCCCAGCGCCTCGGCACTGTTTTTGTCCACCTGAATACCGCCCTGCAGGAAAGCGGCATCAACCTGCCCCTCTTCCAGAAGCTGCGCATTTTCAACCGAACCGGCAGTCTTGATAATCTCGACCTGAATGCCATCCCGCGCCAGAATATCGGCATAATCTTCCGCTTCTTCGACATAGGCCCCACCAGCCGGGCCAGAAGCCAGCCGCACGGTACCCGGCGGGTGCAGTTGCACCACAATAGCCGTCAGGATCGCCAACACCATGGCGACACAAATCATAATCCAGAGGCGCATCATCCCCTCGCTCGTCCATCCCGCCTGTGACGCTAAGGCCCGGGCGCGGTTGTGACAAGCGGTCTATCGGTTGCGTTTCGGTAATTCCTCGTTCGCGGTCCAGTCCCATGTGCCTTCGTCCCGCTCGGCCACAGCTTGCCGCCAGCCGACCTCTTCGGACCGTTTCTTGAAATTGATCCCTTCCGGCGAATGCCTTGTGATGCCGTCAAAAATCGTGGCGAGCCGCTGGGTTTGCAGCATTCCTGTCTGCTCGATTGCCTGATTGATGACCATCTTCTGCATTGCCAGCTGATTGATCGGAACCGTCGCCATCCGGGCTGCCATTTCCTCGACCACATCATCCAATTGGTCAGCGGGCACAGCCTTCAGCACCAGCCCCATATCTGCAGCTTCGCGACCGGTGATCTTGTCACCTGTAAAAAGCATCCGTTTGGCCTTTTCCGCGCCCAACCGATAAACCCACATGGCGGTGGTCGGACATCCCCAGACCCTTGCTGGCATGTATCCGATCTGCGCGTCCTCGGACATGATGGTCAGATCGGCGCAAAGTGCGATATCAGACCCCCCTGCTACGGCAAATCCGTGCACCTTGCAGATCACCGGCTTCATCGCCCGCCAAAGCGACATGAAATGCTGCGTGTTTCGCCACATAAAGCTGTAATCCTTGATCGGATCCCACGGCATGGGCTGCGTTACCTCACCCGAGCCGTTGCCTTCAGCATAAAAGGTCAGGTCATATCCGGCACAAAAGGCCGTGCCATTGCCTGACAGGACCATCACATGGATATCCGTGTCGGAGTCGGCGCGCGCCACAGCTTCGGCAAGTTGAACCGGCAACTCGTCATTGATCGCATTCATCACTTCGGGCCGATTGAGCGCGATCCGCGCAATGCGTCCGTCCTTTTCGTATGACACTACCGACATCTGATCCTCCTCTGGTCAGGCCCAGCAAACCACCCGCGCGTGTACGCACCTAGCAATTCCGGGAACGACGTCACGTCGCAGGCGGTTGCTCTTGCTTTCCCACCGCTGCGCCGGAACCTTTGCCGAAAGGGAGAAATTGAATGCTGAACGGAATTCGCGTCGTCGAGATCGAAGGGCTGGGTCCGGGCCCATTCGCCGCCATGTTGTTGGCTGATCTGGGCGCCGATGTCATCACCATCCACCGCAAAGGCGGCGCTGTCACTCCTGGCATGCCAGAACGCTCCTTGCTTGATCGAGGCAAGCGCTCAATCGCGCTCGACCTGAAGGACACCGGTGATCTGGAAACTGCTAAAGCGCTGATCGCTTCGGCAGATGCACTGATCGAGGGCTTTCGCCCCGGGGTGATGGAAAAACTGGGCCTTGGACCTGATGTCTGCCTCAGCACCAATCCTAAGCTGGTCTATGGCCGCATGACAGGTTGGGGGCAGGACAGCGCTTTGTCTGACACCTCGGGACATGACCTCAACTATATCGCAATGTCCGGGGCGCTCTGGTACGCATCTGCACCCGGCCAAGCACCTCAGACCCCAGCGACACTGGTCGGGGATATTGGCGGAGGCGCCATGTATCTTGTCACCGGCATTCTGGCGGGCCTGCTGAACGCGCAGAAAACCGGTCAGGGAACGGTTGTCGACGCCGCGATTTATGACGGCTCAGCCCATATGATGAATCTGTTGATGAGCTTGCGCCAGACCGGCAATCTGTCTGAGGCCCGAGGGCAGAGCCTACTGGATGGACCACATTGGAGCCGCGCCTATAGCTGCGCTGATGGTGGCTTCGTGACTGTCCAGTGCCTTGAGCCGAAGTTTTATGAACAGTTTCTGCAGTTAATGGGATTGAGCGACGACGCAGAGTTTCAACAACAATATGATCCCAAACTCTGGCCCTCGCTAACCGATCGACTTGCTACGCTTTTTGCAAGCCAACCACGCAACTATTGGGCGGATCTGTTCCAGGGCACCGATGCCTGCGTCGCCCCGGTTCTCAGCCCGATGGAGGCGCGCGATCATCAGATGAACGCCGCACGCGATACTTGGCAGGAAGTAGATGGAACGCTGCAAGCGGCAGCAGCGCCTCGGTTTTCAACGGCCAATTGGACCGCAAAACCCAGCCCGGCACGAGGTGAACACAGCGAAGATATCTTGGCTGAACTCAGTCCCAGGCAAAAACCTCAGGCCCGCTGAGAAACCAATTGAACCGGACAGGTTGCGCGCCGCTCAGCGGCTGCGCACCGTGTCGATCATCAGTTGAACATTTTCCGGATCTGCGTCCGGAGTGATGCCGTGCCCAAGGTTGAAAATGTGCGGACCTTTGGAAAAAGCCTCGACAATATGTCGGGTCTCGTCGACCAGCGCCTGTCCGCCTGTCACCATGTGTTTCGAGGCCAGATTGCCCTGAACACAACCGTCGACCTGAACATGAGCAGCGCCCCATTCCGGCGAGACTGAGTTGTCCAGTGCCACACAATCAACCCCTGTCGCTTTTGCAAAGCCGACATAGCCATCACCGGCCTCACGCGGGAATCCGATCACCGGGATACCGGGATGACGTGCCTTGATGGCCTGCGTGATGATCCGGCATGGGTCAACTGCATATTTGCGGAAGTCGTCACCCTTCAGCGATCCGGCCCAGCTGTCGAAAATTTTGACCACTTCGGCACCGGCTTCGATCTGCATCGACAGGTACTCAATCGTCGCAGCGGTGATGCGATCCAGCAATGCTTCGAACAATGCTGTGTTTTCTTCGCGCAACGCATGTGCCGGCCCCTGATCTGGGGTTCCGCGTCCGGCGATCATGTAGGTCGCAACAGTCCAGGGCGCCCCGGCAAATCCGATCAGCGTTGTCTCAGACGGCAGTTCCCGGGACAGAATGCGCACTGTCTCGTAAACAGGGGACAGGGTTTCGTCAATCACATCCACCGGTTTCAGGGCATCAAAATCCGACTGCTGCGTGATTGTGGACAGGCGCGGGCCTTCACCCGTGACAAACCACAAATCCGCGCCCAGCGCCTGTGGCACCAGCAGAATGTCCGCGAACAGGATCGCCGCATCAAACCCATAGCGACGAATGGGCTGCAGCGTTACTTCTGCGGCCAGCTCGGGATTATAGCAGAGCGAAAGAAAATCCCCTGCCTGTGCGCGGGTTGCACGATATTCCGGCAGATACCGCCCGGCCTGACGCATCATCCAGATCGGAGGTACATCCTGCACCTCACCCGCCAATGCACGCAGCAGTTTCTTTGTCTCGGCCATGTTCGTCCCCAATCGTCCGGTTTGGCGCAACGGGTCAGCCTTCGGCGGCAATTTGTCAAGCTCTGCCCCCATTGTCAGGGCAATGTGACGCGACTAAAGCTGAGCGCATGACACTGAACCTGCCCACACCCGCATCGCCCTTGAGGATTGGTACACGAGGATCCCCTCTGGCTTTGGCGCAAGCCTATGAAACCCGGCAACGTCTGTCAGATGCCTTTGATCTACCGCAGGACGCGTTTGAGATCGTGGTGATCAAGACAACCGGCGACAATCGCGCCATGATCGATGCGGACCGCCCGTTGAAAGAGATCGGGAACAAGGGGCTGTTCACCAAGGAAATCGAAGAGGCAATGCTGAGCAGCGATATCGATATCGCTGTACATTCGACCAAGGACATGCCGGTTGAACAACCCGAGGGGTTGGTTCTGGACACGTTCCTGCCGCGCGAAGACGTTCGTGATGCGTTTATCTCGCCCAAACTGAACGCGATTCAGGATTTGCCCGAAGGAGCCGTCGTTGGCACTTCTTCCCTTCGCCGTCGGGCTCAGTTGTTGCACCGCAGACCTGACCTGCAGGTTGTTGAATTTCGGGGCAACGTGCAGACACGGCTGAAAAAGCTGGCTGACGGCGTTGCAGAGTGCACGTTTCTGGCCATGGCGGGCATACGCCGCCTGCAGATGGACGAGGTTCCCGCAACAGCAATATCGCCCGATGACATGCTGCCTGCAATTGCACAGGGCGCCATCGGCATTGAAAGGCGCAGCACAGACAACCGCGCGGCGGAAATGCTCGAAGCGATTCATCACACGGAAACAGCGCAACGACTGGCGGCAGAGCGCGCCTTACTCGCCGCACTGGACGGATCCTGCGAGACACCAATTGCCGGTCTAGCAGAGATTGAGAACGGACGCCTGCGTCTGCGTGGCGAAGTGCTGCGACCCAACGGTGCGGACGCCATTGCCGCAGACCAGATCAGCGCAATTGAGGATGGTCCGGAAATGGCTCGCGAGATGGCTCAGAATCTGTTGCAGCAAGCCGGTGAAGGTTTTTTTGACTGGCGTTAAATAAAAAAATTTATTTAATGTGAACTGCTTCACTGTCGTGCGTCTCGCAATGGTGCATTAAGGTTTCATCAGATCGGAAACAGAGACAGTCTCGAATATATCGAAAAGTTTAGGTTGTTTTGTTTTAGATGGTATTCGAGGGGGCGAGGCTGAACTCCCATCCGATCTAGGCGAGCCGCTGCTTATATTAGAAGCAGCGGCTCGTTTCATTTAGCCGTCTTGTTCAGACCTTCACGCCTTAACGCGAAACCTTTTTCAGATGTCGCGCGTGGCTGAACATTACATGCTCTGACGGAACATCAGTCCGGAAATCAGCAACCCGTCCCGGCAGCTTTCTGTAAAGACCTGTAAGGCCGGGCTCAACACCTTCAGCCAGATCGCGGCATTCGCTGCAAAGTTCTTCGATGAAAACCTGAGGCTGACGATCCCTGATTGCGGCAACCAGATTCTGGTGTGCGCTCTCCAATTCGGAAAACACCGGACTTTGTGCCAGTTCTTGATCGCCTATCAAGACAAACACAGGTTCTGGTTTGCTTTTTCCCTTGAGGTCAACAAAACCTGCCTCAAGCATCGCCAAATCCTGACCGGCAGCATGAAACACCGCGCTTGAGACGAGGATATCATAGTCAACGTGGCGACAATTCTGTTCGACCCGAGCGGCTACATTCACGACATCCCCGATCACGGTGTAATTGAATCGCCGTCGAGAGCCGATATTCCCCACACAGGCCTGACCCGTCGCCAATCCGGTGGCCAGCGCGATTGGCGGTCGGCCCTGCATCACGTCTGATGTATTGAATTTGACCAAGGCCCGCCGCATCAGCAACGCGGCCTGCGCAGCCCTCAGGGGATGACCCTCGACCTGCAAGGGCGCATTCCAGAACGCCATCACCGCGTCACCGATAAACTTATCGATCGTTCCGCGCTCGGTGAGAATCTGATCGCCCAGTTCGGAAAACAGGTCATTCAACACCGTCACCAAATCGGTTGCTGACGTTGATTCCGCCAGCGTGGTAAATCCCCGGATGTCCGAAAACATCACCGTTATTTCCTGCGTCGTGCCGCCCAGCTCCAGCTGATGGCCATGCGCATCCATCTCGTCCAGAATTTCCGGCGCAACATAATGCGAGAATATTCGGCGGATAATACGTTTCTCGCGCTCGGTCGAAATGAACAAATAGCCTGCCAGCAAACCGAAATTCGCCATCCCGCCCAGCAATGGAAAAGTCACATCAAAAAGAACCAGCTGGTTCCGAAAGGCCATCCAGCTGATGCCCAACACGATTGCGGCTGAAAACCCACCTGCTAGGAAAGAAGCAACCGCACCAAATCTGGACATGACCAGAATGACCACCAGCCCCAGGATGATGAACGCCAGAAGCTCTAGCGCTGCAGTGACATCCGACCTGCTCAGCATCTCTTCAGTCAGAACCTGTTCGATGATCTGGGCATGTATGGAAACGCCGGGTACAGATTGCCCCAGCGCGGTTTGGCGCATATCGAACAATCCCGCGGCAGAGGTACCAACCAGAATTATTCGGCCTTCGATCTCTGCTCGCAGCGCAGGATCATCGGACCGTTGCATCACATCGTTTGCCGAAAGATACAAATCCGGTACGTCGCGTCTGTATCTGACCCAAACCTCTCCGTTTTCCGTTGTTGGCAATCGGAAACCGCCAATCTCGACGGCCAGCATGATCCCGGCTTCGTCAGGTGCGCCCTCTGCAATAATGATGGCTTCACCCATGGCCACCCTCAGGGCTTCGGCCCAGAGGCTTGGCAACACACCATCCGGACTGCCCCACAAGGCCGGAACCCGCCGCACTACGCCGGTACCACCCAATGGTGAAACATTTACTCCACCGATACCGGCCGCATCGCGGCCCAAAGGTGGTGCGGGCGGGGTCCAATGCGGCACCGCAACCAGGCCTG
This sequence comes from Ruegeria sp. CH6, assembly GCF_056537005.1. Classification (NCBI taxonomy): domain Bacteria; kingdom Pseudomonadati; phylum Pseudomonadota; class Alphaproteobacteria; order Rhodobacterales; family Roseobacteraceae; genus Ruegeria; species Ruegeria sp. CH6. The sequence goes on along the minus strand of NZ_JBQFQS010000003.1, from coordinate 15,653 downwards.
ATGCGGGCATTTCGCCGATTTCGATGATCCCTGCCTTGGGTACAATTTCTCGGTTTGCCTGAGCTGACCGTGCAGCAACCCCCAGAATGACGGGCCAGTTGGCTATTTCGGCACCAAACAGTTCATCATTGTCGAGCTGAGCTGCGTCCTCTCCTAGGTTCAGCAAACCCGATAAGGCAGGATCATTCACCAAGCGTGAGGGAGAGTACCGGTCAGGTTCGACAAACAGCATGTCAAAAGCGATGGCAGCAGCACCATAATCTCCCAACCGCGCGACCATTTCAGCCATCAATGTTCGGGGCCAGGGCCACTGCCCCCACTCGGCCAGAGATTCCTCATCAATATCTAAAACCCGGACCGGAAGATCCGGATTGTACTCCCTTGGCGACAACCTCTGCAGTACGTCAAAGTAAATCAGGCGCGACATTCGGACCGGATATGGATCGACGACCCGAATGAAACATCCAAGCAGGATCAACCCCAGACCGACCAGTGCAAATGCCAGTCGACGGCTATTTTTCTCCTTTCTTCTGCCAGCCAAATGGATCTCCAGTCATCTGGTTGCAGGGATTGCGTTCGGCACCTGCGCTAGCCCTGGCTTCCGTCGCTCTGGTCCCCGGACCCGTCGCCCGAGCCTTGGCCAGAATCCGTATTCGCGCCCGGGTCCGACTGACCGGCTGGCTCCGGGTCGGATAAGTGCGGATCTGACATGTCATCAGGTTGCGCTGGTGCCGGAGGTTCGGGGCTTGATGGTGCCGCAGCAGTCGCTGTGGCGGGCGCAACCCTCTCTGCTTCTCGCTGCGGCGGGCTTGGCTGCTGTTCGGAATGCTCGGTTTGCACAGATACCTGCTGAGGCGCCCTGTCACCCGAGCACCCTTCGGCCGCCACCTGAAATGGACGCAGCAGTCTTTCTTGGGATTGAATGAACGGGAATCCCTGTTGAAGCGCCTTGTCGTATTCCGCCCGATCTATCGGTCGGCCGATATTTCCCCTCTGGCTGGTCGCAAAGAGACTGCACTGGCGACCGGTCGAGCGGCACCCACCCCGCAGGCTACACATTCTCACAGTACCTTCCAGAACAAGCATGGCGCTCTGGCGATCCGAATCGATCCACATATCAAAGGTTGTACCACGCACCGCCATCGTTGCTGTGGGCGTCCTGATTGAATAAGCACGCTTTCTGCTTTTGCCTGAAATGAAACGGAAACTGCCACCCAGGGCCTGAACTGCAAAGCTCTTGGCCTTGTTCTTTCCGCGCAACATCGTGACATCGAGAACCATATGCGCATTCGGGCCGATCGCAATCTTGGTTTCGTCCACAAAAATGAGCTGAACGACCCCTTTGTTGTCGGTTGCAATGGTATCACCCGAAGCAACTTCCATACCCTCGCGTATACGGATGGTCTCGCCTGCGCGTGTAATTTCCGCGCCAGGCTTGATGCTGAGAACCTTGCCAATAGAAGAAAAAACCTGCGTCGGCAGCAACAAGACAACACATAACACAGGCAAAACTCTTAACCAGATCAATCCCGAGCCCCCTTCACAACAGGTTCCTTTCAGGCGCGATGCACCTTCTGCCCGGTCTTGTCCTCAATTCGTATATTTATTTGATCATTTGAAATCTAATTTTGAACAAATATGCATTAAAACGCATACAATATACAAGAATTCTATTCAAAGCCGCATATTTACCTGATTGAAGACGCATCCGATTCACTCAGTCATCAACTGGAATGCTGAGGTTCTAGCATACAGTTCTGCATGCTCAGGCGCACTACGAGGAAACCTTTCAATTCAATGGCCTGCTTTGACTGACACACGTGTTTTCAGAAAAATCCCGGCCGCCTCGAAAATCGCCTTGTATCTTGGTGACAGGCGAGGATATACCGGCCAGCGGAGACGTGGCCGAGTGGTCGAAGGCGCTCCCCTGCTAAGGGAGTAGGCGGGAAACCGTCTCGAGGGTTCGAATCCCTTCGTCTCCGCCACCCACACTTTTCGTTCGATTTTCTTGGGTGGCGCAAACCGCCTTAAATCTAAGAAAACCTGAAACAAGTTACTCAATCTAGGTTTTTCTAGGTTTCATTCGGTTGCCGTTGTACGCTTTCATTGTGTGGTACATAAGGTGGTATGTCGAGTGGCGGCGCTGGGCGGGAAGCTAACCAAAAAGCTAGTTGAGAACCTTGGACCTGGGCGTCATGGCGACGGTGCTGGGCTTTATCTCGTTGTTGACCCTTCCGGTGCACGACGCTGGATTGTGCGTGTCACGGTCAAAGGGCAGAAGAATGCCAAGGGCGCACCGCTGCGCACTGACTTTGGTTTGGGTGGGGCTGATGTGGTTACGCTCAACCAAGCCCGTGAGCGGGCTTTGGAATATCGACGCATGGCGAAATCGGGGCTTAACCCGCGATACAACACCAAACGCGAAGTGCCAACTTTCGAAGAACTCAGCCGCCAAGTACATATTGACCGCCTACCTACTTGGAAGAATGCGAAACACGGGCAACAGTGGCTGAACACTTTGCGCGATTATGCTTTCCCCAAGATTGGGCGGATGCCAGTTGATGCTATTCGCCAGCCCGAAGTGTTGATGTGCCTTTCCCCAATTTGGACGGCTAAACACGAAACAGCCAAGAGGCTCGCCCAGCGCATCAAGGCGGTTTTGGATGTCGCAAAGGCTTCAGGCTTTCGTGAGGGAGAGAACCCCGTCACAGCGGTGAAGGAAGCGGGCGTGTTGCCCAAGGTGAAAGCCAAGGTGCACCACCACGACGCGATGCCGTGGCAGGATGTGCCAGCCTTCTACGCAGAGTTAGACAAGCGTGCGGCCACTGCTGCCAAAGCGTTGCAGTTCACAATTCTAACCGCCTGTCGCACCTCCGAAGTGCTTGATATGACATGGGACGAAATCGATTGGGACTCGCGGCATTGGACCATTCCCAAAGAGCGCATGAAGGGCGGCAAGCCGCACCGTGTTCCTTTGACAGGTGAAATGTTGCGGATTTTGGAGCCGATGAAGGCAATGGCTTCGAAATACGTGTTTGAAGGTCAGAAACGGCACCATCCGTTATCAAATATGTCGATGCTTATGCTTTTGCGACGCATGGGTCGTGGCAATTTTACGGTGCATGGGTTTCGCAGCACGTTTCGTGATTGGGCCGCTGAAATTTCTGATGCACCGCGTGAAGTCGCTGAAGCAGCGCTAGCGCACCAAATCGGGACTGAAGTAGAGCGAGCAGATGCGAGGTCAGATTTGTTGGAGCGTAGGAGAGACTTGCTTGGCCAGTGGTCCGTTTTTCTAGCAAGCTAAAATACTGATTTGAGAGGATAGACTGTGATTTCGCCCATCGGATTTAGACCCGTACTAGATATACACGCTTTGGCCTGGCAAATGGCGCTAGGCTTGGCCAGTGAAGCTTTCGATACTGACCGGCGAAATTTAAGCAGCGATGAAGGCAGTCCCGAACATTTGGCGGAGTGGCAGGCTATGCTTTCAAACTACAATAGGCGTAAGGAAATACTCCAAAAAACGATGGTGGATAGGTTTTTGATTGAGCTTCCAAGAATATTTGTTGCGTCAATTGAGGGATTAATTCTTGAGGTCAGTAAAACGGTCGTTCTTCCTAACGCTGATGAATACTTGGACGACGATGATTTCCTAGCCAATAGGGACGCGAAGTATAGTTGCGTTGATACCGAATACTGGATGATTGACTATCAAAAACTTGAAGGAGAACGTGACAGAATTCGTGAGCTTGTAGAGCCGATGTTGGAATACGAGACCGTTCGATATGAAGAAAATCAGCGAATATTTAAATATGTTAAGCGATTTGATGGTTGGTCGCTTTGCATTCACGAGGCTGACTTCCCCAAGACTGGAAATGTATTGAGGGACTTGTTGAAACAAAACCCTGACTACGATGAGAATAACAAAAATGCTACTAAGAAAATTCTCGCCCTAACAAACTCTGGAAAGTTGACTAAGGCTGAAGTTAAAAACCACTTTCCAAACCTGTCGGCTAGGAAATTTGAGTTCTACTGGAAATTAGCCGCAGAATCTAACCCTGAGCTGTCAAAGCCGGGAAGGAAATCATAACAGCGTATCGAAACGTTTTCTAATCATGATGTCTATTTCGTGAATGTAACGAGCGTAATTTAAGTCCATCGAAACTGTTCCTAAGAGAGGAAATAGCGATGGCTAACATTTTTGACGAAGATAGAATTTTCTTCCCGGAGGACCCGGAGCTGCGTGTTCTGGGCACTGTGGAGAAGCTTGCCCAATGGCGGCACCGCAATCGTGGGCCAGCCTTTATCCGCATCGGGCGGCGTATTGGGTATCACGGAACCGACCTAAACGCCTACCTTTCCTCCCAGCGCGGAATCCCCGATGGGGAAGCCGCTTAATGAAAAACCCCAACTCCGCACGCGGGGTCAGGGCCTTTCCAGTGACATCAACTGCCACCCTAGCAAGTTCAGTAGATGCCATGACGGGCCACGACCCTGCAACACAAATCGAACGGCGGTTCCGCTGGTGCGAGCAAAGTAACTCCGTTCAATCTCTCAAAATCCGAAAAGGAAAAATCGAGCATGGCTAATCACTGGCACAGCAATCGGACGCAAATTTACTGGACCTGTGAGGCTCTGGTTCAGGGGCGCACAATCAACCACATGGATGAAATCGGCGAGGTGCAGGGATGGCGACTTGGCGCAATCATCCACAATCTGCGGCGCAATTATCACTGGCCAATTCAGACGGACTACAGGGGGCCGGAACGCATTGCGCACTATCGTTTGCCAGCACGTTGTGATTGGCGTGCACTGGACTTTCCGAGGTCCGCAAAAGCACTGCGTAAGGAACTCAAGTGCTCGGTGAGCGTTGCTGCAGATTTCGGAGAACCAGACGCAGACACTCCGGATGCCGGCTGAACATGGGGCGGAGCAAGCAAAAGTCGGAGGGGCAGTATGTGCCTCTCCCCTACGCTCAGTTGCGCAGCGATGCCTGGCGCAGTCTATCGGGCGCAGCAGTGCGCCTCTGGTTAGAGCTTCACACACGCTACAACGGCGGTAACAACGGCGCCCTGACGCTATCCTATGCCGAGGCCGGAGAGTTGCTGGGGATGGGCAAGGCAACCGTTCAGCGGGCCTACAAAGAGCTGGTGCAGCACGGATTCTTGGTACTGGAAAAGGAAGGCAACTGGTATCACCGCAAAGCCCACGAATGGCGGCTCACAACGAAGCCAATGCAGCGGACAAAAGGGCGTGAAATCGCATCGAATGACTGGCGGCATTTCCGAGGTAAGAAACGTCGGGTGGCTTAAATTATCAGTTCCGTTATTCCCGCGATGAGGCCCGCCTGCATACTTCGCTTAACAGCAGTTTTGCGGGCCTCTTCACTGAGAACACTACCGTCCAAAAGCACCCGCACATTTCGGGCCAACGACACGATTCCGGCAAATGCGATTGTGTCCAGGATTTCCGGCTCTGCGTCCGTGGCGAGTTTCTCCGTTGCGCTGTCGAAGTCGCGAGAAAGTTGCTCGTTAGAAATGCCAGTGGATGTAAAACCATATTCCTCGGCAACCTCAGACGTGGTCATTGCTGGGGTGTCTTCGTATTTTTCAAAATGAGCTTCAACATAGGCTCCATATGAGGTCGCCTTAAGTTGGAATTCTCGGATTTCTCCTGTTTCCACGTTAATGACTTGAACATCAGCACCTGGGTGATTAGTGGCCTCAAACAACTCGACACGAAACTCATCGCCGTCGCTGTTTTCCGCTCGAGCAAATTGCAACTCGTGAGCGATGCCTTTCACGTTGTTTTTGAAACCTTGCAATTCAGCGGGTGAAAATGCCTGTACATGTTCTGCAATCTCTTCATTTGTCATTTCAGACAAATCATTGGATGAACGTCTAATGGCATCCATCATGTCTTGCTCGGCAAGAGTGAATTCGTGTGGGCCGTCTGAAAGAAGGTTGAAGATAAGCGCTGAACTAAGGCCAACGACTAGCGGTTCAGTGAGCGTAGATTTGTGTTTGGCGAAACCGCGAATAAAACTCAATTCGGTGAATGCGTTCCTGTACCAACGGCGCTGCATAATTGGCCACACTTGGGAAGTCAGAAGTACTTCAGAGGCTTTTTCGACAAGGGGGGCGAACGCGTCTTCATTCAGCGCTGACGCCTCTTTCGGCGTGAGAGCTAGTCCTCCCTTTTCTGCTTGGCGAAGCCCGATAGCTAAAGCACTACACGCATCAACCAGCTGCTTTTCAGGTTCGGACAAGTCTTCCAGTTTTCGTGTTTGACCCAATAGGTACTTATTGGCCAGCGGTTTTACGGCAAAGGGTGCGGCAACTGCACCTGCGACGGCTGCTCCGCCAACAACAAGCGTTCCCATTGCAACAGAGCCACCAATCCAAGCCAAAGCACTAGATGTAAACGCTGCACCACCCAGGCTGCCTATCGCGGTTCCGGTTGATGCTGTACCCACCAAAGCCGCAACAGAGAAAAAAGAAACGGGAACCGCAGCGCCTGCTAGTTTGCTAGAAGCAACAGATACCGCTTTGCTGGTCCACCCGCTCTCGTTCACTACGCAGTCAGAAAGCTGTTCACATGCATACGCTGCGCGGCCAAACCAATTGGCTTCATCCAGCGGTTTCTGAGAGTCTAGGTATTCTTCGAATTGAACTTTCGACCAATCAGCAAGGGCGTAGGAGTTTTCTTGAACTTTAGAAAGGGCGTTTGATGAGACATCCCAAGCTTTGTCCGTAAGCCATTTAAACCTATAGTTTGACACCATTTTTGGTTCTTTCTCAAACGTGCTGGGGTTAACGTGGTCAGGTACCGTGAAAGATACAACCCCATTAGATTTTTTTTGCGGTTCTAGTTTGAAACTACAGAGCGTCCTGACGGTTCGATTTTGAAACCCAACACGTAGGTATCGCCCCAATCTGAAACCCGTCCAAACAAAATCGGAAACTTCCTTGGGTTTCGCTTCGGAACACTAATACTAACCACTCTCATTACCGCAAAGCCGGATGAAAATCTTCAAATTTTAATACCGAAAATATCGGTTACACCCCAGCTCATGCATGTCTTTGGATTTTCATTGTCGTGGTCGCAGAATTCCAAGTCACGGACATCTTCCGGTTCCACATCGGGGAGCGCTACGCTGAATTCTGTAGACTTGCGTGGTTCTATCCAGAGGAAAGTGTCGGTTGAAAATTTGCGTTCTTTTCCGTCGGCGTCATACGTATAGAAGGTTAAGACAACCCATGTAGTTACATGGCTTGTTTTCTTGTTCTCCAGTGAACCTTCTAACTTGACTGCACCTCGTTCAAAAGAAGGACCAGCGCGACCTGTAGCAAAGTCGCTCTCGTAAAGCCGTTTCTGAAAGCGTGCACTACATGCGTTGCGAGTGGTTTCGGCGGTTACCAATTCACTTGCAGAGTATGCGACGCAAGATTCTACGCCTTTGAGAGTTCCGTCGCGAAGCGCTTCATTCGCAGTCTGCTTCACGGACTGGAAATCATAAATTAGGTATGCAGCACCACAGATTGCTACCAATATCGCGAAATTTTTCATTTGCTACCTTCGTTTGTGAACTAATGAACGGGCCTTGTCATCCTATCGACCTAAAATAGCTTGGCCGATAAGTAACCAATCGGCGTGGAGCTTGTAAGCCTCCGCTGTGTTAATTGGCGGAATATGTTAAGCTTTTGTCGAAATTTCCCAAATGATTTCGGTAAAATTTGAGGCTTGAAATGGGCGGGATTGGTAGCGGGCGCCACTGGCGCTGGAACGAGAAAGCCACAACGGATTCCATGCGGAGCTTGGACATCCGACGCTGGGCGAGAGAGGGCTTGCTGGTTCCCGGCCAAGCTTTCGGTTGGCAATGGAGCCGTGACGGTGAACAGGTCGCCGGCATCAACGTGGACGTTAAGGCTGATACAGTCCTGTTGCGTTATCGGTCTAGGCGCGCTGGAGAAGAGTGGCAGGACATGAACTACTCCGTTCGCCTTCTATCTCAGCCCTGTCATTTGGGTGGAGTTCGGCAGTGGTTTGAGTGTCCCGCACGTGGCTGTGAAAAACGCGTGGCGATTTTATATGGTGGGCAGATTTTTGCATGTCGCCACTGCCACCAGTTGGTTTATCCATCTCAAAGGAAAGAAGACTGGCAGCGTTTGATTGCTAAGATTGAGCGAGTTAAGGCCAAGTTGGGCTGGCTCGATGAGCACGCGGCGTTTCTCAGAATGAAACCAAAGGGCATGCATCAAAGGACTTTCCATCTTCACACGAAAGAACTTGACCTATTGGAATTAGAGGCGTCTCGAGCTTTCGATTTTGCATTTAAGAGATTGAAAATAAAAGATGTTCCCTCTATCGAGCTTGATTGAAAATCACGGGCTCAGGAATATCACCTGGCCATCGTTAGCAAATAGAGGCGGCGGGCAAGACTTAGATGTTGGATTGGATATTAAATCTGTACTCGATCTTTTCAACAAATCAGCGGGTTGCCCTTTTTTTAGGGTTGGCACTAGTTCTGATCACCTACCTTACGTCCGGTGCATCCCACGCAGGTTTTGTAGCAATCGGTTCAGCTCTGGTCGTGTTGTCCGGTTTCGCGATAAACATAGACAAAACTTGGGGCGCCGGAATCATTGTTGTGGTGTACCTTGGGTATTGGGTGCAACCTAATTGGGAGTGGGCCAGCAATTTGTTATTCGCTTTGTTAAATGGTATGGAATGCGGGATTGAGGATATGGAGAAGAGCGGGCAACTTAGCCATCAATCTAACATGAAAGAATGTAGCTCTATGCTCGACCCAACCAACGGGAATGACTAAGTTTAACATAGTAAGTGCCCACCAACTTGGCGAAACAAGTACCTCCCCCCCCCCTTGAGTCTCTGGGTGGTGCGAAATGTGGTACATGCAGAAGGTCGCCTGATAAATTTATTATTTTTCAAATTATTATGATGAATGTTAGGCGGCCTTCGTCTCCGCCATCAATCTTTTTATTCTGACTTGTTTTATCCCGCTTAGGGGCTGGTGTGGCGCGAATGGGTTGCCACTTTACCGCTTTGCGGTTGAAACCCGTTTTACCTCGCCTTCTCGATTGACTGAATGCTCCTGCATCAAGACGTCGAGAAACAGCTTGGACACGCGCGTGGGTGCTGGTTGCTTGCGAGTCGCCGCTGCAAATCGGGTCCGATACCGAATTTCGTCTGGCAGCACTCTCTTCATGACCCCGCCATCGACGAATTCCTGCGCTAGGTGATCTGGCAGAAAGCCGAGGTATCGGCCGGACAGTATCAGTATGGCCAGCGCTTGTTCGCTCTGTACTTTAGCCGCCCGGCGAAAGCCCAACTGCTGACCAACAATCAGGTTGGGCGAATTCACGCTCAGACCAGCATAGTTGAACCGGCGCAGGTCGCCCTTTCCAAATTCGGTATCCGAAGCGTCAAACAGAGGATGTTCCTTACCGCAATACAGGAACATGTTCTCACCATAAAGCGGCGCGTACTGAAGACTGGCGGATGGTCGGTGCAGTGCGATAATCCCGACATCCAGATGCCCGCTAATGACCATGGTTTCGATGACGTTGGGCGGTTCCAGCGACAGTTCGATCTGCACGGCTGGGGCCGCTTCGTTGAACTTGTGGATGGCCCGCGCCAGGTGAGATTCCGGGTTTGAGGCGCATTGATCAAACAGTGCAACGCGTATCGTTCCCGCCATTTGTTGTTTGATTTCGTTAACTTCGGTCCTGAAGTGAGAAACGGATATCAGTAGGTCCTCAGCCGCGCGCAGTACCTTTCCACCATCTTCGGTCAGTGAGAACCCCGAAGGCCCGCGATTGCACAACTTCAGATCGAGCCGCAATTCCAGATCAGAGATGTGTTTCGAGATCGTGGATTTGCCGATATTCAGCTCGATTTCAGCAGCTGACAATCCACCGCTTTCCACAACTGTCTTGAAAATCCGCAACAACCGAATGTCGGTATCTCCGATCCGTGTCGCAAGCGATTTGTGCTTCATTCTCAAAGTTCGCTATCTATGAAACCTATCGCGCAAAGTTTAACAACCAAGAAACACTCGACACAAGTTAGTTTCATGCCGCCGAGGCAGAATCGGACTGGTTTAATCTCTCCCCAGGCCAGCGCGCACCTCGAAAACCAGACATATGGGAGGACATCCATGTCATTCATCAATAAGCTTGGCACATTCACCGCTGCAGTATCCATGGCAGCGCTGATGGTTGCTGGCGCAGCTGACGCGAAGAACTTCAAGATCGCGGTCGGCGACAGTGCGGGCAGCCCGCAGGAAGCAACCGGCAAGTTCTTTGTCGAAGCACTGGAAGAAAAGTCGGGCGGCGCCCACACCGCCACGCTGTTCCTGAACGGTCAGCTGGGTTCGGAACAGGACACCGTGAATGAAGCGGCCATTGGTACGCTGGACATGTCGCTGCTGGCGATCAACAACGTCACGCCGTTCTCGCCTTCGGTTGGCGTCTTCACGCTGCCTTACGTGATCCTGTCGCTGGAAGATGCCGAAACCCTGACCCAGGGTCCGATCGGCCAGGAGCTGACCGAAAACACGCTGCGTGACGCAGGTGTTCGCATCATCGCGTGGACCTACACCGGCTTCCGTCGCCTGACCAACTCGAAAAAGCCGGTCACATCCGTTGCTGACCTGCAGGATCTGGTCATCCGCGTTCCCAAGAACGAAATCATGATCGAGACCTACAAGTCCTGGGGCATCAACCCGACTCCGATGGCCTGGTCGGAAACCTTCACCGGTCTGCAGACCAAAGTTGTTGACGGTCAGGACAACCCCTACATGACCATCAACGCGATGAAGTTCTACGAAGTACAGGACCACGTCACCAACCTGCGCTACATCTTCTCGATCGAACCTCTGATCATCTCTGAGGCTGTATTCCAGAGCCTGAGCGAAGAAGACCAGCAGATCATTCTGGAAGCAGGTCAGGAAGCGACCCTGAAATCGGCTCAGTTCCTGCGCGACTCGGAAGCAGCGATCAAAGAAGAGCTGGTCGCCAAGGGCATGGAAATCGTCGATCCCGAAAATGACGAAGCCGAGTTCATCGAACTGGCAACCACTGCCGTATGGCCTCAGTTCTACGAGTCGATCGGTGGTGTTGAGAAACTGAACGCAGTTCTCGAAGCCATCGGCCGCGACCCGGTCCAGCAATAATCGCCGCAGAGCGAGACAGGGAAGAGCGCCACGGCGCTCTTCTCATTTCAGGGAGGAGTGAAACCACATGTTCTGGAAATTTCTGGACAATATAGAAAGCGTCATCTGCCGGATACTGCTGTCCGGTTTCGTCTGTCTGCTGTTCGTGCAGATCGTCGCACGCGAAGTCTTCGGCTTTTCGGTCAGCTGGATTGAGGAACTCTCAGTCTATATGTTCGTCTGGTTCGTCTATTTCGGCGCCAGCTACGCTGCTCTGAAGGGCGCTCATAACCGGGTGACTTTCCAGTTCAAATTCCTGCCTGACGGTTGGATCAAGTATATCGAAGCCTTTGCCGATCTCTTCTGGCTCTTCTTCAATGTCTACTTCCTGTATCTGGCGACGGACTTCGTCTTCAACAAGATGAACAAGTTCTGGAAGTCCCAGACCCTGGGCGTTGAGATGAAGTACATATACATGGTGCTGCCCATCGCCTTTGCGCTGATGACCGTCCGCATCATTCAGGTGAACTATCGCCGCCTGATCAAGGGTGAAGACATCCATGATCCTGATCAAATCGACCTCGACGAAATCAAAGCTGCCACCGAAGCAGCCAAGCACGACTGAGGCAGGGAGGAAAAACCATGGAATCCGAAATCGTCACAATCCTGTTTGGATCGTTTCTTCTACTGCTACTCATCGGCGCACCGATCACGGTTGCTCTGGGCGTGGCATCGCTGTTCTCGTTCCTGTATCTGGGCGATAACCCAATCAAATTCGTGCAGATCGCCTTTACCTCGGTGGGTGCTTTCCCGCTTATGGCGCTTCCTGCGTTCATTCTGGCCGGGGCCCTTATGGAGGCCGCCGGTATCTCAAAACGCCTGATCAACGTCGCTGAAAGTCTGGCCGGCCCATTCACCGGTGGTATCTCGGCGGCGACGGTCATGGCCTGTCTGTTCTTCGGCGCCATTTCGGGCTCGGGCCCGGCAACAACCGCGGCCGTCGGGATGCTGATGATCCCGGCGATGATCGACCGCGGCTATGAGCGCGGCTATGCCTCTGCCATTACCGCTTCTTCCGGCGGCCTCGGGATCATTATTCCTCCCTCCATCCCGATGGTGATCTTCGGCATTGCCGCGCTCGGTATGGCACCGCCTGTTGAAGCAGTCGAGAAGTTCGGGACCTTCCAGTCGGTTTCGATCTCGAAGCTGTTCATCGCGGGTTTCGTTCCGGCCTTCCTGATCGCCACCAGCTTGCTGATCCTGAACTATTTCATGTCCAAAAAACGCGGCTACAAAGGTGTTGCCGAAGGCTGGTCGATCCGCCACGTGGGCTGTGAAATGTACCGCGGGTTCTGGTCGCTGATGGCGCCGCTGGTAATCCTGGGTGGTATCTACACCGGCTTCTTCACTCCGACCGAGGCCGCAATTGTCGCAATCTTCTATACGCTGTTCATCGGCGTCGTGATTTACCGCGAACTGACCTGGCAATCTCTGTTCCAGTCGCTTGAAGCGACCACATGGCTGACCGGTCGCGTCCTGCTGATCCTGTTCACTGCAACGGTCTTCGGGCGTCTGCTAGTGGAAAACCAGATCCCGGCGATCATCGCGGACTCGATGCTCAGCTTCACTGACAACCTCTATGTCATCTGGGCGCTGATCATCTTCTTCCTGCTGTTCGTTGGCATGTTCATGGAAACACTGGCGACCATCCTGATCCTGGTTCCGGTAATGTTGCCGGTGGCCTATTCGGTAGGTATCGACCCGATCCACTTTGGCGTGGTGATGGTCTGTACGCTGGGTATTGGCTTCCAGACACCGCCGCTGGGTGAAAACCTGTTCATCGCGTCGGGTATCTCAAACATCACGATCGAACAGATCTCGCTTCGTGCGCTGCCCTTTGCGGCCGCCAACACGATCGCGATCTTCATCATCGCCTTCTTCCCAGAACTGTCGCTGTGGCTTCCACGGCTGCTTGGCTACTAACCCGGAAAGGATGACGACATGAAACAAATGGTAACCAACATTCTGTTTGCCACTGACTTGTCAGAAAACTCGGGTCACGCCCTGCGACATGCGGCCAGTATTGCGCAGGCAACCGGAGCCGAGATCCATGTCCTTCACGTCAACGAGCCGCTGTCGGATGACGCCAAGATCACGATGGAAATATTCATCCTGAATGAAGAGACCCGCAAAACTGCAGCTACGCGCCGTCACGAGATGGTGCGCAAGGTGCTGGCCGAGCGACAAGCCAAGTTCTGGGCACAGTTCGAAGGCGAAGATGCCAAGATCCGTGAACAGGTGACCTCGATCGAGGTCACCGACGGACATCCGGCCGAAGTCATCCTGCGCCGCTCGGTCGAACTGGGCTGTGACCTTGTCGTGCTGGGCGCACATGATCACGGCTTCTCTCACACATTTCTCGGCACCGTCGCCAAACGCGTTTTGCGACGGTCCAAGATTCCAACGCTGATCGTCCCACATCCGGACGAGACGTAACCAACCCACTCAAAAGGAAATATACCATGAGCAAAACCCTGACCGCGCAGGACCTGGCCGACACGTTCGACGCGTTCAACCGTCACGATATTGACGGTGTGATGACCCATTTTGCGGACGACTGCGTGTTCTACACCGTTGCCGGTGATGAAAAATATGGCAACAAGGTTGAAGGTGCAGAAGCCATCGCAGCTGCGTTCTCTGGCGTCTGGGCCGGAATGAAGGACGCGCACTGGGATCACCACAGCCACTTCGTTCACGGTGACCGTGCAGTATCGGAATGGACCTTCTCAGGCACCGATGCCAATGGAATGCGGATCGAGGCCGAAGGCGCCGATCTGTTCACCGTTCGTGACGGAAAAATCATTGTAAAGCAGGCGCTTCGCAAAACGCGCCCGATGTTCAAAGCCTGATCCGCCGCCCTGCGCGCAGCCCCGGAGAAAAACAAGAATGGTGGACAACAGCATCCCGCGTCACTGGCCGAAGACCAGTTATGATCCGAAATACGACCCCATCACTGATGCCGGTCCAGGTCATAACCGCGACCACGCGCCAACATACTGGATTGGAACCGCAGGTGAACCGCCTGCGGATGATGGCCCTGTATCGGGCGATATGGAGGCGGATGTTGTCGTCATCGGCTCGGGCTATACTGGCCTGTCCACCGCCATTCACCTTGCCAAAGAACACGGAATTCAGGCCGTCGTTCTGGAGGCAAACACCGTGGCCTGGGGCTGCTCGACCCGCAATGGCGGGCAGGCCCAGATCTCATCCGGGCGTCTGAAGCGGTCTCAGTGGATCCAGCGCTGGGGCGTCGAGACAGCAAAAGGAATGCATCGCGAAGTTTCCGAAGCATTCGAGTTGTTCAACGATCTGATCGCCAGCGATGACATCAACTGCGATCCGCAGCCGGGCGGACATTACTACATCGCACATCGCGCCAAGGTCATGCCGGGGCTCGAAAAGGAAAGTGCGCTGCTCAACGACACGTTCGGCTATGCCTCTCGCATCATTGGACGCGACGAGCTGCACGCCGAACATGTCCGCGACATGGAGGCTCATGGCGCGATGTGGGAGCCGGATGGCACCTGCATCCACGCTGGAAAGCTGGCGTTTGGCTATGTCAACATGGCCCGCCGTCTGGGCGTCAAAATCCATACTGGCAGCCCGGTCATGGGATGGGAAACCAAAAACGGTGTGCACCATCTGCGCACGCCTGGCGGTATCGTGAAGGCAAAGACAGTTGCGCTGGCGACGGCTGGCTACACGCCTCCGGGCCTGAGCAACAAGACCAAGCACAGGCTGATGCCGATCCTGTCCAATTCGCTGGTGACGCGCCCGCTGACTCAGTCCGAACTGGACGAATGCGGTATTCAGACAAAATCCCCGCTGACCGATACGCGGACATTGCGGCATTACTATCGTTTGCTGCCGGACAACCGGATGCAGATTGGCAGCCGATCGGCGGTAACCGGTCGGGACGCCGAAAACGACAAGCACCTTGAGCTTCTCAAGAAAGGCCTTGCGCGCAAGTTTCCAGCTCTGGAAGACATCAATCTGGACTACTCCTGGTGGGGCTGGGTTGATGTCAGCCACGACATGATGCCGCGTATTTTCCAGCCCAATCCGGATGAGCGCGTCTTTTACGCGATGGGCTATGGCGGCAATGGTGTTATGTACTCGGCACAAGCCGGGCGCCGTATGGCGCAGCAAATCGCGGGTGTGAAGGATGAGGTGTTCAATCTGCCCATTTTCACATCCCCACTACCCAGCCACGGCCTGCTGACACCCTTCCGCCGGTTGGGTCAGCGCTTTGCCTACGTTTGGTATTACCTCAAGGATGAAGTGGTCTAAGAACCACACCGACACTCACTCATAAGGAACGAACTCATGAAGATGACGACAGAAGAGGCCTTTGTTAAGGTATTGCAGATGCATGGTATTGAGCATGCGTTTGGTATTATTGGTTCTGCGATGATGC